>JBKQOX010000028.1:0-12795 GCA_052145255.1 Occallatibacter sp.
ACTCGACCGTGACGGAGCCGCATCATGGCTCGGCTCAGGCTGGCTTTGGAATGCGGGACGCGACGGCTCGGGCCGGTTTCCCTCCATGGACCCCTGCGGCATGGGACGGTTGAAGTTGTAACCAGGCCGGTTTGTATTCCCCGGCCTTCCTGGCTGCGGCGGAGCCTCATTTCCCGGCTGCGGCTCATGCCCGCCTGCCACCGACGGCGCATGCTCGACGACCGGTCGCGACGGCATGGGTCGAAGCGCAACTACCGTACTCCCTCCGATCGTGACCGGCGTGTTTCTGTTTCGCACCGGAAGCGCGCGACCGCCAACCACCGGGCTGCGATTCACGGCAAGCAATGGAACCGGCTTGCCGTTGATGGGCCGCCGCGGCAAGATCGGGCGCGGAATCGGTCTATAGCCGGGCGGCAAACGGCCAAAATTCGGGCCGCCATAAAAGCCCACTCCCCACCACGGCGAGCATCCACCGGGCCCCGGCGCCCAGCCCCACCCAAATCCATCGAAGTAGTTCCACGCTCCGCACTGGAACGGCATATAGCCCCACGGGTACCCGGAGACCCAGAGGTAGCCATATCCCGGAGTCCACATCCAGCTCCCGTAGCCGTACGGATCGAAAGCCGCGCTCGCCGCCTCATAAGGCGACCAGACATATCCTTGCCCGGGCACATCGTACCAATTGCCACTGGAGTCCAGGTCATTCCACGCTGGGTTCTGCGGCTCGCCCAGATTTTCCGTAGCCCCGGTCTGCGACGCCGCCTCCGCCGTCAGCGCCTGATCGCGGTCGGAGTTCCACTCGTCCCACGAATCCGGCTCGATCGATTCTGCAAGCTGATAGTCGGCTGGGCTGGCGCCGTTCAATGCGATGCTTTCGCCGCCATGCAGATCGGTGGCGACGTTCCGGCCTGCGGATTCGAGATGCGCGTTCCCTGAGAAAATGGCGACTTGGCCGGGAGGGCTGTCCATCCCAACGCGGAGCACGGTAAAGCCGCTCGTCGTCACTTGAACGTCACCGAATTGGACGCTCATCTGACCCGCCTGCCCTCCGCCCTGAAACTCGAAGTAAGCCAGGCCGCTGTTGAGGACGAGCACAGCATTCCCTGTTGATCCCGCACCTTGAAGCACCTGCAACGTCAGCGAACTGTCCGGCGAGAGCCGCGCCACGCTGCCGTCTTCAAACTGAATCTCGGCCTTTCCACTATCGGAGGTCGTCAGTTGCATGCCTTCCAGCAGCGGCGCGTTGGCCACGGCCTGCTGGGCCAGCACTTGTCCGCCCTGCGAAAGCGTCACCTGGCCATCCACGTAACTCAGTCGCACCGCGCGCGCCGGTTGACCTGGCCCCTGCTGCGACTGGTTCTGCGCTCGCAGCGCCGGCTCAAAACACACGACCGCCAAGGCCAATGCTGCCAGCCCTGCCAATAAATTGCGATTTCCCTCGAGATTCATGGCGCCCCAGCTTTCCTATCGCCTTGTGGCAACTTACCCCGTACATTGGGAGCCCTGCATTGATTGGACACAAACCGAACCTAAAAAGTCTCCGCAACTGGGAGAATTATGTTGGACCGCGAGCCAGCAGACTCTGCGCCCGCTTTCTCACCCGATCCAGCACTTCATCGTCCCCTGCCAGCCGTTCAAGAATATCGCGAATGGCGTCAACCTCTTGTGCCCTGCCATCCTGAAACTCCTCGGTGAGGAACTCCATCTCCTGGTCCAGTCCCAGACGGTCGTGCTGCAACAGCACTTCGAGTCGTGCGCCTTCCAGGATGGTTTGAGCCACCGCCTGCATGGCCTCGCCAAGCGATTGGATCTCCTTGTCGCGGGAATAATTGAAGGTGCACGATCCGTGCCCTACAGATCCGGTGTAGGTGAGCGTCTTCCATCCCTGGAAGGCGACTTTTAAATGACTTTCGCATTGCGCATTGAACCATTTGTGGCTTTTCGCGGTGTCAAATGCGCGCTTGGCGAACTCCTTGCTCACCTCGATATCGCGATCGACGTTGGGGGCTTCAATGACCGTCGTGCCAGCTCTGGGCTCCATGTGGGAGCGAAAATGACCGCTGCCGTCAGGATGCAAGATCAGCGACCATTGCGGAGGCGACAATTCAGGGTCGGAGAAGTCCTCCTGGATAACGGAATCGGGCGCAATCGCAGCAACGGGCGCTGGAGCCGCATCGGCCCGCGCGGCCAGCGCCAGGGCGGCCGCCACCAGCCAATGCCCCTTCATCGCCGGGCCCCCTGAAGCGCCAGCGTCTGCGCGGTGTGAATATGACAAATGGCGATGGCCAGAGCGTCGGCTGCGTCCGATGGCTCCGGCAGCTCGGCCAAGTTCAGCAGCCGCGCCACCATAAACTGCACCTGCTCTTTTTTCGCCAAGCCGTAGCCGACGACGCTGGACTTGATCTTCAGCGGCGCATACTCCGCCAGTGGAATTCGCTGTCGCGCCGCCGCCAGCAGCGCCACTCCGCGGACCTGCCCTAATTTCAGCGCCGACTTGGCGTTCACCGAGTAGAAGACCTCCTCGATGGCCACGGCATCGGGATGCCACCGCTCCAGCTCAGCGGTCAACTCCCTGAAGACCCGGTCCAGGCGCTCCGGCAGGGTTCGCGTCTTTGCGAGGCGGATCGCACCCATCGCCCGGAATTGCAGCGCCTCGTCCCGCGGGCCTTCGCCGGAGTCGACAACGCCGAACCCGGTCACCTCGGTTCCGCAATCGATGCCAAACACCCTCATCGGGTCCAAGTGTATCGCAGACAGGATCGTGATTCGTAGACTGGATGGGCCGCTGAATCCCCTCCCTCGATCACAGCACGTGCGGCGCGGGCGATGACACCTTTGTGGCACGATTGATTCAGGCATCCATTCACGAACGGCCGCGTCCAATCTAATTACGACTTTGATTCCTTTCTTCAAAGTTTCATCTTAGGAAAACAAAACGGCGTTTTCTGTGTCCATAGGTTAGAGGGGAAGAAGTTCGAGATGGAGAGAACGATGCGCTTGATTCCGGTCGCGGCAAAACGCAGCGCGGTTCTCTGGCTCAGCCAGGGAATCTCTCCCAAGCGGTTGGCTGTGACCCTCTCCCTTGGATTCGCAGTCGGCTGCATTCCGGTCATCGGAATTCCCACCGTCCTCTGTGTTGGGTTGGCCTTGGCTCTGCGGTTGAACCTCCCAGCGATTCAAGCCGCAAACTACGCAGCCATGCCCTTGCAGCTGGTTCTGATCGTTCCTTTTGTGAGGCTCGGAGGCCGAATCACTGCTTGGCTCCCTTCCGCCGAATCCACGCGGTTTGCGATCCCTCCCACCCTGGAGCACTTTTCGATTCTCAACTTTGCCACACAAATGAGTGGAATGGCCGGCCAGGCATTGCTGGCATGGCTGGTGGCCGCTGTTCCCGCGGTCCTGCTGATGACGCTGGCACTCAACCTCATGCTGCGCCGCATTCCCCTCCTGAGAAACGCACAAGCCGGCGACTGAACGAATAGCGGGCATGCCTTCCCTTCTGTCTGTTATTGTGGCCCTGTCTTAAAACCACCCTTCGGCGTTTCGATTGTGAAAGGTTTTCACTTCGCCGGCGCCTCTACTGAAACCATCGGTTTAAGACACCAGGGAAAACCAATGAGCCAAAATAAGTTAGTCGTCACTGCCGCAGTGGCAATGCTGTTCGCTGTTACGGAGCAGATCAGATCAGCGGAACTCCTTCCAGAAAATCAGGCTCCGGCCAACAGCACGCAAGCAGATTCTCCCGACGAAGTCCTCGGCAGGATTCGAAATCAAGTTCAAGAACTGCTGGCTACTCCGCAACCCAAGTTGTACGAGAGGCACTTGCGTTCCGTCCTGGCACTCTGCGAGGACAGCGTGTTGAAACTTCAGTTCGCAGGTCCCGATCAACAGGGGCAATCCAAAGAACTGCTTGGGTACTTGGAGACAATCGAGGCCGCCCTCAAAACCAGAGATGCGGTGAATCCAGGAACCTATCTCACAGAAGGAAGAAGATCGCTGGATCTGGCTCGCCTTTCTCAGAGCGACGGAACCCTGCAGCTTTACAGCGTCAGTCTGCCTGTGCACTGGAACCCGGAAAAGGCTTATCCACTCTACGTCCAACTCCATGGTCGATGGTCGGACCTGCCGTTAGCCTTGGTGGCTTCGAGTCTCGGCCCTCCGGACGCGTACTCGAAAGTGAACGAGGATGCCATCATTCTCGTCCCGTGGGTACGAGGCAACAGTGAATATCGCAACGAGAATGGGTCGGAGCCGGACATCTGGGAAGCGATCGATGACCTAAAAATCTTCGCCAAGCTCGACCCCGATCGTTGGTACCTCTCCGGTCACTCGTGGGGCGGCGACGACACCTGGGCCATTGTTTTACGCACTCCCGATCGATGGGCGGCTGCCGGAATCATGGCCGGCGATCCGGAATCCGTGCCAAGAGATTCGGGTCTGGTGCCGAATGCCCGGCATGTGCCGTTCTACTTATGGAAGGGCGCGAACGATCCTGTTCCAAATCGTCAATCCTCTTTGGATTACTTTCGCGACGCACTGACGGCTGTCGGTGACCCGCCAAAAGTTGTGGTCGCGGATGGCGCGGAACACATGTACCGTCCACAGGACGCGGCCGCGATGCAGAGTTGGCTCTTCGAACACACTCGTAGCCGGCCCGGCCATTTCTCCTTTGTCATCGATACCACTCAGCATCGCGGTATTTGGGGCGTCTCCATCCCACAGAAGTATCCGGGAGCGTACCTGAATGTTGAACCGAAGGTTAGCTTTGAATGCTGGATCGAGGGATCGACCGTGCGGATTCAAACCGCAAACTCGGATCATCTGGATGTCGACTTGGGCCGCGAGGGGCTAAACATGTCTGGGAACGTAAAAGTGGTCGTGAACGGGAAACAGCTGTTTGATGGGCCAGTTCCAACGAAGCCGCTGTCGCTCGCCTGGTAAGGGGTCAGATTTGTGGACCTGGGCTACTTCCCCGCGTACGGATCGGGCACCGGCTGTGCGCTGTCGATCCATGCCGTGTAGATCATGTCGCGGAGCATGCTGGCTCCGGCCGCCAGCCGCGCGGCCGTGAAGTCCCGCGACTCGGGCGTGCCCGCGCCCACAAATGCTCCTTCTTTATCAAACTGGTAAACCTGCTCGACATAGGTGGCCGTGTGACGCAAATAAGCAACGTATGCGTCGAACATATCGCCCTGAATTACCACGAGTGGAGTCATCTTGGTCTGCACTTCGGGCGCATGCATGTTGTCGGCAACAAACGGTCCCTCGAACTGGTGGTGAATCTGGTGGCCAGTGGTATAGCCGTGGGGATTGGGTCCAATCCAGCCGTTGTACTGCACGGTCACGTGCAGGGGTTGCGAGCCGTCGCCGACATAGTGTCCCAACCAGCCGGCGTAAAAAATAATCGCCGCCTCGACGGGCTTGGTGTCCTGACCGCCTGCCGCAAGAAAACGGTACTGGCGCATGGCAGCCTTCAGCCTCTCCCAAACTTCATCGGTCTCCCAGGGCTGCAGGCCGATTTTCTCCGGCCGCTGGCCGGCGGCAAAAACCATGGCTTCAAAGTCGAATCGCTTATGCGGCAACGGGCCCAGCGTATCGGCCAGTTCCATATTGATAAAGTGCTCCGGCGCCTGCGCCGCACTCAGTTCCGGTTCGGCAGGTGAGCGCCACCGATCGGGCTCCGGGCCCAGGTACGTGATCTCATCGATGGCCGCCGGCGTACGCAGAAAGGCGGGCACATCGGCCGGCAATGTTGACGCAGCCAGTTTGTTGATCATGGTGTGGCCGTCGTGTTCCCACCCGTGAGCTGCCGGCGCAGTAGCCAACAGAAGTAATAGGCTTGTTGCGGGCAAAACGAAACGAATCAGGCGAAAAGCGGTAGGTTGATGAAACATGCAGCCAGTATACGGCGAGGCAACACAGGCAATTAAGGGCTCGGCCGACGCGAATCCATGCCTCGCACGGCCTCGCCGGGTTGGCCCCGCCCGCGATGGTTACTTGAGCGTTTCACCTCATGCACGGGCAGGACGATTTGCCTAGAGAGTCTGAATTCGAGCGCATATACTACCTGCACATCGCGTTGCCGTCCGCGAAGGGCCCCACCTTGCACGCGGAGAGCCGTGTGCAAAACGGATCTCCCGCGGCGTGTCGTGGCTGTTCCGTGGTGACGCTGCTGACGCGGATCGCAGCATGTGTGCCGGGGCCAAGGTGGGTATTGTGCCATGTCAAGCGAGGCGTTGAATCGGGGGAGCGCGCCGATGAGCGAGCGGCCGGATGCACAGAACGAGCAACCGCGGCCCGCACCGGCTGAACATGGCGGCGTCTCGCAACTTTGGCTGATCCTGCCGTTTTCTATTCTCGCCATCTCGGTCGGCGCCGCACTGGCCCGCCTGTTTCCTCATTTCCGCTGGGAGTCGCTGCCGGTCGTGGCCGCGGTGTTGGCAACTGCACTTTTCGCGCTCCTCTTGAACAAGCGGCTCCTCCGCACCGGAGCCATTCAGGATGCTGAGCCGATCGCTGAAGGGTTACGGGAACTGCTCGATTCCGCTGGTCCGGCGGTCGTGGCGCTGGATCTGGGCGGCAAGCTGATCTACTGCAATCCCGCTACCGAGCGTGTGCTCGGCTATCAAGCCTCCGAGTTGCTCGAACTGTGGGGCTCTGTCGATATCCTTGCTCCCGGCGAGGCCGAGCGCCTGGTGGCCGAGATGCAGAAACTTTGCCGCGTGGATCGTCCCGCGGAAACTTCGCGTGCCGGCCTCATGTCTGCTTATCTGCAGTGTGTGCGCATGCTGGCTCCCAGCATGGTGCCCAGCTTTGACGCCAAGGTGCGCCGCAGAGACGGCGTGCAAATTCCTGTAACGCTGCACATCTCGGCGCTGCGCGATGCACTGGGAGAGCTGACCGGCATGGTCGCCGTTGCCGTGGATCAAAGCGAGAACCTGCACCGCGAGCAAGCACAGCGCGAATCACAGGAGCGGTACCGCGACCTCTTCGAGCACTCCACCGAGATGATTGCCACGCTGAGCCCGGCCGGCCAGTTTCTCTACGCCAATCCAGCCTGGAAGCGGTGTTTTGGTTTGGAGCAGACGGCGCTGCTCGATCTTCGTTCGTTTGAAGAATTGTTTTCAGAGGGCGTCCGCGGCCAGGTGGCCGCACTCTTCCGGCGGGCGCTCGACGGTGAGTTGGTCGACCGCATTCCCCTGCGCCAGAACACTCCCGACGGACGCGTACTCGAACTTGAATTGAGCTTCAGCCGCCGGCAGAAAACCGGCGTTCCGTTGGCGGTGCGTTGTCTCATGCGCGATGTGACGCAACAGAAGCAACGCGAAAATCGTCTTGCGCTGCAACTGGCGGTGAGCCAGATCGTCGGCGACAATACTGCGAGCGAGTCTGAAGGCATGCGCATTCTCGAGGCTTTGTGCCTCTCTCAGGGATGGGATGTGGCCATCGAATGGGTCGTCGGCGCAGAACAGAAACATCTCGAGTTTGGTACCGCGTGGGGAGCGCCGGGCCGCGAAGCGGAAGCGCTGATCCAGGGCAGCATGGGTCTTGCGCTGGCCGGCACAAGCGAGTTGCCCGAGCGCGCCTGGAAAGAGGGGCGGGCAGTATGGATCGCCGACCTCTCCGAAGCGCCGGCGACTGCCCGCGTATCCGCGGCAATCAAGCAGGACATGATGTCGGGCTGGGCCGTGCCCGTGCGCGCTGGCAGCAAGGTGCTGGCAGTCCTCGAGTTTTATTGCCGCTTCCACTTGCGCGAAGATCGCGAGGCCATGGCCGCGATCGAAACCGCGGCAGCCTCAATGGGCCAACTTCTGGCGCGCACGCAGGAACGCGGACGCACAGAGGAACTGAGCCGTCAGCAGGAGGTTCTCCTCGATGCCGTGGCTGAGGGAATTTGCGGGCTCGATCGCCAGGGGAAGGTCACCTTTGCCAATCCCGCGGCTGCGCGCCTGCTGGGCGCACCCGTCGACGCTCTGATCGACAAGCCGGTGCATGAACTACTGCATGAAGCGGCGCCAGAGGATCGAGCCTGCGGCAAAGATTGCCCGCTGCGCACCGCCGCGGCTCAAGTGACCGGCGCCAGCGGCGAAGAAAACATCTTTCGCGCGGACGGCACCTCCTTCCCTGCCGAGTATTCGCTCACTCCGATCCGCGCCCAGGGCCGCGTCTCAGGTTCCGTGCTGAGTTTTCGCGACATCAGCCAGCGCTACGCTCTCGACCGTATGAAGGATGAGTTCATCTCCACCGTGAGCCATGAGCTGCGCACTCCCCTCACCTCCATTCGCGGAGCCCTGGGTCTTCTCAGCTCCGGAATTCTCCCGGAGACCAACGAGAAAGCAACCAACCTGCTGCGCATTGCGCTCACCAACTCCGATCGGCTGGTCAGGCTCATCAACGACATTCTCGATTTGGAGCGGATCCAGAGCGGGCGTGAGCCGCTCGGCTTCCGCGCGGTGCAATTGGCCGATATCGTCAAGCAGGCGATCGAAGATATGCAACCCATGGCTGACGCTGCGGGCGTTCAGCTCATCCACGACTCCACCAAAGTTGAAATCTCTGCCGATTCCGACCGCCTGCTTCAGGTCGTGACCAACCTGCTCTCCAACGCCGTCAAGTTTTCTCCGCCCAATTCGCCGGTAAGCGTGATGTTGCGGCCCGGCGTCACGGGCGTCATTATTTCCGTCATCGATCACGGGCGCGGAATTCCCGCGGACAAGCTCGAGTCCATCTTCGGCCGTTTCCAGCAGGTCGACGCCTCCGACTCGCGCCAGAAGGGCGGAACGGGGCTGGGCCTGGCGATCTGCCGCACCATCGTGATGCAGCACTCGGGTCGCATCTGGGCTGAGAGGAATCCAGTTCGCGGATCGACGTTCCGCATTTTTCTTCCCTACCATCCTGCTCCGGCGGTTGCTCCGGGCAGCGGATTGGAGCCCGAAATCGGGCACGGCACCGTGGTCCTGGCTGACGCCAACCCCGAATCGCGCCCCCGAATCGCGGCGCAACTGGCGCGGCATGGCTATTCCGTGGTGCAGGCCGCCACCGTAGAGCAAACATTGTCGGCCGCGCGCCAGGATGCGCAAGCCATTCTTCTCGATACTTCGCTCGATGGCATGAATGGGTGGGAGATTCTTCCCCTCTTGCGCCGCATGGATGCTTCGTCTCGCACTCCGGTTGTGTTGCTGAGCGTGGAAGATCCAGAGAACCCCAAACAGCTTCCCGCGGGCGCCGACGGATGGGTTGCGAAACCCCTTCATGAAGATGCATTGCTAACTGAACTCGCGCGTGTGCTTTGCGGAACCGGCGAAAAGGCGCGCATCCTCATCGTCGAGGACGATCGCGACCTCGCCAATATCATCAGCGAGGTCTTCGCTCGCGACAGCATCGTTGTCGAAACGGCGCACTCTCTCAAGGAGACGATCAAGGCCTGCTCCACTTTTAAGCCGCACCTTATGTTGCTCGATATAGGCCTGCCGGACGGCGATGGCTTCAATGTGGCCGACTGGTTGCGCCAGCACAAGAACTTGGCCCAACTTCCGCTGGTCGTCTACTCTGGCCGTGACCTTTCGCCGGAAGAACGAAGCCAATTGACTCTCGGTCCCACGTATTTCCTTGCTAAAACGCGCGTGCAGCCGCAGCAGCTAGAGGCTCTGGTCCTCACCATGCTGCGTTCATCGCGCGCGACTGAAGACACACCGCTGCCGGAATCGACGATTCACGATGCATAACTAAATTGAAAGATGGATCCCATCCACAGCCACGCAACGCTGCGTAAGAATTGAATGAGAGGAAGTCCGCCGTGGGCCGCAAGATTCTAATCATCGATGACGAAGAGGATATTCGTGAGGTTGCCTCGCTGAGCCTTGAAACCGTGGCTGGTTGGGAAGTGATCAAAGCCAGCTCAGGAGCGCAAGGCGTCGCTCGCGCCGCCGAGCAGCGTCCCGATGCGATTCTGCTGGACGTGATGATGCCGGGAATGGATGGCCCCGCGACCTTTCGAGAGTTGCGCAAGAATCCTGCCACCGCCGCGATCCCCGTGCTGCTGCTCACCGCTAAGGTCCAGGGAACAGATCAGCGGCGCTTCGCCGACCTCGGCGTCGAGGCAGTGCTCTTCAAACCCTTTGACCCCCTCGCCCTCTCCACGCAGATTTCGCGCGCGCTAGGATGGAAGTAACCGCGATTCACGATGGGAAACCCGGACCAATTCGCTCTCCCCGCCGATGCAACAATTGCCAGGACCCTGGACACCATGTGGACACGGCACCGTTCGCAGATTCTCGAGCGCGTCACCGTCCTTGAAGCAGCAGCCTCAGCCTTGACTCTGAACGAACTCAGTACATCGGACCGCGACGCCGCGCAAGCCGCCGCACACAAGCTCGCGGGCACCTTGGGAATGTTCAACCTGAGACGCGGAACGGATCTGGCCCGCGAGCTCGAGCAGGCTTACGCTCAGGACTCCGCGCCGCCCGCCGCTTCCGGCCAGCAACTTGCCTCCATGGCCGCGGAGCTGCGCACGATGATCGAAAGCCGCAAGTCGAGTAGCTGACACCCAAAGAATTACACTCTTCTTCAGTGACTCCATACGATCCATTCGCGTCTGATCACGACGAGAGCTCCCAACTGGGCCTCCATTTCGACGAGCCGCGGCCGTCGCGACGCGTCTGGCCTGTGCGCGAACTCGTGGCTCAGGTGCGCGAGCTAGTCGAGCAGGAGTACGGCGACATTTGGGTTGAGGGCGAGATCTCGAATTATCGTCCCGCTCCTTCCGGCCACGTTTACTTCACCCTGAAGGACGCCGAAGCGCAGTTGCCCATCGTTCTCTTCCGCCGCCAGGCGATGCTGCTCCGTTTTCGGCCGGAGGATGGTTTGCACGTGTTGGTGCGCGGCCGCGTGAGCGTCTACGAGCAGCGCGGCCAGATGCAGCTCGTCGCCGAAACCATGGAACCGGTTGGCGCCGGCTCGCTCCAACTGGCATTTGAGCAATTGAAGGAGCGGCTCAAGGTTGAAGGCCTCTTCGACGCCGAGCGCAAAAAGCCGCTGCCCATGTTCCCGCGAACGGTGGGCATTGTCACTTCGCCCACGGGCTCGGTGATCCGCGACTTTCTGAACATCGTCAATCGCCGCCACTCCGGCCTCAATGTCCTGCTCTCTCCTGTCTCCGTCCAGGGCGAATATGCACCAGCTGAGATTGAAGCCGCCCTGGCCGAGTTGAATGCCACGAATCTCGTCGATCTCATTGTTGTCGCGCGCGGTGGCGGCTCGCTTGAAGACTTCGCCGCCTTCAACAGCGAGCAGGTCGCGCGCGCGATTGCGTCGAGCAGGCTTCCCGTGGTTTCGGCAGTGGGCCACGAGACCGACTTCACCATTGCCGACTTCGTCGCCGACCTTCGTGCGCCCACGCCTTCCGCTGCTGCCGAACTCATCACCGAGGCCCAGCACAAGATCGCCGAGCATCTGGCCGCGCAATCGCACCGCCTGGATCGCGCCGCGCGCTTCCAGCTTTTGCAGGCCCGCCAGCGCCTCACGCATTTGCCCATCAGCCGTGTTGAATCGCGCG
This sequence comes from Occallatibacter sp., assembly GCA_052145255.1. Classification (GTDB taxonomy): domain Bacteria; phylum Acidobacteriota; class Terriglobia; order Terriglobales; family Acidobacteriaceae; genus Telmatobacter. The sequence goes on from JBKQOX010000028.1 coordinate 11,555, forward strand.
TGACTGCCTTGCTCTATCGTTTTGGCCAGCGGCTCGATGACGCTGTCCAGCACCTCGACGCCGCGGTCCAGCAACAACTCCGCCTGCGCCAGAACCGGATCACCGCGTTGGCCGCCGGAGTTTTGCATCTTGACCCGCGTCAGAAACTGGCCCATGCGCGTGAGCATCTGGCCGACTTCCGCGTTCGCCTCGACCGCTCGCTGGAACGACTCGTCCAGTCTTCCTCCGCGCGTCTTGGCTCGCTCGACGCTCGTCTCCATTCGCTCTCGCCGCTGGCCGTCCTCGATCGCGGCTACGCGCTCGTTCTCTCGTCCGACGGCGCGCTCATTCGTTCCACTGCGCAGATCGGCTCCGGCGACAATCTCACCACGCGCCTCGCCGACGGCTCATTTGCAAGCCGCGTCGAGTCGGTTTCGTCCAGCAGGAGCGGCACGCCCCGCGCACCCAAACCCGGCACCCGAAGCAAGAGATCGGCAAAATGAGCCCCAACGGAGCACGCAAACTCTTTGGCACCGACGGCATTCGCGCCGTCGCGGGCGATTTCCCGCTCGACCCGACGACAATCTACAGCGTCGGACTCGCGCTCGGGCATACGTTGCACAGGAGTTCATTGCAGCCGAAAGTGATTCTAGGCCGCGATACGCGCGAGTCGGGACCGTGGATTGCCGCCATTCTCGCCGAGGGCCTGCGCAAAGCGGGCGCGATCGTCGAAAGCGCCGGTGTCGTCACCACACCCGCGGTAGCATTTCTCGCGCGGACGCACGGCTACCAGGCAGGCGTGGTCATCTCCGCCTCCCACAATCCTTGGGCTGACAACGGCATCAAGCTCTTCGGCGACGATGGACTCAAGTTTCCCGACGCGGCCGAGCTCGCCATGGAAGAGGAGATCCTACACCACGCCGCGCAGGTCGAAATCTCCGATCCGCACAGCTTCCCTCCCGCCGACGACAAGCCTGCCTTTCAGGCCGACTACATTCAATTCCTCATTGAATGCGTGCCTGGGCTCTCGCTTTCTGGCCTGGAGATTGTCGCCGATTGCGCCAACGGCGCCGCGGCGGCCATCGCGCCCGAGCTTCTGCGGCGCCTGAATGGCGGCCGAATTGACGGCATCACGCTCCTCAACATCGCGCCTAACGGCCGCAACATCAACGCCAACTGCGGCGCGCTGCATCCCGATTTTGTTGCGCGCGAAGTAAAAGCCCGCGGAGCAGATCTCGGCCTCACATTCGATGGGGATGCGG
>JBKQOX010000029.1:0-20843 GCA_052145255.1 Occallatibacter sp.
AGTGTCGGTAGCAAGTAGAAATGTCCGCTTTTGGTAGCAAATGAAGTGTCCGGTTTCATAAATTAGTAGCCGTCGAGGCGGTGGGAAAGTGCGAATCCCGAGTAGTTTGCGGGATTTGCAAGTTAAGAGGAAAAGTCTGTTCTGTGACTTTTCCTCTTAACGTCTTTTCCACCGCCTTGATTTGTTTTTTGGTCAGCGGCGTCAACAGCTTTCCTTCAGCGCTGTAATGACCGACGCGATGTCCTGCGATCATGAGGGTCAGTGTTTGGTCCAGATGCTGATGAATGATCACCTTGCATCCAGCCAGGGTGGGACGCCACTCGGCACGCTCGAGCTGCATGATCACGTTGTAAAAGCTCACCGTGTTATCCCGATCAACGGTGCGCTCAAACCGCTGCGTGAAGATCAGCTCCAGGTTCCTGTGCCGGCAAGAGATGAACGCCGTACCTCGCTGCGCTGCCGGAACCGTAAAGCGGCGGTTGAACTCGGCGATGTAGTGCTCATTTAGAAACTTGTTAGCCCCTTCCAGTGTTCGGATCCCGCGCAACCGCAACTCCTGCGGCAGCCGTCCCTGCCAAGTGGAGAAGTTGCGTTCCGAGCGGCCCCTCGCCTGCGGAGAGTAGGAAGGAATCATCTGCACTCCCAGTTCCTTCATGGCACGGCCCACCTGCGTGGGACGCTCATAATCGACCTTGCCGCCGCTCTTCGGCGTATACCAGAAATGGGCTCCGCGGTCCGAATAGAGCGAACAGAACAGCCCCTTCTGTTCGATCACCGCCCGCAGCCCGGCCATCACTGTGGCGGTCGTCTCTTCCTCGGCCAACTGCGCATAGTAGATCTGGCTGGTGGCGTCGTCCAGGATCACGATCAGATCGTGCCGACGCTCATCCTGAAACCACTGATGATCGCTGCCGTCGATGTGCAGCATCATCCCCGGCAGTGGACGCCGCTCGCGCCGCTTGCGATGAACGCCGCGCTTGGCCTTGCGCTTCACCAGACCGGCCGCCTGCAAGGCCTGCTTCACCCACGTGTAGCTCAACCCGATCTGATGGCCCTCCCGCAGCTTCTCGTGAAAGTGCCTCACGTTCAGATCGAAGTACTTGTCCCGGTACAGGCTCAGAACCTCTTCAGCCTTCGCCTTCGGTACTCGCCGCCGGCTGGGTAACCCTCGCCGGCGGTCCAGTAATCCCTGAGGGCCTTGCTCCTCAAGCCGCTTCCGCCAGCGACGCATCTGCCGTTCGCTGATGCCCATCAACTCCGCTGCCTGCCACCCCTTGATCTTCCCCGTCGTGGCTCTCAAAAGGACTTCGTGTAACTTCATCGCCCGCTCCGCCGCGGTCCTCGGATAGATCTCCATGCTCTCGCGCATGGCTCCATCCTCACCGCCCGATATGCGGACATTTCACTTGCTAAAAACACCGGACATATTATGTGCTAACGACACCGGCAATCCGGAAGTTACCAGTTGGGCAACAACTCGGGACTGGCCAGCCTCGTTTGGAAAGATTAGTACCGACAAATCGGCCAGCGTCCTGCGATCTCGTGGCAAAGTAAAGACTAGAAAATGAGAGATCCTAGGGCGTTTTTGGGGACTGATCTACCGCTTCTTTAGCTTTACTCGAAATGTGAGTCTTGAAGATCTCGAAAACGACGTCGCTCCTCCAGCAGACAACGTTGGTCCAAACGTCCTTAACGTCTGGATTCAGGGTGATCTCCTCACCGTGAACATGCTTGGCCTGGCACACCCGGAGTTCAGTTCCATGTTTCAACGCAGGGAGAGTGCGCAACGCTTTGCGGAGAATCAGGTAGCCGACTACGACCTGGAGGACGCCAATACGAGTTATGCCTGGGTTGCGCTCTATGCTCTGAACTTTCTGGATGCCTACCTGAAACACGACGCTTCTGCGAAGGCGTTTCTGGAGATGACCCGCGCGGAAAATGGGCGCCGTCGTTACAATTTAGGTGCGGCATTTCCTGCTGCCCGTTACTATGAACAAATTACTGCCAGATGCACAAGTTGCATTGGACGGAATCGTACAGGACGGGATGCTACTAGCGATTGGCGGGTTCGGACTGTGCGGCATCCCCGAAGCTCTGATTCTTGCCTTACGTAACACAGGTGCACGCAATCTAACTATCGCAAGCAACAACGCAGGTGTGGATGGCTGGGGTCTGGGGCTGCTGCTCGAAAGCCATCAAGTGAAAAAGATGATCTCCAGTTATGTAGGCGAAAACATCGAGTTTGAACGCCAATTCCTGGCGGGAGAGCTGGAGGTCGAGTTCTGCCCACAGGGCACGCTCGCCGAACGTATGAGGGCAGGAGGCGCAGGTATTCCTGGCTTCTACACGCGGACAGGCGCCGGCACACTGGTTGCCGAAGGAAAAGAGCATAAAGAGTTCGACGGAATTACTTACCTTCTTGAAAGAGGGATCACGGCCGATGTGGCCTTGGTAAAGGCTTGGAAAGCTGACTTGCACGGCAACCTCATCTATCGCCGCACGGCCCGAAACTTCAATCCCCATGCGGCCACGTGCGGCAAGATTACTGTCGCCGAAGCTGAAATCATTGTCGAGCCGGGCGAACTCGACCCAGACGAAATCCATACGCCCGGAATTTATGTTCACCGTCTCGTGCATAATCCCAATCCGGAAAAGCGCATTGAGAAGATGACGACTCGCGAGGGATAAGCCAGTGGCATGGACTCGTCAACAGATGGCCGTGCGCGCCGCAGGGGAGCTCAAGGACGGTTTTTATGTAAACCTCGGGATTGGAATTCCCACTCTGGTTGCGAACTGCATTCCCTCGGGAATAACCGTAACCCTGCAGTCAGAAAACGGCCTGCTGGGCATGGGACCGTTTCCCCGCGCATCGGAGGTTGACGCCGATCTGATCAACGCGGGAAAGGAGACCGTGACCTATGTTCCAGGTGCGGCCACGTTCTCAAGCGCCGACTCGTTTGCCATGATTCGCGGCGGACACATTGACCTTGCAATTCTGGGCGCAATGCAAGTGTCAGAGCGCGGCGACCTGGCGAATTGGATGATTCCAGGCAAGCGCGTGAAGGGGATGGGCGGCGCCATGGACCTTGTTTCCGGAGTGCAACGCGTGATTGTGCTCATGGAACACAACACCCCGGATGGGAGTGCCAAGCTGCTGCGCAACTGCACGCTGCCCTTGACCGGTACTCACGTCGTTCATCTTGTCATTACCGATCTTTGCGTACTCAATGTCACGTCTTCGGGTTTTGAAGTCGTCGAGCTTGCTGCCGGTGTTACTCGTGAAGAGATTGAACAGCGAACCGAGGCGTTCGTGCGCTTCAAGGACGCAGCTGCCTAGTTCGTGCTTCCCTTCCCCCAAACAGGCTTCCGCTTTTCAAGGAACGCGGCGATTCCCTCGCGAAAACCCGCCGTCTCCCGAGAGAGCGCGTTGGCCTCGAGTGCCGCAGCAACGGCGGCATCGAGCCACGCTCTATTCTGCCGAGCCATGAGCTGCTTGGTCGCTTTCAACGATTCGGGGCTATTTGCGATCAGCACATCCGCCAGCGCATTTTTGCGCTGCATGAGCTCTTCCGGCGCCACGATCTCGTTGACCAGGCCGAGGCGATAAGCCTCTTCGGCATCAAAGAGACGACCGGTCAAGAGCAGATCGCGGCTCCGTTTGTCCCCAATCTGAAGGGAGAGAAAGGCCGACACCAGCGCGGGCACAAATCCAATGCGGACTTCGGTGAATCCAAACTTCGCTTTGCGGGCCGCAAGAGTAAAGTCGCACAGAAATGCTAAGCCCGCTCCGCCGGCGATGGCCGCGCCGTGCACCGCGGCAATGGTCGGGACGGGGAGTTCGTATAAAGAAATGAAGAGCCGGGCGATTCGCTCAGCATCTGCGCGGTGATCGGCCGTGCTCTTGTCCTGCATGGCTTGCATCGCCGATAAATCCAGGCCGGAGCAGAACGCCTCGCCGGAACCGGCCAGCACGAGCACATGGCAACTGCTTGAGGCGGCATCTTCAAGCGCAGAAATCAGCTCCGTCTGCATCTCGGGCGTCATCGCATTGCGCCGCTCGGGGCGATTGAGCGTAATCGTCCTGATCGACGCGCTCTCTTCAACCAGAATCGTCTTGTAGCTCAATCGTTCCCCCCTCACCACGCCCCGTCCGCGCACTCGATTCGCGAGACTTGCTTGCGCTTACATTGAAGCCGAGCTGCCGCCAGCGAGCTGCGCGCTGACGCGGATCAAGCCGTCGAGTTGGCTCAGCTTTGGCAGTGTCGCACCACGCTCCGATAACACTTCAATCAATGTTTCCGTGGGCAAGTTCCCCACCAGAGTATCTTGAGCGAAAGGGCATCCGCCGAGCCCCCCGATGGCCGCATCAAACCGCCTGCAACCGGCATCGAAGGCAGCGCCAATGCGGGCTGACGCTTCATCTCGACGCACATGCAAATGAACTCCGACCTCGACCTCGCCATGCGCCTCAACCACCGCTGCCACTGTATCCGCGATTTGTTCCGGCGACGCGAGCCCCACAGTATCGGCAAGTGAGATCTGTCTCACGCCTGCGTCGACCAGCAAGTTACACGCTTCCATGACCATTTTGACGCTCCAAGCGTCACCGTAAGGATTTCCGAAGGCCATCGAGATATATGTCACAACATCGAGGCCAGCGCCACCGGCCCTGGCGACGACCGCTCGTAGCGCAGCCAGCGATTCCTCCGGCGTCTGATGCTGATTGCGGTGAAGAAATTCGGAGGAGATCGAGTATGGAAAACCCAATGTCTCGACCGCGCCGGTGCGGACGGCCCTTTCCGCGCCCTTTTCGTTCACCACGATCCCGATGATCTCAACACCCTCAGGGGAATTGAGCATTTGGAGCACGCGCTCGGAATCCGCCATCTGCGGAACGGCCTCGGGTGAAACAAAGCTCACCGCGTCAATATGCGTGAAGCCCGCCTGGATCAGGTTGCGCAGATACGTGGCTTTCTCTTCGGACGGGATCTTTCCCGGAAGCCCCTGCCAGGCATCCCGCGGACACTCGACGATTTTGACCGCTTCACTCATTTCGCCTATCGTTCTGGCGGCCGATTTCCTTTCGGCGTCCCATTTCCAGACCAAGCCATCATCCTCGCGACGGGTAGACTTTGAGGATTTCCCTGGCAATCACCATACGCTGAATTTCGCTGGTGCCTTCGCCGATGGTACACAGCTTCACGTCGCGATAAAACTTCTCCACCGGATAGTCCTTGATAAAGCCGTAGCCGCCGAACAGTTGCACAGCCTCGTCGCAAATGCGTACTGCGACTTCACTTGCGAACAACTTGGCCATTGATGACTCGCGCGTAACCTTGCAACCGGCGTCCTTGAACACCGCGGCCCGCTGTGTGAGCAGCCGCGCCGCATCCAGCTCCGTCGCCATATCCGCGAGCTTCCACTGAATGCCTTGAAATTCGGCGATCGCTTTTCCGAACTGGCGGCGCTCTTTCACGTACTTCAGCGCTGCATCCAGCGCGCCGCGCGCGATGCCCAACGACAGCGCGGCAATGGAGATTCTACCGCCGTCCAGGACGCGCATGGCATCGATGAATCCCTCGCCTTCCGTACCGAGCAGGTTCTCCCCCGGAATCTCGCAATCCTCGAAAATCAGCTCGCTGGTATCGCTGGCCCGCAGTCCCAACTTGTTTTCCTTCTTGCCAGGCCGGAATCCTTTCGTTCCTTTTTCCACCACAAAGGCCGATAACCCATGAGTCCCTTTGTTTTTGTCGGTCACCGCAATCACGACCGCGAGATCGGCATACCGACCGTTGGTGATAAACGTTTTGTTGCCGTTCAACACGTAGCGGTCGCCGCGCTTTGTCGCCGCGGTGCGCGCGTTGCTCGCATCCGAGCCGGAGCCGGGCTCAGTGATCGCCCACGCCGCCAGCCATTCGCCGCTCGCCAGCCGCGGTACATATTTTCTCTTCTGAGTCTCGTTACCGGTTAGAAAGATATGATTTGTCCCCAGCGAATTGTGAGCCGCAACTGTGAGGCCCAGCGACCCATCAACGGCCGAGAGTTCCTCGATGGCGAGCACATAGTCCACATAGCCCAATCCTGCGCCGCCGAACTCTGCGGGAACAATCACGCCCAGCAATCCCATGGCTCCGAGCTTCTTCACCACATCTATCGGGAACTCGCTGGTCTCGTCCCACGCCGCCACGTGGGGTGCTATCTCTCGCGCAGCAAACTCACGTATCTCGCGGCGCAGATGTTCCTGCTGTTCGGTAAGGACGAACGGATACAAGCTCTGGACTTGCTCCAACTCAAGTTGCATGGTCAAGCTCCTTCGCGGGGATTTCGAGTGCCCAGTTCTCTTGCCTCACGGTATGATGCCTCTGCCTACAGCGTGGACCGCACAGCGCCTTTCGACAAATGTGCTCAGGTTTGCAGGACTCCAGGATTGAAATGGGGAATATCAGGATTCGTCGCGCAAGCCTCAAGCGCGTGGATCAGCACGTTTCTGGTTTGGGCCGGATCGATCATCGCGTCGATCCAAAGCCGCGCCGCGCCATAGCGCGGATCGGCCTGCGCATCGTATGTAGCGCGAACCTCGTCGTAGAGCGCGGTCTTTTCCGCCTCCGATAGCGCCTTGCCGCCGCGCTCCATCTGCCGAGCCCGTACCTCAGCCAGAGTCGCTGCGGCCGAGGCTCCGCTCATCACCGCATAGCGCGCCGTGGGCCACGCAAACAGGAAACGCGGATCGTAGGCCTTGCCGCACATCGCATAGTGCCCGGCGCCAAAGCTCCCGCCCACGATCACGGTAATTTTCGGCACCACGCTTGTGCTCACCGCCGAAACCATCTTCGCACCGGCGCGAATGATTCCCGACCACTCCGCTTCCTTGCCCACCATGAACCCGTTCACATCGTGAAGAAAGACCAGCGGCACCAAATTCTGATTGCAATCCATGATGAAGCGCGCGGCCTTCTGTGCACCCTCGGTGTAGATAACGCCGCCGACCTCCATCTGCGTCATCCCTGCTGCAGGCCCCATGGCCACTGTCTGGTTCTGGTTGATTTTCTGGTTGGCCACAATTCCCACGGCCCGCCCGCCGATCCACGCGTAGCCGCACAGCACTGTGCGTCCAAACTCCGCCTTGTACTCGTCGAACTCGCTGCGGTCCACAATGCGCGCGATCACCTCGCGCATATCGTAAACGTTGCTTGACCCTGGTTCCGGGTTCAGTAATCCATACACATCGTCAGCAGCAAACTTTGGAGCATCATCGACCGCATCGAACTCACGGCGCCGAAAGACTTCTGCGTCAGGAGCCGCTGCCTTGCGTTCGCCCATCCTCGCCACCAACGACCGCAGCCGCGCCAGGCAAACATGGTCGTTCGGCTCCTTGAAGTCAACTGTCCCTGAAATCGCCGCGTGCATCGCCGCGCCGCCAAGCTCCTCCGGGTCAGTCTTCTGCCCGATCGCCGCTTGGACCAAGGATGGCCCCGCAAGAAACAACCCCGACCCCTCGGTCATCAGCACTGTATCCGTCATCACGGGTAGATACGCGCCGCCCGCGACGCACATACCCATGATGGCGGTGATTTGTGGGATCCCGAGTGAGCTCATCACCGCGTTGTTGCGGAAGATGCGTCCGAAATCGTCGGTATCCGGGAATACATCTTCTTGCAACGGCAGGAATACACCCGACGAATCCACCAGGTAGATCGTCGGAATACGATTTTCCATGGCGATAGTCTGTGCGCGCAGCACCTTCTTCGCCGTCATCGGGAAAAACGCGCCGGCCTTCACAGTTGCATCGTTAGCAACAATCATGCATAGTCGCCCGCTTACTTTTCCCAGTCCCGTGACGACGCCCGCGGCCGGCGCGCCACCGTACTCCTCGTACATTCCGTGCGCCGCCCATAGGCCCAACTCGAGGAACTCCGCGCCTTCGTCTAGGAGCAGCTTCAGCCGCTCGCGCACCGTAAGCCGGCCCTTGGCGTGCTGTGCCTCGGCGGCTTTCGCGCCACCTCCCTGCTTTATCGTCTCTTCTTCGGCGCGCATCTCTGCCAGCAGAGCCGTTAGCGCCGCGCGGTTCGCCTTCCTACGCGCGTGTTCGGGATCGAGTGCTGATCCCAGCCGGTTATCGAGGGTCACATTCTCAGCCATTTGTTTGCTCGCCGCGGCCCGTCCCTTCGCGCTTGCTCCACTCACGTATCGCACAGCGCAATACTAATCCCAGAGCGTCTTCACTCGCCTATCGCTCATTGCGCGGCGGCCACCACCGTGCCCACGCAATCGCCGAATCCGATTCGCGGCTGTCCCGCCTTCTGGCAATAGCCGCGCATCGTTACCCGGTCTCCGTCTTCTAGAAATGTTCGGACCTCTCCATTCGGCAGGTTGATTGGCTCGGGATTGTGCCGCTTCTCCAGCAGGCAGCCCTCCGATCCTTCGTCGCGGCCTGATACCGTGCCGGTGGCCAGCAAATCGCCGGGGCGCAGATTGCATCCATTGCTCGTGTGGTGCGCGAGTAGTTGCGCCGGCGTCCAATACAGCTCGCGCAGATTCGCCCCGCTCAGCAGCATCGCCGCTGTGCCCGTTTGCCGCATCAGCCGCGATTCGAGATACACCTCTAGTGTCACATCAATCGCGCCTCGATGCCCCTCGGGCTCGCGCAAATACTCGAGCGGCTCCGGATCGCCCGCCGGCCGTTCCTCTCGCTTCACGCGGTACGGTTCCAGCGCCTCCATCGGAACTACCCATGCCGAGATCGTCGTCGCGAAGCTCTTCCCCAGGAACGGGCCCAACGGCTGATACTCCCAAGTCTGCACGTCGCGTGCAGACCAGTCGTTCACCAGGCACGCCCCGAAGATGTGTCGTTCGGCTTCGGCAATCGGAATAGGAGTTCCCAGCCGATTGCCTTGGCCCACAAAGAAGCCCACCTCCAGCTCGTAATCCAATTTGCCTGCCGGTCCAAATTCCGGTGCGCCTGTCGTATGTCTGGTCTGCCCGTGCGGCCGCTTGATCTCCGTTCCGCTCACCACAATCGACGAAGCCCGCCCGTGATAGCCGATGGGCAAATACTTGTAGTTAGGCAGCAGCGGATTGTCGGGCCGCAACAGCTCTCCCACGCGCGTGGCATGGTGAACCGACGCGTAGAAATCCGTGTAGTCGCCAACTTGCGCGGGGAGTTCCATTTCAACCTCCCGCATGGGCACCAGGAGCGGTCGTACATTGTCCTGCGTTTCGGGGCTGGCCTCGTTTGCGTCAAGCATCGCGGCGAGACGGCGCCGCAGGGTCCGCCATGCTGCCGGACCGAGCCGCATCAGATCGTTAAGGCGATCCGCGCGGCAGGCGGCTGTGATCTCCCCTGAGAGTCCTCCGAGCAGGCCGTGATTCGCGCAAGCGTGCAGATCGAGAACATGATCGCCGATGGCGACGCCAATATGGAACGCATCCGCTGAACGGAAGACTCCGTAGGGCAGGTTCTGGATCGGAAAGTCGGAGCCGGGATCATTCGCCGATGCGAGCCAGCTTTTCAGCCCCATCCCAGCTCCTCCCAGTCAGTAGAGTTCATGCTTTGGCCGGCTCTTCGACGCGATTCGGCGAGACGAAACGCTTTCTCAATCCCTGCCAGCACTCGAAGTATTCGTGCTGAAGGATGCGCGTGTTCATGGCAAACTCCGTGGGCCGCACCGCAAGTTGCGTCTCGAACATGAAGGCCAGCGTGTTGTCCAGGTACTGTGGCTTCAGCTCGGACCTACTTGCGCGCTCAAACGTTTCGGCATCCGGCCCATGTCCGGCCATGCAGTTGTGCAGGCTTGCTCCGCCCGGCAAAAATCCCTCCGCCTTCGCGTCGTACGCGCCAAACACCAGCCCCATGAATTCGTTCATCAAGTTGCGGTGGAACCAGGGCGGCCTGAAGCTGTGCTCAGCAACCAGCCACCGCGGTGGAAAAATCGCAAAGTCGCAGTTGGCTGTTCCCGCAATTGCGGAGGGCGCACTCAACACCGTGTAGATCGACGGGTCAGGATGGTCGAACGAGACCGTGTTGATGCAGTTGAACCGCGCGAGGTCATATTTGTACGGCGCGTAGTTCCCGTGCCACGCGACCACATCCAGCGGCGAGTGGTCGATAGCCGCTCGCCACATCCGCCCCAGAAACTTGGTGAAGATTTCAAAGTCGCCCTCGCGGTCCTCGAACGCCGCTATCGGCGCCTTGAAGTCGCGCGGATTCGCGAGTCCGTTGGCGCCGATCGGCCCCAGTTCAGGCAGCCTGAAACTCAGCCCGTAGTTTTCGCAAATGTAGCCGCGCGCCTGCTTCTCCTCGAGTTCCACGCGAAACTTCACCCCGCGCGGAATTACGCAGATCTCCCCCGGCGTCGCCTCCACGACCCCCAGTTCGGTATGGAACCGCACCGCGCCCATTTGCGGAACCACCAGCATCTCCCCATCGGCATTGGCAAAGAACCGGTCGTGCATGGAGGCATTCGCGCCATAGAGATGAATCGCTACGCCCATTTGCATCGCCGGGTCGCCGTTGCCGCCCAGCGTCACCATTCCGTCGAGAAAATCCGTCTCCTTTTCCGGCAGGGGCAGCGGATCCCAGCGCAACTGATTCGGCGTTGTAGGTGTCTCGTTAAACGGCCCACTGCGCACCAGGCCCAGAGGCGCTTCTTCATACGGCCGATGCGTCACCGACGGCCGTATCCGGTACGTCCATGTCCGCCTGTTCACGGCCCGCGGAGCGGTAAAAGGCGTCCCACTGAACTGCTCCGTATAAAGCCCCAGCGGATGCATCTGGGGCGCGTTCTGGCCTATCGGCAGCGCTCCCGCTGCTGCCTCTGTGGCAAACTCGTTTCCAAATCCCGATTGATACTCCATCTTCGTCATCATCCTCGCCGCCCTCACAATCTCCCTTGCATAGCTCTGCGCTCGGCCTCATGCATTGCATCGAAGATCTGGTCAATGCTGCTGACTGCGAAGAGCAGCTTGTGCAACTCGTCCACCTTCACCTTTGTATTCAGCACCTCGTCGAGGTCAAAATCATGGATCGCGCAGTGTCCGTCGATCACGTTCTTGCACTCGCCGTGCGAACTGATCAATCCGCTCCCGTACACCTTGATCTCGCCGCCCTGCCGGATCACCCCGAACTCCACCGTGTACCAAAAGAGCCGCCCCAGTTTTTCCAAAGCCGCCGCATCGTCCTTCGCCGCACACACACGTCCGTAATGCTCAAAAAAATCCGCGAACACCTTGTGCGCGTGCATGGGCACATGCCCGAACACATCGTGAAAAATATCCGGCTCTGGCGTGTATTCGAGCGACTCGCGACTGCGCAGCCACGTTGTGGTGGGAAAGTTACGCGTGGAAAGCATCTCGAAAAACGCCGCCGCCGGCAAAAATCCGCTCACCGGTGTCGAGCTCCATCCCGTCCTCGGCGCCAGCCTCGCGCTGATCGCGGTAAGCTTCGGCAGCCTGTCCTGTTTGAGCCCGATGATTTCAAAGCCGTCGAGATACTCTTTTGCCGCGTGTTTCTCCAGCTCCGGCAGTGCACGTCCCACCAGCTCGGCCCACACCGCATGCTGTTCGTCCGTGTAGGCCGCGTAATCCTGCTCGATGATGTATGGCGTGGCCGCTGAAAGCGTCTCGGTCTTCATCGCTTCTCCAAAAGCGCGCTATAGATTCCCGCGGGCCTGCTGCTCTCGCTCAATCGCCTCGAACAACGCCTTGAAGTTACCTTTGCCAAAGCTGCGGCTGCCTTTGCGTTGGATGATCTCGTAGAACAGCGTTGGCCGGTCTTCCACCGGCCGCGTAAAGATCTGCAGCATGTAGCCCTCATCGTCGCGATCAGCCAGGATGCCTAGATCTTCCAGGACGTCGACCGGCTCATCGATTTTGCCCACGCGGCCTTGCAACTCGGAATAGTAGGTGTGCGGGACGCGGAGGAACTCGATGCCCTGTTCGCGCAGCTTGTTCACTGTGTGCACGATGTCATCGGTGGCCAGGGCAATGTGCTGCACGCCAGGGCCCGGATAAAAATCAAGATATTCCTCGACCTGCGACCTTTTCTTGCCTTCCGCCGGTTCATTGATGGGAAACTTCACGCGACCGTTGCCATTCGCCATCACCTTTGACATGAGCGCTGAATACTCGGTGGAAATGTCTTTGTCATCGAAGTGCTGATAGAGCGAAAATCCCATGACGTTGGCATAGAAGTCGACCCACTGATTCATCTCGTGCCAGCCCACGTTACCAACCATGTGGTCGATATGGAGAAGGCCAACCGGACGGGCAACCGGGTCGTGGTCGACGGAGCGGAAGCCGGGGAGGAATGGGCCGATGTAGCCGCTTCGCTCTACAAAAGTGTGAATCGTGTCACCGTAGGCGCGAATGCTGGCAAGCACGGCAGTCCCATTCTCGTCGGAGACGATATGCGGCTCCTCCACACTGACCGCGCCACGGCTCGTGGTTTCATACCATGCCTGGCGCGCATCATCAACCCACAGAGCGACGACGCGAACCGCGTCTCCGTGCAGATGAATGTGTTGGGCAATGGGGTGCTGGCTGCGTAGAGGAGTTGTGAGGACGAAACGAATCTTTCCCTGACGCACCACATACGACGCCCGATCCCGCTGACCGGTTTCCGGCCCCGCGTAGGCCACAAGCCGCATTCCAAAAGCGGCTCTGTAGAAATACGCCGCCTGGCGCGCGTTGCCCACGTAAAACTCCACGTGGTCGGTTCCATTGAGGGGAAGAAAATCCGCGCCGGGAAGAGGCGCTGCGGTGGGCAAAGTGATGACCTGCCCGGGGGCCGAACGGGGGAATGCGTTCATAGCCACCTTCTTGTCAACAAAGCGCGTCAAACGCGTACGCCCGCGCGCTCGGACCACAACCAGCATAGGTCCGGCAACAAAGTCAGAAAATGGCGATTGAATCGAAGAAAGGCTAGCTCTGCTTAACAGGATTAAGCATAATAGACTTGTTACTTAAGGATTGCAGCCCCATGCCGCACCGGACCGTTCCCAATACCTTCGAGCTTGATGCTGTGGCCTGGAAGATTCTCGACGCGCTGCAACAGAATGCCCGAAAGTCTTTTGCAGAGATTGGCAGGCAGGTTGGGCTCTCTACACCGGCGGTCGCCGAGCGCGTCCATCGGCTTGAAGATGCAGGCGTCATCACCGGCTACCATGTCGCGCTCGATATTGCCAAACTTGGCCTTCCCATCCGCGTTCTCTTGCGCCTCACCATCCATGGCGGCGATTTGCAGGTAAGCCGCTCGGTGGCTGCTATCAAGGAGCTGACCGAGATTTGCAGATGCTATCGGATAACCGGCGACGAATCCTTTGTCATCGAGGCCAATGTCGTCTCCATCCGGCATTTGGAAGTCCTGATTGACAAGCTGTCGACATTCGGGGCCACATCAACCTCGACGGTTTTATCTTCGCCGGTTCAACGGCGGGAATATCATGCAAGACAGATCGAGGCCTTCGAAAAGTACATTTAGAGACGGCTCTTGATCATGCGGGCGGGCTGGAATCGACGAACAACGGGCTTCTCCCGGAATCCAAATCACGAATGGACATTAAAGGAATTCCCTTTGCACCGGCCGCGTTTGCAGATTCAGTCACTGGGCGGTGTTGACGGTGGTTTCAGCGTGGGCGAGAACGACGGCGGAGTGCGCAGCTTCCTGATCGTAGTCGCGTACGAATAGTTGCGGCTCGGCTGCCTGGTAAGAAGCGAGATTGTGAGCCCAGCGGTAGCCGATCGGCTGATAGAGGAGTTCGACGGAGACATGGAAGGGGCCGGCAGCCCCATTCGTGGAGAGGTCGTAACGCGTGGTGCAGGATCCGGCGGTGAAGTCGGGATCGGCCGCGGCCTCGCCCTTGACGGCGATGTCGGGGGGTGCGGTGGATTTGTCAAAGCCGGCGGGGAGGATGCGATTGTCCTTGAGGTACTGCGTGGCGGAGAGAAGGCCGGTGGTGACGTGGCCCTGGCTGTCGCCAAGGATGGGCTCGAAGATCTGGACCCGATCGGGCTGGGTGACGCGGCTGTAGTGGGGCGAGAAGCGCGAGGGGTCGGAGTCGTTTACGTTGCCGGCGATGGATCCGTCGGTGTTGAGCTTTCCTGACTCGAAGACGATGTGGCCGTCAGCGGCGATGACGGCGACGTGGAGCCAGGCGCGGCGCGAAGGGTAGGCAGTGGGCAGCTTGTGGCCGGTTAGGTTTTCAACACGGACGGAAAATGAAAGTTCGCTGCCGGCAAGGCTCGCGACGCCGAGAGTAATGCGCGCGGACTGCGACTGAAGAAACGACAAGATGCGCGCAGAGGCGGCGGCAAGATCGACCGGCTGCGCGTTGACGTCGAGAACGTCGCGATGCGCTCCGAGCATGCCTTCGACAAGGAAGTTGGCACCTGTGAAAGTGTGGAGACGCACGCCATCGCGTGGCTTGCCGAGAAGAGAGGCAACAGCCACCGATTCGCCGACCGCGGGCATGTGGCACTGTTGGCAGGTCTGCTTGCCGCTGAAGTCGCTGTGCTGCCACTCGAGATAAGGCATCTGCTCGGGAAGCTGGCCGGCGGGTTTGCCGTCGGGGCCAAGGGTTGAGGTATATAGAGTGTGGCAACTGCCGCACAGGCCGGCATCGCGAATATGGTCGGACTGCGCCAGTGAGTAGCCGGCGGCCATGACATGCACCTTGGTGATGCTGTCGGAGTCTGGAGCAAAAGGACCGAAGAGGGGACGGGGCTCGGTTCCGTGCGCGGCCACAGCGAACTTGCCGCTGTAGGTTGCGGGAGTGCCCAGGCCTGCGGCCTGGATTTGATGACAGACATTGCAGGAGACGCCATCGGCTGCGGCGACGTCTTCGGGATGGCTGGCGCTGAGTGGGAGCCGCGAGAACACAGCGGTTTCGCGATTCTGTGCCTTGTCCTGCTGGTATTGCAGAGGCATGTGGCAACTGGCGCACTCGGATTGGATGGCGGCGCTTGATTCGGGATGGTCGATGGCTTCGCGGCGCACACTGCCCTGCCAGTAGGGATCGCGAGCCGAGTTGGCCATGATGCTCGCGCTCCACTCGAGGCCGATGGAGACGTCCTCGCCTTTGGCGGTCTTGAGCTTGTTGTGGCAGTTGGCGCAGCGCGCGGAGGTGCGGAAGTCGTCGGCGGGACTTTGCGGTGCGGTGGTCTGCGCTTGAGTGGCCGGGGGCAATACGAGGAGGGCGAAGGCGACTGCTCGACTCGCAGTGTACAGAGCTTTCTTCATCGCTCCCTCCAACGTGGTTCATGATAAACCGGCGCGCGATCTGGGCAGGCCAAGCTGCATTTACTCACTCACCAACTACAACGTCGTTTCAGGCGTGGATGAAACGATCGGGCAAATGAACATGACAACTAATGAGTCATTTATAAAATGATCAATCCGTGGTCGGCTTGCCCGGCGACGCGGGCGAGCCCCTGCGAGGATTGAGCGAGGGCCGCGCCGCGGAGGCGTGAGCTCGCTGGCTGACAGCTACAGCACTATAGAATCAAAAAAACCTCCACATCTTACATAACCTACATAACTTATTTGTTTTGTGCGTACAACGGGCAATGGAGGTTTTCTTCGCCGTCGGTCGAACCTACACAACCGTAAGTGGCGGCCACCTCATGAATGCGGACCTGAGTTGCATGATCCAAAACGAACCCATTGCCGGCCGCGCTTACCCGCCGGCTGAGCAGGCCTGCCTTCTTGAGCGCGTGGCCCACTTTTTCCGGGCTGTACTGTGTCCTCTCGCCACGGTCTTTCAGCACGCGATTGACCTCCGTGGCGATCTCGTTGATCAGAATCTGGTTCTTTCCTTGATGGCAAAGAGCTAGCGCGGCGCCGACGGCGAGCGTTCCCAGTTCATCGAGGCGTTCAGCGAGCTGCTGCTCGGAATACGGGGTGAGCAGTGATACAAGATCATTCCGAAGGTCTGGCGCATCGACAATACACTCACACAGAGTACTCGCGATGGCGTTGAAGTCGGGGGAGAGGTTTGCAGCGCAGAGCTCTAACTTCGACACTTCTGGCAGGTGCTTCGAACGGTAACCAAGGAGCTGGTTCTGCATTTTCTGCGTCATTTCTTCCGTCATGGGCGCCACGTGCTCCGAATAGGCGCCGGATGCCGGAAGTGCGTTGATGTGTACGCAATGCTGCAACATCGCCCTGATCGGCGGATCCTCACCTGCATAAACGGCTTTGGGACCGTAGTAATCGAAAGCGAACCTAGAGGCTCCGGGTATGGTCCTCAGCGCCAGGTAGCCGCGGCGCGTAGAGCTGCAAAGGAGCGCAGCTGAACGCCTACTCAAGTTTGGTTCGAAAATGAGCAAAGTCGGCTTCTTATCCCAGTGGATTGCGCTCAGAGCTGCGCCTGTCATTCCAGCGACGAGGATGGGATGGTAGCAACAAGCGTAGAGGGCGCGCAGAATCGCGTCCCCCTCATGGGGCGGCCCAGAAATTATCAGGCCAGGTGCTAAGGAAAGCACATCCTGGAACCAAGCCGAGAAGACCCATAGCGTGGCCAGCGCGCTGTCCTTAATTGAAAGATGGGTTTGTTCAGCCATGGCCAGTCTGATCCTGGCGAAGAGCTCTTCGGTTGTGCCGTAGGCCGCACAGTTTGTGGGGACTGGCATCCTTTCCCAGGGATCGCGCTTGTATTCAGCCCGTGCACGATTCTTCTCAAATAAGCTTGCCTCGTTGGGGGGAAGGCAGTAGCGAAACTGAATGCTCTTCAATTCGCCGCTCGTCGTTCTCACCCACTCTGGGATTCCGTCGACCTTGGTGACTGGTGTGGTCGCCGGCGCTGCGGGGCTATTGGGCGCGGCTGAAGCTGCTTGATTTTCCGGCCCGGCGTCGGCATTCGATGCCGCGGCTCCTGAGGTGTCACTCTCTGGAAGGATTGGTGCCGGCGTCCCGGGCTCCTCTGGAGAGAGAGTCTGATGAGTTGTCTGATCTTGCATTTGCTTAACCTCTTTTCATCGTTGGGTGAGTAGCGTCGACCAAGGGGAGGTTTTCAAGTTTTCTCGACCTGATTGCCGCTACGCAGAGTTACTGTTTTGCCGGCGGGCGCACGCCAGCAAAACCATCTGGTCTTGCCAGGCGAAAGCGGCCATGCTGGTCGCAGGCCCGTCGCACCGCCTTACCATGGATTCCGTATCTGAAAGACTCGATTTTCACCTCCGATCTTTCTAAACCTGTTGGAACAGCGGCGCCGTGAGCTTCGATTAGTTGAACCGCGCCGCTGCCCCGCTCGTCCGC
Source organism: Occallatibacter sp. (assembly GCA_052145255.1). GTDB lineage: Bacteria > Acidobacteriota > Terriglobia > Terriglobales > Acidobacteriaceae > Telmatobacter. The sequence continues at coordinate 17,252 of JBKQOX010000029.1, forward strand.
CGCGGCCAAGATTTGGAGACTGTCGAGCGGGCTTCTAGCACCAGGGCCGCGGCTCCGGTTGGTTCCCGCGGCCACTTTCTCCTGCGCGCAGGTGGAACCCCCCTTTAACGAAGCTGGTCAGCCCAGAGAAGTTCTCCAAAGACAATCTGCCCATCAGGAAGGCGCATGTACTCCTGCAGGCCGGAAGTCAGTCTCTGGCCGCATCCCCAGACAACGACGGCCAAAGCCTTGCGCCGACCAGGAAAGGGGGACTCAAAGGAGACGTCTACACCACCATCCGATGTGTTCTCGCTAATCCAAGCATCCGAGATCGTGATCAACAGATCGCCTTTGAGAAATTCCATCAGGCGGTTGATCGTGTCTTTTACCCTGGCCCTTTCGCCTGGGTCGGAATCTAAGCATTTGGCGGTTAAGGAATGAACACCCCCAGGGTGGACAATATGTGCCAAGTATCCCCAGGTTCCGCCCGCTTCAATTACAGAGCGCGCAGTGCGGAGAGACTTTTCAATCAATTGATTCACTTGATCATCAGAATCCATATTTCGATCTTGTTCCTTCCTGACATCGACGGGTCCGACTTGCGGCTGCTTCGATGTCATCGTCTATTCCGTTGCCCGGATCATTGCCCAGTGACTTGGCGCGTGGAGTCTTGAGGGCGCACATAAGGCGTCGGCCTCAGAAGGCACGTCTGGTCGGCGGCGTTTACACACCGGGGAACAGGTTTCTTTTGCTGGGAGGAGAGCCGCGCTGAGGTACCTTAGGCGCGCCCGTAAGGGCGGGGTTTCAAGGAGCGTGCCAGCGTCGATTACATTTCGGCTTCGCAGGCCGGCAATCTAATCGATCAGTGCTAACCTCAAACCCATAATACGTCAACCCAAAAGAAAAATGCAAACGCAAGCTGCTGATTCTAAATAATTTCCTAAATTCGCGCCGAAACACCGGTGTCTTCCGTATACCAGCTTTTTCGTGAACGCATCGATATCGCGCTCATGTTACCGAGTCGCATCAGACAACAGCCTTCAATCAGTTCCTCGATGCACGATTGCGTGGCATCGAGTGCAAAGTGTGATGAGGTTTTGCTCTGCATCATCCCTGGACTGGCTGCGCGATTCTCTATGGTGAACCTCGAGATTCGACATCGCGCCCCAACTCTGACACCTCCATGGGATGTGCGAAGAAACTGTGATGGAATGCGATCAACAAGCCGGCGTGAATCCGATCACCAAATCTATGCTCGCAGTGGGCATGTCGATCAGTAAAACCCGAAGCAACCAAGCGTTCATTTGGGTTCGGTATCCCAACTTTTCGGAAGCGCGACGTTCCGCGTGGACTCACTTCGCCACTTGAGATGTTTGGCTGTGGGGCGTGGGCCGTGTGCAGGGAACTGGATCAGTGAATGAGATGCGGCGCAACCAGGCTGACAAATTCACGCGGCGTGACGATCTTCGTATTCTTCCAGAAGGCCGGAAAGTGCTTGCGATTACCGGTGATCAGAAAGTCGGCCCGCGCCGCGTCGGCACACTCGATAAAGATGTTGTCATCCGGATCGCCCGTCACCTCGATCTTGCGCGAAGGAACGACCAGATGGCTGTGGTTCTTGACGAGCTGAAGCAGTTGTAACTGCAACCCTCTCCGAATGGACAATTCAGGACGGGACAGCACATCCGCGTATTCTTCGAGAATCGGTGTGGAAGCGTATAAGCGGCCCGGCTTTGTAATTGCCAGAAGGAATGTAGTTCGCTGAAGTCCGTCGGGGTTCAGGGCTGCGGAAATCAACACGTTCGTATCGATTACAAGGCGCAATGCGAGCATTAGCGCCTCTTCTTTGCCGATCTCGCTGCCTTGATGACCTGATCGATCTGGCGCGCGGTGAGGCCGTTGGTTTTATTGCGTTTGGCCTCATCGCCAATGACTTTGAGAATCTCGGGCTCCGGCGCAGCAAGCTTGACATAGTCGCGGATATTCAGAAGAACGGCGGTAGGAGTGCCTCGCTTCTCAATGACGAGTGAGCGCCGTTCGAAGTCCATTCGGCGGAGGATCTTGCCAAGGTTGGTGCGCAGACTCAGTGCCGAGACTATGATCGCGCCATTCTTGCTCGTTGTTGTGGTCGGCATAAACTCTCCATTTCGACTGATCTAACTGTACAGTTCATCCGAACCTGAGTCAACTTTCGACCGATCAGAAAGCGGTCTTCAATCCGTTCCGCGATGCACGATTGAGTGGCATCGAGTGCAAAGCGTAATGAGGTTTTGCTCTGCATCATCCCCGGACTGGCTACGCGATTCCCGATGGTGAACCTCGAGATTCGACAGCGCGCCGACGTTAAGGTGCCCTGCGGCAATTGGTTTTTATGTAATCTTTTCGGCGTGGTTCGTGCGGATCCAGTCCTCGACGTCTTTGCGGACCTGCGCCGCTAGTTTGCCCGCGAGATCAGCCTCACCCTGAGACACAAGCCCGTAGTCGTCGTAGGCGCCCGTATTTCGTTTTCGACGAAGGGCATCGAGCTTCGGGATGAGCTTTCTCTCCGGATCGATCGAAAACTCCAGAGCTTCGATCGTGCGGTAATGCTCGCCTCCGCCGCGAACGACCCGGTATCCGGTAGCGCGCAATGCGGCTGTCGCGGAAGCGCGAATCGCATCGTATGCAAGACTTAGTTGCGCATCCGTGGACATCTCACTTGCAACCGCTTTTTGATAGTCGTCGAGATGCCCATCCGCATTTGCGAGCAGGCGCTCGATCTCCTCTCGATCGGACTCCAGCTTTTCAAGCCATCGATTGATGGCCCAGTTCTCCAAGGACATTCTCATCTCCGATGATAAAAAGCTTTTTCTCGCCGAGCACGGTCTTTAGAAAGTTTCCGCGCATCTTGCTTTTGAATTCATTGACCGTATAAACCGTAGGGTTGATCTCGCGGTTCAGCGTTTTCTGCGCGTTTGCGATTCGGTCGACCACATTCGCGAAGTGCACACTACCCACAATCATCAAATCGACGTCGCTTCGCTGGCTTTCACGGGAACGCGCCACCGTACCATACACAAAAGCAAGGTGGATCTTGCTTTCGAGAGGATGGAGCGCCGCTTGGAGGACGTCGTGGATCCCAACAGTCTTTGCTACGAGACTTCTCATCTCGTCAAAAACAGGGCTAGCTTCGTTGGCGCTATAGAGGGCCTGCGTTCCCAGAGTCTTTTTTGTCACCAGGCCGGCGTCGACCAACTGGCGCAACTCCCGCTGTACGGGCCCGAGGGCAATCCCTGTCACACGAGCAAGTTGCCTTAAATAATAGGAATCGCCGACGTGACCGAACAAAACGGCCAACACCGCACCGCGCGTGCGCCCAAACAGCGTGCTCGAAAGCGTACTAGCTGTACCCATTCTGGGGTCAATCGTACCCGAAAAGGGTACAGCCGACAAATCGAGTTCCTCGCGTAAAGGTTCAGCCCTGGCGCGTCACGCGCTCTTTCGGTTATCGGATACCTGCTCGCAGCTACGCGGTGGGACACGAAGAAAGCTCGGATGATCTGTTTTCGCAAAGCGCCGGACATCGGTCACATGAATGAGAATCTTGCCTCCAACGCGGCGCGTCGGAAGCCGC
>JBKQOX010000030.1:0-198184 GCA_052145255.1 Occallatibacter sp.
GTGGCAGGAGCCGCACTCTCCGCGGAAGATGGCTTCGCCGCGTGAGTAGCCGGCATCCGATCCGTTCCAGACCCAGTTTGAGCGGGTTAGATAGCCCTCCTGATTGATCCGGCTTACGTACGGAACGCGCACTCCGTTCGAGTACATCCAGCGGCCGATGACGTAGGGCTTGCGCAGCATCTCACGGGCGTATTCGCCGGAGCTGGTGGCGATGAGCGCAAGAAGCAGCACGGCCATGGCGTGGGAGAGGTTGAAGTCCACGGGATTGCGATAGGCGAGGTAATAGGCGACGCCCACGATGGTGGCCGAGGTGACGATGATGATGAGGGCGATGCGCGTGACGGTGGAGAAGGTGCCGGAGTTGATGGTATCGATGCCCAAAGTGAGCAGGGCGCGCTGCGATGCGGGAACCATCCAGAGGTACCAGACCATAAGGATGGGCATGGCGACGAAGGAGGGAACCAGCCACTTGCAGCTCCACTTGACCAGGCTGGTTTTGAGCGTGGGTTGCTTGTCGCCGTCGATGCGGCTGGAGGTGATGAGCGCCCAGATGCCAGCCAGCGAGGCGCAGACGCAGGTGCGCAGGCAGAGGCTGGGCCAGGAAGTGGGATTGAAGAGGGCATACCAGAATTTGCTGGCTTCATTGCCGGTTCCTGCGACGGAGAGCCAGGCATCGCCGGGGGTGAGCATGAAGGTGAGAATGCCGTTGATGATGGCCAGGGTGAAGAAGGATGCGCCGGCATAGACCCAACCGACGGTTAGGTGAAGTTTCTCGTCGATGCGTTTCCAGGTGTAGTAGTAAACCGCGGCGGTGGTGAGCTCGACGACGAAGAAGACCCACTCGATGGCCCAGCCGAAGACGAAGTTGTGGATGAGAGTGCTGGTGGCTTCAGGATTGGTGAGCCCGATGGCAAACCAGATGCCCACGCCGGAGATGGTGCCGAAGACGCCGGTGAGGATGAGGAAGAACTTCGAATAGCCGACCAACTCGGCGAGCCAGTCAGCGCGGCCTTCGCGAAGAGCTTTGCGCTCGGCGAGCGGCAGGTAAAGGCCGCCGCCGACGGCAAACTGCGAGATCATGACGTGGAAGATGGCGATGATGCCGATCACCCAGCCCGATCCGAGATACGGAATGTCCCAAAATGGATAGTTCATCGGTTTCTCCGAAACAGTGAACAGTGAGCAGTGAACAGTGGACAGGGCCCCATCAGCCCACCTTTGTCCTCAGCGTCCCTAGCATGGTAAAGATCATCTTCCCGACTTCGTGCGAAAGACTCTCGGCTTGGTCGATCAGTTTCGAGTCTCCAAACCCTAGTCTGCGAGCAATCTCTAATTGAGTTTGGAGTTCGCAATTTGACCCGCGCGTGATGCCAAGGAACTGCGCGAATTCTCGTGTGTTTGAGCGTCCCTGGCCCTCGGCAATGTTGCTCGGGATCGATACGGAGCATCGCCGGAGCTGGCTTGTGAGGCCGTAATTCTCGCTCGAAGGAAATCCCTGAGTTAAGCGGTACATCGTGAGCGTCAAGTCCATGGCTCGTTGCCAAACCTGAAGGTCCCGAAATGATCGAACTCTTACGTTCTTTAAGTCGCCGCCCATCTTACTTTCCGCCTTTGCTGTTTGCTTGGTTCTGTTCACTGTGCACTGTTCACTTTCCACTGTTACCGAACGGTCCAATAACCGATAACGGTGGTGGCAAGGAGAGCGAAGACGGCAAGCAATCCGAAATAATGCGCAATTCGAGCGCGACGACCCGATTCCTTGCTCTTGTCGTAGAAGGGAATCAGAATCCAGAGCACAATGCCCAGCGTGAACAGAAGCAGCCCCGCGATCTCTCCCGCTTCGCCGGGAAGTACGGAGCCCAGCATCTTGAGCATCTCGAACGGGCTCATGAAGTACCACTCAGGATGAATACCCATCGGCGCCGGAGCGAGCGAATCGTACGCTTTGCCCAGAGGCCAGGGAAAGACGGAAGCCAAAAGCGCCAGCACGTTGAGCGAGATGATCCACATGGCGATGTCTTTGCGCAGGAAGTTGGGCATGAAGGGCATCGATTTGCGCTCGGCCGCCGGTTTGGCTTCTTCGCTTTCAGGAACGGCGTTGCCGTGGCGCTGCACCAGCCAAAGATGAAACCCGAGCAGAGGAATGAACAGCGCGGGAAGGACGACAACATGCAGAGCGAAGAAACGCTGCACGGTGAATTCGGTCACATCCGGCCCGCCGCGCAGCATGTTGGCAATTGCGGGGCCGATCCACGGAATCGCGACAGGAATCTGCAAACCTACCTTGGTGGCGAAGTAGCTGAGCTCGTCCATGGGCAGCAGGTAGCCCGAGAAGCCGAAGCACGCGGCCACAGCCAAGAGCGCCATGCCGCTTAGCCAGCCAAACTCGCGCGGCTTGCGGTAGGCCTTCATGAAGAAGACCGAAAACATGTGCACCAGGATCGAGAACATCATGAGGTTGGCGGCCCACGCATGCGCGGAGCGGATCAGCCAGCCAAAGTTCATCACGAACGTGATCTGCCGAACCGATTCAAACGCCTCGATGCCCGGCCGGTAATAGACCAGCAGCAGCACGCCCGTGAAGCACTGGAGCATAAAGAGGAACAGCGTAATGCCGCCCCAGTAGTACCAGAAGGATTGCGCGTGCACCGGGACCGTTTTCTTGCGCGCGAAGGCGGCCAGCTCCGAGATCCCCAGCCGCTCATCCATCCAGTCGTAAACATTCGCTGCCATCGTCTTTGTCGTCATGCTTCTTGTCCTCTATGCCCGTGACACTTCGACGCCAGCATCGCTGACCGCGACCTTGAAGAGCTTGAGCGGCTTGGGCGGAGGCCCGCTCACGTTGGCGCCGGTATACGGGTTGTACACGCCGCCGTGGCACGCGCAATGGATGCGGTCGGCCTGCGGCTCATATTGCACCGTGCAGCCCAGATGCGTGCAGACGGCGGTGAGCGCGACCCATTGGCCGTTCTGGTGGTGGATCAGCATTGCGGGGGAGGGGCCGAACTTGAACATCAGGACCGACCCGGCGGGCAGTTTTTGCGCGTCTTTGAGCGTCACCTCGGTGACGGCCGACGCGCTGAGCGCCATCTCGCTGGGCGAGGCCAGGTAACGGTAGACGGGGTAGGCCAGCGCCGCGGCGTAGCAAACGCCCGCCGCGCCAGCAGCGGCAAGAAACGCGCGCCGCGTTTTCACGTCGCCGTTCTCAGGATGTTCCGGGACAATTTTTGCTGAATTCGCCAAATCGCTCATAACCTATGCCGCGCCCTCCATGGTTTTCTGCGCACGCGCCACGACTGACACCAGCCATCCGACCACTCCCAGGCCGGCGACAAAGAGCACGAGGAACAATCCCACCACGCTCCAATTGGTGACGACGACCCGGTCCCAGACTTTGTAGCCTTTGCTGAGCAACGTCACATCGCGCACGCCGTCGCGATAAACCACCAGCATGATCTCGGTGAGCACCGCGGTCAGCACCGCGGACCACGCGAGCCATCCGGCGCTGATTTTGCCGAAGCCAGCGATGGCGCCGACCAGAATTGCCACGACGACCAGCGCGATCCATCCGTAACCGGCGAAACCGGCAAATTTGTAGGCCGGATAAAGAGCGTGACCGGCGAGGCCCGCCTTCACAACATCAGGCTGCACGCTCGCCGCCCAGAGTCCTGCGGCCAGATAAACGAAACCGAAGCCGGCAGCCAACTTGCCGCCCAGGCCCGCGACATATTTCTTTTCTTCCGCTGTGAACGTGCTGCGGCCGGCAAGGTAGACCAGCCACAAGCCTCCGATCACGAAGCCGCCGGCCATCATCAGTAACCACCGCGGCTCGAGCGTTGGATCGCCCGTGGGCAGATATGCGCCCATGGCCGAAGCCGAATACATTCCGCGCCACGCCTCGGGCCGCAACATCAGCGTCATGTTTGTCGAGAGCATGCGTGCCACGCCGCCCGCGAGCAGCCACGCGATGAGGCCCACCCACCACGCGGATTTTCCCGCCTCAAGCCGCGCGGAGAATTTGTAAAGCAGCCAGTAGACCAGCATGAGCGTGGGAATGAGCGCGATCCAGTAGACGCCGATGAGCACGCTGCTGGTGTAAAGCGCGCGGCCATAGAGCACCTGCGCGAAGAGAAGCGGCGGTACGGCCAGGTTGACAAGAATCATCATGACCACCGTGAGCCGCCGCGCCAGCGCCCGCGCCGTGACCAGCGAGTGAGCTGACTTGCCGAACAGGCTGAGCAGGATGGCCACGAGCAGACCGCCGAGCAGCATCTCCACAGCCACAAAATGCAGCGACAGCGTGACGATGTGCAGCAGCTTGAGCAGCCACACCGGCGCCGGCAAAGGACTCGGATCCACTGCAGGGTAAGGATTCATAAGGCTCTGATGGTTCCTTTCACTTTTCCACCCACGCTCAATGCTTCAGCCCAAAATCCGCAGGCAAATGCGCTAGCCCGCGCACACTTTCACGCCCCGTTTGACGAACAGGAAAGGCAGCGGAACAAGCGCGGCACATTTTGGACCATTCTTCTCCAAATTGAATTGGAAGAAGTTAATTTAGAAGCCGTTGCGAACAGAGGTCTGTGATGGGAGGCACATCGGTGTGTGACAGTTTCAACTACGCTGCCGATTTGACCGAGGTTATTTTGCCGATTCGAAAAGCTGCGCCTCTTGCGGTTTTTTGGGGATAGGCGAGAGGCCCGTTCGGCAGGACAACGCAATGAAGCGAGCCAATTCGTCGATGCAACTGACGCGTGCAGCCGACTACGCCGTCCGTGTCATGATTCAGTTGGCCATTCTGCCGTCCACTGAGCGTGTCTCGCTTCCCTCGCTGGCCCGCGCAACGGGAGCGCCGGAAAGCTTTCTGTCAAAGGTGCTGCAGAGCCTGGCGCGCGCCGAACTCATTACGTCCCAGCGCGGCCAATCGGGCGGCTTCCGCATTACGCCGCGCGGTCGGCATGCCCCAATGCTCGAAGTGATTGAAGCCATCGACGGCGCGATATGCCTTAATGTCTGCCTGATGCACGGCCGGTCCTGCCCGAGAAAAGCGCACTGCCCGGCGCATCCGGTCTGGGCCAAGGCGCAGCAGGCGATGTTGCAGGTTCTCGCTGGCTCCTCGATCTCCGCCATGGCAGCCCAGGCATCGGCGAATAGGCCAGGCCGTTTGGCTTCTGGCTTGAATGATCTAACCCCGGCGGCGAAAGCGGTCCGCCGATAAAGGTTCTCAGAGCCGCGCGGCCGATTTGCCAGGTGCAGGTCCAATTTGCCAAGCGCGCCCGTGGAGTGTTTCAATCGAGCTATTGAAACAGGGGTGCTCCACGCATCGTGGGGCTGAGAGATACCCTCGAACCCGATCCGGATAATACCGGCGTGGGAAGTTTTCTCCGACCGAGCGGCGTTTTTCTTGTCCTCCCTTTGCGGCGCAAGCTCCTTTGTTTCAGGCAATACAGAAACGAAGGGCCCGCATGCACGCTGCAGCATTCAGCTCCGGCAAACCGTCATCGTTCTTCCGCCGCGTACATGGTGCGCTGGTTTCCACTTTCCTGTTGACCACCTTCGTCCTTTTGGCGCTCCACGCGCAAACCGTGCAACCTGATTCTGCTTCGGCGACAAAAACGGACGCGCAAAATCCTGCCCCGGATTCGCAAACGAACCTGCAAAGCCCCAGCGCCGCGCAGCAGAAACCCGCGCGTGTCACGACCACTGTGGTTGTTCATGGCGAAGCGGGCGAAAACTATCTTCCCGAGACGGTCACTGTCGGCACGCTGGATGGCGCAGAACTCAAGGATGCTCCGCTTTCAGCGTCAGTCGTCACGCGCGATTTGCTGAGCAACCAGGTTTCGCGGCTTCTGTCTGATGTGATTCAGAACGATGCCTCCGTCGGCGACGACTACGTTCCGGTGGGCTATTACGGCGACTACCAGATTCGCGGCTTTCCCATTGACTTGGCCACTGGACTTGAGATCAACGGCATGACGATCGCCGGCGAGCAGGATGTGCCGCTCGAAAACGAGGAGGCAGTCGAATTCCTCGAGGGCATTGCCGCCGTAGAGAGCGGAGTGGCCTCTGCCGGAGGCTTGATCGATTACGTGACCAAGCGCCCAGCCAACATCCAGGCGGTCGATTTCGCCACCGATCATCGCGGCACGGCCTATGGCGCCGCCGATCTCGGCCACCTGTTTGGCAGCCACAAGCAAGTGGGCGGACGCCTGAATCTGGCCGGCGAAAGAATTGTCCCTTACATGAATGACACGAATGGCTGGCGTGCCGTGGGAGCGGGCGCGGCCGACTGGAAGTTGAATTCGTCGACGATTCTCAAGGGCGACTTTGAGTATCAGCATAAGACAGAGCACGACGGCAGCGGCTATCAATTGCTCGGCGGAACTGTGTTGCCCGACATCAACCGCATCTATCGGTCGACCATGCTCGGCGATCAATCGTGGGGGCTACCTGACACGTACGACACCTTCAACACGAATGCGCGGCTCAACCATACGTTCTCGCCCTCGTGGGTAGGTTTCGCAGCCGCCAGCCTGAGCCACTCGCTCATCCAGGACAATGTGCTCTACGTGTACGGCTGTTACTACGAGACGGAGTGCAACACCGGCTCGGCTCCTTATCCGTTTTTCTTTGCGCCCGACGGAACCTACGACGTCTACGACTACCGCGACCCCAACGAGCTGCGCATCGACGCTGAGGCCGAAGCGATGGTCACTGGCCACATTCATACCGGCTCGGTGACGCAAGACGTGACAGCGGGAGGCGTCCTCTTTGTCCGGACCGTGCACCAGCCCGGCTTCTATACTGCGGCAAATCCGTATTCGCCCGATGGAGTCGTCCAGGACGGCGCGGTCTACACCTACGTTGGCTCCGAAAACATCTACCAGCCGATTTTGTCTGTTCTGGCGCCGGGCGATCCGAATTCGCTTGAGCCGACGTACGAGTCCGCCGGGCCGCGACGACTTTGGGAAGATAGTCACCAATCATCGGGCGTGATACAGGACCGCATTCATCTTCCCGCGCGGATCCAGGTCATTGCGGGCACTCGCTACGATTCGCTGCGCGATCACAACTATTCCGCATACGCAAGCTGCAGCGATCCAACGGAGCTGGATCCCGCGACCGTGACGCTCCCGAATGCTTGCGCGCCGGAGCCATCCGATAAGCCCGTCTGGCTGCCGCAGTTCGCCGTGACCTACAATCCGGTGGAAAACCTTACGCTCTATTCAAACTACGGCGTGATGTTGTCTCTCGGGCCGGAGGCGCCATTCTGGACTGACAATGGCAGCCAGTTTCTTGCGCCGTTTTTCTCGCGCCAGGCGGAGGTTGGAGCGAAGTACGAGCCGGGCCAGCGGATTCTGCTGACCGCTTCGCTTTTTCACATGCGCGCACCGTTCTCTTACCCGGAAAGCGACGGAGCGGGCGGCCTCATCTTCGTCTCGCAAGGACACGAGACGCACAACGGCATCGAGCTGAACGCCGAAGGCAAAGCCGCAAACTGGCTCCGCCTCAACGGGTCCGCCGCGGCCATGAACGCCATCTCCACTGGCACCGGCACGCCCTCGTATGACTATAGGCAGGTGATCAACGTGCCGCACCTGCATACCGATGTATTCGCCGATCTCACCATGCCTCACCTGCGCAATTTTCACCTGATGCCCGGCTGGAGCTACACTTCGCGCAAGGAAGCCACGCGCGACGACCAAGTGAGCGTGCCGGGCTACAACCTTTTCAACCTGGGCGCGCGTTACACGCCCGGCGGCGAGCAGGGCCACGTCGCGTTCCACATCTACGCCGACAACATCACGAATCGACGCTACTGGTCCGACACCGGCGCCAGTTACGGCGACACCTTTGTGTGGCTTGGCGCACCGCCGACCGTGCGGCTCGACGCGCACTATACGTTCTAGACCCCTAGCTATTAGCCTTTAGCTCTTAGCTTGTGCCTTGGCTCACTGTTTGAAGACGGCCCGCGCGGGCGGAACGAAACAGAAAGCGAATTGCTCATAGCTCATTGTTCGCAGCATTCATATATCGATGACTTCGTTACCTAAAGCCCACGGCATGGACGGTTCTCTGGTCGAACCTGATTGGCGTCCGCTCAGGCTCGATGAACTGCGCCCGCTTCTAGCGCGATTCCCAGACCTCGGAGCGCCGACGCACATCGATTCCGTGAGCCCGCGCCCGTTTTCCGCGGCAGGCGTTGTGGCCACGCGGACCAATCGCGGATCCGACCGGTACATCTTCGTCAAACGCCATCACCGCGCCGTGCGTGATCGCGAAGGGCTCCTCGAGGAACATCGCTTCCTCTCCCATCTTTGTGCCCATGTCGCGCTGGTTCCGAGTGTCCTCGCTTCCGCGGCCGGCGAAACGGCCATCGAGACGGGCGAATGGACTTACGAGGTTCACGAGATTCCCTCCGGCATCGACCTTTACGAAGACGCTATCTCGTGGACGCCGTTTCGCAGCGCCGCCCACGCGCATTCCGCAGGCACGGTGCTCGCGCTGCTTCATCGCGCCGCGCAAAGTTTCAATGCGCCGTGCCGCAGGCCGCGCCCGCTTGTCGCGAGCTTCACGATCTTTGCCTGCGACGATCCCGCCGCCGCAATGTCACGCTACCTTGCCGCTCGTCCGTCGCTCGCAGCCAACAAAGCTGTCCACGCCAGCGCGGAGCAGGCTCTCAAACTTCTCGCCCCCTTTCACGCCGAGCTTCGGCCGCATCTACCGGCGCTCGCACCGCTGTGGACACACAACGACTTGCACGCCTCCAATCTTTTTTGGAGCGATGCAGGTCCGATTGGGGATCGGGACGCGCACGCCACCGCCATCATCGACTTCGGTCTTGCTGACCGCACGAACGCCGTGCACGATATTGCTCACGCCATTGAGCGCAACATCGTCGAATGGCTCAGGCTGGTCAACGATCCTGCGCGTCCTGACGATGTGCCCATTCACCTCGACCATCTCAATGCGCTTCTCGACGGCTATGAATCCATCCGCCCGCTCTCAAGTGAAGCGGCTGCCGCGCTCGCACCGATGACCGCGCTTTGCCACGCCGAATTTGCGCTCTCAGAGGCTGATTACTTTCTCGGCGTCCTGCACTCAGAGGAGAAAGCGAAAATGGCGTACGACGGATGGCTCGTCGGTCACGCGAACTGGTTCCAAAGCGCTGCTGGCCGCAAACTGCTCGAGACTTTGCGCCGCCGGGCTGGACGCAAAGACTTGCTTCGCGTAGGGCGAGACGAAGAGAAGTCGGCGCGGCCATGATCGCCGCTGCTGTCACCGCTTACCCGAGCGCTGTCGCCGCATATGTGGCCGCCCACGGCTTGGAACTTGCAGGAGTTGTTACGGCTGCCCTCGGAATCTGGCTCACCACGCGACGTCTGCTTATCTGCTGGCCTATCACACTGGTTTCGATCTTCATTTACATGGTGGTCTTCTTCCGCGCAGGGCTGTTTTCCGACGCTTTGCTGCAAGTCTTTTTCGTGGTATTCACGGTCTACGGCTGGTGGCACTGGTGGCGCGGCATGCGGGATGAGGGCGAAGTGCGTGTCGTCCCGCTGCCACAGCAAAGCCTGCTTATCGCTCTCGTCCTCGGCGTAGCGGGGAGTTTTGCGCTAGGAACGCTGGCCAAGCGTCTTCACGCCGCGCTACCGTACCTGGACGCGATGCTGATGAGCTATAGCCTTGTGGCCACATGGTGGCAGGCACGTAAGCACATCGCCAACTGGTGGCTATGGATAATCGTGGATGCAATCTACGTTGGCGAATATATCTACAAAGACCTGTGGGCAACGGCGCTGCTCTACGCAGCCTTTGTGCCGCTTGCTATGCTTGGCCTACGCGACTGGCGCCGCGCGGCAGACGCCGCTAACTTGCCGCTTGCACTACGTTCCTGAGCGGTTCTCCGTTCATGTAGCGGCGTAGCTCATCGGCGACAACGCGCAGTGCGCGCGGAGCAAACTGCGGAGTCGATCCGCCGATATGCGGCGTGAGCAACAGATTCGGGCAGCTCCACAGTGGATGGTCTTCGGGCAAAGGCTCGGGTTCGGTGACGTCGAGCGCGGCGCGGATGCGGCCCGAGTTGAGCGCATTCACGAGAGCATCCGTATCCACGATCGGCCCGCGCGCGGCATTCACCAGCAGAGCTCCCTGGTGAAGCAGCCCGAGCTGCCGCTCGCCGAATAATCCGCGCGATTCCGGCGTTGCGGGAAGAATCAAAATCACAACATCCGCGCGCGGCAGGAGGGTGTCCAGTTCACTCACCGGGCGCACTTCAGGCGCCGAGCGAGCCGTCCGCGCAAGGCGAATCATTTCCACGGAAAAGGGAACCAGCATGCGCTCGATCTCCTTACCGATGGCTCCGTATCCAACCAGCATTACCGTCTTGCCAGTCAGCTCTTCCGCGAGTACGGGAGGATAGACGGTGTGCGTGTCGCCGGTGATTTTGGCGTAGTGCGCGCTGGCTTCGAACCGCCGCTTCCAAATGCCCGACCGTTGAATGTCGAGATACAGCGGAAAGTACTTCAGCGTGGTCAGGATTGCCGATAATGTCCATTCGGCGGTTGAGATGTTGTGCGCGCCATGCGCATTGCAGATGGTTACATGCGGGCCCACCGTTTCGGGAATCCACTCCGTCCCCGCCATCATGGCGAGCACAAGCTTTACACCGTGCAAACGGGGCCACGCGCGGATCGCCTTGGTCGAATAGGGGTCGGGGATCCAGACATCAATTTCGATGTCGTGATCCATCTTGTCCGACACGGGGATCAGCTCGATTTCCGCGGGGAAATCGCGAAAAAGCTCAGCGGGCAGGGTGGCGGGGTATCCGACTCGCAGCATGCAATTCCTTGCGTGCGGCCGGCGCACGCTCCTCGAATCCATCCTATCGCAGCGCTTGAGCCGCATTGTCCAGGGCGGCATTGTTGGTTGTTGGTCGCCGGACCGCGTTGCGAAACTGTTGACGCGAAACTGTGCGGGTCTGTGCGCCGCAAACTATCCTGAAAGAGCTACAAAGCTTATTCTCGGATTGCATCGATGCGCCTGAAAGCAAGGAAAACGTGGTCGCAGCACCAGCTCACTGCCAAGCTCCGCGTGGAAGGCGGAGAGCAGGGATTGCTGACCTTTGAGCGACGGCGCATTCTGATCGACGCGGCGAAAACTGCGCTCGCGGCAGCGCTGTGCTGGTGGCTGGCGCTACGCTTCGGCCTGCATGACGGCTACTGGGGCTCGATCAGCGCGATCATCGTTTTGCAGTCGAATGTGGGCGCCACGGTGACCGCTTCGCGCGACCGCCTGCTGGGAACATTCCTAGGCGCTGCGTTCGGTTTCGCATGTTCCGTCTTCGGTGCGCCGCCGTGGAATTACATTCTCGCGGTGCTGATGGCGATCATTGTCTGCGGCCTGCTTGGTCTTCGCAACAGCTCGCGCCTGGCCGCCGTCACTATCACCATCATCATGCTTGTCTCCAAATCCGGCCCACGCTGGGAGCTGGCGCTCGACCGTGTGGGCGAAGTGCTGCTGGGAATCGTGGTTGCGCTCGCGGTCTCCACGCTTGTCTTTCCTGACCGCGCGCGGCTGTGGCTGCGCGACGGACTGGCGCAGGAATTTCTTCTGCTCGGCAGCTTCTTCGAGGCGATACTCGAGGGTTTTCGAGGCGCGCCGTCGCAAAATCTTTCCGCCCTGCGCGACGATGCGCTGGCTTTGCTGCGCAGCAACAGCCAGCTGCTCGAAGCTGCGCGCAACGAGCCGAGCGGCCCCGGATGGCGCGAGGGTCTCAGCATGCTGTCGCAGTTTGGGCGCTCTCTCTATGACGCGCTCGTGGCGCTCGAGATTGCAGTGAAAGACAGCCACGAGGACCGATTCGCTCAGCAACTGGAGCCCGCGCTCTCGCATCTGGCTACCGACATTCGCGCCGGCTTCAATTATGTGGCCAGTTGCATGCATAAGTGGCGCTTCAGCGTGCCGGCAGAGGGAATCAACCTGGAGCAAGACATTGCCGACCTGGAAGCGCGCATGAACGAGGTTCGCCACACCGGAGTCGCGTTCGAGCAAGCCGAGATTCTGCGCGCCTACGCGGTGCAACTGCACTTAAAGCAGATTGCGCGCCTGCTCCGCGCTACGCGCGTTGAAACCAGCAACGCCGTCGGCGATCCGAATAAGGTTGTGGATTCCGTGTGAGGGGAGCCGGCGAGGGCCTGCTGTTTGCGCCGATTTTCTCGGTGCGAGGGTGGGACATGCGGCAGCGATTAAACAGCCAGCAACTTGGTGTAGACGGCCATCCCGACAACGGCATCGGCGCCAATTGTATCGAGCGCGTCTACTTCCTGCTGGCTGCGGATGCCGCCTGCGACGATGAGCTGCCGCTTCGTCAATTTGCGCAAGCGCGCCGCGGTTTCGATGGGAAAGCCCTGCATCGTTCCTTCTGTATCCACATGCGTGTAGAGAAATGCCGCAACGTGGGGTTCGAGCTGAGGGATTGCGTCGTCGGCCGTGAGCGCAATCTGCGCCTTCCAGCCCTTCACGGCAATGCGGCCGTTCTTCGTGTCGATGCCGGCGACGATTCGGTCGAAACCGATGGCCGATGCGAGCTCGGCGGCGAATATGGAATTGACTGCCCCTTCCGCTGTAAAGAACGCCGAACCGATAATGACGCGCCTGGCTCCGGCGTTCAGCACCTGGCGAGCCCGGTCGATCGTGTGAATGCCGCCGCCGGCCTGCACCGGGAGCCGCTTGGCAATTTGCTCGACGAGCGCGGAGTTGTCGCCCTGGCGCATCGCCGCATCGAGATCGATCAACTGGACCAGCGGAAAGCGAGAAAACTTCTCGATCCAGTATTCAAAATCGTCGAATGCCAGGCGCAGCTTTTCGCCCTGCACGAGCTGAACAATGCGCCCGCCCATCAGATCAATTGAAGGAATCAGCATGGCAGCCTCATCGGAACACCCGCGAGCGCTAGTTCCTCTTTGAGCGAGCGTGAAGTGGATACACCGAAATGAAAGATGCTGGCCGCGAGCGCCGCATCGGCTTTGCCGCGCGCGAACACATCGGCGAAGTGGGCGACGGTTCCCGCGCCGCCCGAGGCGATTACCGGAATTCTAACGGCCTCGCTCACGGCCGCTGTCAGTTCGCAGTCAAAGCCCGCGCGCGTTCCGTCGGAGTCCATCGAGGTGAGGAGAATCTCCCCCGCGCCACGCTGCTCAGCTTCGCGCGCCCACTCGACGACGGTTCGGCGAATCGGACGCCGGCCTCCTTGCACGAACACTTGCGCCTGGCGTACCGGGTCAGCGGCTTCGGGATCGCGACGCGCGTCGATGGCGACGACAACAGCCTGCGCGCCGAAACTGCTACCGATGGCGCTGATAAGTGTAGGATCAGCCAACGCCGCGGAGTTGATGCTGACTTTGTCAGCGCCCGCCTCAAACACCTGTTCGGCATCCTGAGCCGAACGAATCCCTCCGCCCACGCAGAACGGCACAAACAGCTCGCGCGCCGTGCGCCGTACCGTGTCGAGGAGCGTCTGCCGGCCCTCGTGCGTTGCCGTTATGTCGAGCAGAACGATTTCATCGGCGCCTTCACGTGCGTGGCGCGCAGCCTGCGTCGCCGGATCGCCCGCATCCACAAGGTCGACAAACTGCACGCCCTTCACAACGCGGCCGGCGTGCACGTCGAGGCAGGCAATGATGCGCTTGGTCAGCATGCGGTACCTTTCGCTTGCCACGTGAGGAAATTGCGCAGGATTTTCAGGCCGGTGTCGCCGGATTTCTCTGGATGAAACTGCACGCCCATCACATTGCCGCGCTCGACAGCTGCAGCGAATGGTTCGATGTACCGGGTGATGGCCGCGGTGTCGTCTGTGACCGGCCCTTTGTATGAGTGCGTGAAGTAGACGAACTCACCGGGGCCGACGCCGGCTAGTAGCCGCGAGTTGTTACGCACTTCGAGGGAATTCCAGCCCACATGCGGGACTTTTTCTGTGCTTTCTGCAAAGCGCGTGCATGATTCCGGGAAATGCCCGAGCCCCGGCTGCGCGGGCGCTTCGGTCGATCCTGAATAGAGCCATTGCATGCCCACGCAAATCCCAAGGAACGGCACGCCGCGCGCGATCGCCGCACGAATTGCGCCTGTCAATCCGGTCTTGTTCAGACGCTCCGTGGCAGCGAAGTGACCTACACCTGGAAGAACGATGCGCTCGGCTGAATCGACCAGCGACAAATCGCCGTCGGTCACGAATGTCTCCGCACCCAGATGCCGCAGCGTCTTGAGCACGGAGGTCAGATTGCCGGCTTTGTAGTCGATGACCGTGACGCGCATCAGAGCAGGCCCTTGGTCGACGGCAGCATTTGGCCCAGTTGCTTGTCACGGGAGCAGGCCACGCGCAACGCCCGTGCGAACGCCTTGAAGATGGCCTCGATCTTGTGATGATTGGAACGTCCGTACATCGTTTTTACGTGCACATTGGCCCGCGCGCCACGCGCAAAGCCTTCAAAGAAGTCAGCCACGAGCTCGGTTTGCAGATCGCCGACAAGCCGCGTGTGAACCTTTGTGTCGACAGCGAAAGCTGAGCGTCCGCTCAGGTCCACGGCTGCAATCGCCAGCGTCTCATCCATCGGCATCACGAAATAGCCGGCGCGCAGAATGCCGCGCTTGTCGCCCAGCGCGCGGTCAAATGCTTCGCCGAGTGCGATACCAACGTCTTCGACGGTGTGGTGCTGATCGACATCCAGATCGCCTTTGCAGGCGAGATCGAGGTCAAATGCGCCGTGGCGAGTAAAAAGCTCCAGCATGTGATCGAAGAAGCGAATGCCGGTCGAGATGTTGTAGCGTCCCTGCCCCTCGATCGTCAGCTCGATCTCGATGCGCGTCTCGTTGGTATTGCGCACGATGGTCGCTATGCGCATGCCCTTACGCCTGTGCGCCGTTTTGATCTTTTTCGCAGTCATCGTTTTCCGCCCTCCGTCCGCAGCGTCGCCAACGCGTTGTTCAACGCCATAACGGCCTGCCTCATCTGTGCGCGCGTTCCGATGGTGATGCGCACACGGCCGCCGCAGCCCGGATCGCTGGATCGATCGCGGACCAGAACGCCGGCATCGCGCATCAGCCGCACAAACTCCCCATGCCCCGCGCCAATTTCCACTAAAACAAAATTCGTCCGGCTCGGCCAGCGACGCACATTTGCCGAGTCGAGCGCTGCTTCGAATTCGGTGCGCGCGGCAAGAACCTCGCCCACATACCAGTCGAGATACGCTGTGTCCTTAAGCGCGGGCGGCAGGCAGGCAAGCGCCAGCGAGTTCACGCTGTAGGGCGAGAGAACACGCCGGACCCAGCGCATCAGATCCACAGGTCCCGCAAGCAGGCCGAGGCGCAATCCCGCGAGGCCATAGGCCTTTGAGAATGTCCGTGCGACGACCAGATTGGGCAGCGATCCGACAAGGTCCATCACTGTTTCGCCGAAGAAATGAAAGTAGGCTTCGTCGACCAGCAGGACGGCCTGCGGCGCGCGGCGAGCAAGTTCCAGCAACTGCGCGCGTGTAGCCACCGAGCCCGATGGGCTGTTGGGATTGGCAATAGCGATCACTTTTGTATTCGGAGTGATGGCCGCGATCAGCCGCTCAAACGGGAATTGAAGATCGTCCGCGGCTTGGACCGTCACGACTAGTGCGTCTGTCGCCGAAGCGTAGACCTCATACATGGTGTACGTGGGAACAGGCAACAGGAGTTCGTCGCCCGCTTCGAGGAACGTTTCGAAGAGCACGTGAATCGCTTCGTCGACACCGTTGGTCAGCGCCACCTGTTCCGCGCGCAGTCCGAGATGTGCGGCCACGATGGCCTCTACCGGTTCGCGCTCGGGATAGCGCGTAAGCGATCCTGCGGAAATCTGCGCGAGCGTTTCGCGCACGAGCGGCGAGCACTCGAGAGTGTTCTCGTTAAAGTCCAACCGCATGGCTTCGCGGCTGCCGAGCGGAGGGTGGTACTCCTTCATTTGCTGCACGCGTGCGCGCGGCGCGGGAGCCGCTGTCGTCGTTGCGTTAGCCACGAGACCTCCTCGATATGCTTTTCCCTCTGGCTTCCTGCGGCGCAAGCCGCGACTGCCCCACCGCAGGTGGGAGGCGAGTTCGAATCGCTTCTGCGTGACTGACGAGGCCTTCGGCTTCAGCCAGGAGCGCAGCTTTCGGACCTAACTTCGCGACGCCCTGCGCCGAGTACTGCTGCACGGTGATCAGCTTGACGAGGTCGTTCACGCTCAAACCGCCGCGCACCCGAGCCATGCCACCGGTCGGCAGCGTGTGATTCGGGCCGGAGATGTAGTCTCCCATGGGCTGCGCAGACCAGCGACCGACGAAGACTGAGCCTGCGTTCTGAACCCACTTAAGATCGCTCACAGCATCGACGGTGAGGTGCTCCGGCGCGAGGCGATTCGTAATTGCGCGCGCCTCGACGACAGACCTAGCAACAATCACCAGGCCGTTACGCCTGAGCGCTTCGCGCGCGACGGGATTGTTTCGACTGCGCAACTTTGTTTCGGCGATAACGGATTTGGCTAGACCCTCGCGGGTGGTGACGAAGATCGCAAGAGCTTCGGGATCGTGCTCCGCCTGGGCAACCAGGTCGCTGGCAATGTCGGCAGTGTTGCCGCGCTCGCTGGTGACGACGATCTCTGTCGGCCCGGCCAGCATGTCGATCGCACAGTCAAATGCAACGAGACGCTTGGCCGCGGTTACGTAGAGATTCCCCGGACCGACAATCTTGTCGACGGGCGGCAGGCTCGGGGTCCCGTATGCCAGCGCTGCGATGGCGTGTGCGCCGCCGAGGCGATAAAACTCGTTGATCCCGAGCAGGTGCGCCGCGGCCAGCGTTTCGGGTGCGGGCTTCGGCGAGACCACAACGATGCGCTTCACTCCCGCGACCAATGCTGGAATCGCCGTCATTAGGAGCGTGGAAGGCAGAGGATGACGGCCGCTCGGAACATAACATCCGACAGAACTGAGCGGGCGCACAAGCTGGCCCGTTGTCAGGCCGGCAAAATTCGATTCCGTCCACGATTCCGGAATCTGCCGCTCAGCAAAGTTGCGAATCTGCTCTGCGGCTGTGGTGAGAGCATTGCGGAGAGCGGGATCGAGCGCCTTCCATGCCGATGCCATTTCGTCTTGAGTCACGCGGAGCGTCGCCGGACCGGCAAGCCCGTCGAATTTTGCCGCGTAGCCGAGCAGCGCGCGGTCGCCACGCTTGCGAACGTCGGCGACGATACGCTCGACCGCGGGCAGCACCGAGTCCAAGGCCGCGCCACCGCGTTGTTCGAGGGCAGCGAGTGTCTTCGCCGCCTCGCGGGCGTTTCGTCCTGTGGTCCGAACCAGCTTCATCGTTAACTAATCCTTGCTCCCATTTCTTGTCGTCAATGTCGGAACTCATCCTGCAGCCCGACGACTGTGCCTCATCTGAGCTTCTGCGCGCCGAATCTGGCAGCCCAACGGACCACTTTCTTCTTGAGCAGTTCATCGACCTCGAAGGGATGCAGGTCCTTCTCGAGGCGGTCCGGGATTTCGTATTGAAATGCCGGCTCTCCGTGTGCAGTCCACTCTTCCTGCAGCAGGCTATCGAGGTTGAGACCATTGCGCAAAGAGAACCAGCAGCGGTTCCGAGTGGCATCAAGATTCTTCGTCGCTCCCACCCAAACATGTCCAGTTGCCGTACAGCGCAAAGCGTAGATTCCCACGTCGGGCTTCTGCTCCTTGAATCGCCGTATGATCTCTTTCCGTGATTCGCTGGTCGGCATACGTTGTCCGTTTCCTCATCATGGCCTGGCTGGAGCCGGTTGATTTCAGTTCACAGCACGACTTTGTTCAGCGGATACTCCACGATTCCTGTCGCGCGCGCCGCCTTGAGCCGCGGGATCACATCGCGGGCCACGCGCTCTTCGAGAATCGTATTCACCGCGACCCACTCCGAATCGCTCAACTGCGAGATGGTGGGCGAATTGAGAGCCGGCAACACGGCCAGTACAGCATCGAGGTTGCCACGTTTCACGTTGAGCATGAGCCCAATCTGCGCCTGCGCATCGATGGCGCCGCGGAGCATAAGCGCGATCTGGTCGATTTTTTGACGTTTGCCCGGATCGGCCAGAGCAGCCTTGCTCGCGATCAGGTGCGTCTCGCTTTCCATCACGGTGTCAATGATCTTGAGGTGGTTTGCCTTGAGCGAGCTGCCCGTCTCGGTGACCTCGACAATTGCGTCGGCGAGCATGGGCGGCTTGACTTCGGTGGCGCCCCAACTGAACTCAACCTTCACCTTGACGCCCTTCGAAGCAAAGTAGCGCTTGGTCACCTCGACAAGTTCCGTGGCGATGATCTTGCCGGCCAGGTCCTCGGCTTTTTCGAAGCCGCTTGCTTCCGGCACGGCGAGTACCCAGCGCACTTTGCGTCGGCTTTGCTTGGCATAGGTCAGCGTGGTCACACTGGCGACGTCCAAACCGCTCTCAACGACCCAGTCGATGCCGGTGAGGCCGGCATCGAGCACGCCATGATCGACGTAGCGAGCCATTTCCTGCGCGCGAATGAGCATGCACTCGATGTCGACGTCGTCGATGGAAGGAAAGTAGGAGCGCCCGTCGGCGTAGATGTTCCATCCCGCACGCTTGAACAGTGCGATGGTCGCATCCTGCAGGCTGCCTTTGGGAATTCCGAGTCGAAGCTTGCTATCCACGGGTCACCTCCGTACCGATCGCGATCGGCCGAGTGAAACAGCTCACTGTGCCTTCGTGGCAGACCAGGCCGTCGCCCTCCACTTCCACGCGAAACAGCAGCGTATCGTTGTCGCAATCGGTCGCGGCCGAAACCACACGCAGGCGGTTGCCGCTGGTCTCGCCCTTCATCCACAGCTTCTGGCGGGTACGGCTCCAGAAGGTCACGAAACCCGACTCCTGCGTTTTGGCGTAGCTGGTGGCATTCAGAAAGCCCAGCATCAGCACCTCGCCCGTGCGCGCATCCTGCACGATGCCCGGCACCAGGCCATCCATCTTTTCAAAATCAATCCGTTCCACGGTCTCATCCTTTGGTTTAGATTCTTTGGGTCCAAACACGAAAAAACCCACCAGCGTCATTCGCCGGCGGGCTCGGGTGTTTCTTTTCGATCTCTCTGGCCGATTAGCTCAGGCCATGGCAGTCCGCCGGCATGGTTGTCCCATGATGATGGTGATGGCCGTGATGGCGGAAGCTCTGCACCTGTTTTCAAAGGTACGGGCAAAGCCCTTTTGGTGTCAAATAGTTTGTTAACCCAGATGCGGGAATCCCGGAAAGGAGAATTTCCTCCCGTGCGTACACCCGATCTTTCGCAACGACCGCTTGGACTTACTGTTGAGCACACGATGAAGGCGTCTCCGGACGCGCTCTTCGTGGCCTGGACGGAGCAATTCGATCGCTGGTTTGCCGCGCCAGGGTCGGTTTCGATGCGGCCCGAAGTCGGAGCTGCGTTCTTCTTCGAAACCGAATTCGAAGGGCAGCGGCATCCGCACTACGGCCGCTTTCTCCGTCTGAGCCGCCCTCAGCTTGTTGAGCTCACCTGGCTCACTGCCGCAACCAAGGGGGCGGAAACTCATGTGATGGTGGAGTTGCTTGCGAACGGCGGCGGCACTCTGCTGCGCCTCACGCACGCCGGTTTTCCCGACGAGGAGTCGAAGAAGCGCCACGAAGATGTGTGGCCGCACGTGCTGGCGCAAATGGACAAATGCATGACAGGCGCGGTCTGATCGGAGTTGGAATCTGTGCGAGTCGGGAAGAGATTGGCGGCAATTGCATTGATGGCGGCCTGCTTTGCCGCTTCGGCGAGCGGAGGATTCAGCCAAGCGCAGGCCGCGGGTCCACAAGCATCAACCAAACCAAAGGCCATTCCGCCGCCCGAGGCGCGCGTCGACATCAACCACGCCACCGTGGACGAATTGCTGAAGGTCCCGGGCATGACCCAGAGCTGGGCCGGACGCATCGTGCGCTTCCGGCCGTATCGAAGTAAGCAGGATCTGGTGGAACACGGGGTACTTCCCAGCGATGTCTACGACCGGATCAAGGATTATGTGATTGCGCATCGCGGTGAACAGTGAGCCGTCGCGCGGCCGAATCCAAGTCTCGAATGCTAGTTGCCGGCGCTTGCTCCAAATCCACAAACATTCTCATGCCTGGTGCCGTGCGGCCATTACACTGTTCTCTATCAGGAGGAACCCCACATGCAAACCAGAGTTCTGGGCACCACCATGCCGGTGCTCGAAGTGCTGCTCGACCCCAACGAGAGCGTGTTTTCAGAGAGCGGCGAGCTCTCGTGGATGACCGCGTCTGTTCAGATGACGACGCACACACAGGCGGGCGGGGGTGGCGGGTTTTGGGGCGTCATCAAGCGGGTGGCCGGCGGCGGCAGCCTCTTCATGACCGAATACCGCGCCATTCAGTATCAGGGATCCGTCTCGTTTGCCACACGGGTGCCGGGGCATATTGTGCCGGTGCAGCTTGGACAGGGGCCTGAGTACATGGTCCATCGGCACGGGTTTCTGTGCGCGACGCCCCAAGTGACCATCTCGGTGGGTTTCCAGCAGTCGCTCGGCGCAGGCATCTTCGGGGGCAGCGGATTCCTGCTGCAGAAGATCAGCGGCGTGGGCACGGCGTGGATCGAGCTGTCAGGCGAGCTGATCCAGAAGGACCTTGCACCCGGCGAGATCCTGTTTGTGCATCCGGGCCACGTGGGCGCGTTCCAATCGTCGGTCGGGTTCCAGATCACCACGGTTCCGGGGATCAAGAACATGTTCTTCGGCGGCGACGGCATCTTCCTGGCGCGGATGGTGGGTCCGGGCACGATCTGGCTGCAGACGCTGCCCATCTCGCGCCTAGCGATGCAGATCTACGAGTATTTGCCGCATCCCGAAGCGGCGCAGACGCCGGCAGCGGGTGTGCTGGGCGGAATCGTCGGCGGGCTCATTAGTGGACAGTGAATGAGAGCCAGTGCACGGTGCGCAGTGGACAGTGGACAGTGAGCGAGTAAGGAAGTGAACGGTGGACAGTCAACCGTCGTCGCTGCGCACCCAACCGGTAAGTAAGGATCGGAAAGCATGAATCAAGCCGCGCAGACGAAGCAAGCCGCGGAGAGCAAGCAAAGCGTTCGCGGACACATCGTGTTCTTCTTCGCCGTGGCGCTGGCGCTCTACGTGGCTTGGCTGATTCGCGGCATGCTGGCGCTGCTCTATGTGTCGGCGTTGTTTGCCGTGGTGCTTTCGCCCGTGGTGCGGGCCACGTCGCGGATTCAGATCGGCCGATGGAAGCCGTTTCACGGATCGACGGCCATCCTCATCCTGCTGGTGGCCGTGGCGGGCGCGTTCGCGCTGTTCGGATTTTTCGCCTTTCCGCCGGTCATCAACGACCTTCAGGCCCTCACCGGCGAACTGCCTGGCCGCGTTCCAGCAATCCTGGCCAAGATCAGAGAGGTTCCCTACGCCGATCGTCTTGACGCCGGGGATGTGATTGCCTGGATTCAGCGCGGGCTGAGCAGCGGGGCGGCGTACCTTTTACTTTCGTTCAGGACGTGGGCGGGAGCGCTGATGGAGGTGATCACCGGCTTTGTGCTCACGCTCTACTTCATTCTCGAGGGCGACAGCGCGCGCCGCTGGTTTCTTTCGTTCGTCCCCGCACAACCGCGGGAGCGGCTGGACGCGACGCTGCGGCTGGCAGCCGGCCGCATGGAGAAGTGGCTGGTGGGCCAACTGAGCCTGATGCTGATACTGGGCACAGCGAGCACCATCGTCTACCTTTCGCTCGGCGTGCGCTACGCCTATGTGCTGGGCGTCATTACCGGCCTGCTCAACCTGATCCCGGTACTGGGCGCCGCCGTTTCGCTGGTGCTGGCGCTGCTGGTAGCGTCCATCGACAGTTGGGGACGCGTGCTGGGCGTGGCCATCTTCTTTGTCGTGTACCTGCAGATTGAGAACTCCTGGCTGACTCCGCGCATCATGAGGAGCCGCGTCCAACTGCCGGCACTGGCGATCTTCATCGCGCTGCTGATGGGCTCGGCGCTGGGCGGCATTGTCGGTGCGATGGTCGCGATCCCGACGGCCGTTTTGGTGAGCGTGCTGGTCGAGGAGTATCTGGTGCAGAAGCCGGCGGAGTAAGCGGGGTTGGCGCCGGTTCGCCCGCGGTCCCGCGGCGGCATTCCTGACAGAGCATGGTGTTTCCTTTTTGAGGGGTGGCACCCCGACTCCCCCCTATCTTCTAAGCCAAGGACTTCATAAAAAAGGGGTTGCAGAGCGGCCGTCCCTGTAAGTTCGTGATTCTAAAGGGTGGCTCCTTGCAAAGACTTCATTTCATTGAAGTTGTCTTCTTTTTGCGCGGCATTCCGCGGCGGCTCAGTGGAGCCAGCGTGGATTCATAGCTGTTTTGGATCTCTGCAGTGACTATGCGCTTAAAGGTCGAATTAATCGGCAAACTTCGAAAAAGAATTTGCGGAGTGTTTTCAGGGGGTTGGGGTGGGAAGGCGAGAGCCGGAGATTGACAAAAGAACAGGTGATAAGGGGTAGGACGGAGGATGCGGGAAAGACAAGGCGTTTATGGGTAGGGCACTCGCAGGTTGTGCTTCAAGAGTGACTCATCCGAACATTCGTTCCATCGGCCAGTTCGCGCCCCGCATCAAAACCAGGTCTGCTGACGGTAGTCGAGATATGCCTGCCCGAACCTTTCCTCAAGAACCTTCGCCTCACGGCCCGATCGAATCAACTGCATGAGGAGCAACGCGAGGAGGGGGATGAACAGCCAATACAGGTGGAGAGCGACAATCAAGCCGACCCACATCACGACAACGAAGACGTAGATGGGATTTCGAATCCTTGCATAGAGTCCGTGCGTGATGAGTTCCTTCGCCTGCGGCGAGACGGAGAACGAAGCGCCCAATTGGAGGCGAGCGACAATAAAAAATAGGTATCCGAAGACCGCCGTAATCGCTCCCGCAATTCTCAGCGCCGTCCAGGGCTGCTGCCGCACACCCGGCACGAAAAGATAGAGCAGCAGGCAAATAACTGGAACTATGATCGCAGGGATTGGAACTCTCATTGATTCGGCCTCTTCATCATCTCGATGCTACCTTGCGAAGACTCCAGAGAACAAGCAGAGATGCTCTGACGGTGGCGATGCCGTCGATGCGATCGATTACTGACTGTCCTCTGCGCCTCTACGCTGCCTGTCCTGGTAAGCAGCGACTTTGATCCTGTTCCCACAAAGTCTCATACTGCACCACCGTCGAGCGTTCTTCTTGCTCACGTCCAGAAACTGCACAACACAGCTTTCACACTTTCGCACTCTGCGCGGCTCCGTGTCCGTCAACAGCCTATCCGTTTCGCGCAGCAAAGCAGCCCAAAGAGTATCGGCCACCGATGTACCGCTAATCTGCCGGCTCCGCATCTTTCCGCTCTTCGCCGTGATTGCTCTGCGTACCGGATGCGCGGAAAGGCGGGCATTCAAATCCGCAAGGAAGGCAGGTTTGGGCTGCTTGCCGTCTTCCAACCGGAGCACGGCCTCACGCAGCGATTCACGAAAAATCAAAAGGTCGCGGAGAAACCTTCTCGCCTCCGGCTCTCCACTCCAGACCGCGAGTTCATCCTTTATCTCAGCTATGGGCTCCAGGCCCGATATAAGCAGCCAGCGCACGAGTACTGACGTGTCCGTTAGCATCTCCCGTTGCTGCTCGTCCACGCGAAGCGTCGTGTTCAACAGGTCCAGGACTGGCTGATTGCCAACCACCAGAAACCCATCGTTCCATTCTTGTGAAGCATCCATCTTCGCGCCTCTCCATCAAATATTAACACCTTTATTGTATCTTTTGGCGGTGTTGCAATATCTAAGTGTTCGGGGGCGGTCTCTCTCGGAGCCTGCCTACTTCGAGCCGCAACAAGGAGATTACGAATGACATCGACGTCACAGCAGAATGATTCACGTCTGACTCACCATCGGACAGCAACCGTAGACGGACGCAAGGTCTTTTATCGGGAGGCGGGCAATCCCGACTCACCCACCATCGTATTGCTTCATGGGCTTCCCACCAGCAGCCAGATGTTCCGCAGCCTCATCCCTGCTCTCGCCGACAAGTTTCATCTTATCGCTCCGGATTACATCGGCTTTGGTCACTCCGAAGCCCCGTCGCGGGATGCGTTCCAATACACGTTCGATAATCTCGCCGCCCATGTGCGCGGTCTGCTCAATCAGCTCGGGGTCACCTCCTACATCCTTTACATGCAGGATTACGGTGGACCGGTGGGCTTCCGCCTCTTCGCCGAAAAGCCGGCACAGGTGAATGGCTTCATCATCCAGAACGCCAATGCGTACCTTGAGGGCGTGGGCGAGTTGCCGAAAGGCGCACTCGGACCCTTGTGGGAGAACCGTAACGCCGAGACAGAAAAGCCGGCGAAGGAATTCCTGAGTGCGGCCTCGACCAAATTTCACTGGACGGTCGGTGCTCGCAATGATGAGAACATCAGCCCCGATAACTGGATTCTCGATCAAGCATTCCTCGATCGCCCGGGCACGCAGACCTACCAGATCGATCTTCTGGAAAACTACAAGACGAATGTCGCGTCCTACGCGGCCTGGCAGGCGGCATTTCGAACCCACCAGCCCAAGACGCTGATCGTCTGGGGCGATAAGGATCCCTTCTTTGTCCCGCCCGGAGCCGAGGCGTACCTGCGCGATCTGCCAAAGGCTAAGCTCGTCTGGCTCGACGCAGGCCACTTTGTTCTCGATGAGAATCTGCAGACGGTTGCAGCAGAGATCAAGACTGTCTTTGCCGACTGACGGGCCCCGCTTTCCGAAACGAGGCAAAAACCGCTTGCCGCGTGATGAGCGAAACCGGCGTCACGCAGCAGCGGTCCAAACCGGCATTCGAAAGGGAACTCATGCAACGATTTCTCGGTAAGCGTGTGCTCGTCACCGGTTCGGGACGAGGCATCGGCGCAGCAATCGCTCGCCACTTCGCCTTGGAAGGAGCGCGGGTGCATCTCACGGCGCGGGGAAATGAAGAGCTCATCAAAACCTGTGAAGAACTTCGCACCCTGACATCGGACGTGTGCGCCACGGCCCTTGATCTCACCGAAGCGCACGCCGCAGACGAGCTTGCCGCCAAGATCCTGCAAGCATGGAGCGGTCTCGACATCCTGGTCACCAACGCGGGATCCGCACCACAAGGCAGCTTCCTCGAACTAAGCGACGACGACTGGCCCGCCGGATTTGGGCTGAAACTCTTCGCGAATCTCCGGATCATCAAGCGGATCTGGCCACTATTGAGGGCCTCAAAAGGCCATCTCGTGATGATCGGCGGCGGTACAGCTCGCACTCCGGAGCGGCACCTCTCGCTCGTTTCCGCCGTGAACGGAGGCATCGCGGCGCTCTCCAAGTCGGTAGCGGAGCAGGGATTGCAGGATGATGTGCATGTCAACCTGGTTCAACCCGGCACGGTCCAGACCTCACGTCGACAGAAATTGATGCAGAAACTCGCCGCTCAGGAGGGGATTGACTATGCCGAATATCTGCTCGACGTGCCGCGGCGCCTGAGAATCTCACGCCTCGGCAAGCCGTCTGACGTTGCAGAACTTGTCGTGTTTCTCTGCACAGAAGAAGCACGGTGGATTCATGGTGCCATCGTGGATGTCGACGGTGGCCAGAACAAAGGAGTCTAGATGAGCAAGCTCTGGTCTGTTGTCGCTGGTCATGCTTTGTATCGCCCCGATCGCGCTCCGCTCGGGATGACACAGGTTGAGGGTGGCGGAGTTCGTGCTATCCGTCCCTAGCGGAGCCAGGATCGAGCAGGAATCACGACTCAGCGAATCTAAAAAAACTCAAGCCGACTCCGGGTGCCCGTTTACAATCACATTCTCGAATCTGAGACCTTTGACGCCGCTGGCCGCGAGCTTTTCCTGCTGCAGCTCGACGTCGAAATCCTTGAAGGAAATGTTGCTGATCTCCGTTTGACCAGGGTTTGGCCTGATTGTGCCGAAGGCCGTGAAGTGACCCTTGATGCCGATGAAGCTCAGGTTACGAACCACAGATTGCGGCGGCGCTTCACCCTGCAGATTGGCATATTGCGACCACGGCTGCACCGAAAGGATCGCGGAGGCCGTGGCTTCAGAGGTGATGTTGCGGAACGTGATGTCCTCATAATGCTGTGGCGTGTCTGGCCGCAGCTTCAAGGTCGCGATCCTGACATTGCCGATGATCCTGCAATTTTCCACGACCACGTCGCGAACGATCGTGGCTTCGGATCCAAGCGTCAGCACGCCGCCGCCACGCTTATAGACGCAGTTGCGGACGCGGATGCGCTCCACGGGCGGACTGTCCGTGTCCTCCATGGCATGGGGTCCCTTGGAACCCTTGGCCGCGATGCAATCGTCCGTGACGGAGAAAAAGCAGCCATCGATCGTGATGTTCCGGGAACTGTCGAGGTCAATTCCGTCCGTGCTGGGAGCCTGCTTGTAGTCGTCCGGCACCAGGAAACGTACCTTGCTCACGGAAACGCCGTCGCAGTTGTAGATATGGAGATTCCAGAACTGAGAATCCTTGAAAGTAATGCCCTCGATCTTCACGTCGCGCGAACTTTCAATGAGCGCCAGGCGGGCGCGGGGAACGCCCACGTTCGGGAAGTTACTGCCCGCGGGCGACGCGTGACGCAGTTTCCAGAAAAGGTCCCATATTGGCCGGCCTGCTCCATCGAGCGTCCCCTCGCCGGTGAGCCGGAAGCCATGGCAGTTGGTTGCGTTGATCAGCGCTGGATTGAACTTCTCCTCGAAGTGGCCTTCAATCCGGGTGCGCTGGGCGGGGAAGTTGGCCATATCTGTCGAGCACTGGAGCACCGCTCCCGCCCGCAGGTGAAGATTCACCTGCGGCTTGTGAAGAACAGGGCCCCGCTCACGAACGTTCCCTGCGGGATGACGACCGTTCCTCCGCGGCGCGATGCCAAATGGTCGATCGCCGCCTGGATGGCCCTGGTGTTGATGGTTGCACCATCAGGCAGCGCGCCGAATTCCGTGATCAGGGCTTCCGCAGAAGAATCCGCATCGGCCAACAATGCAGACCCCCAGGCAGACCCCCAGAAGGGAGCTGTAAGAATCATCGACATGAACCGCCGGCGTGGAAACGGATGAATGGACACAGCTCACCCCTGTGCGACAGATCAAGATGCTATGGCAAGACACTTGTTGATGGAATCGAGCCGGTCTCGCGCCAATAAATCGCCGCGTCTTCAGCGATCGCACGCCATCTCGACTTCACGATAACTTGGTGCGAACGCAAGCGTCAACGACTCCGCATTCACGCGGGGGCTGGGCTGGGTAAAGGTTCGGTTCTTCGAGATAAATAATCTATTGGGAGCGCAAAATCAAGCGCTGCTTCGGGCTGTCGGCGAGTGCGGACTCCGCTGGCGGCTCATTTTTGGGGGCGGCCATTCAGCAGGGCCAATTGGTCAAGGAATCCGTGCTGGCCGGGGAGGAGCTTGGCGCGCGCTTCCGCTAGCTCGAACCAACCGGCTCTGTCGACTTCCGGGAAGTCGACATGCTTGCCCGATTTTGGCGGCCACTCCAGCGAGAACATATTGCTCCGAATGTCCAGGGAGCAGTCGCCCTCAATAGCCCACGCCGAAACAATCTTGCCGCTTGGTTGCTTGAGATCTGAGAGAGGCGCCAGCTCGCCGTCCGGGATCGTGTGTCCGGTCTCCTCTGCGAATTCTCGCTTTGCGGCTGCGAGAGGATCTTCACCGACCTCGTATTCCCCCTTGGGGATGGACCAGGCGCCGAGGTCTTTGTTCTTCCAGAAAGGGCCGCCGGGGTGAACAAGGAAGACTTCCAGTCGCCCGTTGTTCTTCCGATAAAGCAGAATTTCGGCGCTCAGCTTCGGCATTCCTATTCTCCGATGGGGGTCAGTTTGAAACCGCGGCTTGATTCACCGGCGAGCTATGCCGGGGTGCGCATGGCTTCGAGGG
Organism: Occallatibacter sp.; assembly: GCA_052145255.1. Classification (GTDB taxonomy): domain Bacteria; phylum Acidobacteriota; class Terriglobia; order Terriglobales; family Acidobacteriaceae; genus Telmatobacter. Next base: position 27,982 of record JBKQOX010000030.1, read on the forward strand.
CGGCGGTGAGGTCTTTGGCGAGGGATTGCTGCGCGTCGGGCGAGAGCTTTTCTTCGCCGCTGGTGAGATAGAAGACGTCGATCGCCGTTTCGCCTTCAGTATCAATGAGTGCGACCTTGATGTTGCATTGATGCGCGCTGAAGGTGAGCGCGATCTGGCGGAGAAGGCCAGGCATATCCTGCGCGACGACTTGCAACAGCGTTGAATGCGACGAGGATTCGGAGTCGAACTCGAGCTTGGTGGCCACGTCGAGCTTGTAGTTGCCGGGCTGGTTCAAATGACGGCGGGCTTTGAGCAACTGCTCCACGGAAACTTTTTGCGCGACGACTTCGTGGACATTCGCGAGGAAGCGGTCCTTCTCGGTGGGGTTGAGCTCGAGGGTGCGGAAGAGATCGGTGAACTGAAAGCTATCGACAATGACGCCGGCATCGTTGGAGTAGGCGCCGGCGCGGACGATGTTCATACCCCATGCGGCCAGGACGCCGGCCATATCGGCAAAGAGGCGGGTGCGATCGCGGGTGATGACGGTGAGGTCGTAAAGCTGGCGGCTGGGGCGCAGATCGAGCTGAACGTTGTCTTTGCCGAGGTCGAGCGCCATGAGGAAGTGATTGCGAATCTGCTCGGGCAGGCGGGTTTGCAGATAGCGCTGCGGAAGGCCTTCGAGGAACTGCTTGAGCGCGTCGTGCTGCGCGGCGGGAACCATGGAGCGGATGCGGTTGAGCAGGGTGGGATCGATGGCGGCATGATAGCGCGCCTCGTCGACCGAGCGGTCCATGAAGTTTGACGTGGACATGTAGAACTGCCAAAGATTCTCGGCCTTCCATGGAGTGAGCGCGTCGGGGTTGACGGCCTTGATGTCGGCGAAGGTCATGAGGGTGAGCATCTTGAGAAGCTGCGGGTTGCCGATTTTGTCGGCGAAACCGCGGACGTTGTCGAGATCGAAGATGTCGCGGCGCATGGCCGCCGACATATCGAGATGCAGGCGGATGAGCTTGAGGACGGCGTCGCGCTCCTCGGCGTCGAAGTCGAGGCGGGCGAGGAAGCTGTCGGCCAGCTCGACGCTTTGCTGCGCATGCTCGCCGGCGCGGCGGCCCTTGCCAGTGTCGTGCAGGAGCAGGGCGAGGAAGAACAGGTCCATGCGATCGATTTCGGGGAGAAGCTGCGCGAGGCGCTGCTCGTGCTCGTTGGCGGGCGTGCGCAGAGCGTGGACATTGTCGATGACCAGGAAGGTGTGCTCATCGACGGTGTAGCGGTGATAGCTGTCGCGGATGACGAGCGCATCGATGCCGTGGAACTCGGGGATGAGCATCTCGAGCACGCCGAGCGCGTGCATGGTGCGGAGGGCATGGGCGGCATGGGGGCCGAGAAGCACTTCGCGCAGAGCGTTCCAGAGATAGGGGCCTTCAGGAATAGAGATGGCGAGGACGGGAAGCGCGTCGGTGATGCGATCTTCAGCGGCCTGGGAGAGCGTGTAGCCGTGCGTGGCCATGAGCGAGAAGATGCGGAGGATGGCGGCGGTGTCGTTAAACTGCGCGCCGGGCTGAATATCGATGCGGCCCTGGTCGAGGAGGAAGTCAGTGCCGGCGATGGGCGAGCGGCGGCGGCGGAACTGGCGGTAAAAGCTGACCGGGGCGGGCAGGTGCTCCATAAGGAGCGCGGCGCGGCGATAGATGACGCGGGCGTGCCGGTAGTAGGTGCGCATCCAGTAGCTGGGGTCGGCGGTACCGCGGGTTTCAAGGCCGATGGAGCGGGCGGCGGCTTCGTCCTGCGACTGCCAGTCGAGCGTGTTGTCGTCGCGGCCGTGGCGGAAGTGGAGGAAGCAGCGGGCCGCGGCGAGGAAGTCGAAGGCGGCCTCGGCGTCGCCGCGCGCGCTTTGGAAGACGCCGCCGCGCTGGCGAGGCCATTCTTTGGTGGCTTTGAGATGGAAGAGGATGGCGAACCAAACGGCGAGGGAGTAGTCGCGCAGGCCGCCAGGGCAATCTTTCAGGTTGGGCTCGAGATGGAAGATGGTGTTGCCAAATTTGGCGTGGCGGGCGCGGGCGATTTCGCCGAGCTTTTGCGCGATGGAGTTCCACCCGCTGAGGACGAGGCCGGGAAAGGTGACCTGGTGGAGCTGCTGGTACAGAGGAAATTGGCCAGCGAGGAAGCGGCGATCGAGAGTGGCGAGCGTGAATTCGAGATTGTCGGGGTCGAAGCGGCCGGATTCCTTGACGGTGCGGGAGTTGGGGCTGGCGCGCAGGCCGATGTCCCACATGCCCTGAATGATGGCGCGGACGGCTTCGCGAGACTGCTCTTCGGTTTTGTCGTCGGCGAAGGCGAAGAGGACATCGATGTCGGAGTAAGGGAAGAGATCTTTGCGTCCGTATCCACCAAGGGCCAGCAGCGCGGTGTTTTGCTGAGGCAGGCCGGCAAAGGCGCGACGCCACATTTCAATGAGGATACGATCGACGACGGCCGATCGACGGCGGATGGCGGCCGTGCCGTCACCGGTGCGCTCGCAGGTCTGGCGGACAAGCGCCATCTCCTTGAGATACTGCTCCCGAAGATCGTCGACCGCTAAAACGACTGAGTTCATAAGAAATTGTTTTGCGTGGCCTGCCGAAGCAAGAAGGAATTGTTACAAGAATAAGCGATAAATGCCGGAAGTGGGAGATTTGGTGGGTCGTGGCGCTAGGACTGAGAGTTGCGCGATCCCACCCTAGCCACAAAAACAAAGACGTGGCGAGGGTGGGGCACCCCTATTCTCGCGGAATGACGAGGGTGGACGGTCGTTCATGACACGTCGAGTCGTGACCACTGTCACGAAGGGAATCTCGCACAGAGACCTAGACTTCGGGCATGATGGCGGCACTCTCTCTTTCGGCCAGCGCCGGGGAAGCGCTTGTGCTCGGACTGGCGACGGGACCGGTTTGCCTGGCAACATGCGGGCCGGTGGTGGTGCCGTGGATGATGGTTCAGCCGCGGGGAGTGCGGCTGCACAGCCGACAGTTGTTGTTGTTTCTTGCGGCGCGGCTGGCCGGGTACATGGTGTTTGCGGCGGCAGTCTGGATGGTGGGGTCGCAAATTCCGCGCGCATGGACCGGGCGGACGTGGTTGATGGGCGGCATTCAATTGCTGCTGGCGGCCGGGCTGGTGGTGTACGCGGTTGGCTGGCCGCACCGCAAATGCGTGGCGGCAAAGGCGACGAGCGAACTGGTGCGGATCGGCGAGACGTCTCGGCCCATGCGGTCGGGAGCGCTGGCGCTGGGATTCTTGACGGGGATCAATCTTTGCCCGCCATTTCTTGTGGCCGGGTTGCGCGCGGCGCAGCTTGAGCATCTGTCGGCGGCGCTGCTGTTCTCTGTCTGCTTTTTCGCCGGGACAGCGATTTGGTTTCTGCCTTTTCTTTCGATGGGCTATGTGCAGCGAACGCCGGCGGTGGTGACCGTGGCCCGTATGGTGGCTGTGATGCTGGCTTGCTGGTACGGAATTTCCGGAGTCTCGATCCTTATTGAGAGGACTGTTTATGGCTAGTCACTCCATTTCAGTTGCGCGGCCGAAGGCGTTTCGCGGCGTGGGACGATCGATTTTGCTTACCCTACCGATGGCGCTGTGGGCGCTGCTGATGTTCACGCCCAGGTTCCAGAAGGCGGGCCGGGACGAGCACATTGGCGCGCTCGCAGTCATCGTTTTCATGACCGGCCTTTTTTTCTTGATGATGCGGACGGGGGAGACGTATCGCTGGCGACGAATCTTTTTTGTCGCACTGGGGTTCCTGTTTCCGTTCGGCTTTATCGCTGCACTGATCGCCGAGCGCGGCACGATGAGCATTTCGGTCAGCCGCATGGTCTCAGGCGATACGCCGTTCTGCTTTATGGTTACGCCCTCGATCATTTTGCCGGCGGCGTTTGCGCGGACGATTATTTTTCCGGGGTCGATTCTGCCTACCGCGAGCAATCCGCATTCGATCGCCGTCATGATCGGCTTGTGGTTCGCGTTGACCCTGGTTCTGGGCAAGGCGTGGTGCAGCTATGCCTGCTTCTTCGGCGGCATCGAGGAGGGCTTCGCCGCATTCGGAAAACGGCGCAGGCTGCACAAGTTTGTTGCGAAATACTCACCCATTCTGCGGCTCGTTCCGTGGGCGATCCTGGTTTTCGTGGTGCTGCTATCGGCGGCGATCTTTGAGCCTGTCTACTGCATGTGGCTGTGCCCGTTCAAAGCGGTGACCGAATTTCCGGCGGTGCGGAACACAGAAACGGCCATCCAGATGGGAGTTTTCGTCGCGCTGTTTCTTGGGCTGGTGGTGGTGCTGCCGTACTTGACCAAGAAACGAACGCAGTGCGGATTCTTCTGCCCCTTCGGCGCGTTTCAATCGCTGTTTAACAAGATCAACCTGTTCGAGATTCGGTTCGATCGCGAAAAATGCGTGGATTGCACGCTGTGCCAGACCAATTGCCCGACAGTTGCGCTTTCAAAGGATTCGATTCGCGAGGGAAAGACGCTGCTGAACTGCATGAAGTGCGGCGCCTGCGTGGACGTTTGCAAGAAGGATGCGGCGGTGTGGCACCTGAAGGGGACTCCGGTTGCGGTGAAACCCGAACGCGCCCGCCTGCTGTTTCTGTATGGCGCCTGGGCGATGGCGACCATGTTCGGCGGCAGCGTTCTGGCGAATTCCGTCGCCACAATGATTCATTGGCTGCCGGTAAAGTAAAGGAGGAGCACATGCGCACGCGCATTCTCTCGATTCTGGCTTACACGGGCGCGGGGCTCACGCTGCTCGTCGCTGTTTGTGTTCCGTTTGTCCTGATGGGCGTTTTCAGCAACGTGGTGGCGCACGCCGGGCTGCATATCGACGCGAGCTACTCGGGCGGCACGATTGCGCGGACGATCCAGCGGGAGGGCTACCGGATCGAGGTTTACCAGCCGGTAAAGCCTCGCATGCTCGAGCGCATTGATACCTTCGTGCAGATTGTGTTCGAGCCGGCGGATGCGCTGCCCACGCAAGTGAATGACGAGATCGATCTTGATGGCGACGGACGCCCCGATGTGCGGGTGAGCTTCAACCTGCCCGCCGATGCGAACGCGAAGATGCACGGCGACGTGGCGGCGCTGAATGGAGGCTACGTTTCGCTCAGCAATGTGAGCGATGAGTCGTTTTCGCGGATGGTGGTGCGAACCGGCAACAAGATTGTGGTGCGCGTGCCGGTGAATAAGGCAGCCGCGGACCGGTGAGGCCGGGATCGAGTCGGCGGTTAGCTCGTTATTTCGTGTTGTCGCGTTCGCGAAATTGCGATAGATCCTCAGTGGGAACCAAAACTGTACCATCTTCGAGTTGAGCAACAGGAGGCATTTCCTCGCCTACTGTCACGAACAACTCTGTTGTCGACTTCAAAGGCTTCAGATGCAAGCGGGCCTCAGGCACTGGATCGGGGCCAGCGACAGGTGAGTAGTCTGCATCAAATGTCGGATTTCTTCCCTTGTAATCTGTCAGTTTGCATCGGTCCATATTGCGAGTGGTGTCGAGCCAACACGCCAACCAATAGCCCCTATGCGAAAGATCCAGCGGCGCAGGCGGGGCTGGTACCCAGATTGCTGCCGCGGGGAAGTTCTTTGGCCGCGCAGGGACCGAAGTAGCCCACTGTACGCGTGCTATAACGGCGCCCAGTGCGGCAACGATTGCAACCAGTATCCAGATAAACCAATAACGACGCATGGCCGCCTCGTTCAGTTCCGGCTATTGCGGAAAGGGCACGAATTTTTCCGCGCAGGATGGCGGGTTGCCTTCGGCGGGCTTGCCGCTGATGGTTGAATCGTCCTTCGTGAGGTCGGGGCCTGCTGGCAGGTCGAGGTTGGTCGGATCGGAACCGAGAATCAGGTCCGCGTGATTCACTTCGTAGGTGTATTTTGCATCGTCGGTAATCTGCACGCCGTCGAGTGTGGCCGCGATGCGATGCGTGTGGTCGTAGGCGTTGAAGGTGATCTTGCCTCCGCCTGAGACACGGACATTGTGCAGCGTGATTTCGCGCATGGTGGGCGGCGAATCGCCCTGAAGAGGGCCGTTGGCTGAGTACGCGGTATCGAGCGTGATGGGATTGGGCGAGTTGCGGATGCAAACGTCGTCGTAGACCACGCCCTCAGTGAGTCCGCCGTGCGAGCCGTTGGACTTGATGCGGATGCCGTTGTCGGGGCCGTCGAGCGAAAGATCGAAGACACGAATTTTGCTGACGCCGCCGTTAGTCTCGCTGCCAATGGACATGCCATGACCCCAGTAGAAGTGGTCGTGGCTGATGGTCATGTTGGTCGCGCCGCCTGGGCCGCCTTTGATGGCAACGTTGTCATCGCCGGCGCGAATGTAGCTGTGGGTGATGGTGACGTTTTTGGCGCCGTCGCCGGGATCGACGCCATCTGTGTTGCGGGCGAGGCGCTGCGGCGTGTCGATTTTCAATCCCCAAACTGTGAATCCGTCGCCGTGGTTGTAAAAGACGTGGAAGTTGGGCGAGTTCTTGAGCGTGATGCGGTAAAGCGTGAAGTTGTCGGAGTCCGTGGCAACAATGAGGCGCGGAACCTGTTGCCCGCCACCTGCGCGCGCCTGCTCGGCCAGATCCCACCAGGAATACTGGGAGCCGAGTATCTTTTCTCCGCCGCGGCCATCGATGACGCCGTCGCCCATGACGCCGGAGTTGGGCGCGTGGTCGACGGAGATCAGCGGCTTGCAGCCGCGGGGGCCGGGCGAATGGCTGACGATGCCGCAACTGCCGGGTGAAACGGCGAAGACGGCCGGATCGCGCGAAGCGAAGAGCGTGACGCCGCGGCCGACAATGAGCGTAACATCGGGTTTCAAAACCAGCGGCCCACTGAGGAATGCATTGCTGGTCTCATTGACGCGGAGCATCACAGCCCGTCCGCGGCCGCACTTATCTATTGCCCGTTGAAGCCGCGCGGTGTCGAGCTTTTGCTCATCGGCCGCCGCGAGCGAATGGCCATCCGTAAAAAGCTGCGCGTCCACGGTGGTGCAAAGCTGCGGGAATAGCGGTTCGATGACAGTGCGCGTGTCCTGCGCGGCCAGGCAGGAGGCGACGAGTGCGAAGGAGAGCAGGATTTGGGGACGTGAGATCATCAATTTCGCACTCAGGGTCGATTGCAGGTTGCCGGGTTTCGGAGTTGCCAACTTCGCGGCAGGTCGCGAACGAAAGGCAACCGCAGATCCTTCGACTCCGATCGTTCGCGGCCGCGAACGATCTCCGCTCAGGATGACATCTGCACTCCTATAGCGCGTTTTCGCCGCGCTCGTCGTTGCGGATGCGGATGGCTTCGTCGAGCCGGCTCACGAAGATTTTTCCGTCGCCGATGCGGCCGGTGCGGGCGGCGCCGATAATTGCCTGAATCGCTTTTTCCTTCAAATCGTCGTGAATCACCATCTCGATCTTGACCTTGGGCAGTAGATCGACGGTATATTCGCGGCCGCGATAGAACTCGGTGTGGCCCTTCTGGCGGCCGTGGCCCCGGGCTTCAAGGATAGTCATGCCTTCGATGCCCGCTTCAAGCAGCGCATCTTTCACGGCATCGAGCTTTGAGGGTTGCAGAACAGCTTCAATCTTGAGCATACAAAAAATGCCTCGTTCGATAGCGTAACAGGCAGGGCGGCTTATTGGCCGCCTACGCCTGAAGAAAATTGCCTTGAGAACTGACAGGAGCGCCAGTCAAACAACTCATCAGGTATTGAAATCGTACCCTTCTTCGCCGTGCTGGGAAAGATCGAGCCCGGCCATCTCGTGCTCGGGAGTGACGCGCAGGCCGAGGAGCTTGTCCACCACAAAGAGCAGAACCAGAGTGCCGACGATGGAGATTCCCCAGGCCACGCCCACGCCAGCAAGTTGATTCAGAACCTGGCTCCAATGGCCGTCGATGGTACCCGTAGGCACCCCGGCGCCGTAGATGGGATTGATGACGCTCGCAGCAAAGAAACCTGTGAGGATGGCACCGAGAGTACCGCCAGCGCCATGAACACCAAATGCGTCGAGCGAATCGTCGTAGCCGAAGCGAGACTTGACCTGGAAGACCATGAGGGAGCAGAAGAAGCCGGCTGCAAGGCCGATGAAAAGCGCGGACATAGGCTGGACGAAGCCCGAAGCGGGCGTGATGGCGACCAGGCCGGCGACCGCTCCAGAGATTGCGCCCAGCGCCGTGGGCTTGCCGTTATGAAACCACTCAAAGATGGTCCAGCCGATGGCGGCAGTGGCGGTGGCGAAGTGAGTGTTGACGAAGGCGCTGGTGGCCAGCGGGCCGGCGCCCAAGGCACTGCCGGCGTTGAAGCCGAACCAGCCCACCCACAGCAGGCACGCGCCGATGAAGCTGAGCACGAGAGAGTGGGGCGGCATGGCTGTTTGCGGATAACCGAGGCGCTTGCCCAGATAGAGCGCGCAAACCAATGCCGAGACGCCGCTGGTGATGTGCACAACCGTTCCGCCGGCGAAGTCGAGCGAGGGAATGCGGCCGCCGGTGGCGTTGAGCAGACCGCCGACGCCCCAGACCATGTGCGCCATCGGACAGTAGACGAGGAGCGACCAGAGTGAGAGAAACAGGGCCATGGAGCTGAACTTCATGCGTTCAGCAAATGCGCCGGTGATCAAAGCCGGCGTGATGATGGCGAACATGAGCTGGTAAATCATTTAGGTCTGTTCGGGAATGGTGGCGGCATAGTCCGGATTGGGGCTAAGCGAAACGCCGCGCAGAAAGGCGTGCTCGAAGCCTCCAACAAACAGGTTGCCGTGGCCGAAAGCCAGAGAATAGCCGACAAAGGCCCAGAGGACAGTCACCAGGCCCATCATGGCGAAACTTTGCATCATGGTGCCGAGAATGTTTTTCCTGCGCACCAGGCCGCCGTAGAAGAGCGCCAGCCCGGGGCCGGTCATCAGCAGCACGAGGGCGGCCGAGGTGAGCATCCAGGCGTTGTCCCCGGCGGATTGAGCGCTCTGGACGGCTTGCTGAAGGGTGGCGATCTGCGCCTGCGTGGCCGGAGCTTGCGCCGCCGGGTTGGAGATGGCCGGGGCAACAGCCATCGCGAGATGGCCCGGAAGCAGGAAGAGGAACAGCAGCTTCAAAGAGCGACAGGACATGAGATCTTCCGTTTCGAATTCTCGAGCGCGAGGCGTAGAGAAAGACTGTTAGTGCTGAACAACAGGCTATGGAGGGCCTAACCGACGGTGCAGGATTCAAGCAGACGACAGCCGCAAAGAGGCGCCGACCAGAATCATAGCGAAGGCCACATTGGACTTTCGTATCATTTTCGTAAAGACGGCGAAATAACGCAAGTTCCCGCGAATTCCTCCTTGCTTTTTCATGCGCCCGGTCCGGGGGATCGAATTCCGGGTGCGCAAAAAAAACGCCGGTACCTAGCGGGACCTCAGGGCTCATTCAAAAGTGGTTACCTGATCAATTCTGACCATTCCTGCCTGGGGAGCGGGGTTATAGTAGAACTATGGCGGCTACCATAGAGCGCGACCGCTATCTCTTCGGCAACCTTGAGAGCAGCGCGAAAAATCGCATTAAGGTGAAAGAGGTCAACTACGGCTACGAAGAGCCGGAGGGGGTCTTTCTCACTTCGTTGGACTTTGCCGTGAATTGGGTGCGCAAGAACTCTGTGTGGCCCATGACGTTTGGACTGGCCTGCTGCGCCATTGAGATGATGTCGATGGGTGCGGCGCGGTTCGATATCGCGCGCTTCGGGGCCGAGGTTTTCCGGCCCTCGCCAAGGCAATCGGACCTGATGATTGTGGCGGGGCGCGTTTCGCAAAAGATGGCTCCGGTTCTGCGGCGCCTTTACGACCAAATGCCTGAGCCTAAGTGGGTTATCTCGATGGGTGCCTGCGCCACTTCGGGTGGTGTATTCAACAACTACGCGCTGCTTCAGGGAGTGAATCAGGTGGTTCCCGTGGATGTATATGTTCCCGGGTGTCCGCCGCGTCCCGAGCAACTGATTTACGCGATCTCGCTTCTACAAGAGAAGATACAGCGCGAACCCCGGAGTCTGCTTAAGACTCTGAATGCAGAATGAGCCCCGATGGTCAGAGGGCAGAATTCCTTTTTCAAAACGTTTTCTCATTAACGATGCAACAACGGAATTGTGGAGCGTAAAAACATGTACTCACGAGCCTTGAAGTCTGTTTTGCCGGTTCTCGCCGTGGCGGTTTTTGCCCTTTTGCCCATGGGGTGCAAGAAGGCTCCGCCGATCACGTTATCGTGCAACGCCAGCGCACCAACCGTTTACCCGGGCGATCCTTTGACGGTCACGGCTACGGCTGGGTCGGTGGACACAAACAAGAAGAACAACGTCCTCTACAGCTGGAGCGGGGACGGCGTAACCGGCAGTGGCACTTCAGCCAGTGTGAATACGTCTACTCTGGCTCCCGGTTCGTACACCGCGAAAGCTGAAGTGAAAGAAGGCAAAAAGGGCAAGGAAGGGCTGAAGCCCGGCCAGACCGCGTCATGCTCCGCCGATTACGCGGTGAAGCAATTTGAACCGCCAACGGTAAGCTGCTCGGCCAGCCCGACCACCATCAAGCCGGGCGACTCGGCGACAGTCACTGCAGTGGGCGTGAGCCCGCAGAACCGTCCGCTGACCTATAACTACACGGCGACGGCGGGCACGGTGACGGGCACCGGGACGACGGCCGCATACTCATCCGCAGGCGCACCGACGGGAGCCGTAGGCATCACGTGCGGCGTCTCAGACGACAAGAACCAGACGGCGTCAGCGAACACCACGATCACCATTCTGGCTCCGCCTCCGCCGCCTCCGGCACCGAAGACGCAGGCACTGTGCTCGATTAGCTTTGCCGGCGATCCAAAGCGCCCGACGCGCGTGGATAACGAAGCCAAGGCGTGTCTGGATCAAGTGGCACTGGATCTGAAGCAGCAGGCTGACGCCAATGCAGTGGTTGTGGGCGAAGCATCGGCGGATGAAGCAGCCAAGACCGCGAAACAGGAAAAGTACGGAGCGACGCATCGGCACTTCAAGGTTGAGGACTTCGCCGCGCAGCGCGCCGTAAACGCCAAGGACTACCTGGTGACGGAGCAAGGAATCGATGCTTCGCGCATCAGCGTGGCCACAGGCACAACCGCAGGACAGACGGCGGAAGACTACCTGGTACCAGCAGGCGCGACGTTTACTACCGATGTGCCTGGGACGACGCCAGTGGTCGAGACGTCAGTGAAGCCGGAAACGCGCAAGCCTTTGGCGGAACGCCACCCGAAGAAGGCTGCGCAATAGCCCGAGCGACCTGCGCTTCGTAACAGGAATCCGCGAGCTCTTCCTCCATAGGGATGGCTCGCGGAGACTCACGCCAGCAACACTTCAAGCTTAGTGTCTTTGAGGCTGACCGGTGAACGAACCGGTCAGCCTTTTCGTTTGGACCCATTCAGTAGTATTCTGTGTTCCCCCGAAAATCCAGGCCCCTTAAACAATCCAATTCCCCAGGAGGACTTATGAAACATGCGATCTTCGCACTCAGTGTGCTCGTCGCCGGCTTTGGCGCGACGGCACAGGCCCAGGTTCAGGCACTGCCTCCGACTCAAGCTCCGGCTCCAGCTCCGGGCTCTGGGTCTTTCACAATTAAGTGCAACCCGACCCTCGTCATTTACCAATTCAGCGCGACACAAGGAATCTGGACATACGAGTGCACAACTGACTCGGCAATCAATGGGGTTCAATTCAAAGGATTGACGTTTTCGTTAACCAGCGTAGGCAACGCCGCCGCAGTCAAAGATTGGGGCGTCATTGTAGGCACTCTGGCTAATGGCGATCAGGTGTTTTTCCAAGTTCAGGCCGTCGCGCAGAAAACCAGCGCCGCGACCAGCGCCGCCAAGATGAGCTACAAGATCGTCGGCGGCACCGGGATTGCAAGCGGCATTTCAGGGTCGGGCACTTGCAATGAGACTGGTGCTCAAGGGAAGGGGTCCGAATCGACTTGCGTTGGAGCATACGCCGTTCGTTGATGCCGAGCGGGTGATCCGCTTGAGCGAAAAACCCAGTCTTGGAGCCGCACATGGAGGCTGACCGGTGCGCGAACCGGTCGGCCTTTTCGCTTTTGGGGCATGGAATTGTCTATTCTGGAAAGAGATGGGGAGCTTCAAGTCTGAATGAGCAGTTTTCAGTGTGTTCGAAATCATGAGCGCCGGATTGGGGTCGCGGCGCAAATTCCTCTCCTCACTGCATTTTTGCTGGGCGCGGTATGTTTGCGGGCGGAAAACGCGTGGACTGTCGTGGGACCAGCGGGCGGCGATGCGCGTGCGCTTGCGTCGTTCCCGGAGCAGCCAAAGCATCTGTTGCTGGGCACGACAAATAGCTGGCTCTACGAAACCGTGGATGAAGGCGCAAGCTGGCATCGTCTGGCAAAGCTGGGCAGCGACGACGGATTCGTGCTCGACAGCATTGTGGTGGATTCGGCGGACCCGGCGACGATTTACGTGGGCACGTGGAACAACTCCACCGACGGCGGATTGTGGATCAGCCACGACAGCGGCCACAGTTGGAGTGAGCCGGCTCAGCTCAAGGGACAGCCGGTGCACGCTCTCGCGCAGGCACCCTCCGATCCGAGCACTCTCTATGCCGGAACATTGGAAGGAGTCTTCCGCTCGAGCGATGGGGGAGCGACATGGGCGGAGATCAGCCCGCCGGGCAGCCACGAGATTCATGAGATTGAATCATTGGCGGTCGATCCCGAGAATCCAGACACGGTGTACGCCGGGACCTGGCACCTGCCCTGGAAGACGGCCGACGGCGGCAAGACCTGGCACAACATCAAGCAGGGACTGATTGTGGACTCGGATGTGTTTTCGATCATCGTCGACCCGGAGCACCCGCACACTGTCTACCTGAGCGCATGCAGCGGAATCTACAAGAGCGAAAACGCGGGAATTCGATTCCACAAGATCCAGGGCATTCCGTCAGAAGCCAGAAGAACGCGGAGCCTGATACAGGATCCCGAGAAGCGCGATGTTGTTTACGCGGGAACCACCGAGGGCCTCTATAAGACCGTCAACGCGGGCAAGACCTTCAAGCGCATGACGGACTCCGATGTGGTGGTGAACGCGGTTTACGTCGATCCCGGCGATTCGAATCGTGTGCTGCTGGCGACGGATCGCGGCGGCGTGCTCGCGAGTGAAGATGGGGGCGCGACCTTCACGCTGACCAACCGTGGAATCTCGGAGCGCAAGGTCGCGGCGGTTCTCGTGGACCGCGACAATCCCGAGGTGCTCTATGCGGGCGTGGTGAACGACAAGAAATATGGCGGCGTGTTTCGCTCGAGCGATGGCGGCGCGCACTGGGAGCAATTAGGCTCGGGTCTCGACGGCCGCGATGTGTTCGCGCTTGCCGAAACGAAGGATGGGAGCGTAGTTGCGGGAACGAGCCACGGAATTTTTGTGCTTGAGGCAGCCGGCGATCCGGCGGCTGCGGGCAATGGAACCGATGCTGCGGCGCCGACCCCTTCAGTAACGCCGGCAGCGAATGGGGCATCAAATGGTTCGGGAAACGGTTCCGCTGCGACGCCCGATGGGTCGGGCGCCGCGACCGCTTTCACCTGGGTTCCGCGCAACACCATCGCGAACACGGTGACGAAGACAATCACGCAGACGCACATGCACACGAAGGTCAACATCGAAAAGCAGGTGCAGGCTCCGACAATCGAACTGCAAAGTCCGGTGAACGCGCTGGACGTTTCAGGAGACGTGTGGGCGGCGGCGACAGGATACGGCGTGGTGACCAGCAGCGACCAGGGTGCGAGCTGGCAGGGCGGTCCGGTGATGGGAGAGGGCGATTACCTGTCAGTGACGGTGCACGCTGACACGATGGTGGCGGCTCGCGCCGACAGCGTTGTGATTTCAAGAGACGCGGGGAAAAGCTGGTGGCCGATGGGGCTGCCGACGATGCTGACACGCATTCATCGGGTGGCTTTTTCGCCTGATGGCACGCTGTGGCTGGGCGCGCGCGAGGGAGTTTATTTGAGCCGCGACCTGGGCACGTCGTGGATGTGGGTTCATCGCCTGCCCTTCCGCGACGTGGACGATCTGAGTTGCGACGCGGAGTCGAAGAGGATTCTGGTCAGCTCGCGTACGAGCGACCAGGTGTACGCCATTGACCCGAAGACGATGACGTGGAATTGGTGGCAGACGGGCTATCAGATTGTGTTGATCCGCGCGGCGGGAGACAGGCTTGTGGCCGCATCGCTCAATGACGGAGTTCTGGTAGGACCAGAACTGACCGCGGCGGCCAATGTGCCGGCCGCTGGAGCGAGCGCGACACCGTAAAGGCCGGCCCTCAGCCGCGCGTTGGCGATGTTCTCGCCGATTATCGAGTTGATTCCGTCGTAGATCATCAACTCAGCTAATTGCCGGAGTACGGCACCCAACCCATTACCACTTCTCCGTTCTTTGATTTTATGACGGCGTGGCCAGTGGCGAGATCTACCATGATCACCCTGGGATGATCATCGGAGATCTTCCGCTGATTGAGCAGCAGTCTCTTTCCGTCCGGCGACCATAGGATCGGACCATCGAGTGTATCTTTCATCCATTTGGGCTCTTTATCCAAAACAGATCGGGTGCCAGTTCCGTCGGGATGGACGATCATGCATCGTACAGTGTATGCGTATGCAATCCAATCGCCCTTCGGAGACCAGGAGGGATTTGTTCCCTGAGCAATCGTCATCATTTTCCCGGTGGCAACATCGAAAACTACGATCCGACCGAATCCGGGACTCACCACAGATACCGCAAGGAATTTGCCGTCAGGCGACCAGCTAATCTGATTCCTCCAATCTACTTGTATGGACCGTGAGATCGTCCCTATGTGGCCTGTTTCAAGGTCTAATATCATCAGACCCGCGTCACAGTTAACGCCCGTGCACTCTTTGTCCCCGCCAAATGCAATTCGTTTCCCATCTGGCGAAAAGGCCGCCGATCCGACTGTTTGGAAATCGCCATATTGCTTCCACGTTTTGTCCCTTACCGAGTACACGCCCATCACCGACTTGAAGATTGGTCGAGGATGAGGGTCGCACCACGCTTTTATCTTCGGATCGCATTTCACGACGTCGGCGTTAAGCATGAATGAGATTCCCCCGGCGATCCGATCTCCTGAGGGGCTGATTGCCCAAAGGGGCGAAGCTCGCTCCATCGGGCCAGAGAGTTGCGGCACGGTGAAATTCCCTCTCGGCGTAACAAGGGTATAGCTGCCATAATTCGTTTCGCCGCCAACGGGACCGAAAAGCAGCGTTGATTGCGGCTCAGAAAAACAGCCGACACAGCCGACCGCCTTCTTGTCAGGAGCCTGCGAGAAACATATCCCCGCCGTCAGCAAAAATGCCATTAGGTACCAAGTTCGCATGGTGGTCCTCCTTTCGTCGGCTATGAGCCAGCCGCATGCCCGGGGAAATAATGATAGCCGGGAACATTGCCGATGCCTGGTGGCGCCACCTGCAGGAAATTCGCGCGGCCTCACTGCACGTTGAACGCTTTGTCGACGATGGCGTTGGGATCGCGGCCGGCCGGAAGCATGGTAAACAGCGATTGCGTTGACGTGCGCACCACAGCGACGTCGCCAGAGAGCTGATCGGCGACAAAGAGCAAATGCCCGGCGGCTGAAAACGCCATTGCCGCTGGGCTGTCGCCAACGGAGATTGAGCCAATGCGCTTTCCGTCGTCGATGGAGTAGACGGTGAGCTCTTGCGAGCGCAGGTTGGCCACGTAAAGCAGCGAATTGTCGCGCGAAACAATCCCGCGAACGGGATTGTTGCCGATCATGTACGTGTCTCCCACCTCGTCGGTGGTGTTGTAGATCTCCGAGACGGAGTCGGAAAGAGAATTGGAAACAAAGATCTCACCGCCGTCGGGCTTCAGCGCCAGATCGACGGGTGCGCGGCCGACGTCCATCAGCGTTTCAAGGCGGTCCCGTTGAGCGGGGTGGGCATCGGGCTCGGCGAGCGAAACGACCATCACTTGATGACCGGTCGAGCAGGGGATAAAGGCCTTCGAAGAATCGGGCAGAATCACAACTTCTGACGCCCCTGGGCAGCCAGCGAATGTGGCGCGCGGCTGGTTGGTTGATGCATCGATGATGGTCACTGAGTTTCCGGCCTGGTCGGCCACAACGAGAGTTTTGCCGTCGGGCGCGAGGCGAGCAGCGACGGGCTGGTCGCCGGCGGGGATTTGAGCGAGTTCACGGCGAGCCCCGAGATCGAGGATTGAAATCGAATTCGACCCGGTGTTGGCGACGTAGGCGAGAGTGCCGTCGGCTTTCAAGTCGATGGACACAGGCTGATGGTGCACGGGAACGGTGGAGACAACCGCGTTGTGCTCCGCGTCGATGACTGAGACTGAGCCGTTGGCTCCCGCTGCACTCGAGTTCACGACATAGATTTCGTTGCGTGTGGGGCTGGCAGCGACGGCGACCGGATCGTGGCCCACTGGCAGCTCGCGATCCACGCGGACGTTGACCACGTCAAGCACCGTGACGGTGTCGCTACCTCCATTGGTTACGTAGACGTACTCGCGATAGTTGGGCGGGTATTGGGGAAAGTCGTGGGTGCGGCAACCGGTGAAGCAGAGTACGAGCACGCCGACAGCCGGCAACAAAATTTTCGATCTGTGCCAACTGTCCACTGCTTACTTACTCGCGGCGGCGGAAACGGTGACGCCTCGCGTGAGATGGCGGCCGACGACTGTGGCGATTTTTTCGATCTCGCTCATCATGATTGCGAACTGTGCGGGATAGACAGATTGGGGTCCATCGGAGAGCGCAGCTTCAGGATGGTTGTGCACCTCGACCATGACGCCGTCGGCGCCCGCGGCCACGGCGGCTCTGGCCATGGGCAGGACGCTGTCGCGGCGGCCGGTTCCGTGGCTGGGATCGACGAGGATGGGCAGGTGACTGACATGATGCAGCGCAGGGATGATGCTCAGGTCGAGCGTGTTGCGCGTGTGATCAGTAAACGTGCGCACGCCGCGCTCGCAGAGGATGACTTCATAATTGCCCTCGCTCATCACGTACTCGGCCGCCATCAAGAACTCTTCGAGTGTGGCGCTCATGCCACGCTTGATGAGCACCGGCTTGCGTAGTTTTCCGGCCTTCTTGAGGAGCGAGAAGTTCTGCATGTTGCGCGCGCCGATCTGAATGACGTCGGCCCATTCGGCGACGAGGTCGAGAGTCTCGGAATCGAGCGCCTCGGTAACGATGCGCAGCCCGAATTTTTCGCGGACTTCGGCCATGATTTTCAAGGCATCGAGGCCAAGGCCCTGGAAAGCATAGGGAGAGGTGCGCGGCTTGTAAGCGCCGCCGCGGAAGAACTGCGCTCCAGATGCGGCGATCTCGGCGGCAATAGCAAAGGCCTGATCGCGACTTTCGATGGAGCAGGGACCGGCGATAACGGCCAGATCGCGGCCGCCGATGGTGGCGCTCGATCCAGGAAAACGGACGATGGTGTCTTCTTCCTTCACGTCGCGGCTGGCGAGCTTGTAGGCTTTGGAGACGCGAATGACTTCAGCAACGCCGGAGAGCGACTCCAAGTTGCCGCGATTGACTTCGCCCTGATTGCCGGTGATGCCGATGGCGGTGCGCTGGGCTCCAGGGAGGGGATGCGGACGGAAGCCCAACTGCACGATATGGTCGCAGACTGCCTGGATCTCTTCCGGCGTGGCCTGCGCTTTCATGACGACTAACATGAACGACCCTCGAACCCCCAGTCTACCGGCTGGGAGAGCGAAGGGCAATGTTGAATGGCAGGGTGCGAAGGAGGGGCGGAGTTAGCGGCGCTAGCGGAGCTGGAAATGCAGGGGCGAGGGGAACAGACACAGAGCAGGTTATTTAATCGCCTTAGCTCTTCTTCGGCGTTCTAGCCAGAAGGACACTGATCTGATTGCAACGCCAACGCACAGCCACTGGATTGTTCCGAAGATGACCAAGCTGGCATCGCTGATCGGTGGGGGAAGAAGCCAGCTGCGAAGTACGATAAAGGGTAAATCCAATGTAGTAACAAGCATCCAGTCCCAAGCGTCTGTGCCGAGAAAGACTACGGTCAGGGCACATAACAGCAGGTGGGCAGTTGGTAACGCCGCGATCCACAGCATTCCGGTCGATTTTTTCATTTCGAGGATATTATTCCGTGCCTGTGCTGGAGCAGCAAACCTTTAACAGCGCAGATCCGGGAGAATCTTTAAGAAAGCAGAAACGGCAAAGGTCGTAACAACGCAGATCGGGGGTGAAAAACCTTCGGAGCAAGAGCGGCGAGAATTATTTTGACTTGGATTCGTCGGTGACTTCGGTTGAACAGTTGGCGGCCACGATGGCGGGAGCAATGACCATACCGATAAAGGCAAGAGCAATCAAGAAGTCATGCATAATTTAGGTCCCCATTCGGCGCTCGGCGGATCCGGAAGCTCGGTAGGCGAAAGCCCGTTTGGCGCGCTCGCTTCATATCGAAGAAGAGACGCCGCAACGCGAGAGCCCAAGGCTGAAACTAAAGCCAAAAAACCGTTGTGCAACCGATCTACCACTCGATCATCGACGGTATGAGAGGAATCTTTAAATACCACGAAAAGTTGGCCGGATGCGCGGAAGTGGTAGAGCGCGTGGCCTTTTGGAGAGTAACGAAAGGCATGGCAGGGCGGGCACGACTGGAATTTCACAACGATCCGTGATGGGGAGCACGACGGAGTGTGACAAGCTGATCTCGCGCGGAGGCTATGCGGTCAGTCCAGGCGTCGATTTTCGGCCGATTTTCGTTGCTGAGACTGCCACTTGACGATGAGCCATGCTGCGTAGCCGAGCTGGATGGCCCAAGTGACGGTGTAGGCGGCCCGCGTATAGAGGTGATTGAGCGTGGCCACGATCGCATCGTGGTCCGCCTGGGACATATGGACCCGCCAGTCGAACGGGGGCTCGGACGGCGCGAAGAAGACGAGATAGCCGGCCCAGCCGAAAAGAACAACGGGGACGGCAACGATTAGAGCGGTACCAAGTTTTTTCATCGGGATCCTCGTTTTTCCCAAAATGGCCGGGCCATCATCAGGAATTCAACGCCTCCTCGGCTTCTTCCGCGGCGATCTTCTGCTGGCGCCGCTCAACGCGATAGCGGAAAGCCAGGATGAGCACGCCCCACAGCAGCCAGGCGAGCATATTCCAGAGGAGCGCGCCGACCATCGTGGGATCCATGCCGGAATCCTGCCCACCGCCGAAGACAGGCGCCGGGTGCTGCGTGCGCCACCAGCGGTTGGCCATATAGACGATAGGCACGTCGAGTGCGCCGAAGATCCCCAGCACGGCGGCGAGGGTTTGCATCTGGGGCCCGGCGGCGAAGCGACGCAGCAGCAGGTAACTGACGTAGATCAGCCAGAGGACCAGCGTGGTGGTGAGGCGCGCGTCCCAAGTCCACCACATGCCCCACGCGCGGCGTCCCCAGAGTGGGCCGGTGACCAGGCCGACTGAGCAAAAGACCACGCCCACCTCGGCCCCGGCCACTGCAAGGGCATCCGCGACCTGTGCGCGGCCCGGATTGTTGTGCCGAAATGCCAGGAATGCGATGGAGCCGATAAGACTGAGTGCAAAGAAGACAAAGCAAACAGCAAACGAGGGGACGTGGTAGTAGATGATGCGGAACATCTCGCCCTGCGCAGCGTCGTTGGGAGCGACGTAAATGGCCTGATTGTAGGCCCAGGCAAGCAAGGCGGCGGTAACAAGAAGATAAAGACCGATGGCAAGTTTCTTCATGGGAAAGCCCGGTGTACCCAGTGTACGACGGTTGCCGCGAGGGGCTTTCCATCCTCGATCAGCACGGTCCGGTTCTGGATGATCCTTGACGCCAATTCCCACGACATAAGGGAAACAACGAAGCGATGGCCTTTGCACTTTGATTCGCTGGTTTTGTAGGATGGGTTGCCATGTCTAAACAATCCTCATTCATGCCAGAAGCTGGCTTTCGGCTTTTTGTTCGCGCGGTCATCGGATTCCTGGTTGCCTCGGTTGTTGTCGCGCCTGGGGCAATGCGTGCGCAAGCAGCAGCACTTCCAGCCGCAGCTTACGGTCCCTTCAATGCGGTTTTTCTGGCCGATGGTTCCGGCTTAAACAAGACACTGTCTCCGTCGACGTCGCTTGACGGCGTTTGGGCTGTGGCAATGGACGCTCAGGGATCAGGCCAGCCTGCAATTCAAGACCCGGTTTTGGCGGGACGTGCTTCATGGACGCTTGCTTTCTGGGTCGAGTTGCCGGAGCCACAGCAAGGGACAACGCTGCTTGCCGGAATTGGCGATCCTGCCGCTGAGGATGCGCGATTCATCGGAATCAAGGACAACCGGCTGGGCTTGTGGCTGGGGCGGGCACAAAGTTCGGCGGGATTTGTGGCCGGCGATCAGGCGCTTGACTCGGGAAAGTGGCACCTGGCAGTTGCGGCGAGCGATGGCGAACGCGTGGTGCTCTATGCCGATGGCCGCGAGGTAGCGACGAGCACGCTTGCGCAAGGCAGCGTGGCAGCGGTTCTGGAGATGGCGCCGTCGCCGTTGCCCAATGTCGCAGACGGGCATTTCGGCGGAGAGATCGCGGGTCTGAAGATTTTTCGCGCGGCGTTGACGGCCGAGCAAGTGAAGGCGATGGCCGATGTGACGCCGGACTTTGGCGAACCCACGTATGAAGAGGGTTCGCAACACTGGCCGGTGCAGACGCGCTCGCAGGCCGGGTACAGCGCGCCGCAGGATCCATCCACGTTGCCACATGGCAAGGGCGGAATACAAAAGCCCGTGGCGAGAGAGCTGGGCGCGGCAGACTTACATTGCGCGTTGAAAGGCGATAATCCGTGGAAGCTCGCTGGCGGCTGGAAGCTGAAACCGGCACCGCAAGTGAAAGCCACCGGCGATGAGATTTCCAAGGCGGGCTTTGCCGACAAGGACTGGCTGGTGGCGACAGTGCCGGGCACCGTGCTGACGACGATGATCGATCGCGGCATTTATCCAGATCCTGACTACGGGCTGAACAATCTTGCTATTCCCGAGAGCCTGGCTCACCAGGACTATTGGTACCGCGTGGAATTCAAAACGCCGGCCGCGACGCGCGGGCGCAGGCTCATGCTCACCTTTGAAGGCGTGAACTACGCCGCTGAAGTCTGGATGAACGGCAAGAAGCTCGGAGGATTTACGGGCGCGTTTTTGCGCGGAACATTCGACGTGACGGACCTTGCCACCGGCGGCGAAAATGCGCTGGCAGTGCGGGTTTCTCCGCCGCCGCATCCGGGGATTCCGAATGAGCAGTCGCTGAAAGGAGGGCCTGGAGAAAACGGCGGAATGGAACTACTGGACGGACCGACGTTTGCCGCCGCCGAGGGGTGGGATTGGATTCCCGGGATTCGCGACCGCGACACGGGCATCTGGCAGGATGTGACGTTGACGGCGACTGGGGCGGTGGAGATCGGCGACCTGAATGTGATTACAACGCTGCCCAAGCCCGACCGCAGCGAGGCCGACGTGGAGATTGAAGTGCCACTGACCAACGCGGGCGGCGCAGCGACGGACGGCGAGCTGACCGCCGCTTTCGACGATGTAAAGGTAGTGAAGCACGTGCATCTGGCTCCCGGGGAGACAGTGGTTCGGCTGGAGCCCGTGGAGTTTGCGCAACTCAAGGTTCAGAATCCGCGGCTCTGGTGGCCGAATGGCTATGGTGATCCCGCGCTGCACACGCTGAAGGTGTCGTTCGCCTCGTGGGCGAAGACGAGCGAGGAGAAACAAATTGAATTTGGGATGAGAGAGGTAAGCTACGAGCTCTCACTCTTCGACGCATCGGGACACCTGCGACGGGTGGAGGTTCTGCCTAGCCGCACGCATGATGAGGCGCTGCCGCTGGTCGACGGGACGCACCAAGGCATCCGGCAGATTTTCGACTGGACGCCGAATCAAGTGCTGCCCGGGCAGACGCTGCCCGACTGGATGCTGCACGCGTGGGTGCAGACGCTGGAGCCAGGGGCCGCGGATTCGCCGTCAATCCGTCCGGTCGATGGCGGTTGGCCAGGGACGGACCTGGTGATCAAAGTAAACGGCGTGCGCATTGCCGCGCGCGGCGGCAACTGGGGCATGGACGACATGCTCAAGCGCGTGGGCACGGAACACCTGGAGCCTTATTTCCGCCTGCATCGCGACGCGCATGTCAATATGATCCGCAACTGGATGGGCCAAAACACGGAGGAGAGCTTCTACGCGCTAGCCGACAAGTATGGATTGATGGTGTGGAACGATTTCTGGGAATCGACGCAAACCTACAACCTGGAAGCGGAAGATCCCGCGCTGTTCCTGAAGAACGCACACGACACAATTCTGCGCTATCGCCATCATCCGTCGATTGTGGTGTGGTGCGGGCGCAATGAAGGCGTTCCGCAACCGACGATCAACGAAGGCCTGGCAGAACTGGTGCGTACACTCGACCACACGCGCTATTACACTGGCAGCTCGAATCAAGTGAATCTGCGCAACTCGGGGCCGTATCAATTCCAGCCGCTCGAAACGTACTACCGGATCAATCGCGGCTTCAGCGTGGAGCTTGGCATTCCCAGCGTGCCGACACTGGAAAGCATGAAATCCTTCATTCCCGAGCCCGACCGATGGCCGATCAGCGACACCTGGGCCTATCACGATTGGCACCAGAGCGGGAACGGCGCGGTGCAGCCGTACATGGCTCACATGGAGACGGAGTTCGGCGCGCCTACGAGCCTCGAGGATTTCGAACGGAAGGCACAGATGCTCGATTACGTTGGCCATCGCGCCATCTTCGAGGGATTTGCCGCGCATTTGTGGCAGCCCAATTCGGCGCGCATGATCTGGATGACGCAGCCGTCGTGGCCGAGCATGGAATGGAACTTCCTGAGCTGGGACTACGACACGCAGTCGAGCTTCTACGGGACCGAGAAGGCATGCGAACCGATCCACGCGCAGCTCAATCTGACCGATGGCTCAGTGGATTTGATCAACCTGGGCGGAGCGCAATCCTTTCATGTGCGCACGCTTGTGGTGAGCCTGGACGGAAAGATTCTGAGCGATCACACAAACCAGGTACAGGCTGCTGCCGATGATCGCACGCCAGTGGCAAAACCTGACCTGGCAACGTTGGCCGCTGGACACACAATCTTTGTGAGCCTCGCAGTAAGCGATGCGGCCGGGGCTCCGGTGAGCGACAACTTCTACTGGTGGGCCGCGGACGAAGCAAGCTACCGCGAGCTGAATGCGCTTGCGCCTGCAACGCTATCGGCGTCGGCAACGTCCGCAGTAACAAGCGGCGAGCGCGCGGTGACGATGCGAGTGAAGAATACGGGTCCAGCGGCGGCGCTGATGATCAAGCTTACGCTGGAGGACGCCGCGACTGGACGACGCATTCTGCCCGCCTATTACAGCGACAACTACGTATCGCTCCTGCCAGGCGAGGAGCGCACGGTGAACGTGGAGTTTCCGGCCGGCGATGAGAAGCCGGAGATCGGCCTTCGCGGTTGGAACCTAGCGACACAGACGGTTGCCGTCAACTGATGTGCGGTTCATCTGAAATCGCTTTCAATGAATGACGACGGCGGTGCGGTGCTTGCAGCCGCACGAACGGCGCAACACGATCTCGACGGGAAGAACGATTCGGTTGCCGGTATGCGGCATTTCGCCGCGCGCGATGCGGTCGAAGAGCAGATTTGCCGCGACGCGGCCCATCTCCTGCGCCGGCTGGCGAACGACCGTGAGCGGCGGTGAGGTGAATTCGGCGAGATCGAAGTCGTCGAATCCGGCGAATGCAAGATCGTTGGGAACGCGCAAGCCAAGACGCGAAATCGCCCCCAAAACGTAACGCGTAACCAGAGTGTTCGAAGTGATGACCGCCGTAGGCGGAGTGTCCCGCTCCATCTTTGCCTTGAGGATCTGCTCAACTATTTCTTCCGAATTGCAATCGAAGATCGGACACGGTTCGAGGCCCGCTTCCTGCATGGCGCGGCGATAGCCGGCAAATCGTGTGCTGATGGTGAAAAGGCTTCGACTGAGCGCAAAGAAGGTTATATTCCGGTGACCGTGTTCAATGAGATGCTCGGTAATGCGGCGCGATCCGATGGCGTTTTGCACCAGGACAGTGTCGATAGAGGGATCGGGAACCGGCCTGTCAAAGGCTACAACCGGCGTTTTGCCGAAGAGAGCGCGGGTGAGGCGCGATTGACGGATTCGGGCCGGAATCACCAAAAGACCGTCCACGTGCCGCTGCAACATCTCGTCGGCTTCCGTGTACTCCGTTTCTGGATCTTCGTCGGAAGTGGTAATGAGGACCGAATAGCCGTGTTCCCGGGCCACGGTGGTTACCGCGTGAGCGCAGCCGGCAAAGAAGGGGTCGTAGAGATACGGAAGGATCAGTCCGATGGAATGGCTGCGCTGACCACGAAACGCGCGTGCCAGGACGTTGGGACGGTAGTTGAGCTGCTCAATCGCGGTTTGTACCCGCTGTGTGGTTTCGGCGGAGACGCGAACGGTACCGCTGAGCACACGGGAGACGGTCATCGTGCCCACGCCCGCCAGCCGAGCCACGTCACTCATCGTGGGCTTGCGGTGCTCCGCCGGCGCCAATGCCCGCTTCCTGGTTTTGCTTGCAGATTTTCGCGCGGGAGTCTTCGCCAATTCGATCTCTCCAGGAACAACTTGCCTGATTACGCCCTGGCCGAACTCCCGAAGGTGAAGATTCAAAAGCCCTGCAGCTCTTTAGTCCGGCTGCATTTTCGTCTTATGAACCAGA
The DNA here is from genome assembly GCA_052145255.1 of Occallatibacter sp. GTDB lineage: Bacteria > Acidobacteriota > Terriglobia > Terriglobales > Acidobacteriaceae > Telmatobacter. Next base: position 52,739 of record JBKQOX010000030.1, read on the forward strand.
CAATTTGAGGCCCTGCGTCCGTGACTGCGGGCGCGGCGTTCAAAGCAGGACTATAACAGTCTTCGCGCGCGGGAAGCAATGAAATCCGCAGGTTGCGGGCATCTGCGGACGGCTGGTTCCCTGCACCGGCCTCCAGCGCCGGGAGCTATGAACGGCGCCTCGAACCCTTGAGTTTGGCGCGCGGCGGGCAGGTGGATTCGCGGATGACCAGTTCCGGCAGAACAGACAGCATGTGCGGAACTGAATCCTGGCCGCGGACCCGCTGCAAGAGCACTCGGGCGGCGATAGTGCCCATTTTATGTAGCGGCTGGCGGATGGTGGTGAGGCTGGGATTATGAAAGGCTGCGCTTTGGATGTCGTCGAAGCCCACCACGGAGATGTCTTCAGGAACGCGCAGCCCATGGTCGCGGAAGGCGCGGATGGCTCCAATCGCCGCAATATCGTCGTAGCAGACAATCGCGGTGAAATCGGCTTTGAGGGGAAGCAACTCGCAAGCGGGCCCGTATCCCAATTCCGGCGTTGACACCTTAAGCTTCAGCTCAACGGTCAACTCCGGGCGAACGACGATACCAAATTCCTTGGCGACGGTTTTCAGACAGTCCCAGCGGTCGTCGGCGTCGGAGCTGTGGCTGCCGCCACGCATGAAGGCGATCTTGCGGTGTCCGAGCTGGTAGAGATGACGCAAAGTAAGTTCTGCCGCACGGCGCTGGTCGAGGACAACGTTGGTGATTCCGGGAATGTGGCGGTGCGCGGCAACCGCGACCGCGGGAATCTTGAAGCGATGCTGCAGGACTGTATCGATCAGGATGAAACCCTCGACAGAGCGTTCCATGAGCAAGCGCGGGTACTCTTCAATCAAGTCGGGCTTGCGACGATGACTGGCTGTAAGGTAGAAGTAACCTTCCTCGATGAGAGATTCCTCGACACCGGTGAGCACCAGTGCGGAATAGCTGTCGCTCAGCTCTGGGACTAAGACACCGATGGAAAAAGTTTGCCGCTTGCGCAGTGAACGCGCGTAAAAGCTGGGCCGGTAGTCGAATTTCTCAGCCGCCGCTTTCACTCGGTCCCGCGTCTCCTGCGGAATGGCGCGCACGCCAGGTGCGTCATTCAGCACGAGAGAGATGGTTGCCGGAGACAGGTCAAGATACTCGCCCAGAATGCGCAGGCTGACGGGCTGTCCCGGCTTTGGCTCGCGTTTCGGTTTTGTCTTTCTGACCATTTTCTACTCTTCCAAAAAACACTGAGGGGATTTATGCAGAGGAACGCGGAGAAGCGGCGGCCTTATCCGTCTCGACCTCGCGGCGCTCCAGGTGGTCGTACCAAGTGAACTTGAGGATTGCTGACGTGCCCAGAACAATGGCGAGAGTGATGGCGGCGCGCTTGAGCTCCCAGATGACTACATACATAGGAAGCACGACCAACGCTACCTGCCAGACGATCCCGACCGCGACGTTAAACATGTCGCGCATGAAGTCGGTGTTGCGCTTGAAGCCCGGGTCCTCGGCGAGAACTTTGCCGTAGATTGGACCCCAGAAGCCCCATGGCCGTACTCGCCTGTAGAAATCTTTCAGAACCTCTTCTTCGTCGGGCTTGGTGAGCAGGGTTCCAGCGAAGCATCCGATCAGCGATAGAACCAGCACGAGCGGAAAGACGATGGAGACATCCAGGTTGATGGAATGCGCGGACAGCAGATGCTGAACCGGGGGAAGCTTTGCAACGAAGGAGGGTAGCGCCAGAGCGGACGTGATTCCGACGACCATGCCCCAGAAGTAACCGAACCCGTTAAAGCGCCACCAATACCACTTGAGCACATTGGAGGCAGTGTAGCCACCCCACAAACCGGAGACGATCCAGATCACGACTGAGTTGACGGAGGCCACATTCCATCCGATGAGGACGCCGATAACCACCACGGCGAAAGAGCTGAGATAGCTTAGGCGGACGTAGGTGCGCGGCGGTGCGTTGGGGCGGATGTAGCGCTTATAGATGTCGTTGACGAAGTAGGGCGGCGCGGCATTCACGGTGGCGGCAAAGTTAGCCATGAAGGCGGCGAGCAGGCCGGCGATCAAAAAGCCGAGCAGACCGACAGGGACGAACCTGCCGAGCGCCATCGGCAGCACAAGTTCGAAGTCGAGCTTCGGTCCCATCGCGCGAAGGTCTGGGCCGAAGAAGGCCGCCGCAAGCACAGTGAGTCCGATGACGAGAAAGTAGCGCGGCGGGGTGAGCACGACGTTAACCCAGGCGCTCATCATGGACGCCTCGCGCGGATTCTTCGCGGAAAGAACGCGCTGCATATCGTAATTGGGCGCGGGACCAGCGGCGGAGATCAGCACGCCCTTAAACAGCAGCATCATGACGAAGAAACCAAACAGCTCATATTTGTCTTCGGCAATCTTAGCCGTGGCAGCTGGGAGCAATGTTGACCAGTCAAGATTCAAGTGCCAACCGAAGAACACATTGTCCCAACCCGCGGGTACCAACTTATGCAGGGTCCCGGGAGCCACCTTTACCATGGCGATAACGCCCACGGCAAAGGAAGCGATGGCCAGGATGAAGAACTGCACCACCTCGGTGATCACGACGCTGACCATCCCGCCCTTGATCACGTAGATCGCAGTAATGCTAATCAGGATCAGCGCGTACTCATTCGGGGAGAGGTGCCAGGGAAGAAACGTGGCGGCGAATTTGCCGATGCCTTTGAAGCCATAGCTGAAGAATCCGATGATGCTGATGAATGCGTAGAGGACCACGATCAAGTGCGATAGCTGCGCGCCGCGGCCGGTACCGAAGCGAGTTTTGATCCACTCCGCGCCGGTCATGACCCGCGAGCGGCGCAACCACGCAGACAGGTAGACCATGAGGAAGACTTGATTGAAGGTCGGCCACAGCCAAGGGATCCACACGCTTTTGAGGCCGTAGACGAACATCCAGTAGACGAGCAGCATGGTGCCGCTGATGTCGAACATGCCCGAAGCGTTGGAGAGGCCCAGGATGTACCACGGCATCTTGTTGCCGCCGAGAAAGTACGCGGCCATGTCGCGCGAGCCGTGGTGGGATACGTAGTAACCCACCAACACTGTGCAGACTATGTACGCCAGAATGATGCCGACATCTAAAGCATGCAGATGCATCTAGCCCTCGCATTCACTCGTCGATCGTTTTCCCGATCTCCCGCCGGATGTTGCCGATTGAGGCCGGCGGAGCGCGGGGTTAAAAGTTTCCTAGTGCAATTGGCCGGCCAGCAGGAAAACCAAGTTTGCCTGCCAGTTGATGGCAATCTCGTTGCTTGCATACGAGGCAGTTTGGTCGGCGTAAACTTTTTCCGGCGGCAGGCCCGCAGGCAGTGCGGCGAGCACGGCGTCCTGGCGGCCGGCATTCGGCCCTCCCGACATCAATCCCGGCCATGGCCCAGGCTGCTCACCCGAACCACTGGGCCGGTGATGCGGATGCATGACAGAGTGTTCGCCAACCTGTGTGACCCACGAGCGCGAGAAGGTATTGCGGCCGAGCAGATAGTGCAAATCGTCGCGCGCAGTATTCACAAATTCAGGATTGGGCGCGATCACGTTGGCGATCATCAGGTCCACACCATACTGCGCAGCGATTCCGTTCGAGCCCCAGACAAAATCCGTCGACTTGAGGCTGACATGGTAGGGATTGTCGGCGGTGCTTTCTACGATGGCGCGCGCCGCCGTCAACATTCGATTGCGAATGGCCTCCTTAGCCTTGGCATCGGCGCCTTTGCGCCGGAAGAGAACATAGGTGCGCAGCGCCATGGGGGCCATCATGCTCCAGTTTTCCGCGGACGGAGAGTCGAGGACGGGAAGATACGCGGCATAGTTTTTGAGGAAGAATTGGTGATACGCGGCCTCGCCCGTGGTGCGCCAAAGCTCTGCGGCCGCCCAGAGCCGCTCGTCGGAACAATTCGAGTCGCCATACTCGCCGGTCGTGATGCCTGGCGGATTGCGGAAGGTCACATTCGGATACTGCTCGGTCCATTGCCATGCGTGGCGTGCGGCATCGAGTGCGCGAGCCGCAAATTGAGGATCGTACGGTTTGTAGTCGCGCGCGGCGATCGCTGCCACCGCGGCCAAGTCGGCAGTCGCGCACGTGCTTTTGTAAGGCGCCGAGCCAGTCCCGATAACCTCGCTTGGCAGCGTGTCCTTGTCGGGAGCGATGAAGCCCGGGAAGTGCGTGCTGGTCTGCTTATGCCAGGCACCGCCATCGGTGTCCTGCATTTTGAGCATCCATTCCAGGTTCCAGCGGACTTCATTGAGGATGTCGGGAGTGCCGTTGCCGGTTTCAGGAATTCTGAGTTGAATCGACTTGAGCCGGGGCCCATAAATCTCCCATGCCCAGAGCAGCGTCCCCGTGGCCACGCCGGAGTTGACCATGTAGCGGCCATAGTCGCCGGCGTCGTGCCAGCCGCCGATGTTGTCGCGGGGTCCGGACTTGCCTGAGCTGGGATGAAACTCGCCTGAGAGGTGGCAGGCCGGATGGGAATAACCGGGAAACTCCGGTCCGAGATCGACGGCGGTGCCGCATCGCTGGCCGTAAAAGCCGCGCATGGCCAAGTACCAAGTGCGCCCAAAGACATTGCTGCCCACGGAGAAGTTCCAGCTCTTCCCTACCCCCGGAATCTGGATGTAATAGCTACCCGCGCGCCGCAGTTGGGAGAAGTCCGCGGCTTGGACGGCGTCGCCCGAAAGAGGATCGGTTGCAACCGGCCCCAGAACGCCGTGAAATACCGGTTTCCCATCGCTGGAGCGCCTGATCTCAAAAGTCTTAGCTGGGCCGCTCACGAGGGCAATTTTGGGGCCGCCGGGAAGGTAGCCCACCTGATCCACTTTGATTGCCAGGGTGGGATTTTCTGCCGCAAATAGGAGGAGAGTGGGGCAAAAAACGAGTCCCGCCATGCATACGGAGTATCGCCAGAAAGGGCGGGTACGAGGACTTCGCGGGTCTCGGTTCAAAGAAAGCGCCGTATCTTTCATTCGCTTCAGCCGCCGGGTTCGGATGGAAAGACGGATCAGTCTCTCACATCCTCATGCGCTCCGGCAACGAATTCTTGCCCCAAACGGCAGCGCGACGGAAAAACTCTTGTTGCTCTTCTCTCGGTTCGGCTATAATCGCGCTTCGTTTTCAACTGCATAGGATTCTCCCTGCAAAAACGTTTCAGCGGACAATCCTGCACTACTGCCGTCCTTTCGCCCCGGTTAAGAAAAGGAAGCGACCATGAAGTTCGGACACTTCGACGACCAAAACCGCGAGTATGTGATCACGCGGCCGGATACACCGCTACCGTGGATCAATTACCTTGGCTGCCAGGAGTATTTCGGGATCATCTCCAACACCGCGGGCGGCTATTCGTTCTATCGCGACGCGCGCTTGCGGCGGCTGACACGCTACCGGTACAACAACGCGCCGTGGGATTGCGGGGGGCGTTACATTTACTTGCGCGACGAAGCGTCGGGGCGCTTCTGGTCACCGAGCTGGCAACCGACACGTCACGACGCCGAAGACTACTCCTGCCGTCACGGCATGGGCTACACCACGATTGGCTCAACATTCGCGGGCATCGAAGCCCATACAAGATACTTCGTTCCGCTGGACGAGAACCTGGAGATCTGGCAGCTCACTGTCACCAATCGGAGGAGTACCCGGGCGTGGATTTCCGCCTTTGCCAGTGTGGAATTCTGCCTGTGGGACGCGCAGGACGATGCCACGAACTTTCAGCGCAACTACAACATTGGCGAAGTAGAGGTGGTCGACGGCGTCATCTATCACAAAACGGAGTACCGCGAACGGCGCGATCATTTTGCGTTCTTCGCGTGCTCTGAACCGACCTCAGGCTTCGATACGGCGCGCGACGCTTTTCTTGGCCCCTACCGCGGCTGGGACGATCCTGCGGCTGTGGCCACCGGGCAACTGACCAACTCCATCGCTCATGGGTGGGCGCCGATCGGGGCTCATCAGATAAAGCTCGATCTCGCTGCCGGAGAGTCCCGCCAGATCGTCTTCGTTCTCGGATACCAGGAGAACCCGAAGGACAAGAAGTTCTGTCCTCCCGATTCGCAGACCATCAACAAGGAGCTGGCGAAGCCGGTGATCGCACGGTATCTCGGGGCGAGAGAGGCCAATGCAGCCTTCGATCGGCTGCATGCACACTGGGAAAAGCTTCTTGGCATCTTCCAGGTGGACACGCCGGATGTACACACGAATCGCATGGTGAACATCTGGAACGCGTACCAGTGCATGGCCACATTCAATATGTCGCGCTCGGCGTCGTCGTTCGAATCGGGCATTGGGCGAGGACTCGGTTTCCGCGACTCCAACCAAGACCTGCTGGGTTTTGTGCACATGGTTCCGGCACGAGCGCGGGAGCGGATCCTCGACCTTGCGTCGACGCAACTCGAGACGGGCGGCGCTTATCACCAATACCAGCCGCTGACGAAGCGCGGCAACAACGATATTGGGAGTGGATTCAACGACGACCCGCATTGGCTCATCCTCGGCGTGGCGGCCTATCTGAAGGAGACTGGCGATTGGAGCATTCTCGACGAGAAAGTTCCCTACGACAACAAGCCAGGCACGGAGGAACCACTCTACGAGCATTTGCATCGCAGCTTCCGCTATACGTTAGACCGGCTTGGGCAGCATGGGCTGCCGCTGATTGGGCGCGCGGACTGGAACGATTGCCTCAATCTGAATTGTTTTTCCGACACGCCGGGCAATTCATTCCAGACCACGACGAATCGGGACGGCAAGGTAGCCGAGTCAGTGTTTATTGCCGGGCTCTTTGTCCATGCCGCGCACGAACTCGCCGCGATTGCGAGCCACCACGACCGGCCGGACGACGCGACGTGTTTTCTGACGGGGGCCGACAAAATGGAAGAGGCCGTGAAGCAGCACGGTTGGGACGGGGAATGGTTTTTGCGCGCCTATGACAGCTTTGGAGAAAAAGTTGGATCGAAGGAGCGCGAGGAAGGCAAGATCTTTATCGAGTCGAATGGATTCTGCGTGCTGGCAGGCATCGGTCTCGACGACGGGAGAGCTGCCAAGGCCCTGGCATCGGTGCGGAAATACCTGGCGACCAAGCACGGGCTTGTAGTGCATCAGCCGGCCTACACTCGCTACTATCTGCATCTGGGCGAGATTTCATCGTATCCGCCAGGCTACAAGGAGAATGCGGGCGTTTTCTGCCACGTAAATCCCTGGGTGATGATCTCGGAGACTCGGCTGGGTCATGGCGATGAGGCTTACGATTACTACCTGCGCATCAATCCCTCGGCGCGCGAAGAGATCAGCGAAGTGCATCGCTGCGAGCCTTATGTATACGCGCAGATGATCGCCGGCAAGGACGCGCCGACATTCGGCGAAGCCAAGAACTCCTGGCTTACGGGCACGGCGGCTTGGAATTACTATGCCATCGCGCAGTGGATCCTGGGCGTACGACCTACTTATGACGGCCTCGAGGTTGCTCCTGTCATTCCTACGAGCTGGCCAGGATTTACCGCAACGCGCATCTTTCGCGGAGTCACTTACAAGATCGCCGTGGAGCGGAAGGGCGCCGGAAACAAAGTCGCGCTGACCGTCAACGGCGCGCCGATAGAAGGCACCATCGTGTCTCCTCCGACCGACGGCCGCAAGGAAGTTTCGATCGCGGTGGTCTTAAGCTAGAGAGAGCGATTCAGCGCCTGGTCACTGCTTCGAGCGCGGAGGAGCAACCATGTATCTCGCCAACGAAAAGCGCTACGACACAATGCTGTACCGCCGGTGCGGGCGCAGCGGCATTCGGCTGCCCGCAATTTCTCTGGGGTTATGGCACAACTTCGGCGGCGTCGACGACTTCGAGAACTCGCGCGCGATGGTGCGGCGCGCATTCGACCTGGGCATTACGCACTTCGACCTGGCCAACAACTATGGACCTCCGCCGGGCAGCGCGGAGACCAACTTCGGCGAGATTTTACGCCTCGATTTGAAGCCCTACCGCGACGAATTGATCATCAGCACCAAGGCCGGGTATGACATGTGGCCTGGCCCATATGGCGACTGGGGATCGAGGAAGTACTTGCTCGCGAGCTTAGACCAGAGCCTGAAGCGCATGGGCCTTGAATACGTTGACATCTTCTATTCGCATCGTCCCGATCCGGAGACGCCGGTGGAAGAGACGATGTCGGCTCTCGATCAGGCGGTGCGCTCCGGCAAAGCTCTCTACGCCGGCATCTCCAACTACAACCCGGAGCAAGCCGCGGCGGCCATCAATACTCTGCGTGAACTTGGGACACCGTGCCTCATTCATCAGCCCAAATACTCGATGTTCGAAAGAACGCCGGAGCGCGGGCTGCTTGATGTGCTGGGCAAGGAAGGCGTAGGCGGCATTGCTTTCTGTCCGCTGGCGCAGGGACTGCTCACCGACCGCTATCTCAAGGGCATCCCGGCCGATGCGCGCGCATCGAAGCCGCACGGCTTTCTGAAGAAGCGCGACATTGACGAAGAGAAGCTCGCCAAGGTCAGAGCTCTGAGCGAGCTGGCTCAAGAGCGCGGGCAAACACTGGCGCAAATGGCTCTGGCATGGGTTCTGCGCGATGGGCGCATGACTTCGGCGCTGATCGGCGCCAGCCGCGTGGAACAGATCGAGCAAAACGTCGCCGCCATCGGCGACCTGGGCTTCCCGAACAAGGATCTGGCCCGCATCGACGCCATCCTAGGCAACGCTTGATCGGATTCCGCCCGAGTCCCATGCGGACTCCGGGCCAAATAACCCGCAAGCGGCACCTAACCAACACTTTCGTAATGACTATTTATGGTCAACTAGGGTCCATTTGTCACTAAAAACTGGTTACCATCGTTCAACAACGACTTGTTTGGCAGCCTGTCGTAAGTTGATGCTCGCATTGAGAATTCTTCCCCGTAAGCGCGCGATCTTTGGCCGTTGATGGCGGAACGAACCAGCGAGTTCAACTTGCGGAGGAACTGTCGAACTTGAGATTTGAACGGAAAGACCGCTGGTGTCTTCATGAGCATTTCATCACAAAAAGCGCCTCATACCGTGGGCTCAACTGTCGCACCAAGAGGATTCGACTGGAAACAAGCCGACGCCGTTGCGCCTACACCCTTATCAGTTGCGTTGATTGGCCCTGACGAGCGAAGCCGCACGTTGGTTGCCAAGGCTCTTGCCGATACACGCAGGGCCGTGATCAGAGAGTTCAACTCCTATCCGCCTGAACCAGAACACTTGCGTAGATTATTGATGTCGTTCGACGTCGTCGTTCTTGACCTGGACAGTGACCCGGATCTGGTTCTGGAACTCGTGGAAGAAACAGGCTCGAGAGAACCAGCTGCCATCATGGTTTTTTCGGAGAGGAACGATCCGAAACTTGCAATCCGACTGATGCGCGCAGGGACGCGTGAGTGTCTTCAACTGCCGCTGGAGCGAGGCGCGGTTGCCGGGGCTCTAGCTCGGATCACAGCTCGCATTGATGAGAGAGCTGGCGAATCAGAGAAGCCCGAGGGAAAGAAAGCCCTGGGAGGTTTGCACGTTTTTCTGGGGTCCAAGGGAGGATCGGGGGTCACAACAGTGGCCTGCAATGTTGCGATCGCCCTGGCTCAGAGGCCTGAGCACAGCATCCTGCTCATCGACCTGGCTCTTCCCATTGGCGACTGTGCACTTTGCCTGGGAATTTCAGCGGGATACTCGACCGAGGACGCCCTGAGGAATAGCGATCGATTGGACGCAAGTCTTCTTCACAATCTCCTGGTCAAACACCGGTCTGGGGTATTCGTGCTGGCGGCTCCGACCAAGGTTCCCGATATTGAGGTTTCCAAAGGCGCTATCGACAAGCTGATCGCAATCGCGCGGCAAGAGTTCGATTATGTGATCGTCGATGTGGGATCAAGGATCGATGTGGCGGCGAAGGTTCTTTTCGAAGACGCGACAACAATCTACCTGGTCACCCAAACCGGCATCTCCGAACTGCGGAATTCAAATCGTCTTATCTCACAGTTCTTCGCGGAAGGAAGCGAAAATCTGGAGGTCGTGATCAACCGGTTCGAGTCACGCTTTCTGGAGCCGGCGAACGAGGACGTCATCAGCAAGGCACTGGGAAGGCCGGTGCGGTGGAAGATTCCCGACGACCAGGATGCGGCGCGCGCGCTGCAGCACGGTGACGGTGGGTTTCTTGAAACACGTACGTCGCGCATCAGCCTAGAGATGGCCAGCTCGATTAACGGACTCCCAATTCCACAGGAAAAGATGAGAAATACTGACACTTGGACTTCGGGCAACGATTTTGCCCCGGCAGGTTACGGAAATCATGAGCCGACGAGTACTGCGGTTCTGCCTTCGGGCGAGGCGCACTCGGCTCCAACCATCACATGGCCGACACCGGAGCCGATTACCTACGGGAACAGGCTCACGTTTGCCCAGCTCAACGCCACGGCATCGGACGAGGGTACGTTGGTCTACACACCCGGCCCAGGCTACGTACTGCCGGTCGGCACGCACTCGCTGTGGGTCACGTTCACTCCGGCGGATTCCAGTGGCCATCCTTCGCAGCAGGCGTCAGTCACAATTGTTGTGGCTAAAGGAACGCCGGCCATCTCCTGGCCAACGCCTGCCAGGATCGCCTACGGCACGGGACTCGATGAAACGCAGCTGAATGCCTCGGCGCAGGTACCGGGCAAGTTCGAGTATTCGCCAGCGGCGGGCGAGATGCTTCCACCAGGGATGCACACGCTCTCAGTCACCTTCACTCCCGCGGACACAGCGAACTACAGCACAGGACAGGCGACAGTGTCGCTGTCTGTCGCGAAAGGAAAGTCAGCCATCCATTGGCCGGCGCCGGCTCCTGTTATGTATGGGACGCAGCTGAGCAACGCGCAACTTTGTGCGCGGGCTTCGGTTCCGGGATCCTTCGAATACAAGCCTGACTTAGGGGCGGCACTTGCGGCCGGAGAACATGAATTGACGGTGGTTTTCACCCCGGCAGATACGTTGGGCTACTCCATATCGCAAAGCGCGGTTTCACTGAGGGTGATCAAGGCAACGCCTGCCGTCAAATGGCCGGTACCTGAGCCGATCGCCCACGACGTTGCTCTCAGCGCGACCCAGCTCAACGCCTTAGCACCAGTCCCGGGATCCTTTGCCTATACGCCTGCAGCGGGCGAGAGACTCACGCCGGGAGTGCATGAGCTTTCGGCAATCTTTACGCCAGCAGACACTTTGAACTACGCAACGGTGACCGCAACCGTTTCGCTCAAGGTTACCGAGAAGCTACCGGCACTCATCACGTGGCCGGCGCCCGCCGCGATTTCGTACGGCACCGCGCTGAGCGCGGTTCAGTTGAATGCCACGGCATCGGTTGCCGGAACATTTGTCTACACACCTTCCGCGGGGCACGTGCTGGCGCCCGGGAAGTATACCCTCTCTGCATCTTTCATTCCATCGGAGACTGAAAAATACGGGAAGGCACAAGCGACGGTCGAACTTGAAGTAGAAGGCACTCCTTACGGCGCTTCAACGCCAAACCCAGGCGCTGAGGCTCCGGCGTCGCGGGCCTTCACAGCCACCGACTTTACCCCCGCGGAATCGAACCAGGCGGATGGGCCACAGGAATTTACTGCCGCCGAGACAAGGCCGCGAGAAACACGCACCTATAAAGGTGCGGTCTACGAGAAAGGTGAGGACGGACAATGGCATCTCCAGAAGAACTAACTCCGCTGCTACCCGAAACGCTTCCTGATGATTTCGGCGAGTGGGATGGCGAGGCTTCCCCAGAGGCGTCGCCGATTAAGCCGGGCGAATGGGAGGCATGGGAAGCTGCTCATTCATTGGGCGAGACCAAAAGCTCGAGTGGACAATCCTCTGACCGCGGTTCAACCGCAGCACCGCCAGTAGAAAAGCCGCATGCATCGGGCCCGGCACCGTCCGCACCAGTCTTTGTTGCTCAGCAAAAGCATTTCGTTGAGTGGGATGGCGAAACCACCCCTACGCCCAAGCCCGTGAATCTGAGTGAATGGGAAGCGTGGGAAGCCGCCCATTCCTTCGGCAAGAGCCCAAAGCCGGCGAGACAAACTGCTGACCAAGAGGCAAGCTTGTCACCCGTCGTGGAAAAGCCGCGTGTTTCCAGTTCGGTCCCGCCTGCACCGTTCACAGTCAAGCAGCAGGAGTTGACGAACAAGCCATCGAATGGGGCGAATGGTTCCAACGGCCACGCTTCGAACAGGCTGGAGGCCAGCCGCTCGACGAAAGAGATTGCGGTAACGCCGGGCCTGCCAAAGCCCGCTGCGGTGAATGGAAAACTGACCTCACCCGAAGTCGCGAAAACTTCGCAACTCGTGGATGACCGTGCCCTCTTCCAAATATTTTCAGAGAAGAACGTCGAAGTTGCAGAAAAGCCGAAAACAGCCAAAAAGAAATGGATGATCATTGCGCCCGTCAGCGCTGGCTCAGTTCTGCTTCTGCTCGCCCTGATGTTCCCGCTGTTCCATCATGGAGCGAAGCCCGCGGCGAAACCATCCGTTGAGGGGCCTTCGCAAGGAACCGATACGCAGGCCGAGACGGACCCATCGAATACGCCGGAAAATACACCTGCAGCTCAGACCCAACCCGCGGCAACGACCGCAGTGCAACCGACAGCCAACACTCCGGTCACCAACGAGCAAACCGGAGTGAAGCCGGCGCCGGGGATGACGAAAAAGCAGGCGAAAATGATGGACGATCAACTCACAGCGCCAACAGTGATTCCGCAGGGAACCGGGAAGCAAGACGCGGAGAATGCGCCTCCCCCGGTGAGCTTTGGTTCTGGCGGTGCGGATGGCCTGGGCGGCGCGAGCGCAAATGAAAGCGTGTTGAATGGACGCGCACAGCCCGCGGTCAAGGTTGTATCGTCGAGACCGTTCGCGATTTCATCGGGCGTTGCGACGGGAATGCTGATTCGGCAAACGGCGCCTGTCTATCCGCCCATTGCGAAAGCGGCCCACGTTTCTGGCACCGTTGTGCTGCACGCAACGATTGCCAAGAACGGAGCGATTAAGGATCTGCAGGTTGTGAGCGGTTCGCCTATGCTGCAGCAGGCGGCCATGGATGCCGTGCGGACCTGGCGCTACAAGCCTTACACACTCAGCAACGAGCCCGTCGAAGTTGATACGACGATCAGCGTCGTCTTCACGCTTGGCAAGTGACGCAGGGTGTATCGACGGGACCGGTTCCACTTCCGTTGAGACGGATCGTCATGGCATCGCGAAACCCATAAACTTGCAGCCGCGGAGACCTGTCCATGCGGCTCCGAGCCGGATTCAGTCAGATTCTCGCGGATTCCGGCCCCTGGACCGCCAAACTGCAGAAGCAGTCGGCCGCTGGATGCAGATTCTCTCTGATTCTTGGGTTTTGATTGGCGTCCCCGACGGGATTTGAACCCGTGCAATCGCCGTTCCAGGGTCAAATTGCGGCTTAGTCTCTGCACACAAATTTGCACCGAAGCAGGATTCGTCACAGGGACTGACACAGTTTTGGACAAAGCCCCGAGCACACTTACCTGCAAAAGCGATTTCTGGGAAAATGGCTAGTTCTGTTGCCCGGAGCTTCCAACAAGAAGTTCGAATTCTGGGTCCCCATGGAGGCTAGCAAGATCAGGATCGCGAGACATCCACGCAACGTTGTGGTAACCGTGTTCCCTGGCCTTTTTTAGCATCGCCAGCGCCTCCTGCTTCCGTGAAAGGCGGCAGTAGACACAGGCGGCATTAAACAGGATGTTGGAGTCTTCGGGGCGCAAGACAATGGCTCGCTTTAATTCCACAGCCGCTCGGTCTGCTTCTCCAAACCCAGCGTAATTCGAGGCAAGCAGGACCCGCGCGCGAACGTCCTCGGGAACCATCTCCAATTGTTGTTCAAGAACGCGCATATGGCGTTGGCGAATCTCGCGGGCGGCTTCGACCTGGCCGAGGTTTTCCAAGGCATTGACGATTGGAATGTAAAGGTTGTAATCATCGCCGTTTGCTGCGAGTGCACGCTCGACAAGAGCGCCAGCGTCCTGGAAGCGGCCTGAAGCAAAATAGGACCGTGCCAGAACGTTATAAGCGCCCGGACAATCCGCTTTGCGCTCAATGGCCATTCGAGCGTACTCGATCGCCTCTCCGTATTTCTTCTGCGCGTAAAAAAGCAGTCCTCGAGCGACCAGCACTTCCGCGAGATTGGGATCCAATTTCAAAGCTCGCTCGCATGCGGCCAGTCCTTTATCGATCCAGCGGGGTTCAGGATCATGCCATCCATGAATCATTGCGCAAGCATGTGCGATGCCCGCATGTGCTGAGGCAAAATCCGGGTCGAGCAGGATGGCGAGATCAAACATCTGCAGCGCGAATTCCAGATCGGGACGAGTCTCGCGGCGAGCGTAGCTACGCCCTCGCAGATAGGCGTCGTACGCCTGCGTATTCTCGGTTGGCTTACGGGCGATAGCTTTTTCTTCTTGCGGGGAAAGAGTAATGCGAAGGGCCTGCGTGATGCTGCGGGCGATCTCGTCTTGTACTTCGAAAACATCCTTTAATTCCCGGTCGAAACGTTCGGCCCAAGCAGAGTGGCCGCTGTGCGTCTCCACGAGTTGCGCGGTGATGCGAAGCCGGCTGCCGGCGCGGCGCAGGCTGCCGCCCAACACATAGGTGGCGCTTAACTCGTGTCCCACCTGAGGACCGGTGACAGCCTTGTCGCGGTACGCAAGCACGGCGGCGCGCGGGAAGACGCGCAACTCCTCGATCTTAGAAAGCTCCGTGATGACATCCTCGGTCATACCGTCACGCAAATATTCGTCTTCCTTGTCACCGCTCAAGTTCTCAAAGTAGAGAACCGCGACCGATTTCTCCGCAATCGGCGCTGCTTTGGATGCGGTCGCAGCCGCACCGCCCTTCGTTGACCCTTGCCTGTCCGTCGAATCGTAGTCGCGCTTGAGGCGCTTCAGGTCGGCTTTCATCTCCGTTGCTGTCTGATACCGAAGATCGCGATCCTTCTCGAGCGCTTTGCTGATGATTTCTTCCAGCTTCTGTGGCAGGGCAGGGTTAAGGAGGGTCGGAGGAGTCGGGACCCGATCAAGTATCGCCTGGAAGATCACGCCGGCGGATTCGCCTCGAAACGGTAACGTGCCCGTCGCCATTTCATACAGCACGACGCCGAAGCTGAATAAATCGCTGCGTCCGTCGAGATCTTTGGCGCGCACCTGCTCCGGAGACATGTAGGCAACGGTGCCGAGCGTAGAACCGGGACTCGTGAGATGATCCTCGTCGACCGACGCCGTTTGCGTGTCAGCGCCAGCAGCGTTGCTCGAAGAACTCGCCGCAACCATGACCTTCGCCAGACCGAAGTCCAAAATCTTGGCATGTCCACGCTTGGTGACAAAGATGTTGGCAGGCTTGATGTCGCGGTGGACGATGCTTTCCGAGTGGGCCGCGTCGAGCGCGTCCGCAATCTCGATGGCCAGCGACAGAATCAACTCCGTCTCCATCGGTCGCCCACCGATACGGTGCTTCAGAGTCGTCCCGTCCAGAAACTCCATGGCGATGAAGGCTTCGCCATGCTGGTCGTCAATTTCGTGGATGGTGCAGATGGTGGGATGATTCAGCGCTGAGGCAGCCTTGGCTTCGCGCTGAAAGCGACTGAGAGCCTGCGGGTCTTTGGATACGTCGTCAGGCAGGAACTTGAGAGCTACAAAGCGACCGAGTTTGACATCCTCGGCCTTATAGACCACACCCATCCCGCCGCCCCCCAGTTTCTCGACGATGCGGTAATGCGAGATGGTTTGGCCGATCATAGGGTCACCCCATAGCAGGCTAGCAAGGCATCAATCACTCTCTTCTTGAACTCCCCCGGGGCTCAGACTCGGCCTTTCCATGTCCTTCGATTCAATGCATTTTGGCGCGTCATGCTCATCATATATGGCCGACAGACGGCCTCGCTGAGAGCGACTCCGCGGATGCGCCCACGCTGGAGTGGATCGCAGCCTTCGAGGGACCTTCGGTGGCTCATTTGGAGACTTGGTCGCGCCCATCCTGCGCCATGATCGAGGATTGGGCTCGTCAAAGCCGCTTTGCAATGAGCCTGTGGAAAACGTACGAGGGATGTGGAAAAGGCTCAAGAAACAAACGCGCGTCGAGGAATTCCTGTGTTAAAAATTAGTCCTCAGGCTTCACAACTGAATTTGGCAGTCTGCTTCCCTGTGGCCGCCAAAATTATTTCCTCCCTCGCAAGCATTGTGCAGTTCGGGCCCCTGAAATAGATATACGAGGCGATCCCAATGGTCGAGGGTAGAGTCGGCACTGCTTTTTGCCACGATCCGGCCCCTGAGATCACTCTTCCCCCGGAGCGACCGATGCAGGAGACACCCTGGCATGTTTTGCATGTTCGCTCGAATTTTGAACGGCGGGTTGCGCAGCATCTCACGGTGCGCGCCGTCGAGCACTACGTGCCGTTCTACCGAGAGCGGGTAAAGTGGACCGACAGAACAGTCGTCACTGAGCGTCCGCTTTTCTCCGGATATGTATTCGCGCGATTCTCGCCTGAGACAAGGATCGCCGTAATCAGCGCGCCGGGTGTTGTGCGATCGCTGGGAGATGAGGACGGGAATCTGGTGAGCAGCGCGGACCTCGACAAGATCCGGGAAGGGCTGGCCAGCGGACTTCTGCTGCGTCCTCACCCCAACGTTTCCGTTGGGGCGAGAGTGCGGATCCGCTCAGGGATCTTTGAAGGTGTTGAGGGAGTTGTGACGGATTTCCGCCAGCAGTGCAAGGTGGTCATTGCCCTGGCTGCTGTACAGCAGTGTTTTTCGCTTGAGGTTGGGCTCGGAGATATCGAAGTTCTGAAGAAACCTCCTGTCGGGCACGACCCGGCAATCTCCAACGCAAATCGCAATTGGACCATCCAATGCGCTTGAATGTGCGACACACGCAACGTTCTGTCCGCGAGGCCGGCGTGGCGGAATGAATTAGCCTACGCCGACTGAACGCAAAAGGCCACGTCACGCCTTGCAAGGGGCGAAACGTGGCCTTTGGGGGGCTGCAGCGGGCGTGGCCGGATCAGCTTAGCTATGCATAAATGTCCGGAGAAAGGAGTTGGTATTCAGGCTCCGGATGCAAAGATCATTTCGCGGCTAGACGCGAACCGACTCGGAATTCCAATTTCTTAGGTGCGGATTTTGGGGAGTACGTCAAAGGTCGAGCGCTTTCGGAGAGCGAAAGCGGTGTGGAACGAGACTGGTCCGAGCGAGTCTCGAGGGGCGTCTGGCAATGAAGAACGGAGGGTGTGGTATTGAGGGCAAGGAGGATGCCAGCGGCAACACCTAATAGGTTGATGGGGAGATTTCCGAGCAGTAAGGCTGGGATTGAGAGTGCCAAGGAGGAGGAGACCGTGGCGGCGCCTCAGGGTGAGAATCGGGGTAGCAGCCGCAGGTACGAGCGCAAGGAAGTGCATCCAGTTAATCGCCATGAGCCGACAAGGTGAAGCTGGGCTCGAACGATTCGAGCTGATCAAGTGTCAGTGCAATGACCCGCGAGATACAGTCGACGAAATGCACGTCAACGGCACCACGGCTTGTAGTGCCGGCTTGACGGGTCAAGTTAATGTAGCCGCGGCCGGGAAAGTCGATTCGGACATGCCAACCCTCGGCAACTCCGCTTTCTCGACTAAAGCCATCGAGGTTGAGGACGATTCTCGAAAAACCAAAGCGGGGACAGGCACGCAAAAGCACTTCCCAAGTGCGCTCAAGCGTTTCAGAAGACGACAGCTCATGTTCAAAGGCGACGAGCGCGAGCTGGGCGTTGAGCAAGCCGCGGAATGCGCCGCCGAAAGCGAGTTTGCCCACGACGCTGAATTCGTTGTAACCGAGGTGCTGGATTCCGAGCCATGCTGCGAGGCAAACAAGAATGATGATGATGCCCCGGTATCGCTCGTGGGTCACGGTCATTAATAGCGATGCGGCGGCGGCGAGACCACAGACTGCATAAAGGATGAGTACAACGCGGCGGGGCGTCAGACCTCGTGAGAGCAGCTGGTGATGAACGTGGGCACGATCGGCGTCGAAGATGGGCTGCTGGCGAAGGAACCGGCGGACGATGGCGAGTCCGGCATCGAACAGCGGGACGGATAGGGCGAGAAGAGGCGCGGTCATGCCGAGGAAGGTAGTGGACTTCTCGCTCCAGATGACTCCATAACAACCGAGCAGGAAGCCGATTGTCATGCTGCCGCAATCGCCGAGGAAGATAGACGCGGGGTTGAAGTTAAAGCGAAGGAATCCCAAAAGCGCACCAGCAAGGGGGGCAGTAGCCAGGGCGAGATTGATGTTGTTGCTGAGAAGAGCGGCTATCAGAGTCGTTACAGTGGCGAAGAGGCCGACGCCGGCTGCGAGACCGTCGACACCATCGATCAGGTTAACGGCGTTGGTGCAGGCGACGATCCAAAGAAGAGTCAGAGCAAAACTGACGATTGTGGAGAATACGTGGCCGCTGACTGCATGGACGTGAATGCCGCCCATCCAGGCGAGGAGCGCGGCGATAACTTGACCGGTGACCTTCTGCCAGGGGCGCACACTGTGGATGTCATCGATGAGGCCAATTATGAAGATGATGAGAACAGCGGGAAGAAGACGGAGGACTAAGGGAAGTCCGGACCAGACGATAACACCCGCGCTTAGGCCAACAATAAGAAGCATGCTGTACGCGATAACGATTGAAGCGAAGATGGCGATACCGCCGAGTCGTGGGACAGGGAGAGTATGGACCTTGCGGATGTAATCAGGCAGATCGACGAAGCCGAGGCGCCTCGCCATGTTCCGCACGAGCGGCGTCAGGAGAAGCGACAGAATGAACGAGGCAAACGCGAGGAAGAGAAGCGAGTACACGGTTATTTGCGAGCAAGCGACACGACTGCCGTAGTCAATGTGCTTGCCTTCCTCCGTTCGGAAGCGGAACTGATTTTGTCTGCCATAGCTTTAGATCAGCGCAGAAGAAAGTGGAAGCGGGCCTTTAACACTGACTTTCGGAGTACTTACGCTTTCGCGGCCTATGCATGTCGCCGGCGAAGAATTCCAGTTTCTGCAATCATGCGACAGGATGATAGGTCTTTCGTAGACCTCCCTGAGCCAGTTGATGGCGGGCAATTCAGCGGCGCGTGCTAATCACCGAGGGCTTGCTCTGATTTATGCGCCGCGCGGATGCGAAAGAGAGGCATTGTTTGTTTTGCTGTCAGCGAATCAACACCGAAAAGCCGGTGGGGATGCTTCTCTTTTCTTGAAGGTATGGTCACTTCTTTCCCGAACCATTTATGAGCAACCACCCATTTGAGAGGGTGGTAGGGATGTTTTTTTATCTCTTGTCCGACTGAACCCATCATCCAGCACTGCTTCGGGCAGTTGCGTACGGCTTCTCGCACCTTCTCTGCTTCGGGGGAATACCAAATTTCATCCCACGTTGTCTTGCGAAGATTGCCTAGCGGCATTGGCGCGTCCATTCCATTGCACGGTAGTACATCGCCGTTCGGTTCGAGAAAGAATGCATCGTGGGCCATTCTGCACGGTAGTAGGCGTTCTCTTCCCTGGAGGTAGTTCATCAGTCCGTAGTTGAAGTAGGCTCTAAACCAGTCTTTGGGCCTCCGGGATGTCAGGAGGTCCTCTGAAAGTCGCTTTAGTGCGAGAAGTGGCCCGTGAGGCTCGTCGAGCCTATTGTCGTCCTTGTGAAAGTAGAAGGAATTGTGGATTGCGGCGGTTGCGAACTCGACGTCCATCATTTTAGCTAGTTCGTGGAGTTCTTCGATGTCCGCCGCATTCGCGTCTTGCACGGTCAATCCGAATCCAATGTCCTTGATTCCCATCCTGTGGAGAGTTGTGAGAACTCGGAGGGCGTGGTCGAAGCCGTTGGTCATGCCTCTGATTTGATCGTTGGAACGTGCCAGGCCTTCAATACTGACCCGAATGCCGATGCTATTCCCGTGCTTTTCGAACAGTTTGATTGTTCGATCGACAAACCAGCCGTTGCTGCTGATGACGATCCGGTTGGCTTTTGACTTGAGCACAGCTACAATCTCGTCGAGATCCGATCGCAGGAAGGGCTCTCCTCCTGTGAGGTTCACTGCGTCCATTCTTGGCAGTTTCGCGTAGGTCTCAGGTCCAACTTCGTCAGCGGGCTTTGTTGGAAACCGCCAGATGTTACACATGTTGCACCTAGCGTTACATCTGTAGGTGCTGATAATGCTTCCGAAACGGATGGTTCGTTCGCCCGTGTATTTTGATGTATCTGTCATCTTTGCCCATCAGAAGAGATCATGAGCGCCTCGATTCGGACGCTGTTAAAGACGGCGTGCATTGAGTTGGGCTCGTTGCTTGGAGGGCACGAGAATAAAGCTGTTCGAGTGAGTCTGTGACGGTTTCCCATGAGAAATGGCGCGCTACGCGCTCGACTGCCTTAAGGCGGAGTTTGCTGGATGAAGCCTCATATTCGGTTGCCCAGAGGAGCTTGGTGGCGAGGTCATCGGGGTCCTTTGAACGAAACGAGATGCCAGCGTCTCCCATGGCCTCGAGATTTTCAGGAATGTCGCTGGCAACGCAGAGGTTTCCGGAGGCCATCGCCTCCAAAAGGGAGATAGGAAGTCCTTCGGTTTCGGAAGGCTGCACAAAGATCCGGGCGTTGGAGAACAGTTCATCAAGAAGGGGCCCTTTTACGTACCCAAGGAAGATTATGCGGGGGTCGCCTGATGCGAGCCTGCGTAGTTCGGAGACATACCGGGAACCTGCCGGGCCAGCACCGGAAATGATCAAGGAGCAATCCATGGCAATGTCGCGGAAGGCTCGAATGAGGTAATGAGCTCCCTTCTCTGGCACCAAGCGAGAGACGAAGAGGATATACTCGCCGGGCTTGATGCCCAGTTCGGCGAGTCGATTCGGGCGGGCGGCCGGCTTCACCTCCGCCGCAGTTGGTATGTATGCGACGGGGACGGCGTAGCGTTCCTGGTAGAAGTCGCACTCGACATGAGAGACCGCCGTGAATGAATCACCAAAATGGAATGCGCACCTCTCCAGCGCTCGGAGCGTGAATCGACCTGTGTGGCCCCAGCGGCTTCGTTTCCATTCGATTCCGTGCATCTGAACGATACACGGCACTCCTCTCCACCTCAGTATTGCCGCAGTAGCGCCTGCAGCTACCGAATGCAGGTGCAGGATGTCTGGCCTCGGCTCTGCGAACGAACGGAGTGCCGCGAGCAGCGAGCCACACGGCTTTTCGGCCCAATACGGTCGCAATCGAGGAATCCAGATCAGTCGCATGCCATTCAGCGAATCGGGCCGCGGTCCGGAATGCGCTGTACCGTACACCGTCACGCTGTGGCCGCGCGCGGCCAGCCGGCTTCCGACCTCTCTCGTATATTTCTCGATGCCCCCACCGCCAAAAATGTCCTTTGCGAGCAGGAAATGAATATTCATGGGGTCGTCACCGCGATGCATGCGAGCGGCCTGGCCTTCATCGCCAGGGCTGCTTCGTACACCCGAAAGAGGGCCTTGGTGCGTTGCGCTTGCGAGAACTCGCTTTCCAGCATCTCCCGCGCCTTGCGCCCGGCGCGGATCACGGCTTCTGGCTGACTCAGGGCCTCTGCAAGTGTGCGGTGCAGTTCCGCGGCATCGCCCGGCGGGAAGAGCCAGCCGGTCTGCCCGTGTCGCACCAGTTCGGGAATGCCGCCGATCCTCGCGCCCACAACAGGTTTGCCGCACGCGAACGCCTCCAGGATGGACATGGGCGCATTCTCGTAATTTCCCGATGGGACGACCACGATTGCCGCATTCCGGTAGAGGGTCCGGAGCTGCTCGTCGTTGCAGTAGCCTTCGAACGCAACGTTTGACAGTCCACGGCGTCTGGCCGTCGCGCGAAGTTCCGCCTCAAGGGGACCGGTTCCCGCAACCTTGAGACGCATGCCCATCGGGAGCGCTTCCAGAAGTGTGCGGAGCCCTTTTTCCTCCGAGAGCCGCCCCACGTACAAGACATACTCCCCAACTTCGTAATGCGGAGAGTATCGGTCCGGATCGAGTGCGTTCGGCAGGTAGGCGACGCGGTCCGCCGGAATGCCTGCGGATTGAATGACGGACTGCGCGAATCGGCTCGGGCACAGGAAGCGCATCACTCCCGCGTACATTCCTGTCCACCGGGTGAAGTATGCCTCGGTCGCGTACACGGCTGAAGCGGTCACGCTGTTCTTATGGCATCGATGAACAATCGCGCGTGCGTAATTCCCGTCGCAGCACCGGCTGCATGGCGTTCCCTGCCGCAGCATCAGGTATGCGGGGCAGGCGATCTTGTAGTCATGCACAGTCATCACCACCGGAATCCTTCGGCGGCGGGCGACTGAGAGGATGGACGTCGTGAGCCTTCCGTAAATGTTGTGGCAGTGCACCAGGTCCGGATCGGTCTCGTCGATAAGGCGCTCAAAGGCCTTGGCGCTTGCCCGCGAGTAGATCAGCCCCATCGCGGCGCCGATCCTCGCTCTCGCTCCTGCCACGCGCTCGTAATCATCCCGCTCGGGGAAGTAGTCAGAGAACGGCGTGCTCAGGTTTTCCGGGTGCTTCGCCGAGAACGGGATGGTGGTCACTCCGCGGTCATTGAGAGCGTCCATATCGTTGAACAGGACTCGCTCCGAGCCGCCACGCTGGTAGTAATAATTGTTGGCGAGGACGACTTTCATTGTGAACCCTTGTACCGCTTGAATTCAGTCCTTCCGCTCAGCCCCTTGTTGCGCAAAGCAAGATTGTGAGTTGTTCCATCTGGTTCAGGTCCGAACGAAACCGTTGAGCAAGATGGGAGCTCACCCTCGCGAGGCTCCGGTTTGCTAGCGTTGTGAGTGCTTCTATGCACACGTTTGTCCAGCCGGACCTTTCACACATCCCTTTGTATTCATGTGGTCTAAGCCGGTTAGGCGAACCGGGATACGAAAGATGGTGGTATAGCCTGTCACCGTAGCGATAGATATTTAGGATGTCATGGTCCCGGATCCACCTTGAGTGCGTCCGTAGGTCGATTTCGGCAATGAGTGCGGCGCCGGGTTTGGCCACGACGTATAGTTCTCTGAGCACTCGCTCGACATCGCTGAAATGTTCAAATGCCGCTTGGCTGAACACGATGTCGATGGACCCCGGCGGTACGTTTGATGCGATATCAAAGTCGGGGACGTGGGCGAACCGTAGCCTGCATTCCGCGTGGTCCTGAAGAGCCTGAAGCTCGTTTCTGAGGGGTGTAGTGTCGCAGCTGTCCGACGTGCTAATAAGTTCGATTAGCTTTTCGTAGATTTCGTTGGGGGCGCACATAGCAAGATTGTTCACGTCCACGGCGGTATAGGTTTCTGCGCCCCTTGAGAGCAGATACAGACCTGTTCCGAGATCGGCCCCCGGGCCAAGCTCCAGAACATTCGCACCATTTAGAGATAACTCGCTGTCCCGGTACACCTCCAGGCGACGGAGCCATTGGTCGACCACTTGGATGTCGTATTCGGCTGCGCGCTGGGACTCGGTGACGGAAAACGGCCTTGGTGACGTGTATCCGCGAATCCGAGTCCTCATTTTCGACAGGAGTAGGAACAGAATCCCCGACTGCTTGTAGAACGTCTCACTAAGCATCACACGTCTCGGAGCAGCTCACTTCGTTTGCCGCGCGATCGCAGGCGTGATCATAGATCCGATCAATGAGCGCCAGTTTGGCCGACCAGGAGTATCTGTTGGCGTAAGTCGCCAGCGCCGCGCGGCCAATTTGGATCCGCCGCGATTCATCCTGATAGAGCGTGTCGAGAGAGAGCGCAAGCCTGTCGACGATCTGATCGATAGTGCCAACAGGAATGCAGAGCCCGGAATCGGGCGGCAGATAGGTGGCCGCACCCCCAAAGTCCAGTGCAATGATTGGCATGCCGAGAGACATCGCCTCGAGAATCACCGTCCCGCCCCCCTCAAACGTCGGAAACAGGAAAACGTCGGAGGCTTGCATCAACTTGAGGATGTTCGCCCGCGTGGTCCAGTCAAGTATGTCGACCGAACGGCCGGCTGTATGTTGGTTCCGGATACGGTGCAGTTCTGGCGATAATGGCCCTCTCCCGACCATCGTAAGGTGCACATCAGGTTTATCGGCCGCGAAGGCCAGGAACGCGCGGAGAGCAAGATCGGGGGCCTTCAGGTACACAAATCTGCCGACGAAGCAAGCTCGGAACGGTCGTTCGTGGTTGCGACGAATGACAGGGGCGTCAGAAAAACCGGCGAATCCGGGGTGCGCGGTTGTCTTGCTCCGCACCCTCGCAGGAAGTCGCGAAAGCACGGAGTTGCTTGCCACGAGTACGTGAGCCGCTCGACGGTACGCGTAGCGCGAAATGGGCGAGTAGTTTCGGAGGACATGCTTGATGCACCAATAGGAGTACTCCCTCAGGACAACTCGCCAGCCATAGTGCCGGGCAATGCGGAATGGGACTCGGTCGCTCTCTCCAATCGGTCCAAAAATGAAAGGGAGCGGCAAAAGGGGCATGAAAGTAGGCTGAGTTGTCGAACAGTAGACCACGTGATGGGCCAGATCGAATCGTTCCCGGCGAAGCAACCGCCGTGCGTGACGATACGCCAGCCACTGCCACAGCGCGTAGTAGATGTTGTTGCGGTGATCCGGCTTGTTGAATACTTCGCACCATCTGGGCAACGGACAGAACTCGAAACGAAGAGAGCGCGGCAGATGCACCGGCGTTTTGTCCGGAGCGCTCGCCCACGGCCGGGCAATCACGGTAACCTCGTGATCCCTGCTTAGATTGAGCGCCCAATACCAGCCAACCGACGCCTCGGAGTTCGTCTCAGGCTGACATTGGAAGGCTGACAACAGTACTTTCATTTGTGATCTCGGATTCGATTAGTGCAATCTAAATCGGCAAGTGGTAAATGGTCAGGCGGCCTGGGATACGAATTCCATAATCCGGCTGGCCATGAGGCTCTCGGAGAATTCGTTTATCACGTGTTGCCGGGCGCGGCGACCGATGTCGTCGGCCACGTCAGGGCGTTCCAGCAGGTAGGCCATTCGCTCCGTGAGCTCCCCAGCATCTCCGGGCCGGTAGAAACATGCGGTCATGGCGTCCGTTGCGTAATCTCGCAGCGCCGGAATATCGGAGGCCACGACCGCTTTTCCCAGGGCCATGGACTGGAGCAGCGTTTGCTGGCCGACGGAGTACGGCGTATCGGGGATGGGCAGCACGACGAAGCGCGACCGGGCAATCCACTGCCGCATCTCCGCGATGTTCACCCGCGGGAACGCCATGACGCCCTGAGGAAGCGGATCATGCGGCTTGGGCATGCCGAGGAGCACCAAGCGCGTCTTCGTGCGCAGCGCGGAATACGCCTCAAGCAGCGTGGTCCAATCCCTTTTCGCGTAGCCGACACAAATGATTTGGTCCTCGGTGGCCTCTCCCTGCGGTGCGAACTCGCCGGCATCCACGCCGAGCGGGATGAACCGGGAGCGGGCGTGCAATTCGGGGAAGTTGGCACGGTAGTGCTGCGCTTGGCTGGAACTGTGATAGATCAAACCGGCGAGCGAGCGGAAGGCGATGCGACAGGCTGCGACGGCGGCCGGGTTGGAACTGCCCCCGTTAATCGCGCCGACATCGAAGAGATAGTGAGGCGGCCGGCTGCGCCCGACCAGGCCGCAAAGAAGCGAGTGCACAAGTCCGCTCTGAGCGCCATGAGAGAGAACCACATCGTAGCGGCGCTCCCGCAGGAAGGCTTTTACGGATTGGTACGGGAAACATCGCACAGTGCTACGTTCCAGCCGGTGCAGGCCAAATGGTCCTCGGAAATCGATCACGTCGACCGTGTGCCGATCGCGAAGATGCCGAAAGAACCAGTACGGCTGCGTGGGCGTGACATATTCGGGACAGAACCGATGCAGATCCGGCTCATCGAGACGGGCTACTGCCCAGTTGACGCAGAAGAGGATTTTCACGCAACTCTCGAACTGCAATCAGACGGAAGCGGCCGGGCCCACATACGTGCATCCGAAATTATGCCTTTGACAGACCCGCCGGTCTCACTGAAAGCAAAAACAATCCGAAATTGGGTTACGTTCTCCCCAATAGCGATTTCGCCAGGGAGAACGTGGAAGGAAAGTGAGCCTTGGTAAACCGCTTTGGCCAAGCGAAAACGGTGTGGGCCAAACCTTTGCACTCAACGGTCAAGAACCTGAAGTCATCCGTAAAGTTCTTGCGGCGGTACATTATCCCCAGCCCCCATTCCTCGCGTACTCGAAAGAATTTGTATTCATCCTTGTGTTCCCGCAGGAAATCCTCGATGGCTGTGAGCACTCCGTTGCGTGCGCCACCCTCGTGCGTGGCATTCCAAAACCAAGAGTTGACGCCAGCTAGATCTGATAATTCGCTTTGACCCTCCACGATGCCTTTTTGTGCGCAACTATGACGGTACTCTTGCGGTATCATTTCAGGCTGATAGTACATGTCCCGGCGTCCGTAGGCCCATTCAACATCATGGAAGAAAACCATACCGCCCAGCTTGAGGAGATCCCGGTCAGAAATCACTTTTAGTTCATGGAAAACGGTGTACCAGTTATGATCGCCGTCAATCAGTATGCAGTCGAAGGCATCGCTCAACTCAGGTAGTACCTCCAGACTGATGCCTTTCTTGATCGTCACATGCGGGTTGCCCGCGAATTTTCCGTTGAGGTCGCAATCGAGGCAGGGGTCAATGACAGTAAGAGCGATAGAGGGGAGCGTGGTCAAAAGTTCTGTACTACCACCCAGCCTTGCGCCAATTTCGCACACGCGGGTCCATCTCCGTTTTGCCAAGAGTGGTATAACAAAACTCTTCACAAAGGCTTGCATTTGGCTAACGCCTAAAGTTAGTTGCCCGCTTTTTCCGGTTTAGCTTCTGAGCCTTTTCTTTCTGTGGTGGCCTAACCTTGAGCATTTGAGTAATTTGGCAAAGAGCCGCTGCGCATCCGGCTCATCGAGACGCGTGTCTGTCCAGTTGGCGCAGAAGAGGATTTTCACGCAACTCTCGAACTGCAATCAGACGGAAGCGGCCGGGCCCACATACGTACCTCTGTCTTCTTCCCGTTCCGAGGGCGACTCCGGCAGCCACGGAAAACCACACAGTAGAAGTAGCGTAGGACGCGATGCAATACAGTCCGGTAGAGATGAAGACCGCTGTTGCCGCGCAGAAGACATCGGCGTGCGTCGAGCGAAGTTTTACTAGCAGGTAACACTCACGCAACATGGCCGCACAGACGCCAATGAAGAGGACGGCTCCGAGGAGACCAAAGCAATGAAGTTGCTCCAAAAAGTCGTTATGCGCGAACACGACGCTGTCGCCGAGGAGCATTTGGACAGTCCGCGGGCCTGAGCCGAATAGTTTCGTGGCGGCGTCAGCATTTGACCAGTCGTTGAGGATGACCGTCCAGAACCTTAAGCGCCCAGATCCGGCGATCGCCGGGTTGCTCAGGTCGGCCCACCGGGCGATCATCCCTCCGACGGTCAAATAACAAGAGAGACCAACCGCCAAGAGCGTCGGAACCAGCCACTTAATCCCGCGCTTCTTGGAGCGAGGCCTGATATAGGCTTGCACCGACGTATAGACGAGAAGCCCCAAGAGCATGGAAATGAACGCGCCACGTTCAAGCCCAAAGATCACAACAACGATGCTCGTAAGCGCGACCACCGCTCCAGAGGCCCGGATCGGGGCCAGCGCCTGCATAAGAAGGAACCACAACAGGACGTATGCTTCTCCGAGTGAAAACGGGTTTGTTGAGACGGGGTCGTAGGGCTGGCCGGGCCGCCTGCCTAAGTAAATGAACAGGATGTCGTACACGCATGTGACGGCGTTCAGCACGGTTCCAGCGAGCGCGACCTGTCGCGGCGTAAGGTGCCAGTTGGCGGACAGGCAGTACGCACCCCAGAAGACAACGATCCAAAGCGCATAGTAGCCAACATAAAGTGCAGAGGCGCTGTCAAGGTAATCAGTAGAGACGAAGCTGACGCACATGAAAACCAGCCATAGAAGCTGGAACCACGCCACCCTGGAACGCGACAACGTGCGCAACTGGCCTACGCAATAGACGCAGAGCAATACGACAAGCCCTAACCGGAGTGCGTGCGGGACAGCACGACTTCCTGCGCCATTGGGCAACCACCAGTCCAGCACCATTAGGGCTGAAAGCCAGACGAGCAACACGGCTCCTGGTAGCGTTGCGAGGCGAGGACGCTCCTGCAGTATCGGCCGGTACTGCACCAACATCCGGACATTAGGAATTGCGCTCGCGGCCATGAATTGTTTTCGCGTTCTGCCTGGAACAGTGCCCAGGCAGCCTATCAGCGGGGAATGAAGCTGCTCGCGGGTTCGAGACCGCAAGCTTGCTCCGGGCGCAGCAGTTTGTTGCAGGCCGTCCGCTGCAGAATGGCGTACGCGGCCAGGACGCACACGAGCAGGCAGAGATCGGCCAGAATCTGGGCTGAGGCGAGACCTGAGGCCATGTGCAAGGGAACCAGTCCTGCCGCGGAGATGAGAAACACGGCGGCCCACAGAACATTGGCCGCGAACACGTGCCACATCCTGCCCATGCTGGTGAGGGCGGCGACGATGGGATTGCCGACGGCGCTCACCACTGCGCTCGAGGCCAGAACGGCGAGAACCGCGGAGTTGACAACGAAGCGGGAGCCATAGGCCCGCATGAACCACGGAGAGAACAATCCCATGATGAGTGCCGGAACGCCGGAGACGATGAGCGCCGCGAGGCAGACCGCTCCAATCATGCGGTTGCGGCGTTGCGCGTCGGGAAGATCGATGTTCGAGATCATGGGCACCAGCGGCGCGGCCAGCAGGCCCGGCAGCGCGGTGATCGCCATGCGATATTGAAAAGCGGCCGCGAAGGCGCCACACTCCGCAAAACCATGGGGTTGATGGGCGAGCATGGCTTGCCCGAGCCAGAGGCACGGAGCGGGGATGATGCCGATCAGAAACGCGGGGGCGGAAAAGCGCCCGAGAAGGCCCCACTCTTTGAGGCCGGCGCGGAGGTCTGGCCGGATGGCGTGCGCCCGGCAGCACTGCTGAAGGATGCGCCGATTCCAAATGCACATCATAGCCGCGATCGCGGTGAGAGCCCACAGCGCTCCGGTGATGCCGGCAAGGGCAGCGCCGGCTACAAGTACGGGGAGAATCATCGCCGCGCGGAAGAAAAGCGGCCCGGTCATCCGCTTGTACGCTTCAAATCCAGCCAGGGCGCCGCTCTGGGAATTCGTAATTGCGGTGAAGAACAGCAGCAGCGCCGCGATCCTGAGCAGAGGCGCGAGGCTGGCGGCGTGAAAGGCGACGGCCGACACCGGTGTGGCGCCGAAAAACAGCACCACGGCCATGGTGAGTGCCGCGGCAAAGGCAGCCGTATCCAGAAGGCCCAGCGCGGCTCCGGCTCGCCGGCTGTCGCTCGCGCGGAACTCGGCCAGGTGCTTGGTGGCGGTTAATCCCAGGCATCCCGTCAAGCCGGCGAGAACCACCGCGGTGTTTTGCACCAGCGAGAACCGGCCAAAGGCATCCTTGCCCAGAACTCTCGCGACGGCGAAATACGCCAGCAGGCTGGCAGCCTGCGAGGCGCCGTTCCCGGCAACGATAAACGCCACGTTGCTGGTGAAGCGCCGCCGCAGCGGGCTGGCAAGCAGCGAGCCCGCAAACAGGCGTGAAATGTCCAGGCGCCTACCGAAGAACTCGATCGTTGCCGTCGAGTTGGGCGTCGTTTCCAGCGATGAATTCATGGGATGAGGTCAATGCAAGACGGAGTTCGTCCCGGCGAAGGAAGACGTATGTTTCGCGGTAACGTTCGCAGCAGAAGGAGTGCCGGCGCATGGCGGCCAGCACCGCGGCGCGCTCCGCAACTCCATGGATCTCCATGACGATACAGCGGGTGCGCCGGAGCCACGAATCGCAGTCGGCCGTGAAGAGTTCGAGTTCGGCGCCTTCGATGTCGATCTTGAAGATATCGATCGTGCCGCCGGGGTTGTAGCGATCGAGAAGATCGATGGGGCTGACGCCGCAGACGCCGCCCTTGCCGGTCTCTTTCACGAAGGCGCCGGTCTCGGTCTTATTCGCACAGAGAGTGAGCTTTGCGCAGGAGGGCCAGAGAGCGGCGTTTAGGGCCACCGCACGGTCTGTGTAGGGCGCGCAGTTCGCGCGCAGGATGGGATAAACATCGGGGTTGGGCTCGAGCGCGACAACCGTGGCCTGGGGGAAGCGCGACAGGTACCAAGCGGAGGCGTCACCAATATACGCACCGGCATCGATCACGAATTGGACATAGCCGGAGGGCAGGTACTTACCGTAGGCTTCCCGGATGGCGGAATGAATCAGCTCCGTAGCGTCTTCGGTTCCGGGACGGATGGAAATGGGGTAGAGCAGCGTTGCCACCTTCACGGAGGTGGTCGCTTCCGTCGAGGGTTGCAATGAACGGGAAGCGGTCCGGAAGGTCCGCCAAGAGGCGGCGTCCATGACCCGGCGGCAGCGGACGTCGTTATAGAAGCGAGCCCCGCGGGAATATACGGTGGCGGGAACACACAGACGGGCGAGCTCGCGCACGGTGTTGCGAGTTTTGGTGGCTAGCTTCAGTTGCACAGTAATCGGCGTGATTTCGAAAAAGGAGATTCGCTGGACATTCTTGATAAAAACGGTTCTGGAGGGTGAAGTGGGTTTGGGCGCCAGAACAACATCCGCTTAACTTCGCGTCCGCCACCTCCCCCCTGACGCGCCAGGAATCTGAACAAAGCCGGACACGCTGTAGAGAAACCTACGACCGGGCGAGAATGCATCACGTCTCGTGGATTCTCTCGTGTCCATCACGGCTGTAGTAACTGTAGTTCGCGTAGTATGAAGATCCGTCAGGTGATGTGTTATGGCTCATCTGGTTGAGCACCACCCCAACGATATTCGCTCGGAGACGGCGGAGTGTGCCGATAGCTTCGGCGACAGCTCTGCGTTTGGTTTCTCCAGCAAGACTGACAATGAGAACGCCGTCGGCAGCCGCAGCCATCTGGAGGCACTCCGCGAAACCTACGAGAGGGGGCGAGTCCAGAATTACCAAATCGTATTCCTTGGCGAATTCGTCAAGCAGAGTGGCGAGCCGGGGTCCGATCAAGTCAGCGGCACGGTGAGAGCCTAGGCCGGCAGGAATAAGGCTTAAATTACTCTTGCCCTCGATTGGGACGACCACTTCCTCCCAGGAGAGTTCGCCGGTGAGAACATTGGAGAGCCCCGTTTGAGGGTTTAGGCCGAATTTCGAGTGAAGGCTAGGGCGTCGCAAATCGCCGTCGACAAGCAGAGTCTTTTTGCCGCGGCCAGCATTGGCGATGGCAAGGTGAGCCGCCAGCGTTGTCTTGCCCTCGCCCGGAGTGGCGCTGGTAAGAACGATGGCATGGAGGCGGCTGTCGAAGTCTGACAGAAGGATCGTGTTGCGAAGACTTCGTATGGCCTCGTCGAAGCTGGAGACGCCATGGTAGTAGTCCTTGCGATGACCGTTATGGCCGTTTCTGGGCACGAGGACTCCCGGAACACTGCCTTCCGGGCTCCTTGGCAAATGAGCTCCGGCGCGATCGACAGGTATGGTGGCAATGACGTCGGCGCCAAGGAATCGGCTGGCCTCTTCGGGATCGCGAAGCGTGGTGTCGAGCGAGTCGAGGACGATGGCGCCGCCAACCGCCAACAGGGTGGAGAACAGGAACGCCAACACGAGGTTGAGCGCCATGTTCGGGGAAACGGGCTTCAAGGAGGGTCGCGCGACATCGGCGATGCGGATGTTGTTGTTTTGAAAGCCAGCGTTGATGTCGGCCTCGCGAATCTTCTTGATCAATTCGTTGTAGAGCGCTTTATCCGCATCGGCTTCCTGCTTTAATTGCTGATACTGGAAGGAACTGGCGTTGACGCGGTCCCACTCGGCCTTGGTTTGGTTGACGGCTGCCTGGAGCATCTGCTCGCGGTTCAGACTTTCCTGATACTGAGCCTGCACTCTTTCGGCGATGCTGCTGCGGGTATCTTTGAACTGCTTTTCGACCTCGGCCAGTTCGGAAGCCGCTTTGCGATATTCGGGATGACTGGTGCCGTAGGTGGCTTTTACCACTGCGAAGCGCTGCCGCGCCTGATCCAGCGTTTCATAGAGCTTGATCAGCGTATCTCCCTGAGAAGATGCCTCGGCGGCTTCAAGGGAGCCGGACCTAATCGCGTTCCATGCCGCTTCCGCGCGAACGCGATCGGTTTGTGCGGTGGTGTAGTCGGTGTTCAATTGCAGTAGCCGCGCCGACAAAATGTTGGTTTTCTCCTCGGGATTGATGACGTCGAGGTCTTTCTCGAATTGGGCAAGCGCGAGACTCGATTGCTCCATCTTGGCCTTCAGCTCATCGAGTTGCTTCTCCATGAATGTTGACATTCCGGCAGCAGAACGAATGCGGAGATCGTACGTCTGGAGCAAGTAGGAGTTGGCGACGGCATTGGCCACATCGGCGGCGAGATGCGCATCAGGGGAGCGATAGCTGATGAGGAGGAGATATGTGTTCGGGGAACGGGTAACTCTCAACCGCTTGAGGGTGATTGGCGCCGAAGCGAGAAGTTGCTCGCGTTCGGTGGAAGCACTGCTCGTCTGGCCCTCGAGGCTCAGGAGATGATACTGCTCTGCGACGGGCCGCAGGACCGCGTCGGATTGAATGAGCTTGATCTGCGTAGCGAGGAATTGATCGGCATCGTTTGGAGCTACGAAGCGGGTCGAGTCTTCACCCACAACTTCAGAGGGCGCCTGACGATCGACATTCACAGTTGCGGTTGATTGATAGATCGGTTGCAATCTGGCCGATACTACAAACGTCGCAAGTACGCATGTTGCGATCACTGCAACGATCTTCCAGACGTGGCGGCGGAAAATCCAGAGATAGTGCGACAATGGCACCGCAGGCCCGTCTGCTTCAACGTCCTCGTGCAGGGTAATGGGAGCAAAGTAAGCCGGCGAAATGCTGCGACTTGACAGTTCGGGGGGTAGAACTTCTGTCAGCTTCAATTGTTTAGGCATAGGTCCTCTTCAGGTGGCTTACCGTGCTCCGTAATAAATGAAGGCGGCGCCGAGAGCGGTGCCGATCCCCAGCGAAGTTTCGAGGGTCTTCAAGCTGGCTTTGGCTCCGTTCGCGCTAGGGATGTAGAGGATGTCGCCGGCCATAAGCGTTACATCCGGCGATTTGCGATCCATGATTTTCTTGAGCTCGATGGGTAGCTCTTTCCGGCCTTCGCCGGCATCGTCGGTTCGATAGATATAGGCTTTGTTCGAAGAAAAGCTGTCGAGGCCCTCCGATAGAGCAAGCGCCTTCAAGACACTGCTGTCGGAGCCGTCAGTAATGTAGAAGGCACCCGATTTTTTTACGTCTCCCACAACGAAGATGCGCCCGGCTTCCGGAACACGAATCACTTCGCCGCCTTGCAGGCTCAAGTTCAGCGAGAGATTTGTTCCGTCGAGGAGGCCACGCACCGGGATGCGCTGCACCAGCGGTGCCGGTTTGCCGTTAGCATCCGGCGCTCGGCTGGTTACGAGGATTTCCGAGCCAGCATTATCGGCAAGTCCCTGGGCGCGGGAGATCGCATCAAGGAGAGTTACATTTCCCGTAGCCTGAAACGTAAGAGGCATTTTTACCGCGCCAACTACGGTGATCGGATGGCTGCGATATTCAACGATGGAGACGGTCACAACCGGGTCCACGAGCACATGATCTTCGGTCAGCGCATCCGCAACTACTTTTTCCAGATCCGAAGGATAAAGACCAGCCGCGTGGAGGGGTTGTTTAACCATCGGCAGCGAGATATTGCCTTCTGAGCTGACGCGCACCGTGCGGGTGAGCTCGGGAGAGTCGTAGACCGTGATGCCAATCAAATCGTCGTTACCAATTCTGGCCAGAGGGAGATTTGAAACGTCGCTGAGCGTTGTAGCCCCCGCTCCCTCATGGAGCGGAGCGGGCTCCTGCTGTGCAGAAGCCGCGGCCGTTGCCGCAATTGCCACAAACACAAATACCATTCTTCTCATATGGGCTCCGTGGTGATTAAGGTAAGCGAACGAGCAGTTATCGGAGGCCGGAATTGAAGCCTCTCTGGCACTCGTCTCATGACGATCATCGGGTCGTTGAACGCTCCGTGGATAAGAGCTGATTCCTTAACTCGTCGACCCGCCGATTGAGAATCTCCATTTGTGCCTGGACCGCGCCCGTTGGGTCGGTCAAAAGCCGCTCATGGGCAGTAAGGCAGAGAAACAGGCGCATCGCATTGCGCGCAAGGTCGGAAAGGCTATTAGCGCCGGTTACCGTCGAAAGACGGCAGAGCCCGTCATACTCTTCCTCCGACAGCCGGATGCTGATCATCCGCGAGCGCGGCTTAAGAACTTTCATGGTGTGGAATGATTGAACGCACGCTCGGAGCGGCGGCGATAGATTCTGGGCGCGCTTCGCACTCTTCAGTCCCAGCAGCCTGGAATCCTGCGAGAGAGGCCTAAATTTCCTCTGGAGCCATGATTCCGAACGTAGAGTTCGGATCGGGGGATGGCGGTCGAGTTTTGCCTCACACGAGGCGGTGCAAAGGACTCTAGCACAGTTTCACGAAAGGCGAAAATGGAAAATGTAAGGCATCTGCATGACGAAGGGGTTCCCAAAGTTCTCTCAAAGGTAACCATCTTCCTTCAACGCCGATGCGGAATCGGACGCGCGGCATCTGAGGCGGAATGTCTGCACCGTCGCCCTTTTGCAACTAGCGGCCATAGGGGAAATTATGGGGATTCGAGTAGAGAGAACGCAGCGCGAGTTGTGGAAAAACCTCGAGCAGCACGGATTCGAGCATTGAACCGAAAACTCGAGGTCACAATAAAGTGCACTACTTTTTGTCGGATCGGGGGCTGTGAGAAGAGGACGTCGGGTGATGTCGCGAATGAAAGCTCAGCGACTTGCCGAGGATTTGCCGGATTCGGCTGCGACGATTGCAGCGACCGCAGCGCCGCCACCGATCCCAGCTCCAATCAAAACTTTCGTCTGCATCGTCATTCCTGCGCTTTTTGCGCGGCTGATATTCACTGAGCCTACGATGACTTGTGGAATGCCCGAGGGCGTCGCAGCAGCCTTTAGGAAACCAGAAACTACGACTGTCTTGCCTGTGAATTTCTTAAGTTCCTCTCCCGAGACGAGCTGGTACTTCACACCCTGGTCGGTAGTCAGGAAGTAATAGAAATCTTCATAGGTCACTTTTCCGCTGACTTCGACATAGGACGACCTTCCAGGAGCTGCGGCGTTCTGTGCTGCGGGAAACGAAATCGCCGCTCCGCGGGACACGTGGGCAATCGAAAAGCGCACGTCATCGACAACTCGAAAATCGCCGGCCATGGCTGCGACGTCAACGGTGTTCGATGGGCCTAACGAGACAACGCCAAAAGCATTTGGTTCACTGGGAACCACGCGCAGGCCATCAGCTTCGAGGGCGAAGGGTGCGCCGAGTGTCTTTAGCTGGCTTTTGCCCTGCAGCAAAACAAGATGATCACCGTACACTACGCCGTGTGAGTTGATCGCCAGCATGATCTCGGTGCCGTTGTCGAGCCGCAGCGTCGCGGTGGCTTGCCCGGTTTCTACGGTTGTGCCGTCGAAAAGCGTTCCATTACCCCACACAGTACTGCCATCGATGCGAATGTCCCCGCGAGCACTGACCGTGCCTATCGCGCTTGTCGTGCCGGATGCGGATGCGCACGAGAAGGCGACAAAAATCATTGCCACCATACAGCTCTTCCCGGCCATTTTGCGCCCCTTCCTGGGTGGATTCGCACTCTGCCCAATTATCCGTCTCTTATACGCCAGGAAGGATCTGCATTTCAAGCACTTCGTTGATCGCACTATGTATGACACGTGACATACAAGAAAGTGCGATGAGTTTCCAATTTCGTTTTCGGGCTTCAGCACAGACACCGAGAATGCGCGAGGCCTTCTTCCTGGAGATTCAGCTCGATTTAGCGCATGTCTTTCAGAATTTGAAATCAAGTGATACGCTGGAGGGCCGTGACCCGCTTTCAAATCCGACTTTTCGCGATCGCGTGGCGAACAATCATCGCCAGTATTCTTGCTTTCGGGATCTGGTTCTCCTGGACGCTGGCCAGGGCGGACTACTTGTTCCGGCTGAATACGCCGGAGTCGGTTCGCGCGGCCATCCGTCTGGAACCCGACTCGTGGGAATACTATATGCGCCTCGCGCTCCTCGATGATGCGCATGCGGAGCAGCTCCTCGAAACAGCAATTAGCCTTGACCCTTACAACGCGGAAGCCGACATAGAACTGGGTCTACGCCTTGAAGGCGCCGGTAATTACCGCGCAGCAGAAGAACTGTTGCTGGAAGCTTCTGCAATTGACCACACCTACCTGCCGCGTTGGAGTTTGACCAACTTTTATTTTCGTCGCAACAACTTGCCGTCATTCTGGACATGGGCCCAGAGCGCAGCGGAAATGCCGTCGGACAACATGCGGCCTTTGTTCGAATTGTGCTGGCGCGTATCGCCCGACCCCAACGAGATCGAGCGAAGGATCGTGAACAACAATCCCGAGCTTATCCGGCAGTATCTCGATTTTCTTCTCGCCAAAAACCAACTGCCTGCTGCCGCCGAAGTTGCCGATCGCCTCAGCGAAGTCGGAAATCCCAGGACGGATGACCCTGAGATGTACTCGGTGATCGACCGGCTAATCGCGGCCAGGGAGGGAGATGCAGCCAAAGCGCTCTGGAATGGCCTGATCGACAGGCATTGGGTAGTCGCCGATCCGGGCGCGCCAAACAATCCAAATTTCGCCCGCGACCCACTGCCTGTCGGCTTCGATTGGGCAGTATTTTCGTACCCCGGCCTTCATTCCTGGCCGGGTCCATCCGGTCTGGAGACGGAGTTCTCCGGGGGCCAGCCGGAAAACTGCACGATCGCCCAACAAGCTATTGTTCTCCCGCCCGGCAATTACGAATTGGAGTACTCCTACCGTACCGACGAGATTCCTCCTGAGACGGGGCTACGGTGGCAATTCATCGCCGCCGGTTCTGAAACGGTGCTGGCGGAATCCGCTGACCTCTCAAGCGAGATGATGAACCGTGGGAACTTTGAGTTTTCCATCCAGCCTGGAGCATCGCTCGTTCATCTCCGCCTTCAATACCGGCGGACCCTTGGTACGCCCCGGATTTCGGGCACACTCGTAGTACCATCAGTCCGAATCCATGCCCGGCCAAGTTGAATTCTTCAGCGCTTGAATTCCAATACTTGACGAGAATGATCTGGATGAGGAGGACCAGCCGGTCCGCGTTTACGCCGATCCGAGGTCCGCGCCATGTAAAGGAGGCCCAGCATCGCAAACATCCAGCCTGAAACCGCTGGACGCGGAAAAGGATAATCCACGCAGGCGTGGAGCATCACTGCAATCAGCCCAAGGCCCCAGGGATGCCGGATGGCCGTCGGAACGACAGCGGCAAACGGGATCAATACCAGGAGCAGAAACGGAACTCCGCCGTCTGCGGCAAATTCCGCCCAGTCGTTATGGGCGTGGTTGGCATAAAACGGGAAGTCCTTAATCGCGTGTTGTTGGTAGACCTCCGTGAATGTTCCCAGCCCGTACCCCATCAGTGGCCGGTGCCGTGCCATATCAACCGCTGAGAGGACGAATTCTCGTCTCACCAAATAAGGGTCGTTTTGTTGAAAGCGCTCCCAAATTCGCTGCCAGCCAACTACGGACGTGAAGATCGCTGCCAGGAGAGGCACCATGACCAGCGTGGCTGTTGGTGCGCTGAAGAAACGGCCCGACTTTTCGCGCCTTCGTCGAATCAACCCGATCACCAGCATCATCAGCAATTCAGCCGTGCAGAGGATAGCGCCTGCGCGCGAAGCAGCACCGATCACCGATGCGTAGAGTATGCCGCCAGCGAGGGCGTATCCCAAAGCACCCCAGCCCTCGCGCAGAGCCCACCAAAGGGCAATCGGCAGGAATAGTTCAACGAACTGCGCATAATTGTTGTAGGAGGGAAACGTTGCATATACATCCGGATATCCCGTTGGGAAAATCCAGAGGACGCGTCCCTCTGAGGTGAAAAGCTGGGTGAGGCAAAGCACAGCCATCACTGCCGCAAAGCACAAAAACGCCAAAAGCATCAATTCACGGGCTGCAACCGTGTTAGTCACCGTTTGCGCAAGGAAGAATACTGCAGCCAAGGCCCCCCAACGCAGCACAGCTTCGCGAGTTTCGATGGTGGAAGCTGTGGTGTGCGCGAGGATTTGGATCACCCCCCAGGCAGGAATGAGGTACACAAGCCACGGTGCTACGCCGCCTGCCAGGTTTTCGCGCTCCCTTCGGATGCGAAGAAGCAGGTATGTTCCTGTGAGGATAAAAACACCAATCTGAAAGGATTCGACTGGCCAGAGCCCCTCGACGAAGACCGCGGATGTACTAAAAATGAGTAGTAGAACAAGCGTCGCGCCAGTAGCGATCAAGGCCCTGCGGCCTCTTGTCCGTCCAGGGTGCCCATGCCCTGCGATTGCGAGATCGCGTATGGCGAACATTCGGTCCATTCTACTTCAGTTTTTCGACTGCCCTAAAAAGGCGGTGCGTTCCAAAGCAGGTGGAAGGAAGGTGGAGATTCATTAGGAGACATCGATTCCCCATATCCCGGCTCTCCTCTCCCTCTCCAGAGAACCACGACGGCCGCAAACTCTCAACTTCCCGCCAGCTTAGTTTTTGGGTTTTGTGTCAGGGCAGCTGAATGTATATTGGTTGGCAATCGGGAAAGCAAAATCGGAATTCCAGATGAGACATTTGCATGATTTGAATCTCTGGCGGAGCGAAAGGCCGGGTTTGCAGCTTCGGATGGTCTCGGTTCTTGCGTTCGTGATCTCCATCGCGTGCATGGGGCCGCGCACGGCGCGCGCGCAGGTTGCAGCTTCGGGCGACCAGGGAGGGCTCAGGTTATCGGCTGGCGCCATGGGCTCCGGATTCTCTTTTCAATACGGCCAGCGCAAGATGGCCGGTATCACGGGATTCATCGATGCCGACACCAGACGCCGCCTCGGCGCTGAGGTGGAGGAGCGCTGGCTGGAATTCAACCAGACGGCGAATCTCCACGCTGAGACCTATTCGATCGGCGGGCGCTACCACTTCGACTTCGGCCGGTTCCAGCCCTACATCAAGGGATTGGTCGGGTTCGGCGACTTCAACTTCCCATACAAATACGCTTACGGGCGCTCCCTGGTGGTCACGGCGGGAGGCGGATTGGACTTCCATTGGACGCGCAGAGTTTCTGTCCGCGCCGCCGACTTCGAGTATCAGGACTGGCCCCAGTTCACCTACGGCAACTTGAACTCATTCGGTGTAAGCGCGGGCTTTCGCGTGCGAATCTTCTAGCTTGAGCCGCAGCATCACGCGAAAACGAGCCGGACAGGCGTTCCCCCGTACCGTATGCTCGCGCTCTTGGTATTCCGGTGATCGGTGTGGCTGGGCCCCAGTAAGTCGCCACAGCGTCACCGAGAAGCCAACTCAGATCACGCACTAGAGCCAACTTCTAGATTTCATTGGCGTCCCCGACGGGATTTGAACCCGTGTTATCGCCGTGAAAGGGCGGTGTCCTAGGCCGGGCTAGACGACGGGGACGATTGGGAGAGCATTGCGCAAAGGTGAGATTGGCCGCGGGTGCCCTTAACTAAAAGGCTATCAACTTGAAGATAGCGTGTCAAAAAAAGGAACCGGCAGACTGAACGCTCCAGGCAAGCACCA
This sequence comes from Occallatibacter sp., assembly GCA_052145255.1. Lineage (GTDB taxonomy): Bacteria > Acidobacteriota > Terriglobia > Terriglobales > Acidobacteriaceae > Telmatobacter. The sequence goes on from JBKQOX010000030.1 coordinate 92,541, forward strand.
ACGCTCCAAGCTGGCAGCGACGAAACACCCCGGCGAGAGGTCAAAGGTAGAGAGAATGGCGAAGCCAGCGGCATGGGGAACAGCGCGCGGAAGCAGACACCGGCTGGAACCAGAAGCGTCACCGCCGCGGAGCCGTGGAATGCGCTATTCTCGATGAAGATTCAAGCAGATGCGCGCGTGTCGAGCCCATGGAGTGCGCAGTTTTTTTGTATCGATTACCCAGATCCGCGTATCTGATCATCAAAGCGATCACGGCAACGAAGCATCGCAGAGACGCACCACAGCCTGCACACCGGCCTGCCCGCCCCAATGTTCAATCGCAGAGTGCGGGGGTCATTGCAGCCAGAGGAAGAATCAAGTGACCCAGAGCAGATTCCAGCGCATTCATGCGATCAGTTGGGTGGTCCTGGCGGGATTGGCAGCGACAGGCTGCCAGAAAAAGCCCGCACCGGGAGCCGGTGGACCGCAAATGCAGGCCTTGCCGGTACAGACGGTTACAGTGACCATGGCGCCGGTGGCGCAAAGCAGCGAATATGTGGCCACCATCAAGTCGCGCCGGTCAACGACTGTGTTGCCGCAGGTGAGCGGTCAATTGACAGAGATTGCGGTTCACTCCGGCGACGAGGTAAAGGCCGGGCAGTTGCTGATGGAGATAGATGACCGGCAACAGCGGGCCACCGTAGACTCACTGCGGGCAACCGAACGGCAGAAGAAGGCGATGGACGACTACGACACCGTCGAGGAGGCACGGCAGCAAAAGCTATTTGAGGCCGGAGTGACCAGCCGCGATGCGTACGAGCAGGCGCAGCAGGCTTTTCAAAACGCCAAAGCGGATTACCAGTCGGCAGTGGAAGCGCGCAAGGCCGGGGAACAGTTGTTGAGCTACTACACGATCCGCGCGCCGTTTAACGGCGTGGTGGGCGATATTCCGGTCCACATTGGGGACTACGTTTCTCAGAATCAGTCGCCGGCCACGGTGCTGACGACGGTCGACGAGAACAGCCATCTCGAGGCGTATATCTACATTCCCACCGAGCGCGCCGCCGATGTGCGCGAAGGACTGGGTGTAAACCTGATGGACAACAACGGCAAGCTGCTGGAGAAGACGCGAATCGATTTTGTCTCGTCCGAGGTGGACAGCACGCTGCAGGGAATCGTGGTGAAGGCTCCTGTTGAGACGCAAGCGACCATGCTGCGCAACGCGCAACTGGTGAAGGCCGATGTTATCTGGAGCACAAAGCCGATGGCTGTGGTTCCCGTGCTCGCGGTGACGCGGCAGGGTGAAGAAAGCTTTGTTTTCGTGGTGATCCATCAAAATGGAATGGCCATGGCGCACCGCACTTCGGTTGTGCTCGGTGACGCGGTGGGGAACAACTACTCGATTATTTCAGGACTTAATTCTGGCGACCAGGTGATCATTTCAGGAACACAGTTTCTGGTGGACGGCATGCCCGTGATGCCCCTGGGCGGACCCCCACAAGCGGCACCCGCGCCGGGACAAGGGAACGGACCCAAGAACAAGGCGGAAGGAGCGCATGCAGAGACCAGCGGCGCGCCCCGCGCGGCGGCCTATCATCCTCACCATAGAAGGCATCACGGGGCTCGGGTAAGGAAGAGCAAACACCGGCGGCCCGCGACGGTCTCGTAGGAAAGAGGGCTCACTAGTGTTTGTCGACTTCTTTATTCATCGCCCGGTCTTCGCCACGGTCTGCGCCCTGCTGATCATTCTTGGGGGAGCCATCTGCATTCCCAATCTTCCAGTAGAGATGTATCCCAACCTGGCGCCGCCCATTGTCTCGGTGACGGCGGTCTATGTGGGCGCCGACGCGGAGACCGTCGAGAAGGCTGTCACAATTCCCCTGGAAGAGTCGATCAACGGCGTGGAGGGGATGCGCTACATCAGCTCGTCGAGCACGAATAGCGGCGTCAGCCAGATCACTATCACCTTCCAAACCGGATACAACCTCGACATCGCGGCCGTGGACGTGCAGAACCGCGTAGCCAGCGTGGAAGGCCGCCTGCCCGGCGAGGTGGTTTCAACGGGCATCACGGTCGACAAATCCAACTACAATTTCGTCTTTGGCGCCGGATTTTTCACGCGCGATGGACGCTATTCGAACGAGTACATCTCCAACTACCTGGACGTCTACGTCGTCGACGCTCTCAAGCGCGTACCGGGCGTGGGCGACGTTGAGAATTTCAGCGCGCGCAAGTACGCCATGCGGGTGTGGCTCGATCCGGTGCGGCTGGCAGCCCGCGGCCTGACTGCGACCGATGTAGTAAACGCACTTGAAGAGCAGAACGTGGAGGTTCCGGCCGGGCAACTGGGGCAGCCGCCCGCAGATTCGAAGCAGGCCTACCAGATCCCCGTGCGCGTCGTGGGCCGGCTCACCAGCCCGGAAGAGTTCGACAATATCATTGTTAAAAACTCGCCGAACGGCCTGGTGCAACTGAAGGATGTGGGCCGCGCAGTGGTGGGCGCCGAAGGTTACAGCACCGCACTGAAGTACGCGGGCCATGACGCGATGGGCCTGGGCGTGGAGCAACTGTCGAACGCAAACTCCATCCAAGTTGACCGCCAAGCCAAAGCTGCTCTCGAACAACTCTCAAAGAACTTCCCACCAGGCCTCGAGTACGCAATCGCCTTCGATTCCACGACGGCCGTGGGCCAATCGATTCGCGAGGTGCTTATTACGCTGGCTGCGGCCATTTTCATCGTTATTACCGTCATCTTTTTGTTCCTGCTTGATTGGCGCGCAACGATTATCCCAGCCGTCACCATACCGGTCTCGCTCGTCGGGACTTTCGCATTCATCCGGATCTTCGATTTCTCAATCAATTCGCTCACGCTTTTCGGCATCACGCTGGCCACGGGCCTGGTGGTCGACGATGCGATTGTGGTCATCGAGAATGTGCAACGGCACATTCACATGGAGCATTCGAATGCGCGCGAGGCCACTTCGCGCGCCATGCGCGAGGTGACCAGCGCGGTCATCGCCACTTCGCTGGTGCTGATTGCCGTCTTCGTACCCGTATCGTTCTTTCCCGGAACCACCGGAATTCTTTACAGGCAATTCTCGCTTACCATTGCTTTCTCGATCGCTATATCGGCGTTCAATGCGCTTACACTTTCGCCAGCGTTGTCGGCGCTCTTCCTGAGGGGCGAGGAAGCGCGGCCTCGACAGTTGGATTTTCTGCACATCAGGCCGGTTTCGCGGGCGTTCGCGGCTTTCATTCATGGAGCAGACGCATTCATCAGCTGGCTGGCCAGCACATATGCGCGCATCATTCATGTCGCGCTGCAATTGCGATATCTGCTCCTGCTGGTCTTTTTCGCCGGGATCGCGGCAACTGTATGGATCTACCGAACGGTTCCCACAGCTTTCATCCCGCAGGAAGACGAGGGCTACTTCATGGTGATCGTTCAGGCTCCGCCGGGATCGTCGCTTGCCTACACCACCGCCCTTGCCGACGAGGGAGCGGCCATCATCGGGCAGAATCCGCACGTGGTGGGGTTGTTTTCCATTTTGGGTTTCAGCTTTGCCGGGAGCGCGTCCAATGCGGGCATGATGTTTGTAGACACCAACACCATCGACGAGCACGGCAACAAGACCTACTCGACGGCGGACGTCATCAAGGATATTGCGCCCAAACTGCAAATGCTGATGTTTGCGCCCAATGGCGGCCTGGTGGCCGCGATCCAGCCGCCGGCGGTCGAGGGAGTGGGCGCCTTTGGTGGATTCCAGTTCATGCTGCAGGACCAGGGCGGCAACACACTCAGCGACCTGGACCGGGTAGCGCATCAGATTGTGAATGCGGGCGCAGCGCAGAAAGACCTGACTGACTTGTTCACGACTTTCTCCGCCAACGATCCCCAGGAACTGGTGACGATCGATCGCGAAAAGGCCAAGGCAATGGGCGTCTCGATTACACAGATCGCGACCACTCTCAATGTCTTCATGGGTTCGGAGTATGTGAACGACTTCGACTACAACAACCGCACCTATCGCGTCTACGTAGAGGCTGACCAACCTTTCCGCATGAAGGCCAACGACCTGCACAGCTATTACGTGCGCTCCGATTCCGGCGAGATGGTTCCTCTCGACAACCTGGTGACGGTGGCCGCCAGCGCGGGACCGCCAGTGATCACGCATTACGATCTGTTTCGCGCGGTCGAGATCGACGGCTCGCCTGCTCCCGGAGTGAGTTCTGGACAGGCACTCAATAGCATGCAGAAACTGGCCACAGACAACATGATGCACGGCATGAACTACGAGTGGACGGGGCTCACGCTCGACGAGATCGAGTCCAGCGGCAAGGCTCTCGTGATCTTCGCGCTGGGCATTCTGGTTGTTTACCTGACACTATCGGCGCAATACGAGAGCTTTGCGCTGCCGTTCATTATTTTGCTGGCGGTGCCGATGGCGGTGCTTGGCGCGTTAGGGCTCATTACGCTGCGCGGGTTCGCCAACGACGTCTATTGCCAGATCGGCCTGGTGATGCTCATTGGACTTTCAGCGAAGAACTCGATTTTGATCGTGGAGTTCGCTGAGCAGTTGCGGCGCAAAGGACGCAGCATCGCCGAAGCCGCGATCGAAGCCGGCGAGTTGCGCCTGCGGCCGATCCTTATGACATCGTTCGCGTTCATCATGGGCGTTCTTCCGCTGGTATTTGCCACGGGTGCCGGCGCGCTGGGCCGCCGCTCTGTGGGAACGACGATTGTGGGCGGCATGTTGCTCTCTACCGTTTTGAATCTCGTCTTTATCCCTGTGCTCTATGTGATTCTGAGCCGCGTGCTGCGGCGCGGGGACATGGCCGCGGCCCATGCGGAGGGCTAGCCGACAGTCTACGGGTGCTTAACTACTTGCACGGGCCCCACCTGACTGGCCGTGGCCGTGTAGAGATGGCAACTGTCCGCCGTTTCCTTGAAACGGAAATATGGATGAAGGAATAGCGCGGCACGCGCATCGCCGGAGCCTTCAGCCAGATCAGTGAGCCAGACGCCATCGGGACGCGGCTGATTGTGGATGTGCAGCCACAGGCCCTTGTGCACATTGGCTACAAGTCCGCCGCCGATCTTCAAATCCGCAACCGAAGTTACGTTGATGTCGATCAGTTCGCCGGTCTGCTCTTCGATGGAAACCTTGCCCTGCATCACCTGGGCCAGATGCTGGTTGATGTTCTTCGCGTCGAATTTCGGATTGGGCACGATGTCGTAGAAGAGCACACTGCGGCCATCAACAACCCCCCTGTGCCCGTTCGCCAGCATCATGGCTTGCATGAAATCTTCAAGTTCCTGGTTGTCCTTGTCCTCTTCCTTCTGCGCATTGGCCTGGTTGCTGTACTTGAGCGTCTCCTTCATTACGCGATCGTCCTGCTTATGCTGATCGTCGGCCGAAAGATCCTTTCCGTCTTTCTGGAGCGTTCGCTCGACGGGAATGCCGTTGACAAAGAAGAGATCCGAAACAACCGATGTGTCTTTTTTAGTGTTGCCTTTGCTGTCGGTCTCAATGGTCCGGTCGGTGATACGGCAATCATATTTTTCGCGCTCTGCCGCCTGTTTGCGCTCGTTTGCGAGGGCTCGCTGCAGCAGCTCGCTGGCATTGGGGAGCGGCGCATTGGGCGCAGGGTTTTGCGCGGCGACCGCAAAGCCCCCGGCGAAGAAAACGGCGGCCGCGAGAAAAAGGATGGAAACGCTTCGAGTCATGAGGAGTTGATCGGAAAGCGTGCGTATATTGGACGTGCGGGAGCGCTGGACCGGGTGCGATTTGTTAGGGTCCCACCGGCAGGGCAGGCATTGAGCCTTGCGTCTTGGCCTCTGCGACGACGGCGTCCAGGTGATCGAGCACCTCATCCACGGTCATGGTGTAGACCTCGCGCCGCGAGTCGTAGCCTTCTTCGACCAGTTGCTTCAAATACCGCCCCGCAACCTGGGCCGCTAGTTGGTCGGTGATTACCTTGCCGGCGCGTTTCTTCTGCTCCACCCAGGCGGTGCAGGGCAACGCGATCCACATGGGGCGGCCGTTGACGTCGAATCGGATGTCTACGGCATCGGCGTGGCGGGTGGCGATGGCAACAATCGTGCCCTTCCAGCGGCAGTGAAGGTCTTCGCCGCTCCAGCGGTCGGCGACGTGGAAGTCCTCGTACATTCCTTAAGCGTACCGTTCCGGCCGCGCGGCGGCAAGCTGGTGGCAACTACGAAGAAAACGCGCCGACGTTTCTGCGGGGTTTGATAGACTGGCGCACATCGCGGGCATGGATTCGGCATACAATACGGCGGCTTGGACAAGTTTTTTCACGGCGGAGGTTGGCGCGTCCGCTGCGCTGGCGGGCTTGATCTTCGTTGCTGTGTCAATCAATCTCGCGCAGATCGTCAAGCTGAAGCAGCTGGTGTCGCGTTCGGCCAAGGCGCTGCTGAGCCTGATGGCAGTGTTGTTCGCGTCGTCTCTGTGTCTAATTCCGGATCTGAGCCGGTTGATTCTCGGGTATGAATTGACGGCGCTGGGAGTTGTGATCTGGGCTGGAACAACGCTCTCGCAGTACGGAGCCGCGCGCAAGAACCTTTATGTCGATGCGAAGACGAAGGTTTTCCATTTCGTGCTTACGGAGCTCTCTGCGATTCCGTTTGTGGCCGGAGGCCTTTCGCTGGCTTGGGGATTTGGCGGAGGCCTGTACTGGCTGGCGGCAGGAACGGTTTTTTCGCTCGCCAACGCGCTTTTTGATGCGTGGGTTCTGTTGATCGAGATCCAGCGTTGAATTGGGCCCCAAGAAGCAAGGACGCACCGTCCGCGCCTCGGTGGACTGTGCTCGAACCGCGCTGATACACTGATCGGGTTGCAGTGGCACCATTTTCTTCTGTTCGGACCCGCCTGCAAGTCTACCGGCAAAGGACAAGAAAGACCCCGTGGATACTCGAACGCGTCACGCCCTGAAAAAGGACAAATTTGCCCAAGCTGCCGCAAGCAGCGCCAGTTGGGTCGGCGAACATCGGACTGCCACGGTGCGCTGGGGCATCGGCATCGGTGTTGTTCTGGTTTTGGTCATCGCTGGCCTGATTTTCTGGAATATTCGCTCTTCGGCCGCAAACACCGCGCTGGGCGCAGCCTTGGATGTATACACAACGCCGCTGGCGGTCCCAGGCGCTCCACCTGAAGCCGGCGCCTACACGACCTCTGCCGCGCGGGCCAAGGAAGCCAATCGCGAGTTCGTGGCGATCGCCCAGGACTACAGTTGGCTACCCGAAGGAACGAAAGCCCGGTATTTCGCAGGGATCACGTATGAAGACCTGGGGCAGAACGGCCAAGCCGAGACCGAGCTAAAAGCGGCGGCCGGCTCCTGGGATCGCAACGTGGGTAACCTGGCCAAGCTGGCATTGGCTGGACTCTACCGGCAGACCTCCCGCGACAACGATGCGATCGCGCTTTACAACGCGATCATTGCCAAACCTTCCGCCACGGTTTCAGCAAGCGTGGCCCAGCTCGACCTGGCCGATCTCTATGCGGCCGAGGGCAAGCAGGACATGGCTCGCGCACTGTGGGCCAGGGTGAAGGACGCCGACAAAGAGGGCGCGGCAGGGTCAATTGCGTCGGAAAAGCTCGCCGCCAAGTAAACCGGCAGGACGCGCTCTGGCAGGGTTTTAAGCTGCCCTTTGCGGGCCAAAATGCAGGCTGCAGGCGAACCTGAGCATTTTCTTCTCTGGCTGCGTCTGGTGAGTGATGAGCACCGGCCAGGCCATTGTCGCAGGATGGATGGAGAGTCCCACGAGCGTGGTGAATGACGAAGCCCGCCGGCGCGCGGAAGACGATGCGCTTGCCGCCATGGTCGACCAGTACGCCAGCGCTTTATACCGCGTGGCGTATTCCGTACTTCGCAATCAAGCTGACGCAGAAGATGCCGTGCAAGAGGCGTTTGTGCGCGTTCTGCGCCATCGGGATTCGCTGGGCGAAGTGCGCGATCACCGGGTGTGGCTGATTCGCATCGTCTGGAACATCGTCCTCGACCGCAAACGGCGCGCCAAGACACGACCTGAAACCGACGACGTGGCCGAGCTGGCGCGTGTGCTTCCCTCCACGGGACTTTCCGCCGAAGAGTTGGCAGCGGCGGCGCAGCACCATGCCCATGTTCTCGGCTGCGTTGACCAACTGCCGGCTAAAGAGCGGCAGGTATTGATGCTTTCGGCCTTTGAAGAGCTGAGCAGCGTAGAGATCGCATCCGTTCTGGGGATTTCAGAATCCAGTGTCCGTTCGCGGCTGTTCAGGGCCCGCAACCTGATGGCCGGCTTGCTCGGCCATGAGAGGAGTTTGCGATGAATTCGATTCCTCGTGATCCAAGAGCTAGTGCATCCGCTTCAAGCCCGGCGGAAGAGACTCTTCGGCTGATTGCAAGCCTGCCCGTACCCAAGGGGCTGGAAGAGCGCGTGCAGTCGGCGCTCGATGCGGCACCGCGCCGCGGACGTGTTCTGGCGTGGCCGAGAACGCTGCGGCCCGAGAGCGGCTGGATGCGCAGCGCGGCGGCGGCGGCCATCGTTTTTGTTGTCGCAGGCGGAGGCTGGGGCGTTTATATGCGCGTGGAACAGAACCAGCCAGCCAAGGTGATCGTGATGCCGGCGCGCATGCCGGCGATTGGAGGCTTTGGGGAAGCCGGAGCCATCCGGACCCCGCAAACCCTGCCCGGACCAAAGGCGCCGCAAGTGGTCAAAGTGATCCCTGCACAACCCAGGACGGCGAAGAAGCCGGTTACGATAGCCAAGCCGGAAAGCGGCGGAGCGATCCAGCAAGACAAGACCGCTGCCGAAACTGGCGCGCCGAAGTAGACGAGCGAACTCCGTCCGCGCCAGACCTCTCAGACTCGGCCCGTCGTGGGCGCTGCGCCGTCGCCGCTACGAATCCCTACTACGAATCTTTGACGACTGCCCGAATCAGCATGCCCAGAAGGGCCAGCACCAACGCGCCCCAGAACGCCGGGCCGAAGCCTGAGACGTGGAAGCCAGGGACAACGGCTGAGGCCAAGAGAATCATGATGCCGTTGATGACCAGCAGGAAGATCCCCAGGGTGAGAATGCTCAAGGGAAACGTGGCGATCTTGAGGAAGAGCCCGAGAGTGGCGTTCAACAGCCCGATGACCACTGCAGCGATCAGCGCCGGAAGCAAGCCGTTGACGTGAAATCCGGGCACAAAATGGGAAACAACCAGCAGCGCAAGGGCGCTGAGCAGCCAATTCAAGAGAAGTTTCATTCGTTCTTCCTCCCGCAGAGTCTTCAGTGCACCGAAGCATTCACCCTATCGGTGCCGACGTCTGATCTGCAAGTTGCTCGCGGCTCGTTCCGACGAAAGACCGCTTCGAGGTTTTAGAGTAGAGCCATGTTTGCGCGGCGCATGACCGTGAACCGGATCGACGCCGCAGGTGAGCGTCACGCCTGCCCGATCGGACAGATCGACAACTTTGCCATGCGGAACTTCACCAATGACGCGGCTTTCGACGACACCTTTCCAGCCGGCGATGGCGTTCTGGAGATTGGAAACCGCGTTCCGCTGGAACGGCTGAAGGCTGCGATGGAAGATTGGTTCCGGCGCAAAGGCTACCTGAAGGCCGGAGAGCGGTTGGAATTGATCGAAGAGAGCAACGAAACGACCGAAACGGGACTGTGAGACTGTGAAACTGTGGCCGTAAGTGACTGATTCTGCGCGGTCCACAGTTTCACAGTTTCACAACCTGTTTTTTGAGAGGGGGGTGGGGCCTTCAGTCTGCGACCGTTTGTGTTGCGAAGACCCCGCTTGTCCAAAGGTAGAACTCGGCTTCGCGTCGAGCTTTCAAACCCGAATTGACGACGCCCGCGGCGTGGCCCCACGAGAGCAATTGCTGGGCCGCGGCGTCGTGGTGGCCGGCGTTCAGCTCGCGGAGAAGGGTTGAGCCAGCCAGACGGCCTGCACCGAGGTTGAAGCAAAAGTCGACCAGAGCGTCGAACTGGCCCTGGGTGAGAGCGACCTTGACCATTCGAGAGACAGCTTGCTCTGCTTGCTGAACATCGGCCGCGAGGATCGCGGCAGCCTGGGGTCCGGTAATGCCATTGGGAAACGACTCAGGGGGCTTGACAAGGTGCCCGAAGCCGATGGTCGGGAAGCCTGCAACATCGAGATAAATACGTTCTCGGAACCCTTCGGACCTCTTGATCAGACCCAAACCTTCTTCGCTTAAGTGCATGAAAAGCCTCCTGTTGCGCCGGAAATGGCAAAGGGCCTGGCGAAAGCCTCACTTTGAAAGGAAGGCTCTCGACAGACCCTACTAAAAGGCTAGCAAATTCCGCGAATTAATCGGCAAACTTCAAAAATTTATTTTCAATGCGCCGGCACCGGCAGCTTACCGGCGACCTGAAGGAATCTGTTGAGGAGATTCGTGATCGCCTCATCGAAATTCTTATCGCGATTCTTCTGCAGGTTGGCGGGCTCGATGGCCTGCGTGATTGTCCATAGCACGTAATGGCTTTGGCCGCCGTAGACGATCAGCCGAAGCTCGGCCAGAGGGCCTGGCGCGCCCAATTCCGGGGCTGGGTGAGCTCGCAATTGGAGCTCCAGAACCAAATCGGCCTGTGACGGATCGCTCGGCAGCTTGTAATCGCCTGTAGCCGCGAGCGCGGAACAGAACTCCGAATAGGGGCGGTCCTCGTCTCCGCTAAATAGATACGGAAGTTGATGACCCTCAGAGTAGATCCCCGGGAAGAGGTCTATGTCGGAGCCAGAGTTCGAGACAAAGATCGACTTGGCGTTGACGACTGCCGGCGGTACCGGACCAGCCAGGAGAGGGGCGGGCGCTTGGGCGAAAACGCAGGACGCTAAGGCACATCCGATGGTCAAGGCAACGGACAAAAACGCGCGGGTCGATTTCACGGATAACTCCTTTAATTTCTTGATGCTGACTGGGTGATGCGCACGCGGCATGCCAGGTTGCCTGTTTGTGCCTTATTTTCCACAGAATTTCCACAGAAATCGATGCCCAAAATAGGAAAAATGGCCCTAATTATGGTGCAGATTCTAACCCAAACGTAATAAGAAACTTGCGGCTCCGAGGAGGGCCGGGCGGTGATTTTCGAACAAAAACCCCGTTGTCGTTCTTGACAACACTGGCATCAAACCAGTGTCGGTCTAGTAAAATAATCGGATGGTTATGAAAAGGAAAACACGCAACTTAAGACGAAAGGCACCGCTGTGGCTTTGCCTCGTGGCTGGTGTCTCCGCCGTTGCAATGGTGGCGCTGGTGGTATTGTATTCAGCGCGCACCGTGCAAGCGGATGCGAGTCTTCCCAGACCAGCCTTCACCGCGCCTGCGGCTTCCCCGGCATCGAGCGCAACACCCTCATCGCTCAGTGACCAGGAACCCTCGATTCCGCAGAACGCCCCAACCCCTGCCGCCAAGAGCTGGAAGGACAGAATCCAGGGAGTAGCCAGCTGGTACGGCGGGGTATTCAACGGACGGAAAACGGCAAGCGGCGAAACATACAACATGTATGCCATGACGGCCTGCCACCCATCGCTCCCCTTCGGGTCGATCGTCCGGGTCGTGGACCTGAGAAACCACCATTCGGTCGTGGTCCGGATTACGGATCGCGGCGACCTGGTGGAGGAGGGACGGATCATCGACCTCTCCTATGGCGCGGCAAAGAAGCTAGGCATGGCCAAGGCCGGCCTGGCGAAGGTGGAATTGCAGGTTTTGTCGCTTGGAAAACAGCAAAAGCATCCGGAACAGGCGCCTGCGGGTGGCGAGTAGCCGGCAGCCTCCGTCGGAAGAAGAATCCGGGCCTGAGGGCCCGGATTTTATTTGCGGGGTGACCTGGTTCCCCGCCCTCAAGGGCTAAAGCCCTGCTCAAAATGAATGTACTTGCGGCATGACTGAAGTCATGCCCTGATACAAGACCGAAAAAAGGCCAGTCCGAGGGCTGGCCTTCAATTTCCATGCTCCCCAGGCTGGCTAGTGCATGCAGACGCCTTCGGGCTGGCTGAAGGGCTTCTGCAGGTACTCACGGGCTTCGTTGACGGCGCCCTGGGTGTTGTCGTTGGTTTGGACGGCGAGGCGGTATTCGCCGACGGCGCGGTCACGCTGGCCGGTGAGATCGAAGATTTTGCCGATGGCGATATGGCTCCAGACCTCTGTCCACGGGGGAGTGTCATCTCCGCGCAGGGCGTCGCGGAAGGCGTTGACGCTGGCCTGGTAGTTGCACTGTGTGAAGAGCACTTCGCCGATGCGGTAGCTGGCCAGCGAACTGAGAGAGTTGGCCTCCAGCGCCTTTTTATATTCGTTGATGGCGCCAAGAAGGTCGTTCTGGGCCACCAACTGCTGGCCTTTGAGGATGGAGATGCGGACCTGAAGGTCGGGGCCGGATTTGAGGACCCAGTCATTGGGATCGACGCTGATGCGGCGCGGACGGCCGAATGTGTCGACGATGTACTGGGTATCGGTGCCGACGACTTCGACCTTCTGGTTTACGGTTTTGCCGTCAGTTTCAATGCGCAGGTCGACCGGCATGCGAAAAAGGTCAAGATCCTGGTTGATCTCGCCGATGGTGCGGAAGCCCTTGTTGTTGCCCAGGCGGTAGACGGCGTACTTGTTGGTGAAGGTTGGCGCACCGGTGCCGTCGATCCATTGGGAGAAGAAAGGCACCAACTGCTGCTGGCTCTGCTCCTCGGCAACCTTCTCGAAGTCCTGCGTACGGATGGATCCGCCGGCATACTGGCTCAGCGCGCTCTGGAGGATGGCTTGAAAGGCCTTGTCGCCAACTTCCCAGCGGAGCATGTGGAAGATCATGGCGCCCTTTTCGAGGGTCATGGACTGGAACTGGGGCGTGAAGGGATCGAGATGGCCCACGCTGGAGAGAGGAATGGTGTCATAGGCCAAGGCGCCGGCGGCCACGTCTTCCATGGCGGCTTTGAGGGCGTTTTCGCCGCTCTGGTCCTCGACATACATGAGCTCGGCGTAGCGGGACATTCCGTTGGTGATCCACGCATCGTCGAGGGTTTTGGGGCTGATTTCCAATCCCCACCACTGGTGGGCGATGGTGTTGGCAAGCAGGCGGATGCCCGATTTGTCGCCGGTGCGGGAGCCCATGATGGCGGCAATCTCGGGCGCGTAGACGGCAGGAAGGGTATCGTCAGGCAGCTCGACGATGTTGATGCGGGGCGTGGGAGGAAGGCCGAACGTATTGGTGAAGTAGTTGTATTCGCTGGTGGCCGTTTGCGCAAACTGGTTGGCCGAGGCCTGGTGGGCGACGGTGACGTAAACCTTGACGTTGCCGGCACCGACTGAGACGGCGGGGAGATAGCGGCCTGCAATGACGGTTCCGGGGAATCCGGGCTTGGTCCAGTTGAAGTCGTACTCATCGCCGGGCTTGCCATTGGAGAGGGTGACGGGTTTCGCCGAACCCGTGGAGCCGCTGGAAAAGACGCGGATCCCCTGGGGCACGCGGATGTGCAACTCGGCAGTGAAGCGGTCGGTCATGAAACCGGTCATGGGAAACCAGCGGGCCGGATAGAGAAGATAGCTGATGGGCTCCTGAATGGCGGCGAGCTTGAGACCCTCGATCGGGCCGTCTTCGTTGCCGGTGATGATGCCGTCGTAAACGAAGGTCCAGTGAGCGGTCTGGCCGTCGACGAAGGGCGTGTTTGTGGTAATGCGGATGGAGCCGTCGGCGGTGCGCTCGCCTTCAAGGAGCTTGCCGGCGTCGTCGGTGATTTTGGTGACCTTGAGCGCAGGATGGAAACCGAAGGTGACGACATCGAGGTTCGCGGGAGCGGTAAAGCTAACCTGTGCCGTGGCGGTGAGGTGGTGCGTCGTGATGTCGAGCTCAGCGTCAATCACGTAGCCCGTAATGTTGAGCGCGGGGCGGGCGATCTGAGCAGCGGCGGGAAGGGCGGCGGCTGCAAGGACGATTGCCAACAGAATGGATGTGAACGGTTTGATGATGCGGCTGGCCGCGAAACGTACGTCGTTCTTTGGTTTCTTCATTCGATCGCTCATGAGTTTGGTGCTCTTCAGGGGTGATTGGATCCTTGTGAGTCTCTGATTGACCTCAGGGCGTGGCCGCATGCGCGGGCGCCGGAGAATATGCTTCGACCTCTTGAACAACAATGGCGGCTACCCTCTCGATGGCAGTTTGGCCCTGTTGGTGCACAGCTTGCCCCCGGAGCGCTTCGCGAACAGCTCCAAGCTCCATTCTCATGGACTCCCGAGCGGGGCCGTCGGGTAGCAGGGGCTCGAGTTGTTGGACGATATTTGCGGCGGTGAAGTCGTGCTGGATGAGCTCCGGGACCACGCGTTTGCCGGCGATGAGGTTGGCCATGGCCACGTGAGGGACTTTGACCATACGCCTGGCGATAGCATACGTGAGCGGCGAGACACGATAGACGACCACAAAAGGATTGCCGATGAGTGCGGCCTCAACGGTGGCGGTGCCGCTGGCGACGATAGAGGCGCGGGCGTGAAAGAGCGCGGCGCGGGCGTCGTGGACGAAAGTGATGCGGGGCGGCATGGCAGACGTTGTGTTGGCGGCGAGTTGTCGCTGAATTGTCTCAATCTGCAACTTGGTGAGCGTGGGCGCCAGGGGAAGGATGTATTCGTATTTGTCGCCGAGGAGGATCGCGGCGGCGAGCATTTCGGGAAGGTTGTCTTCGATTTCTTTCATCCGGCTGCCGGGGAGGAGGCCGATCCAGGTACGGTTGGGGTCGAGATCGTTTTCGGCGGCGAACTGCTCGCGGGTGGTGGTGGGCTGGGGCAGGTCGGCGAGGGGATGGCCGACGAATTCGGCATCGACACCGCGGGCGCGGTAATACGGCTCCTCAAAAGGAAAGATGACCAGCATGCGGCGGACGTATTCGCGGACGAGGCGGATGCGGTGCTGCTTCCAGGCCCAGAGTTGCGGGCTGACGAAGTAGATAACGGGGACACCGAGGCGGTGGAATTCGCGTGCGAGGCGGAAGTTGATTTCGGGAAAATCGATGAGGATGGCGACGGTGGGGGGGTGGGCGCGGATGGCGCGCTTGAGCTTGCGGAACTCGCGGTAGATACGGGGCAGGTGCAAGACCACTTCGGTGAGGCCCATGACCGCCATGTCTTCTGCGCGGACGATGAGCTCAACGCCCGCAGCTGCCATGCGCGAACCGCCCATTCCCCACACCTCCGGTGTTTCAGGTCTTGGAGCAGATTTGTGGGAGAGCGCGGAGGCCAGCAGGGCGCCGTAATGCTCGCCGCTGGCTTCGCCTGCCGAGATGAAAATGGAGGGGGTCATGGATGCGCGCCGGTGCGGGCCGGATTGACCCAATGATAGCGGGCTGTGCGGGCGCGGACGCCCGCACAACAGCCGGCCGGGAGGCCAGCGCTACACGTTGCGGAGTCAGGCGCTCCAAGTTCCCGGTTGCTCATGCGGCGGTGGTACCCTTCCCGATGGAGAAGGAATGGGGGTTACCGTGCGTGTCTCTTTCGGAATTCTGGCGATTGCGGCTCTGACGTTGGGATGCGGCGGTGCGGGTGTGATGCGGGCTCAGGCGGGCCACGAGCCCAGCGGATCGGCGGCTGGCGCACGAGCGGTTACGGCAGCGGACAATCCTGTGGCGGACCCTAAAGCGGTGGTTACATTCGGTCATGCGCGGTTCACCGTGCTGACGCCGCAGCTTATTCGCATGGAGTGGTCGGCTACGGGCGAATTCGAGGATCACGCGTCGTTTGTGTTTATTAATCGGCGGCTGCCGGTGCCGAAGTTCGTGGCCGGGACCGTGTCAGAAGGCAGCGCGCAATTCAGGACGATCAAGACCGATGCGCTCATGCTGACTTACGATCCGGCAGGTGATGGGCACTTTACACCCCAGAACCTATCGATCGAATTCAGCGTTGACGCCAAAAAAGTCGTTTGGCATCCGGGCGATGCTGATACTGGGAATCTGGAGGGCACCACACGGACGCTGGATACGGCGCGGGGATCGAAGACGGAAGAGCCGATCGGTGAAGGTCTGGTGTCGCGAGCGGGATGGGTGATGGTGGACGACTCGACGCGGCCGCTGTTCGATTCTGCGGACTTTCGGTTTCTGAATGGCGAAAAGAGCGAGTGGCCGTGGGTGATGGAGCGGCCGGCGAACGAAAAGCTGGGCTCCTATAGCGACTGGTACTTCTTCGGCTACGGGCACGACTACAAACAGGCGCTGGGAGATTTTGTGCGCGTGGCGGGACGGATTCCGCTGCCGCCGCGGTTCGCGTTCGGGGTGTGGTGGTCGCGGTACTGGGCGTATTCCGACGAGCAGTTCGACGAGCTGGTGCGTGACTTCCGGCAGAATGACACGCCGCTGGACGTGATGGTGATCGACATGGACTGGCACATGAGCGATGAGCAACTCAGAGCCATGGGTGCGGTGGATCAATCGGGGCAAATGCTGGGTTGGACGGGATACACGTGGAACAAGGTGCTGTTTCCCGATCCAGATGCATTCTTGAAGAGCCTTCATGAAGATGGGCTGAAGACAACGATGAACCTGCATCCGGCGTCGGGGATTCAGCCGTGGGAGCAGGCGTATCCGGCGATGGCGCGCGCGATGGGGATTGATCCGGCGACCAAGAAGTACATTCCGTTTGATCCGACGGACAAGAAGTGGGCGACGAATTACCTGAACCTGGTAATGCATCCGCTGGAGAAGCAGGGAGTGGACTTCTGGTGGCTCGACTGGCAGCAGCAGTCGACGACGGATTTGCCTGGCGTGAATCCGACGTGGTGGCTGAACTACGTTCACTTTACCGATCAGCAGCGCGAAGGCAAGCGGCCACTGCTGTTTCATCGCTGGGGCGGACTGGGCAACCATCGTTACCAGATTGGATTCTCGGGCGACACGATTTCAGTGTGGGATTCGCTTGCGTTCCAGCCGTGGTTTACGGCGACGGCGGCCAATGTGGGATACGCGTTCTGGAGCCACGACATTGGCGGACACATGCCGGGCGCGGTCGATCCGGAACTGTACACACGCTGGGTCCAGTTCGGCATATTCAGCCCGATTCTACGCACGCACACGACGAAGAATCCGGACTCGGAGCGGCGCATCTGGGCGTATCCTGAGCCGTATTCGGAGGTGATGCGGAACGCCTACCAAATGCGGGAGGCGATGCAGCCGTATCTTTACACGGAGGCGCGGCGAACGTACGACACCGGCGTGGCGTTCTTCAGGCCGCTCTATTACGACTGGCCGGAAGAAGATGCTGCGTACACGAGCAAGAACGGATACTTGTTTGGCGACCAGATGATCGCAAGCCCGGTGACTGCGCCTGCGGACAAGATCACGGGCCTCACGACGGAGCAGGTGTGGCTGCCGAAAGGTGACTGGATTGAGCGGCCGACGGGAAAACATTTTGCGGGGCCAACGACTGTGGAGCGCAGCTTCACGATCGATCAGATTCCCGTGTATGTGCGAGCGGGGGCGATTGTGCCGATGCAACCGGCGATGCTCCACACGGGCGAGAAGCCGGTTGATCCGCTGATTGTGAATGTGTGGCCGCTCGGGCCGGGCACAAGCTCGAGCTATTCGGTGTATGAGGATTCGGGCGTATCGGTGGAATACCAGAAGGGCGTGTTTGCGCGCACGCCGATTAAGGCCACGGAGAACGGCGATTCGCTGCGTGTGGAGATCGGGCCGGTTGAGGGCAGTTATCCGGGAATGCTGAAGACGCGCGGCTACGAAGTGCGGCTGCCTGCGGATTGGCCGCCGAATGCGGTGACAGTGAACGGCAAAACTGTTTCGTTCGTCGAGCCGGGCGAGCCGGGAGGTTGGACGTTTGAGGGAAACACGCTGACGACGGTGATTCCGGTGCCGAGCGGCAGCGTGAATGCGAAGGTCGTTGTGGTGGTTGCTCGCGCGAATGGCCGCGTTGCGCAGCGGGGTGAACTCGATGGATTCGCGGGCGCGATGACGCGGCTGCGCGGGGTCGAAGATGCGCTGCAGCAGACGGGGCCCGTCGCGGGACCTTCGATTGCACTGAGGGATGCGCTGCAGACCGGCGACCTGATCAGTTACTACCCAGAGCGTATCGATGGCGCTCTGAAGCATTTCCACGAGCAGGTGGAGAAGGCGAACGCCGACGTCGCGCAACTCGACAAGGAGTTTGAACAGCGGCTCAGCGACACATCGCGGCGGATCGGCGGATCGACATGGGCTCCGGCGGATATCGAGAGCGAAAAGCAAAAGCGCCGGGATGCGCTGCACCGGGCAGAGGCGCTGCTGGAGGAAGTGGGGAAGTAGGCTGCGGCAATGATTCCGGGCCTGAAGGCCAGGTTGTTTGCTGCGATGATTCAGGGGCCTGAAGGCCCAGCTCCTTCCGTGTGGAGCGACGTCCCCACGGGACTCAGGGAGTTTATTGGGATAACTTCCCCACGCTGAAGCGCGGGGCTAACAACGATTGCGCCTACGGCGCGGGATCGTGCTTTCCCAGGTCCCCAAATGCGAGGGACCTGGGGCACCCATTGTTGTGCTGGGATAAGAACGGAGGCGCTGCTGGGAGAAGTAGCGAAGTAGCTACGCGGGCTTTGCGTTGGCCTTGAAGTACTTCTTCACGGGCTCGAAGTAACAGTCGCGCCATCCGGATTTGTAGTCGGACTGCCCGCCGGGGATGTTGGTGTGATGGAGCGTAAGTTTTGTGCCGCCCCGAGCTTTCTCAAGCAGCACTTCAATCTGCGAATCGGGATCGGAGGCGGCAAACTCCGTGGTGCGCCACGACTGGACGATTTGTTTTCCAGGTTTGAGCTTGAGGTTCTTGCCCGAGATGTAGCCGTCCCACGCGGTAAACGCTCCGCCGACCCGCGCAGATACTTTGGCGCCTGCTCCCGTCATCGCTGCGTGGCCTTCGCTCGAGAGCCACGCGTCATAGACCGCCTTCGGCGAAGCAGGAATCGTTGCGGAGACGGTGAATCCATGGGCCATCGCACTTCCGCTTCCCTTCCTCAGTCGTGGCAGCACGATCCGCTTTCTTTCGGCTTGACGACTTCCGGCTGGATGTAGGGCTTGTTCGGGTCGACGAAATAGCCTTCGCCGTATTTGTCATGATGGCGAACCCAGGCCATGGTGTGCTTGAGGCCTGCTTCGTCGCGGCCTTTTGGCACAAGGTCAAGGAAGTTGTAGGCGCCGACCAGGATGTCGAGGCCGCGCGCATAGCTGGAGTAGGTGTGGAAGATCGCTCCGCTCGCGTCTTTCGCGAAGACGCTCAATCCAGGGCGCTCCTCGGCGGGAAACTCCATCATCTCGTAGTTGTAGTAGACCTGCTTTTTGCCAACTTCCTCGGGCGCCTGCGAGACCTGATAGTCGAAGTTGAAGTCGCTCTCGTTTGAGGAGACCCAGCGAAACTTCCAACCCATGCGCTGCTTAAAGACTTCGATTTCAGAACTGGGCGCGCGCGAAACTACGGCGAGGGTGACGTCGCGATTGGCCAGGTGGATGGTCATACCGTCAAAGTGGTCGGAGATGTAGGAACAACTGGGGCAGCCTTCCTTCCATCCCGGCCCGAGCATGAAGTGATAGATGACAAGCTGGCTGCGGCCGCCGAAGAGATCGGAGAGCGAGACCTTGCCGGAAGGGCCCTCGAATTCGTAGTCCTTCTCGACTTTCTCCCAGGGCAGGGCGCGGCGCAGGCGGCTGATCTCATCGCGCTGGCGGGTGAATTCCTTTTCCTTCTTGAGAAACTCCTTGCGCGCGGCGATCCACTCTTCGTGCGAAACTTTTTTCTGGTTTTGGAATGATGTTGTGGTGTCCATGCGGCCTCCTTTGCTTCGATGTGTGGGGATGCTTAACGCAAAACCCGCGGAACGTTGTGCGCAAGTTCATCGGGTTACTTCCCGCGGCGAAACCATTTCGCGATGAATGCCGCGATTCCGCCCGTGCTGGCGGTACTGCCAGCGACGATGGCCGCCGCTGTTGCCACGCATACAGGGCACATACGAACCTCCTGGGGTGAGCGGGAATGGGTTATCCCGGCGTGTGCGTAGAGCTTGCCTCATTCGCCCGCCGACGCGGGCGCTCTTTACGATTTGGACTTCTCGGCGCGCAGACGGACGGTTTCGTTGATCTTTGTCCAGCCGCCTCTCATTCCCTTCTTGAAGTCCTCGGGAACGTTTCCGAAGCCGGTGTGATGAAACTTGATGATGGTTTCGCCGTTTTCTTCGGTCAAGCGATAATGCACGTTGTTGGCGACAGGGAAGGACATCATCAGCGGACCGCTGAACTCGAGCAACGTGGGGCGCTTGATGGCCTGCACTGTGGCCCAGCAGTGGCCGTTATTGTCGCCGAGGTCGCGGAACCATCGGCCGCCTGGCCAAGCCTCAAGCTTGAAAGGCATCGACGTTCCGTCGTCCTTTTCGAAACCGGAAGCGAGCTGATCGAGAAGCGCCGTGAACGTGACTTCGAGCGAGGCCCGCACGCGAATCTCCTGTTCGATTTTGAAGCTGAGAGATTCGAGATCGGGAACTGTCATCGTGGTCATAGATCCTCCGTGGGAAAGTTGGGAATTTGGGTCATGGACTGCGGGCCCTCAGGGCTTCGGAATTGTTGATTGCGATGGGTTGCCGCCGCGGTCGATCTCGGCCTGAACGCGCTCGGCGCGTTCTTTAACCCGGTTCAACTGGTGCTGCCAGTATCGTTCGAATGTTTCAGCGAACTCATGCAGCGGGCGAATGGCCGCGGCGTTGGTGCGGTAGAGGCGGTGGCGGCCATTGCGGCGCACGCGCACTAAATTGACGCTGCGTAAGACACCGAGGTGCTTGGAGACAGACGGCTGATCAAGGCCGATGGCCGTAACAATTTCGCCCACCTGGTGCTCATCGTGCGCCAAATAGAGGAGAATCTGCCGGCGTCGCGGCTCGGCAACGGCGTTGAAGGCATCGGAGGTGGTTGCAGCCCTGGCCATGGACAAGACAATACATGCTCATATGGGAATATGTCAAGTGAAAAATTCGTGACTTTCGTTTTTTCACGAATCGGAGCGCGTTTTGCTGCCTGTGGCCATGCCATTTACTATCCGTCGCATGAAGACCTCTTCTGAGCCGTGCAGCACCCCCAAGTTTCTTTTGATCGAAAGGACTTGTCGCGCATGACTATCAATCGTCGAGCCTTTTTGAACGCATGCACACGGGCGGGGATTGCATCGCCGCTTCTGCCGGGAATTCTGTACACGCTGGCCGCGCAAGCGCAGGAGGCGGCACCCGGTTCTGCCGCGGCTCCGGCGAGCGGCACGGCGCCCCCCGCTGCGACCCCGAACGCGAGCGCAAAGACGCCGTCGCTGCCGAAGATCACGGTGGAAATGATTGACAGGGCCGCGGAATTGGCGGGGTTGGGGCCATTCACCGACGCACAGAAGAAGATGATGCTCGACGGGCTGAACGATCAGCGTGACGCGTACGGACAGATTCGCGCGTTGAAGATTGCCAATGATGTACCGCCGGCGTTTGTTTTTCATCCAGCGCCAGCAGCCAAGCCGGCGGAGAGCAGCGTTGCTTTCGAAGGCACGACGCCGCAAGCGGTTTTTGACGATTCGGAATCCGGCGAGCCGAAAGCTCCGGCGAACCTTGAGGACCTGGCGTTTGCCACGATTCTCGAACTAGCCAATTTGATCTGGCATCGCAAGATCACGTCGGTGGCGCTAACCGAGATGTACATCGACCGCCTGAAGCGCTATGACCCGGAATTCCATTTTGTGATCACGGTGCTGGAGGACCGGGCGATGGCTCAGGCGAAGGCAGCCGACGATGACCTGGAAGCTGGGCTTTATCGCGGGCCCCTGCACGGGATTCCATGGGGCGCGAAGGATTTGCTGGCGGTGAAGGGCTATCCGACGACGTGGGGCGCGGGAGGGTTCGAGCAACAGACATTCAAAGAAGACGCGACCGTAGTGCAGCGGCTGGATGCGGCAGGGGCCGTGTTGGTGGCCAAGTTCTCGCTGGGCGCGCTGGCCATGGGCGACAAGTGGTTTGGCGGGCGGACGCGGAATCCGTGGAATCCGGCACAGGGATCGAGCGGATCGTCGGCGGGCTCGGCGAGCGCGGTGGCAGCGGGCTGCGTTGGATTCGCGCTCGGGTCGGAGACGCTGGGGTCGATCTCGTCACCGTCGACGCGATGCGGCTGCTCGGGATTGAGGCCGAGCTTCGGCATGGTGCCGCGAACCGGGGCCATGGCGCTGAGCTGGACGATGGACAAGCTGGGGCCCATTTGCCGGTCGGTGGAAGATTGCGTGCTGGTGCTCGACGTCATTCACGGGCCCGACGGCAAGGATCTGTCGGCTGGAGCCAGCATCGACTTCCACTGGAATCCGGATTTCGATTGGCGCGCGCTGCGAATTGGCTACTTCAAGGGCGAGTTTGATCCGTTGCCGCCGCTGCAACTGAAGGACGCCGCGCCTGGCGAATCGCCGGACGACCAAAAGAAGCGCGAGGACGCGAATGCGGCCGCTCAGGATGAATACGCGCGGCGGACTTACGACAAGAAATACGAGCAGGCAGCGCTGGACGCACTGACCAAAATGGGCGTGAGTCTTATTCCCGTCGAGTTGCCGAAGCTGCCGTGGGACGCGATGGTTCCGCTGCTGACGGCCGAGGCTGCCGCGGCGTTTGACGACCTGACGATGAGCGGACGCGACAAGCTGCTGACGGAACAAGGGCCTGAAGATTGGCCGAACGACTTCCGCATCGCGCGTTTTTATCCGGCGGTCGAGTACATCCAGGCCAACCGCGCGCGGACACTCGGCGTGCGGCAGTTTGCGAAGCTGTTTGAGAAAGTGGACATCATCGTGACGCCATCAACCGACCAACAGCTGATTGCGACGAATTTGACAGGCAATCCTGCGGTGATTATGCCCCATGGCCTGCGCGGAGCTGACGCGCCGGCGCCGCCGCCGATTGATGACGGGAACCACGACAACATTGGCGGGCCGGGGACGCCGGTATCGATTACTTTCCTCGGTGCGCTTTACCAGGACGCGAAGCTGGCGGCTTTTTCGCACGCTTACCAGCAGACGACCGGGTTCCAGAAGCTGCACCCGAAGCTCGACTAGCCGACGAGCCTTTTATTGAGACCTTCGAAGAACCCTTGCTCGAAACAGCTGAGGAACCCTTCGTCGAGACCTTCCAAGAAACTCCGGTCGCGACCGTGTGATTGGCGAGAGTGAGAGTGAACGAGTCAATGCTGCTCGTGGTGGGCGGCACGGTCGTGTCGGTGCGCGCGGCGGTGTTGACGGCGATGGATTCGACCGCGATGGATGTGGCATTGAAGGTGATGCGCAGAAATCCGAACTGCGAGTCGCTGTAGCTGTCGAGGGTGATGGTGTTCCCTGCCCCATCGGATTCTTTCTGCTGTCCTGCGACCGGCTTTTTCCCTTGCTGGTTCTTCTTCAATCCTGAGAGATCGTAGTAGCCACCGTTGCCTGCAACGATGTAGGGGATCTGGCGGCCATCGCTCTTCATAATGCGGGTGTAACGCTCGTAAAGATGCGCGTGGCCGGAGAGCACCATGTCGGGCCAGACGCCGGCCTGCGTGCAGCAGGTGTCCATGGTTTTGAGCATGGCCGCGCTGGGCATGTGTTGGCTGCTGCCGGTAAATGGCGGATGATGCACGGCGATGACGAGCGCTTGCGGATTCTTATTTTTCGTGTCGGCCTTGCGATCGCTCGCGTAGCGCTTGAGTTCGGTGGTGAGAAACGTGAGTTGATCCGTGCCGATGGTGGAGTTGCCGAGCGAGCCCGCAGTTTCTCCGGCGTTGGAGTAGAGGCCGATGATGCGGACAAAGGGCGCATCGAGGGTGAAGTAGACGCCGGGCTGCGTCATGGTGGTGCGGTCGAAGCCGGGCGCGCCCTGCGTGGGGCTCGCGGTGCAGAAATTATCGACGAAGGCTTCGCACGAGTAGCCAGCTGGCTCGCCCTTGAACATAAAACCGTCGTGGTTGCCGGGGATGGCGAAGGTGGGTCCGGGATAGTTGCGATAGGGCTCATAAAACTGTTCGGGATAGTAAGTTTCGAGCCCGAAGAAGTAGACCACGTCGCCGAGGTGATAGAAGAAAGCCGGCTGGCCGCTGGCCCAGGTCTTGCCTACGACGTCGGCGGTGAGGGCGTCGGCGACGGCGAGCTGCGGCTCCGCGCGCTCGATGCCACCGGTGTCGCCCACGCAATGGATGACGAGCTGGCCCGTGCCGGCGATGGCGTTGACGGTGGCCTGGGAGAGCACGCTTGCGAGAGACATGATCGGCGGGCTGATGCGCGGCTTGGGGATCGGCTCGAGGATCTGAATCTCGTCCGACGTTGGGACCGAGGCGTCGGCGTCGATCTCGGCCGCGCTATAGGTGACGAAGTTGTCGGCGGTAAATTTCGGGTTGGCAAATTTGAAAGCGCTCGTCGACAAGGCGATCCTGCTTTCTGCCGGGGGAAACGCCGGCACATGAAATTTGAAAATGGCAGAGGCCGGGGAAAGGCAGTGTGCCGAAGAGAATTCAGGTGGACGAATTGTGGCGAAGGAGACAGCGAAGAAGAGAAGAATTTTTCAGGAAAATGTGGCGCGCGCGTCGCATACGGAATTACGGCGGCTGCGGCGGCAGATGCAGCCGGTGTTTCAGGATCCCTATGTGGCGCTGAACCCGCGAATGAAAACAGTTCAGTGGCTCCCACCCTTTCGTTGGCCGAGGCTAACGAAAGGATGGGGCACCCGATTCATTTGGGTTGGGCCTGGACGCCCGAGGGCGGCGGAGGCGGCGTGGTCTGCGCAGGTGCAGTTGGTTGAGCAGGAGTGCCAGTGCTCGGCGCCGGCTGAGTGGATGGCGCGGGCGCGGACTGAGAAGCTGGCGGCGTCGCGGGCGGCGCAGGCTTCGGCGTTGGCGCAGCGTTAGGTTGAGCACCGGTGCCGGGAGCGCTGCCGCCGGGAGGCTGAATGCCGGGATGTGGCGGAACTCCGGGGGGCATGGGACGATTGCCGGGCATCATGGGATGCGGCGGCGCGGGCATGTCTGTCACGTCAACTAATTCAACATCGAAGATGAGGTCGGACTTGGCGGGAATGCCGGGAGTGGCTGGACTGCCGGGACGCTCAGGACGGTCGGGGATGGCGTGGGTTCCATAGGCCATTTGCCAGGGGATGAAGATACGGCGCTTGCCACCGATTTTCATGCCGTCGAGGCCGTAGTCGAAGCCGGGAATAACACGGCCTACGCCTTGAGGAATCTCGATGGGCTTCGGGTCGCCCATTACGGGCTTTCCATCGGGGCCCATTTTGGGCTTGCCGTCCGGCCCCATCTCGGGCTGGCGGTGATCGTCCCACGAGTCGAACTTGACGCCATCGGCGGCACGCCACCCGGTGTACTTGAGGTGCCAGAGCTTGCCTGACTCACCTTCTGCACCTTTGCCGACGACGATGTCCTCATAGCGGAGCGCGAAGGAAATCTTGACTGGAAGGTGTACAACCCGGGGCACGCCTGGAGGAAGCTTGATCCAGGGCTCAACCGAGGCCGGCGTTGCTGCAGTGGCCGGCTTGGTAGTGACCGCAGTGGAGGGGCCGGTCCCTGAAGTGAGGGACTTTGAAGCCGGGGTTGCAGGCTTGGCGGATGTTGTTTGGGCACTTGCGGCGACGGTGAAAGCCGCGAAGGACAGGAAGAGGACAAATCGATTCATGGTGAGTGAAGTCTCCGACTGAATTCCAAAAGCGAGTTTATCAGGCGGGAGGGCGCGTCAGTCCATCAACATGGCGGCCAAGAGAGCGGTGCGCGGAGCGAGATGCTCGACCAGAACGGACTCATGGCGCGCATGCGCTCCTTCGCCGACTGCGCCCATGCCGTCGAGCGTGGGAATGCCGAGAGCCGCGGTGAAGTTACCGTCGGACCCGCCGCCGGTGGAGGCCTCACCGAGCGAGAAGCCCAATTCGCGGGCCAGCGCCTGGGCCTGGCGGAAGAGGCGAACGGTGCCGCGGCTGCGCTCCATAGGCGGGCGGTTGATGCCGCCGGTGACGGTGAGCGAACAACGCGGGTCGTGCGCTTTGAGGGCGGCAAATTTGCGCACGATGCGCGGGCCGTCGGCGCGGCGCACGATGCGGGCCTCCACTTCGGCCCAGGCATGAGCAGGAATGACATTCGACTTTGTGCCGCCACCGGCGACGCCGACGGAAACGGTGAGACCGCGCTTGAGATCAGTCCATGAACTGACTTTCTCGATGACGCGGGCGAGTTCGCGGATGGCGTTTGCGCCTTTTTCAAAGTCGACGCCAGCGTGGGCGGCAATGCCCGTGACGTCGATGCGCCAAATGCCGATGCCCTTGCGGGCCGTTTTGTAGGCCAAACCCTGTGCGGGCTCGAGGACGTAGACAGCGGAAGACTTCTTTGCCAGCGCTTCAGTGATGGGGCGCGAGGCGGTGCTGCCGATCTCTTCGTCACCAGTAAGGAGGAGCACGATTTCGCGCTGGAGGAGACCGGCTTCAGTGAGCAGCTCGATGGCGGTGAACGCCATGGCGACACCGGCCTTCATGTCGAGGGTTCCGGGGCCCCAAAGGCGGTCGTTACCGACACCCTCGGGGCTGAGCCGGCAGGGCATGGTTTGGAGCGTGCCAAGAGGCCAAACTGTGTCGAGGTGACCGAGGAGCAGGATGGGCTTTTCGGGTGAGCTGCGCGGACCGAAGCGGGCTTCGAGGGCATTGCCAAAGTTGGGATTGCGATGAATTTTGACGCGGCCACCGAGGGCTCGCGCATGGGCAGCGGCAAGGGCGAGGCAGGCGTCGACGGCTACTTTGCTGTCGGAGGGGGATTCACAGGAGACCAACTGGCGGGTAAAAGTGATCAGGCTTGGCTGCTTGCGGCGGGCGCCGGCGAGCAGGGCGCGCATGGGAATCCTCGAGTTGGCTGGCAGCGGCATGGGCGAATCTTCCGGGCTCGAATTACAAAGACGCTTTGATTCTACGACACTTAAGGAGCTTTGACGTAGGAGTTATTGGAGAGGTTCCGGAGGAAAAATTGGCCCATGGTGTGGCAAAAATGCCACACAACCCGATTTGGGGGTGTCGTCTATTCTAAAGACCGTAAAGGCTTTCAGGGCAGAGAGGCAGATTGGGTCAACCAGCACACCAAGAACAGACGATTGCAGCGCCGCTCGAATTCGCGGGCGTGGGACTGCATTCGGGCGCGCCTGTGACGATGCGGCTGCTGCCCGCGCCGGCGGGGTCGGGCATCGTATTCCGGCGCACGGACCTGGACAACTTTGAGATTCCTGCCAACGGCCGAAACGTGGCCAAGGTAAGCTACGCGACCAGCTTAATGCGGCAGAGCGTTCTGATTTCGACGACCGAGCACTTGCTGTCAGCGTGCATCGGCATGGGCGTGGACAACGTGATTGTGGAGCTCGACAACCTGGAGCTGCCCATTCTGGACGGGAGCGCATTGCCGTACGTGGAAGCGATTGAGAGCGTGGGGATGCGCGAACAGCGACGCAAGCGCGAGACGCTGCGCGTGCTTCACCCGGTTGAGGTGCGCGAGGGCGAGAAGTTTATTGGCGTTTACCCGGGGCAGGGCTACCGCATCTCCTACACGATCGATTTCCCTGCGCCGATCGGGCAGCAGAAAACGTGCATTGATTTGGCGGCGGAGACTTATGGGAGCGAGATTGCTCCGGCACGGACGTTCGGCTACAAAGCGGATGAGAGCAAGCTCCGCGATATGGGGCTGATTCGCGGCGCAGGCCCGGAGAACGCGATCATTCTGGGGGCGAGCGGACCGGAGAATGGGCCACTGCGCTTCCCCGATGAATATGTACGGCACAAGGTGCTGGACCTGATTGGCGATTTGGCGCTGGCGGGACGAAGGATCGAGGGGCATGTGGTGGCCGTGCGAGCGGGACACGCGATGCATACGGCGTTTGTAGCGCGGCTCTTGAAGGATCGGTCGGCATGGGAGCTGGCGCATGTGCCGGTGGATGCGCCGGAGATGAATGAGACGCAGGACGCGGCGAGTGGCGACGTTAGCGAAGCGGCGCTGGCGGGGGCGTAGAGCAGCGTTTCAGAATCGCGTTACAAATCAACAATTGAGATTCGTGCGATCCCACCCTAAAACTCTCCTCTGCGAGTCGAGTTTTAGGATGGGGCACTCCATTTCGTGCTGAGCCGTGTGAGACCTTTTGAGGATCTTGCTATCCCAGGTCCGAGAGTCCGGACCTGGGGCACCCCAGGTTCAAGCGGAGGGTGCTCTAGCCAATGCGTTCAATGGCGACGGCCGTGGCTTCGCCACCGCCGATGCAGAGCGCAGCGACGCCGCGGCGGAGTTTGCGTTGCGCAAGAGCCGCAATCAGCGTGACGAGGATGCGCGCGCCGGATGCGCCGATGGGATGGCCGAGCGCGCAGGCACCGCCGTGGACATTGACTTTCTTGTGGGGAAGGCCGAGATCGCGCATTGCAGCCATGGCGACGACGGCGAAGGCCTCGTTGATTTCGAACAAGTCGATTTCCGCAAGGGACCAGCCAACGCGGTCGAGCAGCCGGCGAATAGCGCCAATGGGCGCGGTGGGAAAGAGCGCGGGTGTGTTAGCGAAGGTGGAGTGGCCGGCGATCGCGGCGAGCGGCTTGAGGCCGCGACGATCGGTTTCAGAGCGACGCATGAGGACAAGCGCAGCGGCGCCGTCGGAGATGGCGCTGGAGTTTGCGGCGGTGACTGTGCCGCCTTCGCGAAAAGCGGGCTTGAGGTGGGGAATCTTGTCGGGTGTGGCCTTGAGCGGGAGCTCGTCGTGGGCGACAATGCGCTCCGTTTTGTTGGCTGTGACGGTGAGGGGGACTATTTCAGCGGAGAAGCTGCCATCGGCGGTGGCATTTTTTGCGCGGGTGAGCGACCTGAGCGCGAATTCGTCCTGCTCGCGACGCGAAAAAGCGTAGCTCTGGGCACAATCTTCGGCGTAGGTGCCCATGAGACGGCCTTTGTCATAGGCGTCTTCCAGGCCATCGAGAAACATGTGATCGAGGATGCGGCCGTGGCCCATGCGATAGCCGGAGCGGGCGCGATCGAGGAGATAGGGAGCGTTGCTCATGCTCTCCATGCCGCCGGCGACGACGATCTTCGCGCTGCCGGCAAGAAGGAGATCGTGCGCGAGCATGACGGACTTCATGCCGGAGCCGCACATTTTGTTGATGGTGACTGCGCCGGTCGAAGCAGGCAAACCTGCGCCAAGCGCGGCCTGGCGAGCGGGCGCCTGGCCGAGGCCGGCAGTGAGCACGCAGCCAAAGAGGACTTCGTCGACAGAGTCGGGCGGAATTTTGGCGCGCTCGACAGAAGCGCGGATGGCGGCGGCGCCAAGCTGGGGAGCAGTGAAGTCTTTGAAGTCGCCCTGGAACGCGCCGATGGGTGTGCGCGCCGAGCCGACAATCACGATGGGATCGGAAACGGGCATTGCAGCTCCTTCGACCACTAGCGCGGGGCCATTCGCAACGCGCCGTCGAGACGGATGGTTTCGCCATTGAGCATGGTGTTCTCGCAGATATGTTTGACGAGAGCAGCGAACTCCGCGGGCTGGCCAAGGCGGGCGGGAAACGGAATGCTCTTGGCGAGCGCTTCCTGCACTTCGGGCGAGAATCCTGCAACCATGGGCGTTGCGAAGACTCCAGGCGCGATGGTGACTACGCGAATGCCGAAGCGCGCCAGCTCGCGCGCGATGGGCAAGGTGAGAGCGACGACACCACCCTTTGAAGCCGCGTAAGCTGCCTGGCCGATCTGGCCATCGTAGGCGGAGATGGAAGCGGAATTGACGATGACGCCGCGCTCGCCATCGGGGCCGGGCGTTTCTTTTGAGATGGCCGCGGCGGCAAGGCGAATCATGTTGAAGGCGCCGACGAGATTGATGTTGATGGTCTTTGCGAAGGTGTCGAGGCGATGCGGGCCTTCGCGGCCGACGACACGCTCGGAGGGGGCAACTCCGGCGCAATTGACAAGCGCGTGCAGATGGCCAAAGGCGCTGAGCGCGAGATCGACGGCGACTTGGGCGTCTTGTTCGCTGGTAACGTCAGTGAGTGCGAAGCGGGCGGCCGCGCCCAACTCGGCGGCCATTGCCTCGCCGGCTTCGCGATTGGTGTCGGCGATGATGACGGATGTGCCTTCAGCGACGAGCAACCGCGCGGTGGCTGCGCCGAGCCCGGATGCGCCGCCGGCGACAAGGAAGACATGGCTGCTGATCTGCATTGAATAAGCGGGACTGTACCGGTCCCGAGCGCAGCATATCATTCAAAAGAGCATTCGTGGTGATCGGGAACGGATGTTGAGAGGCAGACGGCGATGAATCCAGCGGCAGCACTTACGCAATTGAGCGAAGAAGAGACGCTTTTTCGCGAGACCGTGCGGCAGTTTGCCGAAGACGAAGTAGCGCCCCTGGTGCGCTGCATGGACGAAGAGCAGCATTTGGATGCGGGGCTCTTGCGTAGGCTCTTCGAGCTCGGACTGACGGGAATCGAAATTCCGGAGGAGTTCGGCGGAAGCGCTGGATCGTTCTTCGATTCGGTGCTGGCGGTGGAGATGCTTTCGGCCGTGGATCCGGCAGTGGCGCTGGTTGTGGATGTGCAGAACACGCTGGTGGCGAGCGCGGTGCTGCGCTGGGGCACGCCTGAACAAAAGAGAAAATACCTTCCACGATTGGCGGCGGATACGGTCGGCGCGTATGCGCTGAGCGAGGCTGGCTCGGGGTCGGATGCGTTCGCGTTGCAGACGCGCGCAGAGAAGCGTGGCAGCGAATATGTGCTGACCGGGCGCAAGCTCTGGATCAGCAACGCCAAGGAAGCGGGACTGTTCATCATTTTTGCGACAGTGGATGCGAACGCAGGCTACAAGGGCATTACCGCGTTCCTGGTGGAAAAAGACGCGCCCGGATTTAGTGTAGGCCGGAAAGAGGACAAGCTGGGAATTCGGGCGTCGAGCACGTGCGAGCTGATTCTGGAGGAGTGCGCGATACCGGCCGGGCAAGTACTGGGCGAGCCGGGCAGCGGCTACAAGATTGCGATGGAAACGCTGAACGGCGGGCGAATCGGGATCGGCGCGCAGATGCTGGGGCTGGCCGAAGGTGCGTGGGGGCACGCCGCGAAACACGCGAAAGAGCGCAAGCAGTTCGGTAAAGCGATCGCGGAGTTCCAGGCGATGCAGTTTCAACTGGCGGAGATGGCGACAGACATTGAGGCCGCGCGGCTGATGGTCTACAACGCGGCGCGACTGAAGGACGCAAGACAGGATTTCCGCAAAGAAGCGGCGATGTGCAAGTACTTTGCGTCGCAGATGGCCGAACGCGTGGCGAGCCTCGCGGTGGAGATCCTGGGAGGAGCGGGATTCGTGAAGGAATCGCCGGTGGAGAAACTCTACCGGGACGCGAAAATCGGAACGATCTATGAAGGTACTTCCTTCATGCAATTAGCGGCGATCGCGAAGGCAGTTCTCTAGAACCGAAAACGAACAGCAGGTCTAAATTTCCCAAAAAAGGTGGTTGTGGCGCCCGTCACACCACATTAAGCAGGCTGGGCCGAGAGTAGACGTTCGGCCGGGCCGCCGATCACGCCGGGTTCAGGCGACCGTATTTGTCAGATTCTGAACAACCTTTCCCCTAATAAAACTTATTTAGCCGATGCCAGTTCAGCGAATCGGTGCGTCCGTGCGGCCGGAATAACACGAAAGCGGCATGGCGGCTACGTTACCTATCTCCACAAAAGTAACGTATAGTAACGTTTTATCGTACCCATACTTGTGAATATACTAAGCCACATTAGTAATCCTTAATGATTACTTTCGTATGCCTTGGCGATAAATCTCGTACGTGCGCCGATCAGGATTTTGCGCCCGTTCGGAGGAAATATGCGCCACTTGAAGTTCAGTTTAATTTGGCTGCTGACTTTTACCTGCGGCCTCGTCCTGAGCGGATGTTCAGGTTCTTTTGCTAGGAATAGTTCGGCGGCAGGAACCCTCTCGGTATCGTCGAGCACGGTCAACTTTGGACAAGTGGCTGTCGGCAAGACCGCAAGCAGCGTCATCACCGTTACCAACAACGGGTCGGCGGCGGTTGCGATCTCGGATTTGAATCTGACGGGGCAGTCGTTCTCAATGAGTGGGAGCAACGCCTTGCCGATGACCGTCGGCGCCAACGCCAGCGTAACGATTACCCTCCAGTTCGGACCCACTGCGTCAGGGTCGGCAAGCGGTCAGCTGACGATTGCCAGCAACGCATCGAATGGAAGCTCGACCTCAGTCGCGCTGAGCGGCACGGGCGTGCCATTGCTGACTGAATTGTCGTGCGTCAATGGATCTATTACCGGATCAGCAATCGACGCCTGCACGGTGACGCTGAATGCAGCCGCTGCGAGCGGCGGCCTGGCGGTAAGCCTGACGAGCAATGACAGCGCGGTGGTGGTTCCCGCCTCAGTCATGGTGCCGGCGGGAGCGACGAGCGCACAGTTTTCGGCGAGCGCATCCGCTGTACCCTCAGCGCAAGCGGCGATGCTGACCGCGAGCGCAGGCGGCGTGGCACAGACCTTCAATGTTCAACTGGGTGCAGCAACAGCAATCCTGGGGATCAGCGCCTCGAGCGTGACCTTCGGCAGCGTTGCAGTAGGCTCGGCGACCACGCGTCCCTTGGTTCTTTCCTCGACAGGCACCATGCCGGTGACCGTGAGCAGCGCGTCGCTGACGGGCACGGGCTTTTCGATCCCCGGCGAAGGTTTGCCGGCCACTCTGTCTCCCGGCCAAACGCTCACGCTCAGCGTGGAGTTCGATCCGACAGTTGCAGGTGGACAGGCAGGGCAACTGTCGATTACCAGCAACTCCTCGACGGGAGCGTCGACATCCGTGAGCCTGAGTGGAACGGGCGTGCCGGGGCTGACTGGATTGAGCTGCACGAGCAACTCAATCATCGGGTCGGGAACCGATAGCTGCACGGTAACGGTAAACACTCCGGCAGCCAGCGGCGGATTCACAATCGGCCTGTCGAGCAACAATTCGCTGGTGAGTGTGCCGGCCTCGGTGACTGTGGCGGCGGGCGCAAGCAGTGCGAACTTCACAGCGAATGTATCTCCGGTGAATTCGACAGAGTCGGCAACGCTGACGGCGAACACGGGCAGCGGAGCGGCGACATTTGCACTGCAGCTGGTTGCCTCGGCGGCCAAACTGACCGTGAGTTCATCCGGCATCTCGTTCGGCAACGTCAACGTAAATTCGGCGGCGACACAGACGCTAACGCTTTCTTCAACAGGGAATTCGGCCCTGACGATCAATTCACTGTCGATTACAGGGACGGGCTTTGCAGTCAGCGGGGCTACGTTCCCGATGACTCTGAACCCCAATCAAACCGTAACGCTCAACGTCCAATTCGATCCAACGGCGGCGGGAACTGCTTCGGGTTCACTGACCGTGAGCAGCAACTCCTCGACAGGGGCATCGACTGCCGTGAGCCTGAGTGGGACGGGCCTTCCGGCGCTGACGGCACTGAGCTGCTCGAGCGGGTCAATGACTGGAGCGGGAACCGACACCTGCACGGTGACACTGAATGCGGCAGCGGCCAGCGGAGGACTCGCGGTCAACCTGGCCAGCAACAATCCGGCAGTGGTTGTCCCCGGCACGGTAACCGTTGCCAGCGGCCAAAACAGCGCAACGTTTTCCGCGATTGTAAAGGCCGTGAACGTGGCACAATCGGTGACCTTGTCGGCCTCATCAAACGGCGTGACAGAGACCTTCGGCGTGCAACTGGGAGCGGCGTCGATTGCGCTGAACGTGAGCTCGCTCAGCTTGTCGTTTGGCAACGTAAACGTGAATACAGCTGCGACGCAGAATTTGATTCTGTCATCGGGCGGGACTTCGGGAGTGACCATCAGCGCGGCCTCCGTGGCCGGTACGGGCTTCACCGTCTCCGGAGTGACGTTCCCAATTACCTTGACGGGCAGCCAGACGGCGACTCTAACGGTACAGTTCGATCCGACCGTGGCGGGCGCGGCTTCCGGTTCGCTCACGATTACCAGCAACTCATCGAGCGGGACGTCGACATTGATTGGCCTGAGCGGCACAGGAACGCCAGTATTGAGCGGCCTGACCTGCACAAGCGGCACGATGACGGGAGCGGGCACGGATAGCTGCACAGTAACGCTGAACACGGCCGCAGCCAGCGGCGGGTTCGCTGTGGGCCTGGCCAGCAATAACTCCGCGGTCACCGTTCCGGCCACCGTAACCGTTGCTGCCGGAGCCACGACGGGTAGCTTTACGGCGACGGTTTCGAGCGTGAGCACTGCGCAGACTGCCACCTTGACCGCCAGTGCGGGCAGTACAGCCAAAACCTTCTCGCTGCAACTGGGGTCGGGCACAGCCACGCTGAGCGTAAGCGCTGGAAGTATCGGATTCGGGAGCGTGAATGTAAAGACGGCTACGACGCAAACCGTGACCCTGACTTCAACTGGAACCGTGGCAGTGACGATCACCGCGGCGACAGTGGCCGGAAGCGGGTTCTCGGTGTCAGGAGCCACCTTCCCACTGACCTTGAACCCAAATCAGACGGCTACATTAACGGTCCAATTCGATCCGACCACGGCGGGGGCAGCCTCGGGCTCGTTAACTTTAACGAGCAACTCCTCCAGCGGAACATCGACGGTGATCAGCCTGAGCGGCAACGGCGTGCCCGTGCTGAGCGCGTTGAGCTGCACAAGCGGGTCAATGACTGGAGCGGGCACGGATAGCTGCACGGTAACGCTGAATGCCGCGGCGGCTAGCGGCGGATTCGCCGTGAGCCTGGCCAGCAATAACTCCGCGGTCACGGTTCCGGCGAGCGTTACTGTTGCCGCCGGAGCCACGACAGGCAGCTTTACGGCGACCATCACCGCCGTCAGCACGGCTCAGACCGCAACATTGACCGCGAGTGCGGGCAGCGTGGCGCAGACTTTTAGCCTGCAACTCGGAACCGGCGTGCCCACGCTGAGCATCAATGCCACGAGCGTGGCGTTCGGAAACGTGAACCTGAACACGCCCGAAACGCAGTCGGTGATCCTGACCTCGACGGGAACGGCACCTGTCACCGTAAGCGCAGCAGCCATCAGCGGGAGCGGCTTCACCGTCTCGGGAGTTACCTTTCCAATCACGTTAAACCCCAATCAAACAGCCACGCTCAACGTGCAATTCGATCCGACTGTTGCGGGAGCTGTGACAGGACAGCTCACCATTACCAGCAACTCCTCGACCGGATCTTCCGCGATCGTGAGCCTAAGCGGAACCGGAGCGGCGGCTTCCTATCAGGTCAACTTGACTTGGGATCCGCCGACAAGCTCTCCGGACCCGGTGGCGGGATATAACGTTTATCGCGCACTGAGCGGCAGCTCTTCGTACACGCAATTGAATTCGACCGCCACGACTCAGACGACCTACACGGACTTGAACGCTACGAACGGCCAGACTTACAACTACATTGTGGAGAGCGTTGACGCCTCCGGGGTCCAAAGCGTGCCGTCGAATACGGCCATCGTGCCGATTCCGTAACCGCACAACGGGTTCACGACTAGGATCGAAGCGGCCCGAAGAGAAGTCCGAGTGCGCGGCCTTGGGGGTCGTCTGAATCGGCCTCATGGGGAGAAATTGCCTTTTTCCACAGGGAAATTTGTACGCAGCAATGAATAAGTTACATGCGTATAGGCGGCTAACTGCGTGCGCTAATCCCGGGAGATTGCGGACTAACTGACCTGAACATCAGTTCTATGAAGGGCATGGAGAAATCCACAGCCTGCGCGGCCGCTTTGGCCCCGGGATTGCCAACAAGAGGCGTTCAAACTAAATAAGAAACCACTCCGGCGAGTGCAGTTCGGGTTATATCTGCTTCATTCGCTGGCTAAGGTTTCACAACAAGGGATGGCCCGTTTCAACAAGCCGAATGTGTCTTGGCGAAGGTTGTCAAGCGCAAGGCCCGCTCGTGATCACGGGGAATGTGTGCCATTTGAAGGCCAGAACCGGGTATGCACAATTTCCGGTGCATTAATGAGTAGTTTGTAGGGTTTTCCACAGCAACGCGGAACTTATATTCAGAAATGAGTTCGCAATTACAACCGTATTTGTAACTCGACTCTGCGAGGATGTTCGGGGGACTCGCATCGGATACTTGAAGCAAAACATTGGTCTTAGATTCCAGAAGCCGTGAAGCACAGATTCCAATCCCTCCGCTGTGTTCCCCACATAGCAGGCTTGGATTCGTCCTTGACGACGGAAACCGGGACGTGAGAGTTTAACTTACCCCCAACTGAAGTGAATGATGAGTGAGTTCCACAGGGACTCAATCGCATAAGTAAACCTGCGGAAGCACATGAGCGGAGTGATCTGCGGCACTGATTATTCTCGGCCGCGGGGGCCAAATGGGCTTGTCAGTTAGCAAAAAGGGAACCATAAGTCACGAATGGATACGGGGAGCGGACAAAAAATACTAATCATAAAGGCCTTTTTCAGTGATGCAGTTGCGCGACATTTTTTCCTGCGTAACGTTGGATGATGCAAACGCGAAGGCGCGGGCGGCACGGGATGGCGCGCCACAGAGCGATTGCCGCGAAATGCGCTCGCGAGTGTGTGCTGCAGGCCGCGGCCGCGATCACTCATTTCTTCTTTCTTACATCTTTATTCTGTTCTCTGGCTGCGCGTCCTTGGCACTAAGTGGCTGCGGAGGGGGGCAGATTATCGGTGCGAATGCAAGTGCAGGAGCTCTCCAGGCGTCTCCTAATAACATCAGTTTTGGAAGCGTACCGCTGGGAACGACGACAAGCGCGAGCGTTGCCCTTGTGAATCAGGGATCGGCGACAGTGAACGTTTCGCAAGTGACCTTGACGGGACAGTCGTTTGCTGTCAGCGGCGCGGGCGACCTTCCCATCACGGTGCCCGCGGGGCACACGTTTAACTTGAGCGTGAGTTTTTCACCTGCGGCGGCGGGAATGGCGACCGGTACGCTCATGATTGCAAGCGATGCCGAGGCGGATGGGACTCTCGTGGTCGGGTTGAGCGGCACCGGGACCGCAGCAGATACGCCAAACCCGCCTGAATTGAGCTCGTTCAGCTGCGTCGACGCAGTTGCGACTGGGCCCGCCAGCGATATCTGCACGGTGGATCTGAGCACGGCGGCGACCAGTGGTGGATTCGCCGTCAGCCTGACCAGCGACAACGCAGCAGTTAGCTTGCCGGCTTCTGTGACCGTGGCCGAGGGGTCAACGGCGGTGAGTTTCACGGCCAACGTCTCAGCAGTGAACTCGACGGAGACCGCGACATTGACCGCAAGCGCAGGGGGCGTAGCAGAGACATTTGCAATACAGGTAAATGCCGCTAGTCAAGTGGGCACGGGCGCGCCGGAGTTAAGCGGGCTTCACTGCGGCAGATCGTCGGTGACGGGAACGGGGACAGACAACTGCACAGTCACATTAAACGCGCCAGCACCGAGCGGAGGATTTGCAGTCAGCCTGGCGAGCAATAATTCCGCGGTCGGCGTTCCGGCAAGCGTTACCATTGCCGCAGGGGCCGCAAAGAGCAGCTTTACGGCCACGATCGCCGCGGTCAGCACGACTCAGCCCGCAACATTGACAGCGAGCGCGGGCGGCGTGACAGCGACATTTGCCTTGCAGCTCAACGCGGCCAGCCAGGTGGGCACGAATCCGCCACAGTTAAGCGGGCTCAGCTGCGGCAGCTCGTCGATAACAGGAGCGGGGACGGACAAGTGCACGGTCACCCTAAACGCGCTAGCACCGAGCGGGGGATTTGCAGTCAGCCTGGCCAGCAATGATTCCCCGGTCAGCGTTCCGGCAAGCCTAACCGTTGCTGCGGGGGCCGCAACGAGCAGCTTTACGGCCACGATCGCCGCGGTGAGCACGGCTCAGACCGCAACATTGACAGCGAGCGCCGGCGGCGTGACAGCGACATTTGCCTTGCAGCTCAACGCGGCCAGCCAGGTGGGCACGAATCCGCCGGCGTTAGGCGGGCTCAGCTGCGGCAGCTCGTCAATTACGGGAGCGGGGACGGACA
Source organism: Occallatibacter sp. (assembly GCA_052145255.1). GTDB lineage: Bacteria > Acidobacteriota > Terriglobia > Terriglobales > Acidobacteriaceae > Telmatobacter. The sequence continues at coordinate 130,529 of JBKQOX010000030.1, forward strand.
AGTGCACAGTCACGCTGAACGCGCCAGCGCCGAGCGGAGGATTTGCAGTCAGCCTGGCCAGCAATAATTCCGCGGTCAGCCTTCCGGCCAGCGTAACTGTTGCTGCCGGCGCCACTACCGGCAGCTTCACAGCCACAATCGCTGCGGTCAGCACGGCTCAGACCGCAACATTGACCGCCAGCGCCGGCGGCGTGACAGAAACATTTGCCTTGCAGCTCAATGCAGCCAGCCAGGTGGGCACGAATCCGCCGGCGTTAGGCGGACTCAGCTGCGGCAGCTCGTCGATAACGGGAGCGGGAACGGATAAGTGCACGGTCATCCTGAACGCGCCTGCGGCGAGCGGAGGATTTGCAGTCAGCCTGGCCAGCAATAATTCCGCGGTCAGCCTTCCGGCCAGCGTAACTGTTGCTGCCGGCGCCACTACCGGCAGCTTCACAGCCACAATCGCTGCGGTCAGCACAACTCAGACGGCGACATTAACCGCCAGCGCAGGCGGCGTGGCGCAGACTTTTGCCCTGCAATTAAGCGCGGGCGTGCCTGGGCTGAGCGTCAATGCCACCAGCATCGCATTTGGGAACGTGAGCCTTAACACTCCCGCAACGCAGTCGGTGACTCTGACCTCGACCGGAACTGCAGGAGTGACCGTTAGCTTAGCCACCGTCGTCGGGAGCGGGTTCACAATCTCCGGCGCGACCTTCCCGCTTACGCTAAGCTCCAGCCAGAGCGCGACAATCAGCGTGCAGTTCGATCCCACTGTCGCCGGAGCTGCGAATGGCACACTGACGATCGTGAGCACGTCGCTTACGAACCCCACAGTAACAATCGGCCTGAGCGGGACTGGAGTGGCGGCCGTCGCCTACCAAGTCAACCTGAGCTGGGATGCGCCGACGAATTCACCGGACCCTGTCGCCGGGTATAACGTTTATCGAACGCCAAGCAGCGCCTCTTCGTACGTGCAGCTGAATTCGACCGTCGTAACCGGCACGACTTATGTGGACAGCAGCGTCCAGGACGGACAGACCTACGATTACATCGTGGAAAGCGTCGACGCCGCAGGAATTGAAAGTGTACCGTCAAATATAGTAGTGGCTCCAATCCCGTAGGACCGGTTGGATGAAGCTGACTTTGAAGGGGTACGACTGAAACCGGGCTGAGGTAGGAACCAGGTCGCTGATCTACAAGTGTCCGAACTTACGGTAGGACTTCAAGACACTGGTGGCGCTCAAAAGTGCTTAGAGTTCGGTGGTGAAGAAGATGTGCGGCCTGAAGGCTGTTAACAGGGAGGGGGTTGACTCTTGTAGACGTGAGCGCCCGACAAGGCCACAACTGGTAGCAAACGAAAACAGCCCACGAAGTAGCCTGTAGTTCAGAAACCAAGTGTTCGTGAGGGACCTGTCGCCATCGAGAAATCCTCTCACTGCTTGCGGTGCGACATCACAGGCATCAATATCTCCGAGGACTCTGCAAAATCTTCGGAGCACGCGAGGTTGAGTTGCGAATCGCATCCCCAGAGAACGCTTGAAATCCACATAAGTATTAATGAGTTCCAGCAGCTTCATCGCTGCCCTCCCAGATCGAACGCAGCAACTACCCGGAGAGCTGCAAGGTTCACCCTCGCATAGACGCGTGTTGTAGAAACGCCACGATTGCGCGCAGAGACAAAAGCAACAATTCTTCCGCCAATTCGTCCACCGAACAATCGACAGGCCATCGAGGAAAGGGCAGTTTGTCCCAACCCCTCAGGCAAAAATTCTGCAGATGCCTCCAGACGCGGACCGACAAGGCCGGACGCAGTCAGTAAGAGACGTTCGACAGTGCAGACATCGGCCCGCTCCGCCGCTGCTCCACATAGGCTTCATGGCCGAGATTGAAGACGCCCTGCGCGGGGTCGAAGGGTAAGTATCCAGCGCCGTTTTCGATCAACGTTTTGGAGAGCGCATCGTGAAGGGCATCCGCGGAACCGAACGAAAGCTTTTGCCGATGATAGCCTCCGTAACAGATTGACGCCCGACCAAAACGGAAGTTGCCATTGGCCGCTGGAAGCGCACGTCACACATTAATGCGCTCGTATGCGCTGGGGCAGCGCTAGTACTGCGTGAGTATACTGTTCACGGCTTGAGGCGTTTTTGCTTATCGATGACTTACAAGGCACGATGCAGGGTCAGCGACCTCGCGTCGCATGCGCACAAGGGTGGAACACACTAAGAACGCAGCGCATGACTTTGCGTTCAGGGGTTTTTCCGCTGATTGCCCCCGATCGACCTCGAATCCCGGGGAGCGCCTGCTCGCGGATGCTGGCCGGGGGAGACTCTCCGGCCGGTCAGCACCTGACGATGTTTTCCGCATCAATCCCTCTGGTGGCGTTCCGCGTGTCGACGACCAACTTCGCGCCGGCAACAATCTTGCGATAGTCGTACTGGGAGTGATCGGTGACGATGACCACGCAGTCGAATTCCGGAATTTTGTCCAGCGGAGTACTGGTCATATTCAGCGCGTACTTCCGTCCCTGGCCGACAGTGGGAAAGAAAGGATCGTTGTACGCGACCTGCGCTCCGCGTTTCTGCATCAACTCGATGATCGTAAGCGACGGCGATTCGCGAAGATCATCGATGTCGCGCTTGTAAGCCATGCCGAGAATCAGAATACGCGAACCGCGCAGGGCCTTACCCTGCTGACTCATGGCCTCAATGATGTTCTCAACCACAAAGTATGGCATGCCGAGATTGATCTCTCCGGCAAGCTCGATGAAGCGCGTACGGAAGTCGAATTCCTTCGCCTTCCACGAAAGATAGAACGGATCGATGGGGATGCAATGACCGCCCAGACCAGGCCCCGGATAGAAGGCTTGAAATCCAAAAGGCTTCGTCTTCGCCGCGTCGATCACTTCGAACAGATCGATGTTCATCCGCATGCAAAGCTGCTTGAGCTCATTGACCAGCGCGATGTTGACGCAGCGATAGATATTCTCGAGAAGCTTGGTCATCTCCGCGGCGGCCGGCGAAGAAACCGGTACGGTGCGGTTGAAGATGGTTTTGTAAACTAGGGAGGCGAGGTCGCGCGCGATCGGCCCACAGCCTCCGACGACTTTGGGAATGTCGCGGCGAGCGACGGTGTCATTGCCGGGGTCTTCACGCTCAGGCGAAAAGGCGACATAGAACCCGGAGCTTGTGGCGTCGCGTGCGACGCGCAAGGCGCCAGGATTGCCCGTCTCCAGCAGCGGCAGGACAACTTCTTCCGTAGTACCGGGGTACGTGGTGCTCTCGAGAACGATGAGTTGGCCTTCGTGCACGTATGGAGCCAGACTCCGAACTGTGCCGGTGACATAGCTCAGGTCGGGCTCATGGTACTCGTTCAGCGGGGTCGGCACACAGATGATCACCACGTCCATCTGCGCAATCTGGCTGTAGTCGGAAGTTGCGACGAATCCATTTTGGCGAGCCATGCCGATCTCATCTGGGAGAATGCGCACGATGTAGGAGCCACCCTCATTCAGGGTGTTCACCTTGCGCAAATCGATATCGAATCCGGTTACGCGAAAGCGCTCTTCACTGAAAAGCAGTGCCAAGGGAAGGCCAACATAGCCCATTCCGACGATGCCAATGCGAACATCGCGGGTTTGGATACGATGAGTAAATTCGACGGTTCTTTCAAGAAAGGCTGGGGGCATCTTTCACCTCAGGATAACAACGAGAAAATGGGGCATCGAAAACCCATCAATAAATCTGCCGGCAACAAAGAGGCTCTTCTGTTGAAGCCAAGCCGGAAAGAGAAAGCAGACAAATATCAATGACCGCCAGTAAGTTTAAACGATATTTTCCGATACCGCCGTCCCCGAGGCCGCCGTGGCCTCGGGTGAGCAGCGAAAATTGGCTGTGGCGCAGGCTAATTCACGGTCAGCGTGATGCCAGTCGAGTGCTGCAAGTTGCCGCTTGTTGCCGTGATGGTGAGTGTGTAGCTTGTGGGCGTTGCGGAACTGGAGTGACTGACGCACCCGCTAAGCCCCACGGCTGCCATGCCCAGAAGGAGAAGCAATGCACACATCATGCGTTGAAAGTTCTTTCCTTGACGTCGTATGCGGCGGGCACCGATCAGCGGCAGGAGCAAGAGCGCAAGCGCGAGCGGTACCCGGTTGCGTCCGGACAACGGAGCTTGTTGCGACGCAGCGGTGGTCGCCGCGGTTTGAATGCTCACTACCACCGTCTGCTGGCCACCATTGACCGGAATGCTCGAGGGGGTGAAAGTGGCCACGGCTCCCGAGGGAAGGCCGGTCACTGTGAACGACACGGGCCCGGGATAGGTTCCATAGAGCGGATTCACAACGACCTGATAGGTTGCCGTTCCCCCGGCATTCACCGTTTGGCCGGCCGGCACCGCGGGTGAAAGCGAGAAGTCCAGTGCAGCAACCACGATCGCAGTGGATTGCGAAGTGCTGGTAGTGAAGTTGATATCGCCGCTGTAAGCTGCGGTCACCTGATGCGTTATACCTCCTGAGAGGGCGGAGGCGGTGAACGATGCCGTGCCCGCGGAAAGCGGCGCCGTGCCGAGCAGTGTGGTCCCATCGTAGAAGCTGACTGAACCGGTTGGCGTGCCCGTTGTCGCAGAAGTGACCTGGGAAGTCAGCGTGACGCTCTGTCCTGGCGTAATAGAACCGCTGCTTACGCTGAGCGATGTGGTTGTTCCCGCTTGCGTAATGGTGAGCGTGCCATTCTGCACTGTGACCGAATAGTCGGCAAGGTCGGTACCCGAAGCCGAGGGCACAATGTTATAAGTTCCGGCGTTGGAAGTGATTGTGGCCGTGGTTGAAAAACTCTCGGTGAAGATATCGCCGTTAACGGCGCCCGTAACACTGCCCGAAAAGGCCGGGTTGGCGACGCCGTAGACCCTCGTTGCATTATTGGCGGCGACGGTCAGCGTTGGCTGAGTGACGGTGATCGCCACAGAATCAGTGACGGTGTTGTAGTCCGTCGAGTCAGACGGAGTGAACGACGTTGCGAGTGTGTAGGTTCCCGCCGGCAGAACGGTCGTGGCCGTTACTGCCGTTGCCGTGCCACCCGTAGGCTGCGCCGTGTAGCTAAACGTACCCGCAACATTCTGGCTCTTGTAAGCCACGCTTGCATCTAATTCGCCGGCGAGAGCGGTTCCGTAAGCGATCGTCGCGGCGGGAGTCCACGTGACCGTTTCTGTGGCCTTGGCGATGGTCATGGTTCCCGTCGCCGTGCCCTGGTAGTTTGGATCGCTTATCGTGCCCACGACGGTGTAGCTTCCCGCCGCCGTCGGCGCCGTCGCGCTGCCGTTATAGGTGAAGGTCACGGTAAGTCCCGTTGGACTTGTAGTGGCCGTGGCCGACAGCGGCGAGCCCGTGTAGGTCTGGCTCAGACTGCCCAGCGTTACCGTCGCCGTGGCCTTGTTCACCGTTAGCAACTGCGCACTGGATGTGTTCGGATTGTAGTTACTGTCGCCTGAATAGGAAGCGGTGATCGAATACGATCCGGCTGCCAGAGTCGAGCTGGAGAAAGTTGCGACCCCGCTGCTCACCGCCCCGGTTCCCAGAAGCGTGCTTCCGTTGTTGTAGAAGTTCACCGAACCGGTAGCCGCAGACGGCATGTTTGCCGTCAGCGTCTCCAGCGTGCCATAGGTAATCGAATTAGAGGAGAGGGATAGATCCACGGTTGGTGTCGTCATGCCCACGCCGAAGGTGTTGCTGGTGGCGGAGATGGCAACCGCCGGGACGAGCGCAGCGTTAAGAGCGAGGTTAGCCGTCAGTTTGTCACCCGACCCTGCCGTGTCCACCTGAAGCGTGTAACTAGCCACACCGGCCGAAGTCGAGACCGAACCACCGGTGAGAGTCCCGCTGCCGATTAGAGTCAGCGGAATGGTCGCACTCGGCTGGAATGGACTGCCGCTTTCAGTCAGCGTGACTGCGGCCGCGAAGTTGGTTGCAACTGAAGTATCCGTGGGCTGATTGGTGAAGCTGAGCGCATAGTTCGTCTGCACCGCGCCCGCATCCACACACGCCGCGTAACTGGGATAGGTCGCGTTGGTGTTGGGCAGGCCGCGTTGATCCGTGGTCAGCCCTGAAGGGATGGCGGACTCCAAACCCGCACAAATAGCCGGGCTGCCGGGGAGCGGAATCAGCGTTTGCGCCGGTCCGCCGTAGTTGGCCAGAGGAGCAAGATCGACGGCGGTTCCGTTTACGGTGGCGCCGTTCCCGACGCCGATGATGTTGCCGCCGCTATTGGTGTATGCGACGCCATCGAAGTCGTCGGAGGCACTATTCGAAGTGTTGCCGGACAGGACACTGTTGGCCAGTGTTACGGTTCCGGATCCGATGTTGTCGATGCCGCCTCCGCCGGAAGCGATTGCCGCCGTGTTTGCCGACAAGGTGCTGTCGGACACCACTAAGGTAGCAGTGTTGTAGATGCCGCCACCCGAGGTGGCTGTGTTGTTGCCCGAAATCGTGTCGTCGCTCAGGGTCAAGGTGCCGCTGTTGCTGATGCCGCCGCCCGAGCCGCCGGCAATGTTGCCCGAAATCGTGCTACCCGTCAGCGTGAGCGCGCCGCTCGTGGTGATGCCGCCGCCCGAGCCTGTCGCTGAATTGTTAGCGATGCTATCGGCCATGAGCGTAAGCGCACCAGCGTTCTGGATGCCGGCATTATTGCCGTGCTGGATGTTGAGGTTCGCGATTGATGCGCCGGTGACACCGGAGCTGACTGTGAAAACGGCCGAGGCCCCGTTGCCGTCAACCGTAACAAGGTTGACCAGCGATGCACCGCTGCCCGTAGTCGCGCCGGCGATCGTTGTCGCCAATGGAACACTGAGCACGCCGTTCGTCAGAGTGATGGTTTTTCCCGTGCCGAAAGCAGTCGCATCGAAGGTGATGTTGCCGCCTCCGGTGACAGCCGCCTCAAGGAGGGCATCACGCAGGCTGCACGAGGCGTCCGTGCCATGGCCAGGCGTGGATTGTGGCGTGCAGTTGGAAGCCGTCCCGGAGTCGTCACTGCTCACGGTGACGATGTAGCTGGCCGGGTTGACGGTCACCGTGATTGTGCTGGGAGCGCTGCTGCTGTAGTCGGCTGTGTCTGCCGGCACAAAGATCACGCTCTCAGATTGCGTGCCCGCCAGTGGAACCGCAGTCGGTGTAACCCATTGGAACGAACCTGCCGATGGCGTGGCGGATCCACCCGTCAGCGTTGATGAGGACAGCATTTGCCCGTAGGTGATCGGACTGGCCGTGGGCAATGTTGTCACGATTGCCGTCGCGTGGCCCACCGTCAGCGAGCCGTTCACGTAGGTGATCGCGTAGTTGGTCAGCCCCGTGCCTACTGCGGCACTGGGCGCAATGCTGTACGGCGAACCCGCCACCGTGGCCGTGGCCGCCGCTCCGGCGCTGGTCAGCGTCACGCTGCTCACCGTGTCCGTGTTCAGCAGGCCGCTGGTCGTGAACTCCGTCCCTGCAAAGGTCACCGTCTGCCCGTAGGTCTTGCTGGTGCTCTTGGCGGTGATCGTCAACGGCGCCTTGCTCGCCGTAACACTCGTCGGCCCCACCGTGCCGGCCGTGTAGTTCGCATCCGCCGTCACGTTGGCCGACACCTGGCACGCCGTCGTGCCGCTGGTCATCGTCACAACACCCAGGTTGTTGCTGCAGCCCCCGCTGGTGCTGTACGTGGTCGTCCCGGTCGAGTTGCTCGTCGCCACCACCGTGAACTGGCTGCCGTACGCAGCCGATGCGGGCGGCGCCGTGCTCCAGCTTACCGTCGGCGTGGCCAAACCGATGCTCAAAGTGTGCGTGGTATCGGTGGACGAACTGAAACCTCCGCTGGCGTCGTTGTAGACAGCCTGGATCTTGTAGTTGCCGGTGGTCTGTCCCGCCGGGATGACGTAGGTTACGCTCGCCGTTCCGCCCGAGACCGTGGTGCTGGTGACCGTGCCCCCCGTCGTTAACAGGACTGTGAACGCAACGGTACCCTCGTTGACCGTGGGCCCTGCGGTGGTTACGGTCGCGGTGAGCGTCACGTTCTGGGTACTCGGGCTGTAGGCAGCGGTGGCATTAGCCGCTGCGACGGTCGCCGTGACCTGCGTGCCGGAGCCACTCAGGTTGATAATCTGCGGGGAACCCGCGGCGTTATCCGTGATGGTCGCCGTACCGGAAATCGACCCGGTAGACTGCGGCGTGAAGGCGATGCTGAGAGCGCAACTGGCGCCGATGGTGTCGCTGACCAGCGAGGACGGGGCGGTGCAGTCCCCCGGGCTCGTGCCTAAGGTAAAGCTGGTGGTGGCGGCGAGGGCGGTCAGGTTCAGATCGGAGCCAGTGGTGCCGACGTTGGTCACGGTCGCCGCTTGCGTGATGGTCGTCTGGTAGGGTTCGGAGCCGAAGGCCAGAGTCGGCGCACTGGCAAAGTTCAGTTTGTATGCCGAATCGTCGGTTCCGTCCGTCGTGTAGTAGACATTCCCGGCACTGTCGAGGGCAACGCCGGCCGGATTGGTTATGGGCGGAACGCTCGCACTGGAGGCCAGGGTCACAGAGGCATAGCTCTTGGCCGCGATCAGCTCTGTGATGGTATCGCCGCCGTTGTCGGCGACGTAGACGTTGCCGGCAGGATCGACCGCGACGGCCTCGGGAGTGGTGAAACCGCTGTAGGTGCCGCTCACGATGCCAGTGGCGCTCAGCTCGGTGATCGATGGGGCGATGGGGCTCACTCCATAGTCAGCGACCCAGACATTACCGCTGGTGTCGACTGCGACACCGAAAGGTTTGCCAAACGAGGGGCTCAGGGTTATGACGTTGGAGTAGCCGCTGGCCCAGGTGAGCTCATCCACTTTATTCGCGGCGTTAGCGTCGGCGACGTAGAGGTTGCCATTACCGTCGAAGGCCAGGCCAAGGGGGAAGCTGAATGAGAAACCGGACGCCAGTTGCTGGACGGTGGTATATCCGGGGGCAAGGATCTCGTAGACACCGGTGCTTTGGGTCACGAACAGATTTCCCGCGCCATCGATCGCGATACCGTAGGGCTCGCTGAGCGAGGCGGCGCAGCAAATGCGGTTGGCCGCGGTCGTTCCAGCCGTAATTTCGAAGATCCCGCCGTTATTATCGACAATGAAGACATTGCCGCTCGAATCCACGGCGATCTTCTCGGGCGTGAGGACGCCCGAGCCGAGGCCGGTAAACGCGGTCGTCAATGCACCCGGGTTAAAGACAAGCTCAGGACCCGCGCCCGTACCGAAGAGAGGCGCCGTCGCCAGCACGCTGTTGGAGGTATCCTCGAGTTCCACGGCACCAAAGCGGAGGCCGGGGGCGGTTGGCTGGAATTTCACGTTAACGGTACAGGTGGCCCCGGCCGCGTAGGGATTGCCGGCCCCATTGGCGGTGGTGCAGGTTCCGCCTCCGGCGTCGGTTAAGTCCTTACCTGTAGCTGTAGGTCCCTGGGTGACAACAACGGGCGGATTGATGGTCGTGCTGCTGCCAGTAAATGTAAACGTGACAGTCTGAGTTGCCGGAGAGCCGACGGCAAGGCTCCCGAAATTGGCGGGTTGAAGGGCGATCTGTTTGATCGCGTGGTTGCCGTTATCGGAGACGAGGATGTTGCCGGTTGTGGAATCGAACCGGACAGACACGGGGCCGCTCAGTCCGGTGCCCCAGCTCAGAACGGTTGCGAAGCTTCTCGAGGTGGCGTTCCAGCCTGCCAGCTCGCCTACGAGATTGGTTGAGAACTCAGAGACCCAGATATTGCCATTCGCGTCGAGGGCGAGATCGCCTGGACCCTGGAAACCGGGGCTTACGGTGCTTATGGTTATGGTTGTGTCATAGGGCGCGGGCAGCTCCTTCACCTGGCCCGCGTTGCCGTCAACGACAAAGAGGTCTGCACTGGAGTCAACCGCGATGCCACGAGGTTGCTGGACGCCGTTTGAGGGGGAGGTGCCGTAAGTGTACACTGTCGTAAGCGCCGGCGTCGTCGCCCCATTCGCAATTTCAGTGATCGTTTGGGCGGCGTTGTCGGTTACATAGACATTCCCCAAGATGTCGGCGGTGATGCCCCATGGGCTTTCCCAGGTGCCTGTCGTCCCGACAGGGACGGGAGGCAAGGACATCCCGGAGCTATAGACGTACACTTGGCCAGCCGGGGTGGGATAGTCACCGAAAGCGGCGACCCATAGGTAGCCGTTGTGGTCGATGGCGATGCCTCTTAGGCAGGGATCGGATTCACTCATGGCGGCCGGGCATGGGAACCCGCTGACCGGACTCGGCAAAAGCTGAGGGCTGCTGTAGGTGCCGGCAGTGTACGTCATTTCATACACAGCCGCAGTGTTGTGGGTAAAGTCGTTGTCGGCGACAAAGATATCGCCACTCGAATCTGTGGTGACGCCCAATGGCCCTGTGAACGCCGAGCTAATCGTGCTCGTGCTGCCGCCGTTGTAAACCGCACTCTGCGCGTGGACCGCTGCGGTCATGCCGCACAGGAGAACGAGCAAAACCTGAACGTGCATCGTCCATTGGCTGGGTTTCCGATCGAAAGAACCAAGACGACCTGCAGAGGGGCTGGCGTGCTGGCATCCAAGAATGACATTCATTGAAAACTTCTCCTGTGGGCAAAGGCAGCGTTTTGAACCAGGCAACATGACCAGTCAACACGGGGCAAGCTGCGGTCCGATCGACGGTCAGTCAAGAAAAAGCCAACTGTGACTTACCGGGTTTATGGGGGAATTCTAGCGCTCCAGTCTGTGAATGCAATACCTATATCGACAAAAATTGAGAACTCCCGAGCCATCTGCCTGGCCTTTCCGGGACCTTCAGAAGCGGTCTGGCCGAGGCACCAATGGCGATCCCGCGCCGTCCGTACCCAGTTCACGCGGCAGCGAAATCACTTAGCATCAGGGCGGGCACTCCGACTATGTTTCGATAAGGATACCAACTGGAAGAGGTGCGAACCACGGTTGGTTAGGTTGTGCTGATTCGCCGGTAATCATTTCGGAGTTACCGCGGACTTGGGAAAGGTGTGAACGCCTACGGCCGGCTCGCAAGCGATGTCGCGGAAGGGGACAGCCTTTCCGCCGGAGGCCTGTTCCGTGGCACACGCGCGCGAATCGAGACCGCGCGAAGCGGATTCCTTCGCCCTGGGCCGTTTTACTTCCCTGTCTCGGCCGTGCTCAGGCGAAGACTTCCGCAGAGCACAAACGAGTCCCCTTGAGATCCCTCTCGGCAAGGATTGCATCTTCTTCCTTTACGGGCCATCCGATAGCCAGATCAGGGTCATTCCAGAGAATGGTTCTTTCTGCCTCAGAGCGGTAATAATTGGTCACTTTGAAGGCAAAACCAACGCCCGCAGAAAGCGCCAATAAACCGTGACCAAATCCCGCCGGAATGTAGAGCATCTGGGACTTATCCGCTGTGAGCTCGACGGCAACGTGGCGGCCGAAAGTTCGAGAACTGCGGCGAAGATCCACAGCAACGTCGAATGCGGCCCCATGCGTGACCCTCACCAGTTTTGCCTGCGGCTGAAGGACCTGGTAATGAAATGCGCGCACTACGTTCTTCACCGACCAGGAGTAGTTGTCCTGTACCCAGGTTGCAGGTAGGCCAGCCTCAGAAAAAACTCTCTGATTCCACGTTTCGCAGAATGCGCCTCGATTGTCGCGGTAAACGTCCAGCGTCACTAGGATCACCTCAGGCAATGACGTCTCCGTGAATTTCATCCCTCAAATTCCTCGGCACCAATCGGCATTCCTGGCGCAATCCCTGCGTCCTGAGGGACTACCAGATTATCGGTTTGTAATAAACAGAAAAAGCTCTAACCGGTGTTTCTCATTGGCGCACGGTCTATGACCTTGCTGAATGAGCGGTGTCGGCCAATGCGCGCTGGTCTCTACCACTGCGGCGGAATCAATTCTTTGAGGCCGGCCTCATCCAGGGGCTGTAAGGGCTTAAAAGTAGTTTTCACCTGGTAAGGTCCTGGCTCTGCCTTTTGGATTGCCAAGCCCAGTTCCGTGAGATGTAAACAGAAATCGGCCGGTATCCGAGGAGGGCGTACCTGCTGAATCGCCAGCGCCAGATCTGCAATTCCTCTTCCATAATCCATGTGGTATCGGGCATAGCGCTTTTTCAGACTTGCTTTCCTGACCGGCGGATAGACCTTGTGTTTCCCCACCATATTCGCTATGACGGGATGCTCCTTGGTGATTGCATATCTCTCCGACCGATATCTTAGGGGGGAAAACTTATCGACATATACCGGCGCTGAATAGTTCCAGACTTCGTTCACTGTAATAATTCCGGTATCTCCCGTTATCTTGAGCACATGGTTAAATGGCGCGACCAGGCTGCAGGTCAATCGCGCGACGACACCCGATTCAAAGGTCACGCAGGCAACCGAGAAGTCGGGAGTCGTGATCGTGAGGCGCTCTTCAGGGGAAATCGGCCTGTCGGGCCACAGAACTGCGGAAAAAGACGTAATCGTCTTAGCCGGGCCGAAGTAGGCACAGAAGAGACCCAGATAATATGCGGAATGTTCTACTGTAACGCCCATCTTGAACTCTTCGCGGTAATCGTAGGGCGCGCCTGATTCCGATTTCCACAGATGCGGCTCCGCCAGGTGAAATGGACCGTCGTCCAGTTCAGCAAGGACGAGGCGAACGTCCCCAATTTCCTTATTGCGCAGCGCCTTCCACAGGGTTTGAGCGGTTTCACCTAGCAAGTTACACGGGGCCGCTGAAAAATAAACTCCCTTGGCTTCGGCCAGTTGTACCAGTTCCTTGGCCTGGGCAAAGTCCGTCGCAAGAGGCTTTTCGGTGAACAGATGCTTTCCGGCTGTCAGGCAAGCTTTGGATGTTTCGTAATGGCTGCTGGAGTTTGACAGGTTTAAAACCATCTCGATGCTGTCATCGGCCAACATATCCCCTAAATTGGGATACAGTTTCACCGAGTGGAGATTACAGAACTTCGAAGCACGCTCAGGATCGCGGTCAGTCGCGCCGACTACCTTGAGAAATGGGTGCCATTTCAGACAGAACAAATAGTGGTCAGCGGTAAATCCACAACCTATAATTCCGATTTGCATACTTTCTCCCTTTGACACCCGGCGCGACCAAGCTTTCGCGGCCGGTTTTTCATACTCTTCAGGAATGCTCCGGCGAGGGTTGCGCAGGATGCGAACCTAGTGGGTTTTCAGGGGCGCTCGGCTCCAATGTTAGCACCTCAATCGGTTCTCGACCGGCGATCCATGCGACGGCCCTCCGGATCACAGCAAGGAGAACCATCCACCAGTTGGTGAAGAGGAGTCTTAGCCCGTCAAGAAAGTGTCCGCCACGGATCCCCTCTTTGCCCCAATAGAAGATCAGGCCGCCAAACCACGCCGCCCTCTTCGTCCGTACCGCGCGGCCGCCAGGATACGCACCTTGCCTCGCCTTTGCCAGCATCACGTGGATCCCTTTGATAAATGGCGCGATCCGGCGCACCGCATTCGTTGAATGCATCCGGTACAGCACCGTCTCGGGCGCGAGCACAATGTTTGTTCTGCCCGCAACGCCTAGCTTATTCAGGAGATCCTGAATGTCCTGGTAAAAAATGCCTTCAGACCATCCGCCGGCGTCCCGGAATGCCGCACGTTCAACAACCAGCGAGCTGGTGTTATAGATCCATGGCCTGTCCTTGTCCAAAAAAGTCGCATATTCGACGAATCGAATCCTGGGTTGAGTCCCGGCCGTGATCATTGGGAGATCGCCATAGAATAGAGAGGGTCGGCCCAGAATGAGCGTCGGACTGCGCTGCTCAATTAACCGGCCATACACTTTGAGGGTCCACGGCATTAAAGCGTCATCTCCGTCGAGGAAGACTAGATACTTCCCTTTTGTCAGAGACGCGCCATGGTTGCGGGCCGCTGCGGCGCCGCGATTCACGGGAAGCCTTTCGAAGACGATCGACTGGCCAAACGACTTGAGCACCTCGGCGCTTCCGTCGCTGGAAGCGTCATCTACAACGATAATTTCCCTGCTGGTCTGCTGCTGCCGCAGCACGGATTCCACAGCGTCCCGTATGAACTTCTCGTGGTTGTAACACGCAATAACAATGCTGAAAAGCGACTCTAACACTTCACTATCCTTCCCATCTAAGTTAGCAAGGAGATCCGCGGCGTTGCCGGATGCCAGCCTGAGTTTGAATTTCTTCAGCCGTACGGAGAGTCATGCAAAGAGTAGTCAAGCCTGGACCACCAACTGCGCGGGGAGCTGGTGCTCGCGTCGCAGACCCCGAAGGTTTTTGAGCTTCAGCCACTGTTTCTCGTAAAGATGCCAGCTCAAAAAGGCGATCACGATCGACACGGCAAAGGCGACGCCGTCGACGGCCAGAACCGACAGCAGTTCGCTGTGAAGTTTTCCGGCCAGATGGGCGCGGTTCAGTCCTGCCTTTGCAAAGATCACGATGACGGGGAGGTGGCAGATGTAGAGGCAATAGCTGTATTTTCCAAAGAACCGCAGAAAGGACGAGGCCAGGAGACGATGCCCCAGGCTTTGCCGGTGTGAGGCAACCGCGAGCCCTATGCACGCCGCGAAGAGAATTCCCGCCAGAGTGAGTTCGAACGTGCTCATGAAAAAAGTGGGGGTATCGCCTGGGCCGACCGTGCAACGCGGGTTGAGAATCCGCGCCAGGACGATGGCGCCGAGTGCAGGCAGCGCCAGGCGCCTTGCCCATTTCAGGAGTATCTTCCAGTCGCCAGGATCGCGGGCGGCCAAAGCCACGGCGGCTCCCACCGCGAGGGAGTCTGCCCGGCAGATCGTCCAGGTATAGGCAGCGAACGGAAGATGAAGCCAGTACAGGAGGGCTCGCAGCGCCAGTGCCACCGCCATGAGGCTGAAGCAGACACCCATCAGCCGCCGTCGCGCTAACTTCAGGACCAGGAACGGCCATATCAGGTAGAACTGTTCTTCAATGGACAGGGACCAGAAATGCTGGAGCGGGTGAGCGACTGCGCTCCATCCTTTGAACCCCTCGTACCAGTTGAGGAGATAGGTCCATGCGAACACCTTTACAGTTGTGCCGCTCTGCATGTCTGCCAGCGCGGGGCGATAGATGTGCGCCATGACGAATGGGCCGAGGAGGAAGAAGATGGCCAGGGCGGCATAGTAGAGCGGAAAGATGCGAACCGTTCTCCGGCCATAGAAGATGCGGAAGTAGTGCGGAGATTCTCGCGATTCGCAGAGGATTCCGGTAATCAGAAACCCGGAGAGGACAAAAAACAAATCGACGCCAATCCAGCCCATCCCCGCCGCATAGCCATAGACGTTCTCCCAAGGCAGGGTGGCACCCGAACTGGAGGATGTAGTCGAGGATGCCGCGCTACCCGCAATGCCAAGGATCCAAAAATGGTAGGTCATGACGAGAAGGACGGCGATGCCTCGGATTCCGTCGAGGACAGGTATCCGATCACCGGAGGGCGCGGGCCTTTTCGACCCAACGGCCGCGGCCGCCTCTGGCAAGCCCGAGGAAATCGACAACACAGAATCAGACATACTGAAGAAGTCTCAATTGCAGAATTGGGGAGCTCGATCGCGGGTCTCTGCTTCGGATCTTCTTACAAGCAGCACCGGCTTATGCCATGACCCTGGCGGCCAAGCTGAACATGGAGCGGGCGAAGGGAGTTGAACCCTTACCTGAGACCTGGAGGGCCCCCATTCTTCCAGTTAAACTACACCCGCATGATGGTTTTACCGAGGCTCCCCGGCTCTCAGCAATCCCCCATTCGTTCATCCGTATGACTTCTTTTGGGAGTTACGTTTTGTGAATCCCCTCCGGGTTTCAAGCTACAGCGCCTGCGGATTGCCGGAGGTTGGCTGGTTAGTTACATTGTCCGAACCCACCGGTCTCGTGGTGAAAAGGCGATTCGAAGACATGCAGGAAGCTTCTGCTCAGTTTCAGGGACTGCGGGCGCCTGCGAATTTCAGGCCAGCGTCAGCTGAGTGATCTCAGGCGAACAGTTCAGGCGAAACGGAACGCCGATGGTGCCGATGCCACGATTCACGTAGAGTTGTGTGGGACCGCAGCGGAACCAGCCCTGGACATAGTGTTTGCCATAGGCAGGAAGAAAGGCGGGCGGCAAAAAGGGGATGCAGACCTGCCCGCCGTGCGTATGGCCGGCAAGCATCAAGTCGGGGCCGTGTTTGGCAATCTCGGGCAGAATATCGGGCTCGTGCGCGAGAACGATCATGGCTTCCTTGTCGCGGACAGCGCTGTCTGGGATGGCACGGTCCGGATCCACATCTCTCGCGCACGCGCTGCCCAGACCTACCAGCCACAGGCGCTGACCATTCCTCTCGAGGGGCACGGCGCTGTTTCTCAGGATGGGCAGACCCTGGCTGACCAGATCGCCATAGACATATCGACCGCCGACCATCATGTCGTGGTTGCCCAGCGTGGCATAGCGTAACGGGCACCGGATGCCGCTGAGGATTGAGACACATTCCGGCAAGTGGCGGAGGGCGTATCTCTTGTGCGCGTCCTCGCTGGGCCAACGCACCGGCCCGTAGGTGACGAAATCCCCGGTAAGCACGACCAGATCCGGGTTGAGGGCGTTGACTTGATCGACTACATGCCGGAGAAAGGAGCTTTCCGTCCATTCGAGATAATGGATGTCAGAGATTTGAGCGATCCGCGTGCCGCGGAAGGGCTCTGGCAAGCGGGGAAGGTGGACCGTATACTTTTCGACTGTCAGTTTGTGACGCGCGATTTCGCCCGAATAGAGTGCAAGCCCCCCCAGGGAGGTCGCAGCAAGTGCGAGGAACGACCGGCGCGTGAACCGGTGCGGCGGTCGAGGCGATAAAGGCCCTCCTCCGCTCTCGACCTCCGGGGTTGTTTCGACAGACACTAGCGGCTGCTCCGGCATATTAGTTGGGTTGAACAACGCAGGGACAGGAGAGTTCCAGCTCCAGGTAAGTGCTCCCTGCCGGACGCACCAAAAGAGCTCCCCGCGCCAATTAGAGGTACGTGTACATCTTGTCTCCGAGCCACGACGTCATGCCCAGCGGCAGCTGACTCCAGATCTTCCTCGCGAGCACGAGCGCAGAACCTCCGGTTTTGTCCGACGAATGTTCAGCGTCCGGGAAGTCCGGGAAGTAATACCGGTAAAGACGCACCGGCTCCGCGCCCCATTTACTCTTGAACCTCGCCAAGTCGTCGTCACCCTCAGGAACTTCGCCAAGGTCCACGGACTTGTACCCGGCCATGCTGGCGTCATTAATGGCCTGCCACATGATGATGTCGTTGGGGCGAAGAGCGAAGTCGGAGGCGTGCGACGCGCCGAACGCATAGGTCACGGTCGAACCAAACGTAAAAAACAAATGACCGCCGATGATCCGAGAACCGGCGGCTGTTTGCTGCTCGGCGAGCAACAACCGCATCATCTCCGTCGATCGCATCAGTTCCCAGAGCGCCAGAAAGAACCTGTAGGATCTGGCGGGGACAACGTTCCGGCGCATTGTCTCAAGATAGACCCGATACCAGATACGGAGATCGCCCTCTGTCTCCGCCGGACGCGTACGCACACGGCTGGCGATAGCTTTCTTGATCGACCGTTTGATGCTGGAGCGATTCTGACTGCCGGGAATCTGATACGGCTGGCCGGGTTTTCCGGCGAGCGGCACGATGTAGCTGTGGCGCCACGCCTTTCTCGCGATTTCCTCGATGCCGTCGTTCAGCTCTTCTGCCTGCGCCTTGATCTGCAGACGAACGGAGTGGACGGAGGCCTGGCGCAGAGCTTCGCGCACCAGCGCAGACAGGGCCGCGGGATCGGCGGCGAGGGGTCCGGCCAGGGGCGTACGCGGCAGCGAGGAGAGCCGGGGACCGGTGAGTGGACCGCGGCTGAGAGGAAGACCGCGCGTGAACATCAGCGGAAAAACACCCTGCAGCGTTCCATCGGAATCCTGACAGGCCAGAAAGAGCGATCGCTGGCGATATTCGCGCGCGAGGGCCTTCAGCCAGGCAGGATGGTGATAGATCGTGGCATCCGGATGACCCAGAACGAAGGCCTCCCAGCGTGGGTCCTTCCAGGGATCGACTTCCACGATCATGGTGTCTGGAGATGGCATTTCGAGGGACGACGTAATTTGAACCGTATAATTGAGCATAATTTTTGCTGCTGACGTATAAGCAATGGGACCGCAGCTCACCCTTCAACGACCGAAGTAATTCCCCGCTTCAGGTGATAATTATCAAACCTCTGGGTAGAGAGGTTGTCGATGAGATCGAAGTACTGCTGCTTGGTCCGATCCCAGCCGTGGAGTTCCACATATTCCAGGCCGCGCCGTATGAGAGATTCCCGGAGCGCCGGATTCTGGGCCACTTCATACATCGCCTCAGTCATGGCCGCAATGTCGCCCGAGGGAAAGAAACGGACGGTATCCTCATCGAAATAGCGACTGTCGATTTTGGTCCGCGACACTACGACGGGAATGCCCTGGGACATGAACTCCATAATCTTGGTGCTGTAAGCCTCATTGCCGAACGAATCCGCGCGCTTGGGCACTACGCCGAGATCGGCATTGGCAATGATTTCCGGGATGGCATCGAGCGACGCAATTCCGCAGAACTTCACTGCGTGCTCGAGTCCGAGTTCGAGAACAATGTCTTTCAGCCAATTGGTGAGCTTCTCGTCCTGCGCGCCGTAGAGATGAAACTCGGCGTTGGGCATCTTCTTCCTGAATTCGGCGAAGGCTTTGATGCCGATATCGAGGCCCTGATGCCACTGGAAAGTACCCGGGAAAATCACGATAAAACGGCCATCCTGACGAGTGCGCTGCCGCCGGGAAAAGACCCCGGGATCGGGAAGGTTGAGGACAACCGAGCACTGAGCCGCCCGGACGGAGCGGGCCACGAGCTTCTCGCCCCAGATGTGATTGGAGACAATAACGTGGTCGACGAAACGGCAGCACAACTTCTCGATAAAGCGCAGGCCCGATACATAGAACTGCTTCAGTCCGGTTTTGAATTTGTTGGCGAAGAGTTCCGGAACAATGTCGTGAATGTCGAGGATCAGGCGCGCTCCGTTCATTTTCGGGTACCAAGCGGCGAAGACCAGGAAATCCGGCATGTTATGGATGTGCACCACGTCGTAGCGATTGAGTTTGTGCAGCCGGGTGAGAACGGCGGACGACCGAAACTGGAAGCGCAGCAGCCGGGAGACATAGCTCCAGGGGCCTAACTCGTTATGGTCGCGGCGCTGAATGTGATAGATGGTGACTCCGCTCAGCGTGCTGACTTCCTTTCCGCCGCTCAGTGCCCCCTCCAGGGCAATCACGTCCACCATGTCGCCGCGCCTGGCCAGTGCTTCGGCATAGCGGCGGATGCGGCCGTCGGTTTCATATGCGGAGTAGGCCACCATGCAGATGCGACGGCGGGTGTTGCGGGAGGCGGCCGGCAGTTTGTCGCAATAATAGCGGGAGACCTCGCGCGGCAGGGCATGCCAGCACTGGTCGCTATAGTTGTCACGCACGTAGCGCAGGAACTCCTCGTATCGAGCGACGGGATACTCGTCCCGAAGCGGCGAACCGTTCATGCACATGTAATCGGGATGCGTATTCAACAGGGCCATCCCACCGTGTTCCACAAGCCAGTCCAGCTTCTTCTTCCAGATGTCGATGTTCTGTTCTTCGAGAACCTTAACGAGGTTGAAATCCTGGACGAGCGTGTAGGGCAGCTCGACGAACCCCTCGGTTCCGGGAGCCTGTACCCAGAAGGGAAAGATAGTGCGCATGCCATCGGGTTCCGGCTCGAACGGGTCGACGTCGAAGGTGGAGGCGTCATACTCGCTACCAAGCTCGTGCAGCCACCCCAGACGGTGCTGCATGAGCGGCGAACGGAAGCCCACCGCACCCCACCGGTGCAGGACTTCCCGAATCCCTGCGGCGCTGGCCGCGAATTTCTTCGGCGACTGGTACAACTTGCCGTCGTGCTTCAGCCCATGGACGCCGGCCTCAAACCCCGCGCGCTCGAGCAGCTCCAGCATCGCCGGGGTGACCTGATATTCGCCTACCGGAACGAAATTAAAGCAGGCGCGGAAACCATACCTCTGCGTCAGTTCCACCAGGCGCGGGATACGGTCATATCCCTTTTTCCCTTCCACATCGTGGGTGAGAACGAGGCTGAATCGTTTGCCATCGGCCCAGCCTGGCCAGAGCGGAGGAACCGCGGCTGCTCCAGGGTCGATGGGCCACACCGCAGCAAATTCCCGGCGGCGACGCTCGGCGCGCAGCCGGCGCAACGACATACGAAGACGCCAAGGCAAAATCGGTTTCACAAGATAGTACAACTTGAAGAGCATAGGGAGCCTAGACCAATCGTAGATGAAATGAAGGTTATTTTTCGGGCAATGCCAGCTTCAGCCCATGTGCCGATAGAGAACATTCCCCGCAAGTTGCAGGACGCGATCGGGACTGGCTGAAACTACTCGATTCGCCAGATGCTTTTGCCACGCCGGCCTGGTTCGCGACCTTTCGGTGGGAAATCTCCAGTACGTCAGTGGGGTAGGGACGCTTCCCCAGTGCTCCTTAAAAACGCTCAAACCCGGATCGTCGAGATCGGAGCGTCCCATATCCAGTTGGTTCTGACTATGGGCCTTGGCTTCCTGAATGGTTTGCCAGAACAACATCGGTGTGCCGCCATACTTATTCGCGGAGGCGTCGCTGCAGCCATACTTATAGAACATGGTTTGGCGGTGCGAAAGAGTGAGAATACTGGCCACCGCAGCGCCGTCCTTGCGGACGAGCCGAAACTTGAGGCTCGGACCGAACGCGGCGATCAGCGCGCGGAACCACTGCAGCGGCTGGGGTGGCAGCCCGTGACGTCTGCGGGTCATCGTCATCAGACGATAGAAGTCCAGAAGCTGCGCCTCGGAGTTCCCTTCCTCATATGCGAGGTGCTCACGCTCGGCACGGCGGATCTTACGCTGGATGCAGTCTTTGTGAAAGCTGCGAAACAACTGGTCGGCGGGCGCGGTGAGGTCCAGCCGGTGCAGAACAGCGCCGCCTTTGGGCAGGAAACCACGAGCTTGCTCACTCTGGGCCGAGTGCGGCCGAATCTCGATCCGCTTGTAACGCCCCGCTTCCACTGCGTTGCGCGCATGCGTCAGCAACGCTCCAAGCGCCGCGGGCTCGTTCAACAACGGCTCGCAATGATCGGAGAACGGCAGCGAGACCAAACGCCGCCCGGTCAGCCAAGAGTCGACCTCGCAGAATACGATGGCGTCGGTCAGCGGAGCCCGCGGCGCCGAGGTCGTCAGAACGAGCGGCCGGTATCCATATGTCACTTGGAGCGCGCTGAGCCACGCACGTGTGTGAAACATCGAAGCCTGCGGATGCGTAGCCACCAGAGCGGGCCACCGCGAGTCAGCGAGGGGGTCTAGTTCGTAAACCTTCCTCACCGCCCGGGGCAGGGCGTGTCGCGACGAGTCGTCACTGCCCTCCTTCGTGGTTATGTTTTGCTCCAAGATTGTCTCGTCCGACCGAGTCGCAGACGAAGCGGCTATCGCCATATGGTCTCCTGTCCGAGGAGACGGCCGAGCTGCTGACGTCTCAAATACTTAATCGTTGCCCGATCATCCACCTGGCGAATGCCATTTAAATATCCCGAGATAAATCCCCAGAACAGAGAGGCGGACTGGATCAGATATGGCTTCTCTTTTAGACGCTTGGCGCACTTCAACAGCATGAAGAGAGGGTGATAGCCGCAGATGTAATTCGCTCTTCCGTTCTTGAACCCCGCTCCCCATGTTCCGTCGTTCTTGCCGGTGGGACGATGATGAAGGACATGCAATTCGGGCAGAGTTCGTGTAGTCCAGCCAAGCATCTGCGCCTTGACTTCATCCATCGTATCCCAGCCGGGCGCCGGCCAGAAACCGCCGATGGCGTCCCAGCAGGCACGGCGGTAGATCTTGGTGGCGCCTCGAACATGAAAGGCCGGACAGACCTCCGAATACGCCTGTCCATTGATAACGTTGTAAATTGTGCCCCCAGCTATCCCGAGTGTTTTCTCTTCCTCAAAAGCGCGGAAACACGACTGGAAGTATTCGGGGCTAAATGAGAGATCGCCGTCGAGTTTGACAATAAAGTCCCAGTCGTTCGCTCGCAAATTATGGTAGCCATCGTTGAACGCATCCACCACGCCCCCGCCGGCTTTGCGAAAGCCACGATTATCCCGGTGGCATACCCTGATCCAGTTATGCTGCCGGGCATAGCTGTCGGCGATGGCAGCAGTCCCGTCGGTCGAACCGTCGTTCACGATCATCCACTCGGATGGCCGCAGGGACTGATTGATCACGCTCTCGATCGTCCGCGCGAGATTGGCTTCTTCGTCCCGGACCGGCGAGATGATCACGTATTTGACGGCGTTGATTGACATAGCTCTGAAAGCGAAATCGGTTGTGGCTGACTTATATCCTGCGACTCGCTGCCCGGTCAGACCTGGACGGGCTCGGGGCTGACTCCAGCATTGGTTGTGAGGAAAGCCCGGTGCCACAGTTCCAGGGTGAGCAGCGACAGAACTTCCTTTGCATAGAGGCCGGATTCGGCATTGGCGCGAAGCACTCCTTCGATGCAGGCTGTGTTGAAATAACCACGCTCGATGGTCGTGCGATCGAGCAGCACTTCACGAACAAACTCCTTAAGGTCGGTTCGCAGCCAGGCGCCGAACGGCACCGGGAAACCAGCCTTGCGGCGCTTCAAAATTGGCTCAGGAATACGGCTTGAGAGGGCGCGCTTGGCAAGATATTTCGTCGTAAAGCCGCGAACTTTCTGGTTCTCGGGCAGAGAAGCGGCAAACTCCAGCAATTTGTGATCGAGAAATGGGACACGAAGTTCGATGGAGTTGGCCATTGTCATCTTGTCGGCTTTTAACAACAGATCATCTGGAAGCGAGGTTTTCGTGTCTACATATAACATCCGGTTGACAAGGCCAAAGCCCCGTGAGCTGGCCATGACATCTCTCATGGGGCGAGTGGCGAAACCCTCATCGCTCAGGTTCGCGAAATCGCTGGAGTAAAGCGTATTGTGATTCTTATTAAAGAAAGAATCAGGACCCGAACTGCGGCTATAGTAGTAGCCCTCGAATGAGCGAGCGAGGAGTGGTGCGTACTTGGCGACTCGCGAATTCTTCAGGAGCCGGTTGGCAGCGCCGGCGGCGAGCGAGACCGAGCCATTCAATGGCCCAAGGGCGCTCTTGAGCCGCTCCGCCCACAAAACACCGCGGTAGGTCTGATAGCCGGCAAATGCCTCATCGCCACCTTCGCCGGAGATCAGGACCTTTACAGATTCCCGGGCCAGCTTGGTGATGTAATAAAGCGCGATCGCGGGCGCCTCGCACACGGGCTCTTCCATGTACCACGCATACTGGGGCAGGAAGTCTTTGAAGTCACCCGCCGAAATCGACATCTCGTGGTGGTCGGTACCGTAGCGCTCGGCGGCGATGCGAGCGTACGGACGCTCATCAGGAACCTCGGCTGATTCGAATCCCAGGGTGAAACTGCCCAGGGTGCGATCTGTTCTGCTGCTCGCAAAACTGACCATCGCTGTGGAATCCACGCCACCGCTGAGCAGAATGCCGACCGGCACATCACTAATCATGTGCAGCCAGACGGATTCATCCAGGAGTTCGAGGAGTTCCTTTTCCGCGTCTGCAATGGATCTCGGAGTGGGATTGAAAGCGAGATCCCAGTACTGATGAATTTCCGCGATACCCTCTCGTACGATCATGTACGACCCGGGTCTTAGCTTGAAGATGTTCTCGAAGAGAGTGTCCTCGCCAGGAACGAAATAAAAGGTAAGGAAGCGATCGACGACTTCCGGCCGCACCCGAGCGCCGATCTCCGGGTCGGCCAGAATGGCCTTGATTTCTGACCCAAAGACAACGGAATCCGCTCCGATTGAGTAATAGACAGGCTTGATTCCTACCCGGTCCCTTGCCAGCATCAGAGTCTGCTGGCGCTCATCCCAAATGGCAAATCCGAACATTCCCCGGAGCCGGTCTACACAGGCCGGCCCGAATTCCTCATAGAGGTGAACGATCACCTCAGTATCCGTACGAGTGCGGAACATGTGACCTCGGGACAGGAGATCGTCACGAAGTTCCCCGAAATTGTAGATTTCCCCGTTAAAGACAATCCAGACAGTCCCATCCTCGTTGGAAAGCGGCTGATGACCCGTTGCCAGGTCGATGATGGAAAGGCGGCGAAAACCGAGGCCCACCGGGCCGGACAGGTAGTAGCCTTCATCGTCGGGCCCACGATGAGCGATCGTGTCGGCCATTCGTTTCAACAGGCCGCCGGAGACCGGTTTCTCCCGGTCGAAGTTCAATTTACCGCAGATTCCACACATAGATTGTTCTCGACCTCAACATCGTTGCGCGCTATCACACGCGGTATGCTAGCGTCCTTGCGCTCCCTCTGCCGAAAAGCTCTCAACCTGCTGTTTTGGCGCAAAATGAGTGACCATTGTCCCCAGGATCAGCCACCATTTCAATAATGCATTGCGGGCGGAGTTTCTGCGTGCTCCTCGGCTCACAGCCACAGCGGCCACTAACAAAGCCAGGCGACCGAGAGCGCTGCACGCCATCGCGGCCCGAAAGACTAGTTGGTAACCGTATCCGCGGTGTTTGGCTACATATTGCAGAATCGATCTCCACTTCATCACGACGGCACGTCGCCCGACACTACTCTTGCCGCCGTAATGGATAATCCGCCCCTGGGGAATGAAATAGTTAGTGAAACCAGCCTGCGCTGCCTTGTAACACAGGTCTAAGTCCTCGGCGTACATGAAGTACTCTTCGCTGAACTGCCCGATCTCCGCAAACACCTCTCGCCTGAACAGGACGCAGGCACCGGAAATGACTTCTACGCGGCTCGGTTTCGTGCCGCCTGCGAACAGCGGCGCAATGTTCCATAAGGAGCAGGCAGGAAAGCGGTTTCGAAGAACATCTACATCCAGAAGCTGGTTCACAATCGTTGGAAACGTCTGGATGGCAGCCGTTTGAAGCGACTGATCTTCATTCAGCAAGGTACAACCCGCCGCGCCGACAGATGGCAACGAGCGTACCTGCTGGAGCATAAGGTCGAAAGCGGCGTTGAGCAGCACTGTGTCCGGGTTCAGGAAAACTACAAATTCGCCTCTTGACACGCGGAAACCAAGATTGTTCGCGCGAGCAAATCCCAGGTTCACCGCACTCTCAATCAGGACGATGTCGGGGTACTTTTGCTTCACGATCCCGATATTGCCATCGGGCGAAGCGTTATTGACGACGATAATCTCAAACGCCGTCTCGTGAGCCTGGGCGTAGATGCTCTCCAGGCATTTCAGAAGATATGCGGTGGAGTTCCAATTGACGATGATGATCGACAAGTCGGTCACAGCTCGGGGCCACCCCAGGGCCGAACAGTCTTTCGAAGGCCCGGGAACAGCGCCGCTGCGCGAGCCGCTGGAGGAGTTTCTTCCAGGTCCTGGAACATCACCGCTTCCGAAACTTCTGGAGCGATTTTTGTCAATTCGTGCGGCATGTGCGCAACCGTCACGGCGCAGATCATGGCCAAGAATGCGAACCACCAGACCTGCGTCTGATCCCAATAAGCCACGCCAAAATAGGCAAAGATATTCGCGAGCATAATGGAGCCGAGACACCAGAACAGCCACTGCTGTTTCGGCTTTACCCGCTTCCTCATGGTTCCAAGCCGGCTGAAGGACTTCACGATGATGGCAATGAAGCAAATCAATGTAAAAGCGCCG
Organism: Occallatibacter sp.; assembly: GCA_052145255.1. Classification (GTDB taxonomy): domain Bacteria; phylum Acidobacteriota; class Terriglobia; order Terriglobales; family Acidobacteriaceae; genus Telmatobacter. Next base: position 156,272 of record JBKQOX010000030.1, read on the forward strand.
CCTATCTCCGCTTCGGCCACGAATTGGTCCGACATGTCCCACATGTCATATCCCCAGTTGCCATTCTGATTCGTGCCGATGAGCCACCAGTCCCTGAAATGCCGAATGCAGGTATCGATCAGGAAGGCGCGGTCATATCCTCCGGAACCGCCGACCACATTGATATGAGAGATCACGAACCACACGGGAGCGTTCATAATAATCGCGAGAGCCGCGAGAGTAATCACGATTAACCAGCGGACCGCCTTCATCTTCCGCCGAACCGGCCATAAAAGGAGGCCGAGAATGCCGGCCACATACGCCAGTATCGGTGTGCTGGAATTGGCCGTCAGCACCATCAACGTGGATCCCACGATGCCTGCGACGGCAGGAACCCAGCTTTTCTTGCTCCATAACCAGACGAAGAGAGGGATGAGCGTGCCCCCAAAACACCCCGCGAGAATTGAGTGACCAAACGTGGCCTGAGCTCGGGCGGTTCCGTCTCTAATTTCCGGGGCGGTCGGCGCTCCACCCAGATAGGTTCCAAAAGGATTGACAAGGAAGTGGTGCTCGTACAGCATGCACATGCCTAAGACCAAGGCAATGACCGCCAGGGTCCTGGCCGCCCGGGCCACGTCTTCTTCAGTCCAGATCAAATAACGAAGAAGGAAGTAACCGCACAAGGCCGACAGCAGGAACGATAAGTTCTCCATCGTACCGCCCGGCCAGTTCGTGACGGTGGCCGCAAAGACACGATAGGAAGCCCACGCGATGAATATCTTGTCAACGATGTTGAATCCGCCCGCTATGCGAAACCTGTCCTTCGCAACAAGGATGAATCCGGCGAGAGCCAAAATGAGGCGAACGTAGAAGTGCGCGCCTGCCAGCATGAGCTCCTGGCCGCGTGGAAGCAGGAACGTGCAAAGAAGCAGCGGGACGATCGCGTATTTCCGCGGCCGCCACAGCATCAGCACGATCGCGACCAGCAACGCGATCGCGACTACGGGGTGCAGTATCGTATCTGATGCACCGTGGCCTAAGTCCCGCTGGTTGAAATCAAGATTTTGCATTGCTTCTCTGCGAACGAAAAGCGGTGAAGCATTCGCAGACGCTGCCCTTTCTACGAGTTTGCATTGACCATCGGTGCATGATTCTGTAAGGCCTCGGCAGATTGGCGATAAGCGGCGATTGTCTCTTTGTATGCCGACAGAAGCTTGCGGCCCGCAGCTTTCCAGGTGATCTCATCCGCGGTATTAAGGGATGCGCCACGCAGCTTTTCCAGAAGATCCCGATTAACATCCAGCAGGGTGAGATGTTCTGTGAGCTGGTCGACGTCGCCGACCCGATGCACAAGTGCATTCTCCATATGTCTGCAAATTGCGCCGGCCGCGTCTGAAACGAGAAGAACACAGCCGCTGGCCCGGGCCTCCGACGTGACCAGCGCGCTTCCTTCTTCAATACTGGGAAGAACCAGCAAATCGCTTCGGCGCATCAACTCCGCCACATCGGATCTGTGGCCGAGCACTTCAACGCTGGGGTGTGCCAGCATGGAGGACAACTTCTCCGCATAGCCCGGAACGAATGCCCCGGCAACGACGAACTTGCCGTTGCGGCTTGCCGGCGAGCGAAGCCATGCCTGGAGCGCGTAGTGCAATCCTTTTCTAGGCGCGCACCCTCCCACGAACAGCATCGTCAGGCCGCGTCGATCGTCACGCACCTGCTGACCTGAATGATAGACGCTTTCGTCGTATCCATATTGATCACGCGTCAGCCGTTCCCTGCTGAAACCCTGATCCATAAAAGTCTGGACAACAAAATCGGATGGGCAAAGGAGGCGAAACGCAGCATCGTACTCTGCCTCCTCCTTGGCCAAAACGCGAGGCTTATACGCGTGCTCATGGCCCGGAGAAAGGACCACACCCAGCTTTTCGCATTCCTTGCGCACCACTTCATAGGCAAATCGCGTATGTGCATTCGGCCTTTCCAGAACGGTAGGGATACCCAGGCGTGCAGCCGTCTTCAGGGTCCTCAGCGAACCGAGGGGCCAGGTGTGAACGATGTCGATCTTTCCGGCTAACTGCTTCATTCGTTGCGAGACAATCCAGTCGTGCAAAGCGCAGGCGCGCTCCGTCCCCAGCACTCTGTACGGAATGCGGAACCTGCCGCGGGCCAAAGTCGGGCGGATGACCGCTCCTGGTTGCAGCTCTCTGGAGAGCGACCCTGGAAACACAAGGACGGTGGCACCGGCATTCAGCAGCCCATTCACCTGCTGCCATGCGGTGTGGCAAATGCGGGCTGCTCCCAATCGATGCGGGAAGCTATACAGAACCCTGACCGTTTCAACCGTGCGCATCATTGCCGGACTCCGGACTCGCTGCAGGCCAACTCAGGCCGACACTCCACGCGGGGCGCCGTCCTTGGTGAAGACGGCCGCGATCGTTTCACCGTCGCCGGCAAGCGACGCGGCGGCGGCAAACAATTGCAGAAGAGTCATGCGAAATATCTTGCGCAAAACCCTCCAGGGAAGGTTGGCTTTGTCCGCCGACTGCGCCATCGGGAGGCGCGAAACGCCAAATCTCTTCGCAACGCCGTCGAAAACAAAGCGAACACTCGATTCGAAATATAATTCGCGCCAGGTTTCAAGGGAGACTTCCCTTAGTCCTGCAGACCGCGCGACCTTTCTGAGGGTAGCCGGCGAAAAATGGGAAAGGTGCCGCGGTAGTTCCAGCGCGTACCAGTAAGACCGGAAGATGCGCGCGCCGGCCGAATCGATATTCGGCATCAGGGTGTAAAAGATCCCGCCGGGCTTCAGCCAGTCAGCCACTCTGACGAGCACCTCCCTCGGCTCATAAACATGTTCGAAGACATTGAAGCAGGTAATGACGTCAAAGCTCTGAGGCGGGAAGGGCGCATCCAGAATATCCCCGACGAAAACCTCGGCACCGCAGCGACTGCGCGCCTGGCTCGCCGCGTCTTCCGACATTTCGATCCCGAAGAGTTTCCAGGAGGACCCTTTCAGCGTGCTCAGAAATCCGCCGGTTGCGCACCCAAGGTCCAGAATGGCGCCGCCACCAGGCCTAAGACGAAGCAACTCGTCGCGGCGGCCAAACCAATGTTCCGGAGCTTGCGCAGCAGTAGAAATGGTGCGGTCGTAATCCGAGCCGTAGTGCATGCCCATCTCGGATTTCGACGGTGGGGCGTCGAGCCAGACCATCGAACATGAGCGACAACGCAAGAGCTGATACAGCTTTGTGCGTCCATGGAACCTGTCCGGCGCGGCAAGCCAGAGTATTGGATCGGGATCTGCGCATATGGGGCACGACCGCTGACCGGCGCTGCCGGCCGGAGGTGCGTCGATGGTGGGCGCTTCGTTGGCAATCATGAACTTGATCTGTCCTCGGTGATGTTTCCACGCGCTGCAGGGTCAGGCGGGAGAGGCAAATTTTCTGGAGACGGTATTCAGCATTGTTCGCGCTTCCAGGCGCGATACCGAGCCTGTGAAGAGCAGGGCGGGCACGGCGACCAGCAGGCTAATCGCGGCAGCCGTCATGATTCGAATCGTGTCGAGAACGCGGGGGTTGATTTCCCATGACGATCCCACGTAGCGAGCTATGACGGAAGCGCCGAGGATTACGGCGGTGGCGACCAAGAATCTGAGGAGAGTGGGAGCCAGGGCGCGGAGATTAAATCCTTTGAACCTGGAGGCGAGGCTCAGGCTCATCAGAATCAGCCCGAGAAACTGTCCCAGGACGTTCACGCCTCCCACCATGCCGAAGAACCCGATTTTGGTGGCGAAGGGGCAGAGCACGAATGCAACACCCAGCCCGAGGAGCAGTTGGGCGTTGTCCATTACGGCTCCCCCGGAGACTCGATAGAGTACACGAAACAAGGAACTCAGGGATCGGCACACCCCACCGGCACAAAGGAGACAGACCGCTCCCTCCAAAAGTGGATCGGTTTTACCGGTCCAGACAAAAGCGATCTTTGCTCCATAGAGGGCGATGAAGGCCAGAGGAAGGATGGAGAGCACAGCCATCGCTTTGAACGACTTGACAATAAACGCATTGGTTTGTTCCACCGACCCAGAAGCGTAAACCAAGCTCCCACCCGAGAGTATGGCCTGAAGGTACGAACCCTGGATAAGCGTCGCAAAACTTACCAGGCGGGCAGCCAGCGCAAACACGCCGGCCGCACTCGCTCCGAAGAATTTCAGGATGGCCACCGGCAGGACCGCTGCATACAGCAACTCGAGCATGCTCACAAGTTGATAGCTTGCAGCGAACCGCACAAGCTCTTTCACCACCGATCGCGAGACGAGTCTTGGCGTGATATGGACGTCGGGAAGAATGCGGCGGGAGTAAAAATACCACAACGTACCGCCGGCGATCTGATACGCGCAGAACACAACGCACATCGCCAGCAACCCGAATCCAAGGTAAAGAAGAACGATGGTGGCTGCCGCGTTGAGGAGATCGATAACGACGTTTAGTTTCTCGCGCAAGTCAATGCGGTGCGCACCCATCAGGATGCTTTGATAGGTCTGACTCAGATTGGCCACGATCGCGGTGATCGCCAGGTACTGAATCGCCCGGGAGGCAGAGGTGAGAAAGGCCGGCGGCACTCCAACCACAACTGCCAGGGAATGGGAGAAGACAGCGAGGGGCACGAGAACAACAACGGAGAGCACCAGGACCGCGGCGGTGCCCGTGCTCAGCAGCCGGCTGGCCCGATCGAAATCGCCGGTGCCGGTCGCTTCCGCCACGTACTTCTGGAATGCAGATTTGACACCTGCTCCGCCCAGTGTGATGTAGGCGGCGATCGACATGAGAACCGCCCAGATGCCGTAACCATCCAGCCCCAGGTGCCGGATCATCACCGGGACCACGACGATCCGGGCCAGTACATGCACAACATTTCCAACCACGCCGAAGAGCGTGTTCTTCCCAATGGAAGCGGTGAGCGCACGGCTGGTAGAAGGTGCGGAGAACTTAGCGGTCATGGAATAGCAATGAAGAACTGCCTGGTTACTCAGGGAAAGGGGTGGTTCCGATCTATGACAATCGGACCAGTCAGGGCTTTGCGCGTAGCTGAGGACCGGAACCGGAAGTCGAATAGGCGCCTACGGTCCACGGGCCGCTTGCCGGGCGCGGATTCCCGGCATAATCGGAACACAGGGGCGACAAGGGGCCGGAGCAGAACGAAGTCAGAGTGGTTCCGGCGTTGATCAGGCGGGATCCCATCTGAGGTTGATAGCTGCTGTTCAGGTTAGGGGACGAACTGTAAGCCGAGTGCGAGTCGCCCTTAATGCATCTTTGCCAGGAAGAGAGTTGAGACGCCGAATAATAATTTCGCTGACAGACGAAAGCGTTGCTCCCGCCATTTGCATATTGGTCATAGTCCGCGATGAACGGAATGCTATCGGTCTCAATCAATTGGTTGCAGCCGGTAAGAGCATTATTCTCAAACGTCATGCCGCTCACATCGCTGTTAGCGGAAAAGCAAACGCCTGCTCCGGTTCCCGCGGTGCTGATGAACGTATTGTTGTAAACCCCGCCCCCATGCGCCGAGGTGAAGTTACCCGAAAACAGACCGAACAAGCCGTTTGGATCGGCCTGATCGCCCACCGCGATGTTGTTGTAGACGACAATGCCCGAGGTGGCATCGGCGCAAGGTGTGGAACCAGAACTTCGGCCACCTTCGATAAAGATGTGCCCAGTGACGTTTTGGCCGATGGGACCTTTGAAGAGATTATCGTAGATCGCCAGCAACGTGATGTGCGCGGGCGATCCGTTGGTTTCACTCGTGAAGCAGTGGATACCGTCATGGTGGTAATAATCAGCCGAGCCCGTGTCCCAGTTGGCGTAACCATAAACCGTGTTGTTGCGGAAGATAAAGGGTCCAGAACTTCCACCGGATACTTGGCTGGCCAGCATCCAGCCGTGGTCTATGTTGTAGATCCTGTTGCTGGTAATCACCACGTTGCCGTCGCCGTTGCTGAAGTTGTTGTACAGGCACCAGCCGGCGTCGTGCATAATGTTGTTCCGGATCAACCAGTTCGACCCGCTGAACGAGATGCAGCGCTGCGCCACCGCATTCGCAGAAGTGTCGTGGATCGACGTATGCACGTACATGTTCGCAATCGTCAGGTTTTCCACGGTGCAGTCATTGCAGTTAAAGCCTTCGATTGCCTCTGTGGGCTTGTTGTAAGCGAGCGTTGTGCCATTGGCCGTGTTCTCGATCATCCCGGTGTTCTGGCCATCGATTGTGTAATTGCTCAAGCCGTAGAGACAGATCGCTCCCCCACAGCCGCCATTCGGCGGGGGGGCAAAGTAAGGAGCCTCGAGAATAGCGCCGGTATCGAATTTGATCGTAACCGGATTACCCGCTGTTCCATTCCCTTTCGGGGCCAGTAACTGCGCCCCCGCGGAACCGGTGATTGTCCCGCAGATGTAATTCACATCTCCCGGTGAATTTGTGATCCAATTGAATATGGCTGGTGTGATTGTGGTCTGACCGCTGCATGCGGTCCCGCCGCTGAAGGTTCCTGCAGACTGCGCAATGTAACGAGTGCCTCCGAATGCCGGACGTATCGCTACGAAAACAAGAACGATAACCAATGCCACAGCGAAAGTAAGAACGGCGATTAGCTTCTTCATGGACTACTCAGCTATTCCTCTTCTGTGGTACACCGGAGCCGCGGCCTTCCACAACGACGCTGTGGAAGGCGCGGAAAACCTCTCGGTCATTGAATACCATTGAAGAGCTGCCGGTCACTGAGGAAAAGCAGAGGTTCTAATTCGCGACGACCGTACCCGTCAGGCCTGTCGGCGGCTGAGGGCCGGTGCCGGAAGTCGAATACGCGCCCGCGGTCCACGCGCCGGTCGTGGGGCGCGGATTGCCGACGATGTCGGTATCAAGCGTACTGATACCGAGGGATACCAGGTTCGCACCGACACCGATGCCGGGGGAACCGGACTGAGGTACACCGGCAGCAGAGAGGTCCGCGCTTGCGACATAGGCCGAAGGACTCGCGTCCTGCCCTGTGTAGCTCTGCCACGCGGCAAACGATGCAGTGTAGCCGCCAGGGAAGGCGAAACAGTTGCTGCTGGTGCAGTTCGCGTAGATGTTGTTGTGCAAACCGCCGGACGCGAACCCGCCACCGGACGCGATGTACTGCAGCATGCCACACCCGCTCACGACGTTATTGACGAATGTGACGTTGGGGGAACTGGAAGTGCCGGCGCAGGTGTCTCCGGAAGTACCCATAAACGTATTGTTGTAGATCCGGTAGCCGCCGTCCTCGCCGGTGGTAAGCAGCCCGTCAGTGTCCTGCCCGTTGCAAGTATCGATGAGCGTGTTATTGTAAATCGAGACATTCGTCGTGCTGCCGGCGTTCGCTTCCATGAAGATATGAGCGGTCACGTTGTTTCCGACGCAGCCGCCGAACTTGTTGTTATAGATATTCACGTTCTGAATCAGGTCAGAGCCGTTGTCGGCTTCTCCCCAGATATGGATGCCGTCGTGATGCCATACGTCGCCGGCGGTGTCCCAGTTCGAGTAGTCGTGAATATTGTTGCCGAAGACATTCAGGTTCTCGAAGATTGCCCCTCCAGCCGCTCCGCCAATAGCGATGCCGTGGTCGATGTTATAGATGGTGTTGTTTGAGATCACGTTATTCGTGGACGTTCCGCTGGTGAATTGAAAGTTGATACACCAGCTCACATCGTGAAATAGGTTATTTGTAATTATCCAATTGCTATTCGATCCCTCATTAGCATAGATACACTGACTTCCACCGCCTGAAGGTACCCCAGGGGCAGTGACGTACATATCGATGATGGCCAGCCCCTCGATAGTGACGTTATTACTACCATCAGCTTCAATGCCGTTACTATCCGTGTGAATTGTGCATGGCCCGCCAGGACAGGTCGCTCCTGAATCGCCGGTTAAGGTCGATTCGATGATCCCCTGTGTGTAGCCGCCCGTACCGCCGTTGCCGTTGATCGTGATATAGTTCGCGCCGCTGATGTTGATGGCCCCGCCGATACCGCCGGCCGGCCACTGCGTAGCCGCCAGCACCGCACCGCTGTCGAAGAAGATGGTGATGGGATTGCCGCTGGTTCCACTTTGGCTGACGGTGAGAAGCGTCGTGTTCTGCGCACCGGTGATCGTGCCGCAGATGTAGGTCGTGTCACCCGGAGACAGTGTGGTCGAATTGAACGCGGCAGGCGTGATCGCGGCTTGGCCGTTGCATGCGATGCCTCCAGTGAAAGTGCCCGCCGTCTGGGCGATGTACCTGGTCGTCGCGAATGCCGGATGTGACATTAAGAAAAGTGAAACGACACTAAATAAAGATGCGTTGAAGGACGCGGCACCCATAAAACGGGACTTGCTAAACATGGACAGGTCTCCTCGGAGGATCGCACCGAACCATTTGCCAACTATGCGGCACAAGAGTGTGCCTAATATTCTGCAATCCGATGACCAGTCGCAAGGGGAAAGTAACTTGAGTTGCGAACTTTAGTCACGTATCGTCAGATGACGCATTATCTAATTGACTCCAATGCATTTAATTATAATCCACGGGGGATCTGCTTATCACCTTTGCATCTGTATACGAGTCTGGCAAGGTTCTATATTAGCCAAAACTACAAGGGCTTCCCTCTGAACCATGTAAAAAGGTTCATCCGCCGAGTATTTTTGGGTTCAGGCTCTCGCGCGAGGTTTTCTGATTCTCTTGGCCAGAGACTGCAGGCCACCCACCCAGTCGTAAGCCCCTGCCAATTTGGCTTGTAACAGCGGCGGATCGTCCGCGCTGTTGACCGGAAGTCGTTCCAGAAACAGAGGATCGCTCGCCGCCCCCGCCCGCCCGATCTGCGTGCAGACCCCATAGCGGTAGCCGCTCTCTTCCAGAATCGCCTGCAGCATCGTTTTGAACGGCCGATCCGTCTGCGGAAAGGCATACGGATAGGCGAAGGAATCGACCGTGCCACCCGTTTTGTCCTCAATCGTCTGCCGCGACCGCAAGATCTCCTCGCGGATACGATCCGGCTCCAGTCCGTGGAGCTGAGGATGGGTCACCGTGTGCGATCCGAAAGATATGCCCCTCTGCTGCAGTTCCCGGACCTCGCCCCAGGTCATGCACTCCCGCCGATTGAAGACCTGCGACCGATCGCCGATCGACGCCGTGGGCAGAAACATGGCCGCGGTAAACCCGAACCGCTCAAGCACGGGAAAGGCCTGCTGGCAGAAGTTCCGATAGCCGTCGTCGAAGGTGATGACCACCGTCTTTTCGACCGTGCCCCCGCCAGCCTGCAGCAGCCCCACCGCCGAAGCGAGGCTCGCGGTTCGGTAGCCGTGCTCGTGCAGCCACCTCATCTGCTGCATAAACTGAGCCGGCGTCGTTGCGATCCAATAGTACGGTTGCAGGGCCGATTCATCCTCGTCGGCCACGCTGTGGTACATGAGGATTGGAATTTTGCCGGCGCGCCGCCCGGCCAGCACCCCGAGCAGCGGCGCGGCGAAGTACAGCGTTCCGGCACGATCGAACCGCAGACTCACGGCTGTGTCCGCCAGCGCGGCCCGCCGGTCCGAGCGCTGCTGCGCATGCTTCAGCTCCGCACGGCCAGAACCTTCGGTCCAGCCGCGGCGCGTCCCCGTGTCGTAAAGTTCTCGATCTCCTCGGCCACGCGCGCCTGCTGGGCTGCGGTGAGCTGCGGGAACATAGGCAGTGAGAGAATCCCGGCCGCCACCCGTGTGCTCACTGGCAGTTCGTGTGCCTTGTAGTCCAGTGAGGTGTATGCCTTCTGCTGGTGAAGCGGAATCGGATAGTGAATTCCGGTGCCGATGCCTTTGCTCTTCAGGTCTTCGATAAGGCCATCGCGATTTCCGGTGCGAATGACATAGAGATGATATACGGCGCGCGACCATTCCGGTTCGAAGGGCACGATCAACGCCTGATTCGTGGAAAACAGTCGATTGTACTCCGCAGCTCGTTCACGGCGCAGGTTGTTCCATTCCGCCAGATACGGCAATTTTGCATGCAGGATTCCGGCTTGGATTGAATCCAGCCGCCCGTTATATCCCTCGACATCATGCACGTACTTCTTCACTTGCCCATGATCACGAAGAATCCGGATTTTGTCGGCCACGCCGGAATCGTTGGTTGTGGCGGCTCCCCCTTCGCCGCAGGCCCCCAGGTTCTTACCGGGGTAGAAGCTGAACGCAGCCGCACGCCCCATCGTGCCGGCCTTCATCCAGCGATTGCTCCGTTTGGAAAAGTACTCCGCGCCGTGCGCCTGGCACGCGTCTTCAACCACCGTAAGATCGTGCTTTTCGGCCAGACCGAGGATTGCATCCATATCCGCCATTTGGCCGTAGAGATGCACGGGAACCACAGCGGTGACCGGCCTGCCGCTGCGAAGGCTGATGAGCTTTCCTGCGCTGTTGCGGATGCACTGCTTCTCCAGGAAGCGTTCGAGCATCGGCACCGACATATTGTAGGTTTGCTCATCGACGTCAACAAACTCCGGAATGGCGCGCGCTTGAGAGATTGCTTCCGACGTGGCAATGAACGTATTGGGCACGGTGACGACGACATCGCCCGGGCCCACGCCGCAGGCCATCAACGCAAAGCGAAGCGCGTCGGTTCCGCTGCTGGCGGCCACTGAGTAATCCACAGCACAGAATTCCGCGAAGGCCTTTTCGAATTCAGCGACCATGAACCCGCCGACAAACCCTGCGGTATGCAGCGCCCGGCGGAAAACGTCGGTCAGCTCTTGCTCCAGATCCACATGTGGAGTCACGAGATCAAGGAACGGAATTTGGTTAGTTTCTGACATTGGAATCCTCTCGTTGCGTTTTGATCGACCGCAAAACCCGGGCCGGGTTTCCAGCTACGATCGTGTTGGGTGGGACATCTTTGGTCACAACGCTTCCGGCGCCTACAATCGCGTTTTCGCCAACGCTCAAATTACACAGAAGCGTGGATCCGGAACCGATCGATGCGCCCTTGCGCACCACGGTAGGCCGGACTTCCCAGTCCGAGCCGGTCTGCAGCGTTCCATCGCTGTTCGTGGAGCGCGGGTAGGTGTCATTGGTGAACGTGACTCCGTGTCCAATGAAGACATTGTCTTCAATGTCCACGCCTTCACAGATGAACGAGTGGCTCGAGACCTTACAGCGCTTCCCGATCCGGGCATTCTTCTGAATTTCGACAAATGGCCCGACTTTGGTCTCGTCTCCTATCTCGCATCCGTAGAGATTGACAAACTTCGACAGCTTAACGTTGGCGCCAAGCTTTACATCTGCGGCGACGGAGTTGAACTCGTTCATAGACGGACAAGAGCCCCCTTCTTGTTCAACGACTGGCTCGCAGCTTCGAGCATCCGGACGACGCGCAGCCCCGCGTGCCCGTTATTGAATGGCTCCTGACCGGTCGTGATGCAATCCACGAAGTAGGTGAGCTCCTGGCGAAGCGCTTCGACCTGCTCCAACTGCGGCGACCACATGTCTCCCGAGCGGTAACTAACCAGGAGGTCGTAAACTCCTTCCCGGCTCGTAATCTTGACTCCCTTGTCATAGACCTTCACTTTTTCGTCAGCCTCAAGGTCGTTCCAGACGATCATTCGCTTCTCGCCGCCTATCAGGGTGGTCCTCACCTTAACCGGAGAGAGCCAGTTCACATTAATGTGGGCAATGATCTTGTCGGGAAAGTAGAGCGTCATGAACGCGACATCCTCATGGCCATTCAGATGCCCTTGCCCGGTGGCGACAACCGCCTCGGGGCTGGCTTTGATGAGGTGATCCATGATCGAGAGGTCATGAGGTGCCAGGTCCCACAGAACATTGACGTCGTGCTGAAAGAGACCGAGATTCACGCGCGTTGAGTCGTAGTAATAAAGATTTCCCAGCGCGCCTTCGTTGATCAGCTGCCCAATCCGCCTCACCGCTCCGGTAAAAAGAAAGGTGTGGTCGACCATCATTTTCAAGTTCCTTTGCTCCGCGAGATTGACCAGTTCCTCTCCCTGAGCGACCGTACTGGTAAACGGCTTCTCGACAAAGACGTGTTTTCCATTTTCCAGCGCGGCTTTGCTCAACTCATAGTGTGTCCAGACGGGAGAAACAATTGCCACCGCATCGATGTGAGGCGACGTGATCACTTCCATTGCGCTTGCCGTTACCGTTACGCCTGGATAGGCTTTGCGGGCGCGTGCTTGCGCAGCGGGACTCATATCTGAAATCGCCCGCACGACGGACCCTTCGAGGCCGGCGAGGTTTCTAACCACATTCGGGCCCCAGTAGCCGTATCCAATTACGCCGAAATTCATGGCCTTCTTACTCCTTCTGGAACTTTAGCTATGCCGAGGACTCTCAAGAGCGACCAGAGTCCGTAGTGTTCGCTCTAAGCGTGATTCGTAGTGAAAGGCGGATTCCTCCCAGGCTGGCGCCTGAGGAAAGTTCTTAGACCCGATTGCGGGGCCATTAGCGCTTGGCACAACCGTTCCCGAACGCGGAGGGAACGTGAAACGCGGGTTCAGTATGCTCCGGATCCGCGTATGACCGCGCCGGGAGTTCGCAGCAGGATCTTCAAGTCCAGCCACGGTGTCCAGGTCGATGCGTAGCGGAGGTCAAGGCGCACCATTTCATCAAACCGAACGCTGCTGCGGCCCATCACCTGCCACAAGCCCGTAATTCCCGGCTTCACTTCCAGAAGACGATGCCTGTGCCATGTCTGGTAGGCGGCTAATTCGTAGGGAATGGGAGGGCGCGGACCGACCAGCGACATTTCGCCCTTCAGCACATTGATGAACTGCGGAAGCTCATCGAGACTGGTCCTCCGCAATACCCTGCCCACGCGCGTAACTCTTTTATCGTTCGTAAGTTTGAATACATTAGCGCCTGTCTCTTTTGGCGCGGTTTCGCCAGCCTTGCTTGCAATCAAGCGCGTGACAAAATCCTTATGCACGTTGCTGTCATTATTGACAAACATGGAACGGAACTTGAGGAAAGTGAAAGTCTGACCGTAGCGGCCGACCCTTTGCTGGCGGTAAAACACCGGTCCCCGGGAAGAAAGTTTGATGGCGAGAGCGATGACGAGGAAAAGCGGAGCCAGAAGTATCAACATGATCGAACTGCCGGCGAAATCGACTGTCCTTTTGACAAAGAGGACAGTTCGCTGACCTTTGTCGCGGCTAGCCAGGTCAGGGTACAGGGCGGCATTTGTCGGCGGACCTGGCTTTTCATGATCCCAGTCGTCCGGAAAAAGGTGGAAAGAGATTCTCACCTGATTGAATTCGTCGGCCGTCAATTCCTCCTGCAGTGCTGCAATCACTTTGGCCAGGAACGTATCGAGGACCGCCCGCTTGTCATTCACGATGAGCCCGGTGAACATGGTGCCGACAATTGCATCCTCTTTGTACCAGCCAACCAAGTCGGTATCTCTGCTCGCAGAGAGCAACGCAGCCGCGACACGATGCAGTGTAATGGTGCTCTTCTTCGGGTTACGATCGCCGACGGCCTCGAGCAACATGAGGACAAAGGGGGCCTTCGAGCGCTCGGTGCGTTTGCGTTCAATAGCGATCATCCGCCGGAATGTTGTTTCGTCGAGAGCTGTGCGCTGGACGATGGCCGCGGTTTCAAGAAGGGGATCAACCGCGTTTGAAGCTTTCGGTTGGTTGGATCGTGTCACGACAAACTCCTGTTATGCCGTCGACCTGTGCTGTCGACCGGGTTGTTCGAAATAATCAGCGCGGAATCGTTAGGAAGAAACAGGCGAACGGCCATAATAACCGCTATAGGTGGATGCTACGGCGCCGTTCAGGAGCGCCCCGAGCAGCTTTTTCTGATCAAGCGCTTCAAGTCCCTTTTGCAACTGGCGTTTCTGGGTGGTCCCCTGGCGCGTAACGAGAAGAACTCCGTCGGCCATGCGCATCCAGATGCTTGTGTCTGCCAGGGGAAGCACGGGAGGCGAGTCGATAATGATCCAATCAAAGTACGCGGTCAGCCGCTCCATAACGGATTGCAACTGATGGGATTGCAGTAGTTCGAGCGGGTTGCCGGAAGTTTCGCCAGCGGGCAGAATCCAGACACCAGCATTCTCGAGACGGTAGATGCCGGCAAGCGACCGCCCTTCGTCTTTTACGCATTCCTGGATTCCCAAGGTCGCTCCAAGCCCAAATATTCGCGGGAGCGAAGGTCGCCGCAAGTCCCCTTCAACCAACAGCACTTTCTCGTCGGCTGACAAGGCGAGAGCGCAAGCGAGATTGGCAGAGATTGTGCTCTTGCCTTCCTGTGGAATGGTGCTCGTGATCAGGACTTTCTTCAGCGGCCGGATTCGCCGGAAGTCTCTTAGGCGGACTCCTAACAACCTGATTGCCTCGGCCGTCGGGTCTTCCTTGTCGGTAAGACAAACCAAGCGACTCTGCAAGGCAAGCGAAATCGGGAGCGTTGGGAGTTTTCCCAGGATTTCTGCGCGTCTGGCTTCAGGCAAAACCTGCGCGGCAGTCGGAGCCTGCTTTGGGGCCGAAGAAGAAGGCACGACTTCGATTGCTTCAAGAACCTCCTCCAACCCGTTTGAGGACGCATCGAGCTCGGAACGGGAACCGGCAGTGTCCCATTTCGCGGCCGCCCGGCGTTCGGCAAGCCGCAGCAGTTCGGGGCCCTGAGGCAGAGCGGAGGAATCGTCCCGGGATCGCTCACTTTCCGAGCGCTGTAACGCATCAAAGATTCTACTCACGATGGCTCCCTTTTACTGCAGTACTACTGTAGATTCGGCCGTTTATGAATTCTGCTGCACAGGCACAAAAGCATCGAGACGAAATTCGTTTGCCACATCTTCGATCATTCGCGCCGAAACTGTCTGCGACTGCCGGGCGTAGGCACTGATCAGGGCGTTTTCACAGATGGTGTTGATGAGGCGCGGAAAGCCGCGCGAGTAGGAGTACACCTGGTCGATCGCCTGCGCGGAAAAAATCGGTGGCTGGCTTGAGTCCGCGCCGGCGATCCTCAAACGCTGCTCGATGTATTCCTGCGTCTGCTTGGCACTGAGAGCGCCAAGCTGAGTTCTGAGCGCAATGCGCTGTTTCAGCTGCCTTAATTCGACAGAATCCAGCTTCTTATCAAGCTCCGGCTGACCTGCCAGGACGATCTGTACGAGCTTGTCTTCCGCTGTCTCGAGGTTAGAAAGGAGGCGCAGTTCCTCGAGGGTGTCGGCGGACAGATCATGTGCCTCGTCAACAATCACCACGCTTGTCAATTGCTTTGAGCCGCGCGCGACGAGGAACTTACTCAGATCCAGCAGGAGTTCGCATTTGTTCTTTCCCGAAGCCGGCAGTCCGAAATCGGATAGAACATATTGCAAAAACTCTGTGGGAGAGAGCCGGCTATTGAACAGGTAAGCATAGGCAATATCCTTACTGTTTTCCAAGAGCCGCAAAAGACATCGAAGCAGCAGCGTCTTCCCTGTGCCAACTTCCCCGGTAACCACGACGAATCCCTTATGGCGGCGCACGCCGTAGTAAAGCGCAGCGAGCGCCTCGTTGTGCCGAGGTGTTGGCACAAAGCAATGAGGATCGGGGGTTAGATCAAACGGATTCCGTTTGAGATGAAAATGGGCTTTATACATCGTTTGAGACAGCTTAATTGTGTAGGTAGCTGAAAACAGAACCGGCAAGGATTACGACAAAGACGATTAATGATGAGGCCCATCCCAGCGCCATCCGTCTTTTCGCCATGCTTTCATCCAACGGACTTGCAACCTCCGGAACCTCGGAGATAATCGTCATCGGCAGAATAGCTTTGATTTCATTCTCACTGTACAGGCGATCGTCCATGAATTCAAAGATGCCTGCAACAAGGAGACCGAAAGCCAAGCCCGCACCCAGCCCGAAGAGGCAGAACTTTAATCGGTTGGGAAAATCCGGTTTGGCCGGAAAACTGGGCGGATCGAGGATGGTGAACCGCTCGCCTTGTTGCAGCTGTTCCATGCTGGTGGCCATCTCGGATTCATCTTTCTTCTTTAAAAGGTCATCATAATTAGCCTTGGATTGATCGTAGCCGCGGTTGAGATCAGCCAGCTCCTGCTGGGCCCCCGGCTCCGAATTGAGACGACCCTGATACTCGTTGATTCGGGCTTCCAGATTCTGGACAGATTTCTCACGATTGGCGATTTCCAGCTCATTGGCTTTCAGATTTCCCTGCGTTTGCAGTGCCGGCCCGCTCAATGTTGGATCGAGAGCACCGTCGGCCGGCGTTGTTTCCTGGTTTCTTCTTCTCTGAGCTGCGGCGAGGTTGGCTCGCATCGCTTCCGTATCGGCGATCTGCTTCTTCAGACTTTGGACGTCAGGATAATTATCCGTATATCGAGAGCTGAGATCTGCCAGTTGAGCTCGCAGTTTCTCAAGCTGGTCGTCGACGGTCGCAAGATCGGTCGCCACACTTGGAGTTCCCGGTCCACCCGGACGAGCCCTGTTCTCAGCTGCGCGCTGTTGTTCGAGCAGTGCCTGGAGATAGACCCTCTGCTGCTTAGCGGTATTAAGGGCGTCCTGCTCGTTTTGAAGCTGTTGGTTCAGGCCGCTGAGGATCTGCAGGTTACTTTGCTCCTGTTCCGGCAAGGCCCCCTCATGTTCACCCTCGAATTGCCTGACCTTTGCTTCCTGATCAGCGAGGCTCGCACGCGCCTGCTCCAACTGCTGCTCGAGGAAGCTTGTGGTGGCCTCAGACTCCTGCTGCCGCACCTTGGAGTTCTCATTAATGAACAGATCTGTAAGCTCGCCGGTTACCGCCTGCGCAACGTGAGGATCGCGGGCAGAGTAGGAGATCCTGAAAGCCGAAACATCCTGCTTTTGCGGATCGCGCACGAGCTCGACGTCGATGTCCTTCCGCACGAGGTTGACTTTTTCGTCGGCAGTGGCAGAGCTCTGAGCTCCGCCGTACAAGTGAAGCCGATCGATAATCAAAAGCAGTCGAGTGCGGCTCAGAATTTGGGTAGTGATGCTTTGCAGCCGGGTTTGCAGGTCATCGCTTATATTCGGCACCACATAGTTCACTGGCATACTGGGCTGCTCGACCAGAATCAGCGTGCTCGATTTGAACCTCGGCTGCACAACCCAGCTCGCACCCCAGACTGCCAGCCAAGCGACGAACAATGGAATGAGGAAATGGAAGTGGCGGCGCCGGACGATGCCGGCCAGGCGCTCAAGGTCCGGTCGTTCCATTCCCTGGTCTTCAGAAGCTTCCGTCATCGTCATAGCCCTAAAGGCTTTCTGAATACATAGGCTATCGCGACAAACTCGCGATCACTGTTGGGAGTCGCAGAGATCACCGCGATACCGCTGTCGGTTTGCGCGAGGCGATCGTATCCGCCTTGCACAGTGAAGTGTTCGCCGAAGGCATGCTGCAGCGAGGCATTCGCCGTGAAACTGTTCCCTCCGGAATAACTCAAGCCCACGAGCTGCGTCACGGCAGATATAGTCGCATAGGAGGCTCCGAGCGAAGCAGACCAAGTGCGATTGATTGCAAGATTGCCGGAGGCATTCACGCTGTCGGAATGAACCGCTCCAAGCAAGCCTCCACCCGAAGTGGCGACGTGGAGATAGCTGATCGCAACTGCGCCGCGGTTGCCCTGCCACCCCATGCTCACCGCGCCCGCAGGCGACCACGTGTTCGATGATGCGAGCTGGCCTTGGGAAATGCTTATGTACTGTGCTCCACCTGAAAACGACAGCGAGGATTTGGTATTGAAATAGATCGTATAAAAGGGAAGCGGAGAGTGCACTTGGATGTCAATGGGCGCGTTTGGGGGATTCGTAATGGTGCGGGAGTAATCGTAAGACACGCCGATGTACTGGGCGGCGGAGAGGCGCCGGCTGTAGAACGCCGAACCAGACTCCCCGCTCGAGCTGTAGAGACCGGTTGCCTGGGTGGGGTTTGGGAAATCGAGATTTGTATATGAGCCACCGCCGCCAACCATGCCATCGGCTGCGAATTGGTAGGTGAAAGCACCGCTTGCGGTATCCGTCTGCTGCTCAGCATAGGGAGCGATGACGGCGGGAACCGGCGCTACCGTTGAACCCGTCAGACCTCCTTGAGAGAATGGATACTGGCCGCTGAACACATTCGAAGTTCTGACGTAAAAATCCTGGAGGCTGATGGCTGTATGAGGACTTGGGCGGTCTTGAAAGATCAACGATGCGTTGTGATTCACCGCATCGAGCGAGCTGGTGTGCCCATAGAACAGGATGGTCGGGCTATAACTCAAAATGGCCGTCTGTTTGGTCGTGGTTCGATTGAGATCGATGGAAGGAACGATTGAATATGTTTCGTCACTTACCGGGGTGGCGAAGACGTCTGGCAGAATGTTGTCGGTGTAGGCTGCGTTCATGGCGATTCCCATATCCAGGTAATTCGATCGAGTTTCCGCGCCGGACGTAGTGGGATATTGCAATCCGCTGACGGGTGGCGGCGTCAACATCTGAGCGCTATTCAAAGTTGGCGTGTCGCCACCCGTGGCGCTCGGTTGCACCTGAGATATCGCCGGTATTGCGACGAAGGGGGCGAGAAGCAACGGCAAACAGATTCTTGCGATCATAAACGGCCTCAAGGTACGACCACGGTGTCACCCGGCTCGAGTTGAATATTCGGGATTCCCTTCTTGACCTTTGTAAACCTCTCGTAGTTGAAGGGAATCCGAGTCTCGCGGCCCCCGGAATTTTCACGAAGAACGTAGATGGATTTTCTCTTTGCGAAATCCTTGAATCCACCTGCTGTCGCGATTGCATCCACAACCGTAGTTCCAGTTGTAAACAGATAGGATCCGGGCTTGACCACCTGACCGAGGATGTTGAACTTCTGGCTCTTGATCTCCTGAACAATCACGGTTACTTGCGGGTCAGTGATGAAGCCGCGAAGCCGATTTGTAATCTCTTGCTCGAGCTGAATCGGAGTCCGGCCAGCGGCCTGGATTTCCCCCGCCAGCGGGAGCGAGATTCTCCCGTCCGATCGCACGGTGACGACTCGCGTCAGTTCCAGCTCCTTCCAGACATTGATTGCGAGAACGTCATCGTCGCCGATGACGTAACTGTCGTCTGCGCGGGGGCCGTTAGCAGCCTGACCAGGCTGCGCGGGTGCCGCCGTGGTTGCCGCGGCGTCGGGTGCGGCGCCGGACTGGTTAGAGTCGGTGGCCTGCCCCCACATGGCCGCGGAGAACGCCAAACAGGCTAGCAGGCACGATGCAAGCGCCAGATTGCTCCAGCTTTTCACGGCATCTGTCCCGAATCGCATTCTTGGGGGAATTGAACATACTGATGACTCAGATTTTCGCATCGAAGATTTCCTGATTAAGCACATTTTGAAATGGTGAAGCACGGAGGATCGCCAGGTACTGGAGCGCGATTCAATCCGATCGCTGAACTGATTGAGCCGGATGCTAAGACGCATATACCCGCGATGGGTCACCGGGTTGGATTCGGTTCCGGCCGGCGTACAAAGACGAAGAGCGCACGTCTTCTGCGTTGCCACCAACCGAGCACGGCTCCACGTCGGAAGCATGGACCTCGACAGATACCGACTGCGCGAGCATGTCAACGGAGAGGACGAGGCGAAGCAGATTCTTCTTGCGAATGAGGATTCCTTCAACCCCTTCAAGCGCGCCTCGAACCACGCGAACGCGCATCCCGCATCGGAGAAAAGGATGGGGCTCGACACTGGAAGACCCTTCAAGCGCTTTTTGAATCGCCTCAATCTCTTGATCAGGAATCACAGCGATTTCTTCGCCGCGATAGAGAATTGTGTGTATTCCCGGCGTTGTCATGACCTGCAGTCTGCGATCAAAGCCGCCGCGAACGAAGAGGTAGCAGGGGAACAAAGGCAAAGAAAGCAGCTTTGTCCTGTCTTTCCAGCGACGGGTTGATTCATAGAGTGGCAGAAAGACTTCAAAACCTTTCGTGGAGAGCATCTCTGCAACGACCTTCTCATGCTGGTGGCGAGTGTAGACGGCCCACCAGGGAGAGGCCTGGTGCACTGCGGTTTCGAAGGAGTCGGCGGATTGCATTTTGAGTTCTCTTGTCCTCCGTGGGCAATCCTCAAAAGAGGCGCATCTGGATATAGCTTCGCCCTGTGAGTCACATCAGTGGACTGATGACTCCGTCTGAGATCCCTTGTTTACCCGTCGTATTTGGCCCTCAAAACGAGGAGAACTGCCAAGCAAGATTGGTGCACAAACACTGTGTCTTCATCATGATGGCGCGACCAGTAAGTGACAATGCCCCTATTGTGCTAGCGCGCCGACTCCCGGTAACACGTTCAAGACTCCTCTGGTAATGGCCTTCGGCCAAAACACCCCCAAGTACCGGAGCCGCCCTCAAGTTCCCAGGGCGTTTTTTGCGCCTGGCACGAATCACACGCTGAGAAGAAGCGACATAAGATTCATCGTTCAGCCCTGCGTGCCCAGGGTCACTCAACTTGTCAAACTCGATTCGCAATTTCCATCACTATCTCTGTCTGCTGACAACCAGATCTGTCGGAGGATTCCTTTGCAGGCACAAACTAATGTGCGCGCGGAGGTCCCCTGTGACTTCTGCGCTTCTGAGGCATGCCAACACTCCGCAATTTGAAAAGCAACGCTCGATAGCTCATCTTTAGTTCGTCCGCGGTCTTCCGCCTGCTCCACCTATTCGCCTGCAAGGCTTTCAGAATCAATGCGCCGGTAACCAGGGACGAAGCTGGACTCGCTGCATTCTTCAAGGAATTCAGGTCAGTTTGCCGACGAGCCAACCCATTCGAGGGTTTGAGCTGGCGCTTAAGTTCAACGACCAATGCTTCGTCGCCGCCGAGAATGACAGCTCGTGCAATCCAGTTCTCAAGTTCGCGCAAGTTCCCCGGCCAGTCCCATTGCTTGAGCAAGTCAAGCGTGGCCGGAGTCAACAGGGGCATAGCCCTACGAAACTGGCGAGACAGTTTCTGAAGAAAGTGATCACATAACTGCGGAATATCATTTTTTCTGTCACGCAGAGGCGGTAAGCGCAGAGAGACAACGTCAATGCGAGAAAAGAGATCTTCGCGAAACGCACCCGATTGAACGGCCTCTCGCAAGTGGACGTCAGTTGCACAGACAACTCGTATGCGCCCCGTTCGCTTCTCGTGGCTGCCAATTCTCGTATAAGTGCCTTCGCTCAGCAGGCAAAGCAATTTGTCCTGCAGTTCCAAACTCATCTCGCCGATCTCATTCAGAAAGAGCGTGCCGCCCTCTGCGATTTCAACCAAACCAGGCCGGTCTTCGCTGGATCCCGTGAACAAGCCTTTCTCGCTGCCAAATAACTCTCTCTCGAGCAGGTTTGCCGGAATCGCAGCGCAGTTGAGTTTCACAAACGGTGCCTCTCCGCGGTTCGAGCGCATGTGCAGAAACCTGGCAATCACTTCCTTACCCGTTCCGCTCTCGCCCTGAATGAGAATCGGAAGATCGCTCGAAAGGACGGAATCAATCTTGTCCCGGAGCTCGCGCATGGCCAGCGTGCTGCCAAAAATGACAGCTTCGCCCGGCAACTCAGCGGGATCAGTACGAAAGCTCTGGTTCAAATCTGCAGGCATAGATCTCGAAAAACTGAGGAGACACTGCACTCCAGAGTGCACGCGGGGGGCCACGACGAGGCATTAATGGACGCCCAAGATCATTGTGTTTGTTGTTGATTCTTTGGTAGTTACTTAGGGCATCGACGCGCGCTCCGAGGAACGCGTGCCCAAGTATGCAAAACTTTGCATACTTCTTACCAGCTCTTTGCAGATTGTCTGTCGGATCGGACTTAGTGATCGCCGCCTGAACGCGCCAGTCGCGAGATCCGCGGTCATCGCATTTCGCTCAGCGCATCGGATTTGACGGCAGACTCTCAGTTTGTAAAGCGCCTGGATGCAATCCTTTGTGCATCGCCGCTTGTCAGCAACGGACGATGTTTTCGGCGGTCAAACCCCGGGTCGCATTGCGCGTATCCACAACCAACTGCGCTTTGGAGACGATGGCACGATAGTCATACTGAGAGTGGTCCGTAGAGATAACAACGCAATCGAATTCCGGGATACGCTCCAATGGGGTACTGGTCATATTGAGCGCATATTTGCGTCCCTGTCCTGCGACTGGAATAAAGGGGTCGTTGTATTCGACAGATGCGCCGCGCTTCTGAAGCAGTTCAATGATGGTGAGGGACGGTGACTCGCGAATGTCATCGATATCGCGTTTGTAGGCCAGCCCCAATACCAACACCCGTGAACCAAACAGCGATTTGCGGCGCTGGCTGAGGGCCTCAACGATGTTGTCGACGACGAAATAGGGCATGGCGATGTTCACCTCGCCGGCCAACTCGATGAACTTCGTACGGAAGTCAAACTGCTTGGCTTTCCAGGAGAGATAAAAGGGATCGATAGGTATGCAGTGTCCGCCCAGACCAGGACCAGGATAGAACGCCTGGAAACCAAAGGGCTTTGTTTTGGCCGCTTCAATCACTTCAAAGATGTCAATCCCCATGCGCATGCAAAGCTGCTTCAGCTCGTTGACCAGCGCGATGTTGACGCAACGATAGATATTCTCAAGGAGCTTGGTCATCTCGGCCGCTGCCGGCGAAGAGACGGGAACGATGCGGTTGAAGATGGAAGCGTACACGGCCGACGCAAGTTCAACTGCCGCTGTGCCGCATCCGCCAACGACTTTTGGGATGTCGCGCCGCTCAATCGAATCGTTGCCTGGGTCCTCCCGCTCAGGAGAAAACGCCACGTAGAATCCGTGGCTGATATCGTCCATCGCCAAGCGGAGATCAGCTCGATTCCCCTGTTCGAGAAGGGGGACAACAACTTCTTCTGTCGCTCCCGGATAGGTCGTACTCTCCAAAATGATGAGCTGTCCGTCATGGAGATGAGGCGCAATGCTTCGCACGGTGTCACAAACATAACGGAGGTCGGGTTCGTGATACTCGTTAAGGGGCGTCGGAACGCATAGGATGACGACATCCATTTGCGCGATTGCGCCGTAATCCGACGTGGCTTTGAACCCATTCGCCCGGGCCTTCTGAATCAGGTCCGCGGGAATACGCACAATATATGAGCCGCCCTGGTTGAGTTTCTCCACCTTGCGGGCATCGATATCGAAGCCGGTCACCGAGAATCGTTCTTCGCTAAACAGAAGCGCAAGCGGCAACCCTACGTAACCCATGCCGACGATTCCGATCCGCGCCTCGCATGTCTCGATCAGATGCTTCGGTTCGCTGGTTCGTGCTGAGGACTTCGATGCCACCGTTCTCCTCCCATGCCCTTTTGAAGAGCTAACTCACACACTAATTTTGGATAAGCGATTGTAACCAAACTATATGGGGCGCACCGGTGTGGTATTGATTGGTTTCAAGCGCCGTTTGGGAACGGTCGAGCTGCGCACCGTTCGTCAATCAGTGGACAAGGGATGATCGATCGTGGGCCCGACCGCCCCGGCATTAGGAGCGATCGGCAGCAGCGAGAGGACTTGCTTCACGTTGGCTTTCTGCCTGAATCAAACCACATTCTTCCGTGCGGTGCGCGCCTTCTGGAAGGGTTGCTCAGGATCTCCGGCTGACCACGGCCTAAGGTGATGCTGCTGGATCTTATAAAGCATGGCGCGATAGCTCATGTTGAGATGCAGCGCAGCGCGACGGCGATTCCATCCGAAAGTCTCCAGCGCACTTTGGATCATTTTCGCTTCGGTGCGGGCCTTCACATCGCGAACGATCGATCGTATGCCCACGCATGGAGCCGGCGCATCGATCGACTGATTCTGCGAATCAGCAGTTTCCGATGCGGTTGCCTTGATTTCCAGTTCCCGGGTGGCTGCATCTGCGTCGCGCATAACAATCGTCCGCGTGACGAAATTCCGAAGCTCTCTCAGATTTCCCTTCCAATCGTAGAGGAGAGCCGCATCCATCAACCGGGAAGGAAGGCTGCTTCCAAAGCCGCTTGTCAATTCCACAGGTGACCGGCGAATAAACTCCTCAATGAGATACGGGATCTCTTCGCGCCGCTCGCGCAGAGGCGGAACTTTGATTGTGAAGACGCTGAGACGATAAAAAAGATCCTCACGGAATGTCTTGGCGAATAGCGCATCTTCCATCTGAACATTTGTGGCGGCAAGAACTCTGACGTCGACCTTGGTGGTTTCCTGGGCGCCGAGGCGAGCAAACTGCCCATCCTGAAGAACCTGAAGGAGTTTCGCTTGCATCTGCACGCCAATTTCGCCAATCTCGTCAAGGAGCAGAGTGCCGCGGTTCGCCTGCTCGAACTTTCCCGCCCTGTCTTTGATGGCTCCGGTGAAGGCACCTTGCCGATGCCCGAAGAGCTCGCTTTCAAGCAAGTCCGCCGGGAGGGCGGCGCAATTGACTTTAAGAAATTTCTCGCGCGACCGCGCAGAGTGCTTGTGAATCAACTGTGCGATCACTTCCTTGCCGGTGCCGCTTTCGCCCAGGATTAAAACGTTGACGTCGACATCGGCAAGTAATTTGACATGACGATGGATTTCCAGCATTTGCGGCGAGGCAGCCAGAAAGAAATTGCTGCCACCAAGCTCTTCAAGATATGGCATGGCCGGCATGTCTTCGGGATTATGGACGAGAGGCACAGGATTGTGCGCCGCGGCTTGAGGATCCGTGCCAGGGGAAGATAAGTCGGGAATCCCACAAATCGAATCCTTGGCAGGAGTCAACGATTCAACGACCGACTCGACGTCTTCGCGAGTCAGCGGCATCGTCAAGGTGCGCTTAATTCCGAGCTCGGCCGCCTCTTTGCGCAGATGTTGCTCGCTCAATTTCGTTATCAGGCAAACTCTGTCTCTGGGAGCGAAGCTCAAAAGCTGACGGAATTGGGTGGTGCACGATGCGCTTACGGTCGAAGCCTCGCAGAGAAGCAGGTCGGGCTCAAGCCCATTGCTGAGAAGCGCATGGACCTGAGTTTGTCCGGTTGCCTCGATCACTCTATGGCCGGCACATTCAAGGGCCGTCTTGACCGTGGAACGCGCTTTGGCGTTCTGAATATTTGTCAGAACCAGGAGGAGTGATTTCACCAAGGCCTCTTTCTGAGAGTCCAAAACTACAAATAGAGGGTCACGCGATCATATCCCGCCCAAAAGACATGACGCCTTCCGCATGAACGGAACATGATGTGCAAGGGCCCTTCAGCTGATGAAACAAGCTTGCGCGGCAGTGGATCTATTTTCCGCAAAAAAGCGATGCGTGTGTAAGAGCGAGATTTAGCCTCGTGAGCGGCTTTTATTTCTCTAACCGTTTGAGGAATTCTTGTCTATCGCAGCGTCAAACAACCCATTTCAGCTACAGCAGTTTCGCCCGTTGCCCAATGTGCGACCCCCACGGGAAAGCGGGAACCCAATCTCAAGAATCCGAGGAGCGGTAATCAGGGCCCCAAAAGCGGTTCGAACTGACGACGCTAACGATCGCGAAATATGCTTTCGTGTTCTGACGATATGAGAGTAGAGTCTCAGTGTCAATGGCACAATGGTCATGAGCTATGCGCCTGGGTAACTCGCGTTCGTAACCCACTGCGTTGCCTTTCTTCACACTAACCAAAAGCTATGCAAACAAGCAAAGTCTATCGATCAAGTCATGGCAACAACTTAAGTTCCAAACCGAAGTCAAGTCGGATGAATTCTTGCAGTCAATTCGCACCGCGGATGAACGACCGTAATTCGATCTAATTAGTCCACTTTATCCACAGCTATCCACAGGTTAAAGTCGGCGGCAGCGCAGGAATCCCCAGTAGCAACACTCATTTTCGCATTTCGTCGTATTCTGTATGGAAAAAGGACCGGGCGATGAAGACGTTCACTCTGGACGAAGCGCAATCTCTGCTCCCGGTGCTGGAATCCCTGCTCAAGCGCGCCATCGAGGTCCGGGATTCAGCACAATCCGTCGAGTCCAGTCTCAACAGTCTGGCGCAGCGAATCTTTCTCTCGGGCGGAATGAGAATCGACTCTGTCAGCGTCGCGAAGCAGCGCGCGGAGATGGAAGAGCTTTTAAAACAAGTCCGCGAGAGTATTGCTGAAATCGATGCGATCGGCGTCCAGGTGAAGGACCTCGATGCCGGCCTGCTCGATTTTCCATGCCGCATTGACGATCAGGTAGTGCTGCTTTGTTGGCGAATGGGCGAGCCGGCAATTGAATACTGGCACACTGTTGAAGCGGGCTTTCAAGGGCGCCAACCGGTGGATGAGCGCTTCCGCCGCCGTGCTGCATCCGGCGGCCACCCAAACTAGAGCCTGACAACAAGACAGCCGTATCATTGGTCTTATGTGCGGACGATTTGCGCGCAGGTCCACGCGCGAGGTCCTTGCGGATTGGTTCGGAGTGGACCTGGAAGATTTGCCGGCTTTCCCTGCCAGTTACAACATTGCACCGCAGAGTGTGCAGCCAGTTGTGCGTCTGGGCCAGGAAACGGGAGCGAGGGAGTTTGCGCTGCTGCGCTGGGGCCTGGTGCCATTCTGGGCCAAAGACGCGAAGATCGGCTACTCCACGATCAATGCGCGGGCAGAGGAGGTCGCGAACAAGCCCGCGTTCCGCGAAGCACTGCGCAAGCGGCGCTGTCTGATTCCCGCCGACGCGTTTTACGAATGGGCCAAGCGCGACGCCAAGACGAAGCAGCCGTTCGCGATCGGCTTGAGAAGCGGAGAGCCGTTCGCTTTCGCAGGACTTTGGGACCGGTGGCGCCCCAAAGAGGGAGAGGCGCTCGAGACATTCACCATTCTGACCACCGATGCCAATGAAGCTCTTGAGCCTATTCACAATCGAATGCCTGTGATTTTGGAGCCAAGGGATTACAACCGCTGGCTGGAGCCCGCTGCCGTAGAGCGCCTACCGGTGGATTTGCTGCGGCCGTTTCCGGCGGAGCAAATGGTCTCATGGCCAGTTGGTGAGCGGGTTGGGAATGTACGTAATAACGATCCCGAGCTTTTGGCGCCTGACGAGTGATCACAGAAGGGCGGCCCCGGCAAAGAGCGAAATCCTTTCCGCTCGCGTCTATTCGCTGAAGACTGCTGAAAGTACTGTGCTGTGCGTGTGTGTTAAGCCCGGCGACAAGACAAAGCCGACGACCAAGCAGTACCCTTTGAGCAGAAGCTTCTCTGGATTTCTGCCTGAACGAATTGTCCCCTGGGACGGGCATATGCGAGGAATGACGATGAAGAGCGCGCGTTGGGCAGCACTTGGACTGGTCATCACCGCGCTTCTGGCCGGATGCAAAGGCTTTTGGGACCTTCCTCCTTCGACGACGACCACCACCACCACGCCCACCACGAAGTCCAGCGGCGTGTTCTACGTGCTGAACCAGTCGACAAAGCAGCTCGCGGCCTACGTTATCTCTTCGGGCACGCTCGACAATGTGTCCGGCAGCCCCTACGCGCTGCTCGCCGCGCCGACTTCCATCGCTGTCGCCTCTGATGGAGCGTTCCTTTACGTCGGCACCGTCAACGGCATCTATCTCTACACCATTGGATCGGGCGGCGCCCTGACCATTGGGAACAGCGGCAACCCGATCGCGACTGACATCCCCGCGGCCATGGTGGTCAGCGGGTCGTGGCTCATCGATGCATTCGTCACGGCCGGCAACAGCCCGCAGATCGATGCTATTGCCATCAATCCATCCAACGGGGCTTACGCCGGATCGGGAGGTGCAGCCCCGAGCCAGGTGTTCGGCACCATCACCAATGCAGCAATCAAGCAGATGGTTCTGTCGGCCGACGACGCCAACCTGTTTGTCGCGCTTGGGACCGGAGGAACCATTGTCGTTCCCTTCGATTCCGCTAATTCCAATCCCCTGGGAGCCACAGCAACGACGATTCCGCTTGCGAATACCGGCGGCTCGGCGCTCTCGGTGGCCGTCGATCCGAGCAGCACGCCGCGGGTGTTCTATATCGGCGAGACCGCTGGGACTTCGGGCCAACTACGCGTCTTCAACTACAGCTCACTGGCTACTCCTCAAACCCTCACGCAGGCCGCTGGCTCTCCCATTGCCAGCGGCGGTCTTGCGCCGAACGCTATTTTGCCCCTCGCCACTGGCGATTATGTGTATGTCGCGAATGGCCAAGGGCTGACATCCGCGGGGAAGATCGCCTGGTTTCCCATCACCGCCGCTGGAAGCACGTACACTGTTGCGGCGGGAAGCACGATTGCGTCCGGCATTCAGCCGATCAGCCTGGCGGAGGATAGCGACAGCAACTTCGTGCTGGCGGTCGCGACGGGCGGATCGACGACCAGCGGCGATCCCGACCTCGGAGCCTATACGATGAGCTCGGGCGCTCTGACCTTAGCGATCAAGGCCGAGACCGGGACCGATCCCGTTGGAGCCGTGGCCGTCGCGGCACTGCCATAAGTGCTATTCTCGACTTGAACGCCACGAGCTGTGCTCACTCGTTTGCCAACCTTTCCTGTTCGCTCCCTTCGGCGCATCTCAATCCTTCCTGCGCTGCCGTTGGCGGCGCTGTGCTGTGTTCTGTTCGCCTCAGGGTGCGGGCGATTCCGGCACGAGCACCATGAGATGGTCTACGTTTCGATCCGTACAACCTATCTGCACGACCGCGTTGCGCCGGTTTCAAACCGCGTGTGTGAAGTTGTGAACGGGCAGCCGCTCGAGGTGCTGGAACATGGCAAGCGCTTTCTGAAGGTTCAAACCGACAAGAATCAGGTCGGCTGGATTGAGGAGCGCGCGGTGATCGACGAGAAGACGTACAACGGGTTCGCGGAGCTCAGCAAGCAGCACAAGGACGATCCCGCGGCGGCCACGGCAACCCTGCGCGACGACCTTGCCATGCATCTGCTGCCGGGGCGCGATACGCCGCGGTTTTACCTGCTCGCAGGCAACGCCAAGGTGCAACTGCTGGCGCGGGCTTCGGCACTCAAGAATCCAGCGGAAACGCTTGTTGTATTGCTTCCACCCGCAAAGACAGCAAAACCTGGGCAGGCCGGCAAGGCCGCGCCGCCGCAGTCAGCTTCAAGCGCCGCGCCGCCGGGTGGCACGGGTGCTGAAGCGCCCGAGCCTCCGGTGATGGAAGACTGGTGGCTGGCGCGCGACTCGCAAGGCCGCGTGGGCTGGCTGCTAGCGAGCCGCCTGGACGTGGACGTGCCGGACGAGATTGGGCAGTATGCCGAGGACCAGCGCATCGTGGGCGCGTGGGTTCTGACCAAGGTGAACGACCCGGATTCCGACAAGCCGGGCCACCAGGTTCCCGAGTATCTGACCGTGCTCGACCCCCTTCAATCAGGACTGCCTTTCGACTTCGACCAGGTGCGGGTGTTCACGTGGAGCATCAAGCACCACCGGTACGAGACAGCCTTCCGGCTGCATCCCATTCAGGGTTTCCTGCCGGTGCGCGTCTTCACGCAGAGCACGCCGAAGGGAAACGTTCCCGCGTTCAGCATTCAGATTGCCAGCAACAATAACGTGAGGACCGATCCGGCGACGGGCATCACGCGGCCGGTGACTCCGCGGACGATTCACTACGAGATGATCGACACGCGCGTGGAGCGCATCGGGCCAGACATGGCGCCGATCCCGATCACGCATGTGCCGGGTGAAAGCAAGCCGACCGCGAAGAAGAATGGACATCGAGGATAGGGACATAGGGACTGGGGACGTAGGGACCAGGGACCTAATCTTCGTCGTCGTCGGGGCCGCCATCGTTATCGGGGTCGTAGGACCTGCATTCTTCTGCCCTGGGGCAGGTGGTGCAATAGTCGCCGGCCTCGCAGTCGAAGTCCTCGGGCGCGAGTTCGTCGCCTTCGTGCGTGTGCGTAACGGATTTGACAACGCGTCCCAAGGGCGCCATGGATCGGCGGTCGACGGTCTGCGAAGCGATCTGGAGCCCATAGAGCAAAAGGCCGGCACGGTGGCGATCGATGTTGTTGTTGACCAGATGCCTGAGGACCTGGGCAAGGACGAGCTGGAGGGAATAGCGGTCTTCCTTGACCGGGATCTCGATTGAATCCTGCGGTGAGATCTTTTTGTTGGCGGCGATGTGCTGCCGTGTGTGGTAGTAGCAGTAGTGCTCGCCTTTGAGGGCTGGAGCCTCACACTTTTTGCCGCTGGTCATAACGTGGCGGCACTCCTGGTAGAGCATGGTGTTTCCTTTCGAGGGGTGGCACCCCGACTCCCCCCTATCTTCTAAGCCAAGTACGTCTTAAAAAAGGGGTTGCGGAGCGGCTGTTGCTGTAAGTTCCTGATTCTAAAGAGCCGCACTTTGCAAAGACGTCAAATCATTGAAGTTACCTGCATTTGCCGGGGTCGCCCGAAAGGATTGCGCAGATTCGAAGCCTGGATTTGGATTCATGCAGCGATTATGCGCGGGGAGGGGGAAATGATCGGCAAACTTGGGGAGGAGAATTTTGCGAGTGTTTTCAGAGGGTTAGGGGGATTTGGAGGTGGGAGGGGGGTTGACATCGGAGCTTCGAGAGATTCTGGGTATTTTGCTGTTGTAAACTTGCACCACTATGGTGTAAGGTGATGCAAATGACCGAGGATACCAATTTGGCAAGTGTGCCCAAAGTCGAACGATCCCCTCGATTGTCTGTGACTATACCGCCCGAGACATACGACTCTCTTGAAAGAATTGCGAGAAAGAAGAAGGTCTCCCTTGCTTGGGTCGTGCGCGATGCTGCCGAGAGGTATGTTTCAGACGAGTTTCCCTTATTCCGGGAGATTGGGAATGTTTGAACGCAGTCCACATTTGCATACTTTTTACGAGTTTTTCGCTGGAAGCGGTATGGTGCGTGCTGGCCTAGGAGGCTCCTGGGAGTGCACGTTCGCCAACGATTGCGACGCGAGAAAGGCTGCCACGATACGCCAGGGTTTTGGCAACGGTGCGGGACGATGGCGCGATGAACCTTGATCCGAGCCGAATCGCGAACCGAGAGAAGCTCATCCTTACGGGGATATACCTTTCGAAGTTTGGCTCACTTGGCTTAAAGAGGCTGGGGTTCCGGACCTACGCAGAGGCCTATAACGTCGTGGGCTATGCATTAGGCTCTCGGCCATCCTCCATCAAGAACTACAGGGATGAATTCGATCCCATCTTTCCAAACTCCCGGAAGGGCTGGCATAAGCGCGAAATCCGCCAATACTGCAAGAGAGTGCTCGACGAGTACGGGGGATTGGATCTTGAAACATTCGCGGAGTTGATCAAATCATTTGCCGGTTACAACGACAATGCCTGGAGCGCCATACAGACTGGAGATGGACGTGAAGAACGAGCGTCTGGCTTTGCGAAGAGGCTGATTACGGGAATGGCCGCGGAGCGGTATTTCGAGTCAGTCCATGCAACCATCCCTGAGTTCCGGGGCCTTACGATGGAGAACACGACTCAACTCGGATGCGGATATGACTTCAAGTTAATCGGTGAGAGAGATGCGGACTTTCTCGCGGTCGAAGTGAAGGGCATTCGTGAAACGGCTGGCAACGTCTCACTGACTCCTAGGGAGTTTGAAGTCGCAACGGAACTGCGGAACCGCTTTTATCTTTTCGTGGTCAAGAACTTCCAGAAGGTTCCCTACCACGAACTATTCTCGAACCCGCTTGCTGGGAGGCTCCAATTCACTAGAACGGAACGCGTATTGATTCAGGTTTCGTGGCTCACGCGCGTTTGAGGGGAAAAACAAAATGAACCAGTCCGAAGCCCTAAGCCTAGCTGTCGAAATGCTTGAACGCGTCGCCCCGGGCAGTAACTACGACGCAAGGGTGTTCCTCGAAAAGCTGCGTGAAATAAAGGCCACGATCTCGCCGGCCGAGTCGGTCCCGAAGACATTTAGCCCTCGCGAAAAGGTAACCGGTTCCACGTCAAATTCGTCATTGGTTCCGTGGCCTAGGACCGTCATTGTGGGCGGTGAGGAATTCTGTGAAATCGGTAGGCGAACTATCAACGGAAGAGAATTGATATTGATGGAAAGCTGCAGGGACGGGGGCGAAGCTCCCGCGATAATCGTCGACGCCGCCACAAACGAGACAATGTTGGACGAGGTCTGCAACGGCTTTTACGACTATAGACGGACGTTCCGACTCCCCGAGATTCAGGCTGACCTCTGATCGGGTGCCCCGGGTCTCGCCTTTGAGACCCGGGACTGCAGAGACGCTCGCCCCACGTCGCGCATGTCCGCCGAGCGTATGCTGTTGACAAATGCCCAGCGGACTCCATCATTTCCAGCAGACGGGGCAACTGCACTTCATCACGTTCAGTTGTTATGGGCGCAGGGCGCATTTTGGCACGGCGGCCCGTCGTGACCTGTTCGAGTCTGCGCTGGAGCGCATTCGCAGGCGCTATTGCTGGGCCGTCATCGGATATGTGGTCATGCCGGAGCATGTGCATCTACTGGTGAACGAGCCGGGGCGTGGAAATCTGGCGCAGGTGATTCAGGCGCTTAAACTATCGGTTGCGGTGCGGCAGGGCGAGCGCCCTTTCTGGCAAGCGCGGTACTACGACTTCAACGTATGGTCGGCGAAGAAGGACGGCGAGAAACTCCGCTATATCCATCGCAATCCGGTGGCGCGAGGCCTGGTAGCACATCCAGAGGACTGGAGGTGGTCGAGTTTCCGGCATTACGCGACAGGATGCGAAGGGCCGGTAGAGATCGAGTCGTTCTGGACCGCGCGGCTGCGGGAACGCAGGGTATTGCCGCGGGCGTCCGTTATAGGCTGACGGATGATGGATTGAGGTTCGTGCCTTCCCGGGTCTCAAAAGCGAGACCCGGGGCACCCAGAATTAGCGGCGAGATGAGGGTGCCGAGGAAGGGACAAACGGCGGGATGAGGGACTCATGGCGGAAAAGGTTCTGGAGTTGCTATCGGCAAGGAGAGGTCACTTTCTGCTGGAGTCGGGGCACCACGGCGACTTCTGGCTCGATCTGGAAGCTCTGTGCTACCAGCCGCATCGCTTGCGGGCAATGGCGACGGAGCTGGCGAAGGCCATTTCTGATTGGAGAGTGGACGCGGTTTGCGCGCCTCTGGTTGAAGGAGCGTTCGTTGGGCTGTTTGTGGCGCTCGATCTGAATGTCGACTTCACGTACAGCGAGCGCTTTCGGCGACCGTGGCACGAGGGGCTGTTTCCGGCGGGGTACAGAATTCCGGCCGCACTGCGCGAGAAGGTTCGGGGACGGCGGGTTGGCCTTGTCAATGACGTGATCAATGCGGGATCGGCTGTGTGCGGCACTTTTGAGGATTTAGAAAGTTGCGGCGCGAATGTTGTGGGGATTTCCGCGCTGCTGGTTCTGGGTACTGCGATCCAGGAATATTCGGCGGCGAAGGGGGTTCGATTGATCAGCATGGCGGAGGCTCCAAACCATTTGTGGGCCCCGACGGAGTGTCCTCTTTGCGCGGCGGGCGTTCCGTTGGTGGATGTTGAGGGTTTTGAAGAGACTTTTTCGGCTTGATGGCGGGCGGGGGCGGAGGGAAAAGGCACTAGGGGACGATGACGGCGGAACCCTCGCCGGTTTCGTGCTTGACGGCTTCGAGAGCGCGGTTGGCGTCGGCGAGCGAGAAGGTCTGGACAGCGGGACGGAAATTGAGGTCGTGAGCGAGGGTGAGAAAGTCGCGCGCGTCCTGGCGCGTCATGTTAGCGACACTGCGCAACTGGCGCTCGCCCCAGAGCAGGCGGTCGTAGTCGAAGGCGGGCATCTGGTCGAGGTGAATGGCGTTGATGGCGACGACTCCGCCCTTGCGCAGAGCGGAGAGTGCGCTGATGACCACCTTGCCGCTGGGAGCGAAGGTGATGGCGCGGTCGAGCTCGACGGGCGGTTTGGCATCTTCGTCGCCGACCCACCTGGCGCCGAGTGAGGCGGCGGCCCGGCGATGCGGCTCGCCGCGGGTGACGACGTAGACCTCGCAATTCCATGAAAGAAGGACGCGGATGGCGAGCGAGGCGGAGCTGCCGAAGCCGTAGAGACCTACTCGCTCGCCGGGCTCGACGCCGGCGACGCGCAGGCTGCGAAAACCGATGACACCGGCGCAGAGCAGAGGCGCGGCGGCGATGGGTTCAAGGCCGGCGGGCAGAGGGTGGGCGAAATCGGCGCGGACGGCGGCGAAGTCGGCATAGCCGCCGTTGACGGAGTAGCCGGTGAAGACGGGGTGGTCGCAGAGATTCTCCAACCCGTGGCGGCAAAACCAGCAATCGCCGTCGACGCCGCCGATCCAGGAGACGCCGACGCGCGTGCCGATGGGGAGCGCGGCGGTAGCACCCTCGACCACTTGGCCGACGATCTGATGGCCGGGAACGATGCGCGGCTGCAGCGGCTTGAGATCGCGTTCGACGATGTGGAGATCGGTGCGGCAGACGCCGCAGGCGAGGACTTTGAGCAGGACTTCGCCGGGCTGTGGCTGCGGGCGCGGGACGTCTTCGAACCGGAGCCAGGCACCGGGAGTGGATGAAGCCGAATCGAAGACGGCGGCGCGCAAAGTGGACCTTCAGAGCACAAGGGTAGCGCAAGGAAAGCTGGTTAGCGAAGAGGCGCAGCGATCGGGACGCGGCGTCAGGATTTTGCGCCGGGCTTGACGGGCTGGGAACTGGCGTATCCGGAGTCCGCAGTGCCGCCGGAGTTTACAGTGGTCGTGTCGAGCTTATCCATGAGCAGCGAACCCAGGCTCTCGAGAATTCCCTGATTGCCGCTGCCGCCGACGACAAGGATTTTGGGCACGAACGCGACGTTTCCGACCGAGAGCGCCTTGATGGCATTGACCAGAGCCGTGGGCCCCTTGCCCAGCGCTCCAACCTGCCGCTCATACGCTTCGGCGTTGGCCAAACCGACTGCGCGAACTTCGGCGCCGCGGGCGGTGCCGGTCTGCTCAATGAAGGCGGCTTCGCCTTGAGCTTCCTTCATGCGGGCTTCGGTGCGGTTGGTCTGAATGTCGACTCCAACTTTGGACTTGGCGAGATCGACCTGCATGTCGGCTGTGCCGCGAGCCTTCTCGGTCTCGATGCGCTGGTCCTGGGCCTGGCGCTGCATTTTGAAAGTTTCGACTTCCTGATGCGCGACTTCGCGCTGGGTGAGAACAGTGACGAGCTGCTCGGGGTAGACGACATCCTGGATGTAGACTCCGCGCGTCTCGATTTCATACTCGGCGAGCTTGCTCTGGATGTAGTTGAAGGCCTGCTCCTGAACGCTCTGACGCGTCTGGATGAAGGTAATGGCTTCCATGCCGCCGATCTTGTCGCGAAAGAGATTGCCGACGGCAGCCTGGAGAACTTCGTTGACGAGATTCTCCATGGAGCCAACCATGGAGATCACGCGCGGCGCTTTCGTGTCGGGAACGTGAATCAGAACCTGCAAGTCGATGCTGAAGACGAAGCCCTCGTTGCTCTTGGCAATGATGGGCTCAAGGCGCGCGTCGAGCCCGTGAGCTCCGGTGACGTCCTTCGCCCAATCGAGCTTGAGGATTGCCGTGAGAACGAGCTTGGCATCGTAGATGCGGGGATTGATGGGGTACTTGCCGGTTCTGAGCGCTTCCTGCCAGATGCCCTGATGGCCGGGGCGGACGAGCGAGCCGAACTTGAAGTTCGCGCCGGATGTGTCCTGCGTGGGAAGGCCGACATAGGCCTTGATGACGGCGACCTGACCCTGTTCCACAACCAGCATTGGCACCTGCTCAACACGAACCAGGAACGGGTTGAGGTTGTACGCGCCATAGAGGAGCGGGTCGTGCTGGAGACCGATCTTCCCGCCGGCTTCAAGGAACTTTTGAAAGTCCTGATAGTTGTTGTGCTGATCGTTCTTGCTGCCGAGAATCAGGCCCATCAGCTCAAAATCGGTGACGCCGGGTTTCACTTCAAACTCACTGACGTCTTTGAATCCGCCGAGGCGGCTGGCGATCGCGCCGGCCGGCAGGGGCTCGCCGTCCAATGCGGTAACAACTCCGATCATGTCTGCGACTTTGCCGCCGTCGCCGGTCGGCCGGGGCGCAATGCGCGTGACGTCGAGCTGCCAGTCTTCGAGTCCAAAGGCGCGGAAGTCGAGCTTGCCGCCGCGGGCGAGCCTGCTGTACTCGTCGGACACGGGCACTCCGAAGACCTGCGGCTTGGTAATGACGAGGAAAGCCACGGGGTGAATAGGCGCCAGTGTTCCGGGAGAAAGCACGGGCCTTTGCACGCCCTTCTCTCCATTCTTGTCGACAAACAATCGCAGGTCAGTGAAGTTGCCGAAGGCGGAGTCGTACTTGCCTGACTTGGCGCCGATCGGCGTGGGCTTGCCGACCTGCGCGATGACAACGCCAATTTGCCCTGCGGGCACCTGCACCCACGGATGTTTTGTGACCGTGAACATCGGCTTGAATTTGAAGCGCACCCCGGGCATGAGGAGGTCAGCCTGATAACCGGCTTCGCCAAAAAAAGCTACGGGATTGTTGCCGGGCAACTTCTTCCCAAACCTCTTACGCACAAGTCCGATTTGAGTGGGACCAATGCTGTAGAACGACGCGAGGGCGGTGGCAAACACGAAAAACAACACCAACAGGAAAAGAAGCAGGATTATGGTCATGATGGTACCTTCTGACTTCGAGCATCTTTATTTGTCACGGCTGAGTCGCTTGAATTGTACCCCTGATGGAGATTTTGCGATGTGAATGCTGGATTTCCGGCGGAAAAGCCGGGGGTGACTGAAGTAATTCCGGCTCATCAAGTCCGTCGCCAAAAGCGGGATATAATCCGAGCAATCCGATGATTTCCACTGACGCTTCCCCGCGTTCAGCCGCAAAATCGAGATTCGTAACGGTGAACGCTGCGGCGTTCCCTGTCGTCCTATTTACCTTTTCCATGTTCCTGAGCGCGGCTCTGCTGTTTGTGGTTGAGCCGATGGTCGGCAAGATGATGATGCCGCTGCTGGGAGGCACTCCGGCGGTTTGGAATACGTGCCTCGTGTTCTTCCAAGCGGTTTTGCTGGCTGGGTACCTCTATGCTCATGCGGTTCTCAAGTTCTTTGGACGAAGGATGCAAATTGCAATCCACCTTGTGATGGTGGCCTTGCCGTTGCTGATTGTTGGCTTGCTACCCCTGCATATTCCGGCAGGATGGGAGCCTCCGGCCGAGAGCAACCCGGTAGGTTGGGTCCTTCTGTTGTTGCTCGTCGCGGTTGGCCTGCCGTTCTTCGCGCTTTCCGCAACAACTTCAATCATGCAGAGATGGTTTGCAGACTCGGGCATGAAGGATGCAGGTGACCCGTATTTTCTTTATGCAGCCAGCAACGCCGGCAGCCTGGTTGGACTGCTCGCATACCCGCTGCTGCTGGAGCCGCTGCTGCGTTTGCACACCCAGAGCCGGCTGTGGAGCGTTGCCTACGCCGTGTTCGTTGCATTCACGGCGGCGTGTGCGTACCTGGCATGGAGATGGCGATTTCGGAATGTAGATTCGAGAAGCGACACGCTTGGGGAAAATGAAGCAATCGCGACCGGCGTTAGTGAGCCGACTGCATGGTCGACGCGATGGCGCTGGATCGCGCTGGCCTTCGTGCCATCGAGCTTGATGCTGGGCACGACGAGCGCGATCACCGCCGATGTACCCGCAATTCCGCTGTTCTGGGTTCTGCCGCTGGCGGTCTACCTGATCAGCCTTGTCCTTGTTTTCGCGAAGAAGCCGCCGATTTCGCATCGCTTCGTGGTTGAACGGCTTCCATTTCTCATTCTCGGCGGACTTCTGCCGACGGTTTCACAAACCAGGTTCTCGCTGGCCGCGCTTCTGGTGGTTTACCTGACGGTCCTGCTTGGACTGGCGCTGGTTTTTCACGGAGAGTTGGCCAGAAGCCGGCCGGCGGTGGGACACCTGACAGAGTTCTATCTTTGTCTTTCAGTGGGCGGCGTGCTGGGCGGCATCTTCAACTCGCTGATTGCGCCGGTGGTGTTTAACACGGTGATGGAACTGCCGCTGGTGCTGATTTTCGCTGCGCTGATTCGACCGCTGAACGAGCAGGATTCATCTGAGAGTTCCGCCGTTCCGGCGAAGGGTTCCGCGGTATGGGCCATGCGCAAAGACTGGCTTCTGCCACTTGCTCTGGGCATTTGCATGGTGGCCGTGATTCTGGGCCTGGCTCGGACCGGCATCCAGCCAGGGCACGTGGAAAGGACACTGGTTTTCGGCTACTCAATGCTGTGGTGCCTAAGTTTTGGCAAGAGAAGGATGCGATTCACGCTGGGGCTGGTAGCGCTGCTGGCGGCGAGTTGGCTTTATGCTCCCTACGGCCAGACGCTGATGGCGAGGCGGAGTTTTTTTGGCGTCTATCGCGTGAGGAACAGCCCGGACGAAAAATTCCGACTGCTCTTTCATGGGGGCATTGCCCATGGAACGCAGAGTTTGAACCCGAATGCGAGCTGCGAGCCGCTGTCATACTTCACGCGCAGCGGACCCGCGGGCGCGATCTTTGAGTCGACGCAGGCCAGGATGCCGAATGGAGACTGGGCCATCATCGGATTGGGCGCCGGAGCCATGGCGTCCTATCTGCAACCGGGGCAGACTCTGACGTACTACGAGATCGATCCACTGGTGGTGCAGATTGCCGAGGACCCGCGCTATTTCACCTATCTCCAGCGTTGCGCGCCGACGACAAGAATCGTGCTGGGTGATGCAAGGTTGAAGCTCCGCGAGGCGCCCGACGGCCGTTATGGGCTGATCACTCTTGATGCTTTCAGTGGAGACTCCATTCCCATGCACCTGATGACGAAGGAAGCGTTGGCCCTATACAGCCGCAAGCTCGCTCCCGGCGGCATCATTGCATTTCACATTTCCAACCTCTACTTCGATCTTGCGCCCACTGTGGGCAATCTGGCGCGAGACGCACACATGACGGCATTCATTGCGAACGACACCGACGTGACACAAGCACAGCGCGATGCCGGGAAGTTGCCGTCGATCTGGGTGGTGATGGCCCGAGACCCGGCCGACCTGAGTGCACTCACTGCCGATACGAGCCGGGCCTTCCGCTGGCAACCTCTGCCGGGGCGACCCGATGCCGGATTGTGGACGGACGATTACTCAAATCTTCTGGGTGTTGTGAAGTCTTTCACAAGGTTGGATTGAGCTGAAGATTCCTTGAGCGCGCGAACTGGTCAGAGGCGGAAGGATTGGGCGCCGCGTGTGGGGTTGTTCATCGATCAACGTCCGGATAGGCGGTCATTGGCTCACGACCTCCGGTAATCCGCCGGTGATGACGTCAAATCGTCTCAATTGCCTTCTGTATCTGCGTTCTTGACCTTCTTCCTGGGCGCGAAAATCGTGACATATTCGGGGGTAAAGATCAGCAAACAGCCAGCGGTCCAGATGTAGTGACCGATGCTCGGGCGAATTTGACCTCCGCCATCATCAGGCCAAGCAAAAACAATCCAGGGTGCGATCAGGAGGAATGGAAGTATCATCGCTACGCTTCGCTTTATTCTCCCGCTCCATGCAATCAGCCCAAATAAGACTAAGGGCGATATCCAGCCGGAGATCATCATATAGAAGGAAAACCCGAGCGAGCGTTCGTGATGAAAAAGCATCGCTACAAATGTGGCAGTCCAATATAGAGTCTCCAACGCACAGAACCAGCCGGGATAGGAGTCCGCTCTCTCACGCACTCCTGGAAGCAGGAATGCGATGACGAACAGCGCAATGCCGGCGATCCTGCACAACTTCGCGAAATCATGAGAGTTCAGATTCGAGGGCATCCATCGAACATTTGGCATCAGTTCTCTCACGTTGTACATCCCGCAAACGGGTAGCGGCAGGTTCCAGACGTATCGTCGCCTGCTCGGCAGTGTCGATAGCAAGTGTAGAGTCGAGATGTAGCGCGGTGGGTTAGGTCTGGCCTATCCGTTTCCGGCCCTTTCGTTTGCCGGTGCCTCATTATCCGGACCATACTCCGTTTCCACATCCCGCTCGTCGAACCGGACATGCGGTTTTCCCGCATCCGGCTCCCGGAGGAAACATCACGGTTTCGCTCACGAAAAGCTGCGCTTCCGCTGAGTAAGCCGGACAAGTCCAAACGTTTCGTACAGGCTTTCAGGAGGAAATCTCCTGAACGCCGGCCACGCCACTTTATGTTTGGTGCACAGCCATTGACGCAGCCGTTTACAGGCATGTTGTTCTATTGCCCGGTAGGCCTTACTGGCTGAACCCAGACAGAAGTAATTCGCCCAACCATTCATCATCTGATTGAGCTTCGTTACAACGTACTTGTGGTCCAGCAGGGTCCTGTTGCGTCTGGTTTCGTCACTGATCGCCCGACAGATGCGGATAACCCGCTTCCTTGATGGGGCCGAACCCAGATGGGCGCGGCCCGTCTGAGGCGAGTAGTAACGACCAAACGTGTACCCTAGAAAATCGAACTTCTCTTCCGGCAGCTTCGCGACCCGCGTCTTGGTTTCATTCACCGTCAGTTTCAGCTTCGTCATCATGACCCGCATCGTGGTCAGAGCTTCTTCCGCTCTGCCCCGACAACAGATCACGAGGTCATCGGCATAGTTGACGATGCATGCTCCAAGACGTTTCTCGTGCCCCAGCTTCTTCCATCCAAGCACGAACCGGCGCATGTAGAGATTGCTGAGCAGCGGGCTGATCGGGGATCCCTGTGGGGATCCTCGACCTTCATCCCGATTGCGTGTACTCCGATGCTTCTTCCCGCGCTCGTCCGTCTCTTCGACCGGGGCCTTGAGCCACATCTTGATCAGATGAAGCATGGCGCCATCGACTACACGGCGAGCTACCGACTTTAAAAGCTCGGCGTGGGGAAGAAGATCGAAATAACTGGCAAGGTCCGCATCAACGATCTCTCGATGCCCAGTGTTGATCAGCTTGAAGACGCGTCTTGCTGCGTCCAGTGCGCTGCGGCCGCGCCGATAGGCGTACTGCTCTGGAGGTAGATCGGCCTCGAAGATAGGATCGAGAACCAACATCGCCGCCATCATCACCGCGCGATCGCGGATGGTGGGTACCCCTAACGGACGCTGCTTCCCCCCGGGCTTCGGGATATACACCCGCCGCACAGGAAGAGGTCGATAGGTTCGACTTTTCAGCTCTTGCGTCAGTTCGTCCAACCATCGCTCCACGCCATACGCTTCGATGTCCTCGAACGTCTGATTGTCTACTCCTGCTGCTCCGCCATTGGCCTTGCAACATTTGTAGGCAAAGCTCAGAACGTCTCTTCGGTACACCTTGTCGTACAGCGCATAGAAGCGAAAGTCAGGCGATCTCTTCGCTTTGTCGTGCAACGCTGTCTGTAACTTCTGAACGCTTTCCGGAGTTGCTAGGCTCATCGCCAATCCCCTCTGTCTTCGTCACTTCTTGCGTTTGCTTCCAACTAAGGTCCCTTCCCTCCCCCGGCATTACCCGGCTTCATCGGTACTACGGACCTCCCCGCCACCCCAAACGGCCCGGCCTGGCTCTCGCGAGTTGCCAGTTGATCCCAACTGCGGATCACCGCTGGGGCTTCCCGTGTTGCGTCTGGTCCACGTTTTCATACATGCCGTCGCCAATACCCCGGCAGGACTGATGTGACTGATTCGCTCGTATTCTCCCATCAGCGTCGGCCTTCCCTCGATTACTGGCGGGTCGGCTCCTGCATCCCCGGTTTCGGGGCCTGCTCAGCGTTTACCTCCATTACGGCCTGCATGATCGCCAGGTCGCCTATGCGACCCTCTACACCGAAGGCTCCAGCAGATTCGTTGCCTCCTCTGCTCCCTCGATTGCTACCGGGTGGAGCGATCCAGTTCCCGGGTGGGATTTGCACCCACTGTGGTCCAGCGCCTTTCACGGCGCACAGTAATTTCCGGTTTGGCAGTAATTCGCTCGGAACGATTCACTGACGACAAGCCGACATGAACGAAGCCGCTGCGGCGGCGGACGCATTCGCGTGTTCCTGAGCCGACATTTGTGGCTATCCCGGTAGTTTGGTTCGCAGAGGAGGAACTCTCTGTGAACCAACTACGTCAG
>JBKQOX010000031.1:0-23224 GCA_052145255.1 Occallatibacter sp.
CTTCTGCACAAACTGAAACCGCTCCTTGTGCTCCGGCGTCGAGCCGATCAGCGCCCCGCCCAACCCATCCGAGTGGCCATTGAGGTACTTGGTCGTGGAGTGCATCACGATATCAGCGCCCAGCGCCAGCGGACTTTGCAGCACCGGCGACAGAAATGTATTGTCCACGCTAACCTCGATGCCGCGCGCATGGGCGATCTTGCTGACCGCCGTAATATCCGTCAGCACCATCAGCGGATTGCTGGGCGTCTCAATGTGCACGAGTTTCGTGTTCGGCTTTATCGCCGCTTCAACTGCCGCCAGGCTACTGGTATCGACATACTCAATCTGGATGCCGTAGCCGCTCACGATCTGATCGAAGAGACGAACCGTGCCTGCGTACACGTCGCGCGAACAGACGATGTGATCACCCGCGTGGAGCATGGCCACCAAGGCGGAGGTGGCGGCCATTCCGGTGGTGAAAGCATGCCCGCTTGCTCCACCTTCCAACGAGGCCAACGCAGTCTCCAAACGGTCGCGCGTCGGGTTGCCGGCGCGAGAGTAGTCCCAGCCGCGGTCGCTACCGATGCCGGTAAGTTCAAAGGTCGAAGAAAGATAGACCGGCACATTCACAGCGCCCGTCAGGGGATCAGGGTGCTGTCCGGCGTGGACGGCAAGGGTCGAGTACTTGTATGGAGACATGAGGTTAGCTGTTGGCTCCTAGCTTTTAGCTACTAGCTTATCGCGCGAAGCGATGGGTCCGGCCAGCGAATCCATCGGATGACGAAATGCGCACCCTGAAGTGCATTACCGACCGCTAGACTGCGACCGGCAGAGCATCGCTAGGCCAAGGTTAGTGAGGAATCGCGATAAATGCGCAACGATTCTTGCAGACCACCAAATGCCTCTACGTGAACTGGCTGCGGAACACCGCTTTGATGTGCGCCAGACGCGCGTGCAGCGCTTCGGCCTCTTCTTTCAACCCCCAGCCGGTTGGCCAACCCGATGGCGTCGTAATAACATTCTTTGGCGTCGCTGTAGAAGGCCGTTGCATCGCTCGAGGAGTGCGCCTCATACATATCGTCGTAGGCTTTCTCGCCCATCGCTTTCAGGTGCTCAAGTTGCTTCAGTTGTGTTTCGCGCTCGGTCTCATCGGCCATTTTCGCAACCTATTTCGCCACCGACGCAGCCTGCTTGGATGTGCGCACCGACGGGAAGTAGCCGGTGCGGGTACGAACCGTCAGCTTGCCCAATCCCTTGGACTCAGCAGTTACTTCTACACGCCTAAAGCCTGGGATGGTCGTCGGCTTTGTCGAGTGGTAGTCCAGCGTGTACTGGCTGCGGATGTCTCGCGCTACTTCCGCAGCAATCTGATCCACCTGATCGATCGACTTGGGGAAGAAAGCCATGCCGCCGGTCTCGGACGAGAGCAAAGTGAGCGCACGCCGCGCGTTGCGCACTTCGGCGCGGCTCATCTCGTCGCCAAAGAGCAGCCCAATGGAGTAAATCACCGGTCCGGAGAGCTGCTGCACGCGTTCGATGGTCTGCTCCAGATTCTGACTCGACGCGTTGTCCTCTCCGTCAGTGATGAGGACAAGTACCTGCTTGGGCCGCTTGGCGTCGGCCACCAGCTTATCCGCCGATGCCACTACGGCATCGTAGAGCGCGGTGCCTCCGCGGGAATCGATGTGCGATAGCCCGTCGCGCAACTTGCCAACATTTGAAGTGAAATCGCAATCGATAAAGGCTTCGTCAGAAAAATTCACGACGAAAGCCTCGTCCTGCGGGTTCGAGGCCTCGACGAGGTCGAGAGCGGATTTGTTCACCGAGGGCCGCTTGCGGTACATCGACCCGGAATTGTCGACTACCAGCCCCATGGAAACGGGCAGATCGGTGTGCTGGAAGCTGATCAGCGTCTGCTTCACCCCGTCTTCGTAAACAGTGAAATTGTCCTTGGTGAGGTTCTGTACCAGATTGGTGCCGTCGAGGACGGTGGCATTGAGGACCACCTCTTCCACGTCAGTATGGAGCAGATAGCCCTCGCCCTCCTTCTTCAGGGGGCCAGACGAGGGAGCTGGAGTCACTGCGTCAGGCGAGCGCACTGGATCAGTGTCAACCGTAAGCGGCGGATTCGCCTGCCTCGCAGCTTGCGGTTGCTGGGGCTGCTGCGCGGGCAGAAAAAGCCCTGCGGCGACAAAAAAGGAAACCAAAATCGCGTTATTGCAGAGGCGCATAGTAGCCGGTGCGAGCATAGACCGTAAGCGGAGGAAGGCCCGGAGGCGGATTCACCTTCACCTTCACTTTACGCCACTTGCCATCGCGGGTCAGGTCAACAGGTTTATAGCCGATCACATATTGGTTGCGCAGTTCAGTGGAGATCTTTTCGGCAATGTCACTCATCTCGTCCACGTCGTCGACGCGGAAGAGCCTCCCACCGGTTGCGGAGCTGATGTCGTCAAGAAGCTGCGGTCCCGTGCGCTCCTCGGGGGTGGGCGCATAGGGATCGAAGATGCCAATTGAGTAGATCTCCACATCAGCTTCGCGAACTGCCGATCGCACCTCGCCCTCGGTGTAGCGGGAGCGATTGTCGCCGCCGTCGGAAACTACCAGCAGCGCCTTGCGCTCGTGGTGAGCATCCTTCATCTTGGCGATGCCGTAGTA
Source organism: Occallatibacter sp. (assembly GCA_052145255.1). Lineage (GTDB taxonomy): Bacteria > Acidobacteriota > Terriglobia > Terriglobales > Acidobacteriaceae > Telmatobacter. The sequence continues at coordinate 2,641 of JBKQOX010000031.1, forward strand.
GATCGCATCCAGCAGCGCTGTGCGGTGGCCAGCCTGAACCGTGGCGAGCCGCGCTTGAATGTCGTCGACAGAGCTGGTGAAGTCCTCAATCAGCTCTGGGCGGTCGTTGAATCCAATGACGAAGAACTCGTCCTGTGGATTTGCCGTTTTGATGAACTGCAAGATTGCTTCGCGTGCGCGGACCAGCTTGGAAGACATGGAGCCGGAGAGGTCGAAGATAATGCCGATGGAGACCGGTGCATCTTCACTCGCGAAACTGGCGATCTTCTCCTCGCCGTTGTTTTCGTAAACCTGGAAGTCTTCTTTTTCCAAACCCGTCACCAGCCGGTTCAACGGGTCGGTGACGGTGACTGGGACCAACACCATGTCCACATTCATTCGGATAAACGAGCCGGGATGAATATGCAGCGATGCCGTGCCCGTTTCAGGCGCCGCCTCTGCTCCCTTCGGCTCGGTCGCAGGCGCCGCGGTGGTCGAAGGCGGCTCGACGTGCACTTTATTCAGCTGGTCTTCCTGCGCGCGCAGCTGGGCGAGGCAGAAAGCCGCTGCCAGCGCTCCCACCCAAACATAACGGTGAAACGGGGCACAGTGGCAAAAGAAGGCAAGCTTGCCCACCCCTTTTGGAATCGCGTGCTGGGGAAGCGTCCTCATGAGGCACCACGGAGGGTTGAAGGCGATATTACCACCATTGGCATGCCGCTGCTGTCAGTAGATTGTCACCGGCACGCCGCGAAGATGAGCGCTGAAGCAGGCCGCCCACGTCAAGCGCTGAGATACAATCGAGGCTGGGCCAACTGCGCATTTCAATCATGTGCAGTGCGGCACAAACAAAACTCAGTATCCTCAGACTCGCGGAGAGCAAGACCTTCCTCATGGCTCGTATCTGTCCTTTTCGTGCCTGGCGCTACAATCCCTCTTCGGTTCGCCTGGAAGACGTGGTCACGCAACCCTACGACAAGATCACGCCGGCCATGCAACAGGCGTACTACCAGCGCAGCCCCTTCAACCTTGTCCGCATCATCCTGGGACTGCCTGAGTTATTTGACGCAGAGAAGGGCGAAAACGTATATACGCGCGCGGCGCAGGATTTCCGTGCCTGGCGCGAACAGGGCATTTTGATCCAGGAAAACGAGCCGTGCGTGTTTGCATACGCCCAGCGTTTCAAGGTTCCCGGGACCGAAGTCGAAAAGGAGCGGCGCGGATTCATCGCACTGGGCAAGCTGCATGAATACGCTGACCAGGTCGTCTTTCGCCACGAGCAAACACTGTCGAAGCCGAAGAGCGACCGGCTTAACCTGCTGAAAGCCACGCAGGCGCATTTCGGCCAGATCTTCATGCTTTATTCCGACCCCGCGGGCAGCGTGGAAAAGATTCTCTACGAGGGCAATGATGCTGCCGACGCCGAGGTCACCGACGAGTATGGCGTTCAGCACAGGCTCTGGCGGGTGAATAATCCCGCAGCCATCCGCCTGCTGGTTACTGCCATGAGCGATAAGAAGCTCATCATCGCCGACGGCCACCACCGCTACGAGACGGCGTTGAAGTACTCCAAAGAGCACCGCGGCGCAGTTCATGGCAAAAGCGCCTCGAGCACACAGCAGTTGCCACAGCCAGAGTTCCCCGAGGCTGCTGCCATGATGACCTTCGTCAACATGGACTCTGACGGGCTGGTGATCTTGCCCACGCACCGGGTTGTGCACGGTCTCACCAGTTTTTTCGCCACAGCGTTCTTGAGGGCGGCCGAGGCGTACTTCGAGGTTAAACCGTTGCCTCCCTTTGAGGCCGCAGCGTTTATTGAGGAGTTATCGCGCGAAGCGGGAACGGCCTTCGTGGCCGTCACGATTGCCGGCGCATTCCTTCTGCCCGCCAAGCCGGATGTCATGGCAGAAACCCTGGCCGATCTGCCCGAGCGTCAGCGGCAGCTCGACCTGACTCAATTGCACTCTGTCGTATTCGAGCGTTTGCTCGGTCTGGATGCCGAAAAAGTGCGTGAGCAGACCAACCTGCGCTATCTGCGCGACGCTCAGGAAGCAGTGGAACAGGTACGCGGCGGCGAGGCCGATATTGCGTTCCTTACCAAGCCGGTGACCATGGAGCAATTGAAGGAAGTTGCATTCGCTGGAGAAGTGATGCCACAAAAGTCCACAGACTTTTTTCCCAAGCTGCTCAGCGGCCTGGCTATTTATGCCCTGGATTGAGACGATGCGGCCGGAACTGTTGGACCCGGGCGCGGAATTCTCTTTCACCCGGCCCGCCGGCCATTTGCCGCTGAACACGACCTCCGACAAATCTCGGAGAGACCGCAATCGCGTATTAACCGGAGCATTTTGCGCCCTCTTCGCCGTCACGGCATACACCGCGGCGTTGGCTCAAGCTCCTCCCCCCCCTTCGCGCTTTGTGGTGTTGCTCAATGCGGCCCACGGCGGCGACGACTCGGGCGCTCATCTCGGGAATGAGACCGAGAAGACGTTTACGCTGGCCTTCAGTATCCGACTCCGCTCACTGCTCGCCGCGCGTGGGTTCGCCGTGGTGACGACGCGCGATTCCGACGCCGGCGTGGATCCCGATCGCCGCGCCGACATTGCCGACCACGCCAATTCCCAAGCCTGCCTGACGCTGCACGCTGCGACGAGCGGCTCCGGCGTGCACCTGTTTGTTTCTTCACTGGCACCGGTCCAGAACGCGCGCTTTCTGCCATGGAAGACAGCTCAGGCGGAATGGATCATGCGCAGTATCTCTTTGGCCGGTGTGATCAACTCTGCGCTTTCGCATGCCAATGTTCCGGTCTCCCTGGGACGCACTGCGTTGCCTGCGATCGACAGCATGACCTGTCCGGCCGTAGCCGTTGAGATCGCGCCAGATCGATCGTCCGATGTGCAGGGGCCAGCGAGCCTCGATAATTCGGATTATCAGGCGCGCGTGGCAGATGCACTCGCCGCGGCCCTGGTGGAATGGCGATCGGAAACGCGGGAGGGCCACCAACCGTGATCCCTCGCCACCAGACCGTCCTCTTCATTGTTCTGCTCGCAGCCTCGGCCATCATGGGGGTATTGCTTTGGAACCAGTTGCGGCGGGCTCACGATCGCCTGCTCCGAGGCGAGGATTCGGCTCCTACACAGGCGCCACTGGTGGCTCCAGCCGAGCAAGCCACGCTAATGGTTGCCAACGATGCCGATAACACCGTCCAGCCCCGGATCCTCACGCTGCCCTTGCCGCAGAATCCCGAGTCTCGGGCGCGGGCCATATTGGGCAGGTTACTTGAACTCTACGCGGCACCTGAGTCCACGCATCCCGTGCCAGGCGGAGCAAGCTCGATCGCAGAGGTCTTTCTCTTACCCATCGCGGGTTCAAGCGAGAGCGGAACATCCAACAGTCCGGAGCTTGCAGTGGTTAACTTGACGGGCGCGTTTGTCGCCGGTCATCCTTCGGGCCTCGAGACCGAATCGCTCACGGTGCTTTCGATCTGCGCGACGCTCAATGCGAATCTGCCCCGCGTGACCGAAGTCCGATTTCTTGTCGACGGCCAACCTCGTGCGAGTCTTGCGGGTCACGCCGATTTGATGCGCACCTATTTGACCAACGAGAACACAGCGGCAGTTGGAGGGGGCCGGCAGTGACACGCGCTAAGAAGGTAGTCGCGTGGGCCGTGCTGCTCGGATCTGCATTCGCGCTCAGGATTGGCCTTGCAGTGGGCTCGCCCAATATCTTCTTTCCCGATGAGATTTTTCAGACGCTCGAGCCTGCGCACAGGCTGGTGTATGGCTATGGCGTGATTTCGTGGGAGTGGCGGCTTGGGATTCGCTCGTGGGTCTTTCCCACCTTTCTTGCCGGAGTGATGCGCGCTACCGCCTGGATGGGCACGGCTTCATCCGGCTACGTGCTGGGAACGGCGATCGTTCTATCACTGATCTCTCTGATCACAATTTGGTTCGGGTATGTATGGGCGATGCGCGCCAGCGGTAAGGCCGCGGCTATCATTTCGGCCTTTGCGTGCTCGTTTTTCTTCGGGTTCGTTTACTTTGCGCCCAAAGCGCTGAATGAAGTCGTGGCCGCCCATGTTCTGTTGCCCGGGCTCTACCTCGGTGTATACGGCGAAAAGCTCGGCGAACGAAAGCGGATGTTCCTTGCAGGGTTTCTTTGCGCATTGGCTGCCTGCCTGCGTATCCAATTACTGCCTGCGCTTCTGTTTGCGATGGTTTACTTTTGCTACCCACGCTGGCGCGCCAGAATTCCCGCAGTGGCAGCGGGCGCACTCGTTCCTGTACTTTCCTTCGGGGCCGTAGATTGGATGACGTGGTCCTATCCGTGGCAGTCGTTCATCCTCTATTACAAGGAGAATGTGGTGAGCGGGCCGGGCAAGGAACTCACTCTCGTTCAGCCGTGGTACTGGTACGCGCTGGTTCTTTCGGTTTTGCTCGGTCCGGCGGTCCTGCTTCTATTTCACGGTGCCCGTCGAAGCCCGTTCCTGGCCATTTTTTGCGCCATCGTGGTGGTTTCGCACAGCGTAATTCCGCACAAGGAGATTCGCTTCATCTACCCGATTCTCGCCCCGGCAATCACCCTGGCCTCGATGGGCATCGTCGATCTGCTCGACGAGATCAAGGCGGGAATGAAATTCCTCGAGAATCCCAGGTGGGTTGTGGCCATCAGCATCGCGTTCCTCTTCATCTCATCGGCGCTGCTTGCGGCGCATTGTGCGGACTGGTACAAAACCCGCTGGGGCGATGGGGCATTCGATCGCCTCAGCCGAGAGCCCGCAGTATGTGGAGTAGGAATTTACCGCGCGATTTGGTGGGAGTCTGGAGGATATACGCATCTTCATCGCGATGTGCCGATCATTCCGCTGGAAAGCGCTGCGCAACTCGCGAAGGATGCGCCCGCAATCAATGCGCTGATCGCGCCGGTTGATTCACCCGGGCTTCCGGCTGGATTCGGACAATCGCAGTGCTGGGAGGGAGTCTGCCTCTATGAGCGGCCAGGAGAGTGCGCAGCTGCCCCCGCAGACGAGGAACTGAACGCATATCTCAGAAAGATTGGACGATGAGAAAAGATCGGTGCGCGACTCACTCGCGCGCCGCGATGCACCCTGATCATAGAGGCTACTCTGAAAGACATGGCTCCAACCATCGGCGTTTTCGATTCCGGCTTTGGCGGATTGACGGTGCTGCGCTCGCTCATCGAACGCCTTCCCGGCGCTCGCTTCGCATTTCTCGGCGATACGGCGCGGCTGCCCTACGGCTCCAAGTCGCGGCGCACCATCGCACGATACGCCGCGCAGAGCGCGCAGTTTCTTGTCAACGAGCAGGGCGCCGGCTTCCTTGTCATAGCCTGCAACACCGCGAGCGCACTGGCGCTCGACGCCATTCAGGACGCTGTTTCTGTTCCCGTGCTGGGCGTCATTGAGCCCGGTGCTGCAGCCGCTCGCGCTGCATCGCGATCCGGCGACGTACTCGTCGTCGCAACCGAAGCCACTGTGCACAGCCACGCGTATACAAAGGCCTGCGCGGCCCATGGCCTGCGCACCATTGAAAAGGCCTGTCCGCTGCTCGTTCCGCTGGTCGAAGAAGGCTGGACCGATCACCCAGTCACGGCCGAAGTAATTGAGATTTATCTGAATGAACTTCGTGCCGAGGCAGAATCCCGTGGTATGAATCCCGACACGCTGGTGCTGGGCTGTACACATTACCCGCTCTTGAGGCCGCTCTTCGAAGGCGCCGTGCGTCCTGGCGCAAAGGTAATCGATTCCGCGGAGTCGGTGGCGCAAGCTGCCATGGGAATGATCAACGGCCACGCACAGTCGACCGTGGGCGGAATCCCACAGGAAACTGAGGTCCGCTGCTTCGCCACCGATTCTGTGGAGAAATTCGAACGCCTCGGCCCGCGGTTCCTAGGGCGCCCGGTGGGACATGTTGAGCTGATCGATCTTGGCGGGTAATGCCTGCACCGCATCTGAACATGAAATTCGCTCTGGTATTCTGAATTGCGGCGGCGACTCCGCCGTTTTCCCCTTGTGGATTAGAGTTTTGGAGGGTTCAAAGCAGCATGATCAATTTGGCAGGCAAGACAGCCGTGGTCTTCGGGCTGGCCAACAAGCGCTCCATCGCATGGGGCATCGCCCAGAAGCTTCACGAGGCCGGCGCCACTCTGGCCATCTGCTATCAGAACGAACGCATGAAGGCCGAGGCCGAGGACCTGATCAACGATCTCTCCGGCGCCAGCGGCTTTCAATGCGACGTCTCCAACGACCAGGAGATCGTGACGCTGTTTGCCGCGCTGAAGGAGAAGTACGCCAAGATCGACATTTTGGTGCACGCGATCGCCTACGCGCCCGCTGAGGAACTCAAGGGCGAGTTCATCAACACCAGCCGCGAAGGATTTCGCATCGCGCACGACGTCAGCGTCTACTCGCTGATTGCGGTCAGTCGCGGCGCGGTGCCGCTGATGACCGAGGGCGGCAGCATCATCACCCTGACCTACTATGCTGCCGAGAAGGTTGTACCTCACTACAACGTCATGGCCCTCGCCAAGGCCTCGCTCGAGTCGGCCGTGCGCTACCTGGCCTTTGAGCTCGGCACGAAAAACATTCGAGTGAATGCCATTTCTGCCGGACCCATCAAGACGCTAGCCGCGCGCGGTGTCGGCGCACTGGGCGAAATGATGAAATCGCATGCGGAACGCTCGCCCCTGCACCGTAATGTCGATCAGCTTGAAGTCGGCGGAACTGCGCTCTACCTTGCGAGCGACTTGGCCAGCGCTGTGACCGGTGAAACACTCTACGTCGATTGCGGCTACAACATCATGGGGTACTAAGCTGGCCGCGCTTTCGGCAGCCTGAAATCTACATCGCCATTATCTCGACCCAGACGGCAGGCTCGACCGGCAGTCCAAGCCGCGTATTTTCGTCTCGCAGGCGCAAAGTTTCCTCGCCCGGATATCGAACCTTCCCGCCCTGCGTTGCGGGCGCGCAATTGTGCAAGGATGTAACGACCGCGTCGGCGATCCGATCTGCCTCCGCCGCCGACCCGAAGGCCCCGGGATTGAGGGCAAGAAACATCTGCGAGATTGCGGTCTCCTGAACGGCGACTGAAGAGATTTGATACGTCGCCTTGCCCAGCGTCATCATGGCGGCGATCATGTCCAGAACGACGGCGAGGCCAGATCCTTTCCAATACCCTGCCGGCAGTGGTCGCCAAGATTTTTCGATGGCTCCGGGGTCGCGTGTCAGTTTGCCTTCCGCATCGAACCCGCCATCCACGGGCAGCATCTCGCCGCGCTTGCGGTAGCTTTCGAGAGCGCCATAAGAGAACTGCGACATGGCCATATCCAACACCACCGGTCCGTTCGCGCGCGGAACGGCGATGATCAGCGGATTGTTCCCGATGATGCGCTCCGCACCACCCCATGGCGGCAAGTTGGGCATGGTGTTGGTCCAGCAAATGCCGATCATTTCCGATTCGGCGGCCTGCCAACCGTAGGTCCCGCCGCGCATCCAGTGGTTGGTATTACCCAATGCCACGCATCCCACGCCGTGCTCGCGGCCAAGTGCGATCGCCCGCTCCATTGCAGCGAATGCGTTCAGGTTGCCCGGACCTCGATGGCCATCCCAACGCTCCAGCGCTCCCAGGCGCGCAGTCACTTGCGGCTCTGCTGCGGGATCGACGCGACCGTTGCGAATGGTGGTCACGAATCGTGAAAAGCGGTTGACGCCGTGGGTGTAGACGCCGTCGCGCGTGGTCTCGGCAAACAGACGCGCGCACACGTCGGCGCGGTCATGAGCGAATCCGAGCTTTCGCAGGACGCCTGCCAAAGCCGCCTGCACTTCTGCGAATGGAATACGATTCATGGTTTCTCTGAAGAACCCGTGTCAGGCCACAGAAAGTAGGGAGAGGAGAGCGCTTGGCGACTCACTATTCCTTCAGCGTCACCGTAATCTTCCGCGCATCGCCGCCCTCAGGGGCGATCACGATCTCACCCGTTGCGCGCTTGCGGATGCTCTTGAACTTGTCGCCCCACTCCACCAGGACGAGCGCATCCGGCGTAAGCAGATCGTCAAGGCCCAGCGTTTCCAGTTGCCGCTCGCTCTCCAGGCGATAGACGTCCAAGTGGTAGAGCTTCACGGGTTTGCCCTCCCGCTCGCCGTCAAATTCGTGGATCAGCGTAAAGGTGGGGCTGGTGACCTCGTCGGGTTCGGCCGCGTTCAGCGCTTGCGCAATGCCCTTCACCAACGTCGTCTTGCCAGTGCCCAGCTCACCGCGCAACAAAAGGAACTGAGGTGGCTTGAGCAGGCCGACGAGCTTGCGGCCCACTGCGACCGTGTCCGCCCCGCTTTGCGTGGTGAACTCGTACGTTTTGCCTTCCGCGAGAGTTGCGGCTTCAGTCATCGCTGAACCTCATCGAGGGCTGTTGCGGCGCACGTAGCCTACTGGATGCAATGCCCCTGCAACCAAACATACCCGGTTTTACCATTCGCATCAAAATCGTTCGCATGGGATTGAAAGGCTCGCGCCAACTGCGCTAGGCTATCGGTGGCCAGCAAGGTATGTTCGTCGTTCTGATGCACGGCCAGATCCGCCGCAAGCCCATGCAAGTAAACCGCTGCCTCCACGGCTTGCGCGTGATTGTGAGGATATTGCGCCAACAGGCCCGCTATGAGCCCGGTGAGCAGATCGCCGCTGCCGCCTTTGGCCATTCCCGGATTCCCTGAAGTGTTGATCGCCAGGCGGCCACCGGGATGGGCAATGAGTGTCCGTGCACCCTTCAGAACGAGTGTTACACCCATGCGCTGTGCAAAATCGCGCGCCGTCTCAAGCCGGTTCGCCTGAACCTCGGCAACGGTGATTCCGGCCAGCCGCGCCATCTCGCCGGGATGGGGCGTCAACACCAAAGTTCGATTCCTTGCCATTTTCTTGATCAGACCCGGCTTTGCAGCAAGAATATTCAGCGCATCCGCATCGATGACTGCAGGCATCTTTGAGACACCAAGGAGTCCTGCAACGAATTTGGCCGTTTCCGCGCCCTGGCCGAGACCCGGTCCGATGGCCAGTACGGTCTTTCCTGCGATCAATGAGGCGACTTGCTTCTTCTCAAGATTCTTCGCTGAGATTTGGCCTGCTCTTGTCGCTGCCAGCGGCCAGGTCATCAGCTCCGGCGCAAACGATGAGATGACTTGGAGCGCCGGCGCGGGAACCGCAGCCGTCACCAGCCCAGCGCCCGCCCGCATCGCTGCGAGAGATGTCATTGCCGGGGCTCCGGCCTTGCCGCCGGCTGTTCCGAACGTTCCGCCAACCACAAGCACGTGACCAAAGCTGCCTTTGTTAGATGCCACAGGGCGCGGAGCCTGCGGCAGGGACATCGACGACCCGGCCCAATCCAGCTTGAGCGCTGAAACGATGGCTGCATCCGGCGAGCCGATGGGAGCGACGACAACCGGTTGATTCCAGCGCCGCGTCAATTGCCCAAATACGTGTGCACATTTGGGCGCGGTGAAGGTAATGACGGCGTCGGCGGGAAAAACCGGCATTGCTACAGTTGCGCTTGTTTCATCGGCCGGCCAGCCGGAAGGCAAGTCAACAGCAAGAATTGGCGCGTGACTTCGCTGCAACCATTCGCGGGCGGCGAGAGCCAAACCTTTAAGTGGAGGTTTGAATCCTGTACCGAGTACGGCGTCCAGAATCAGATCAGCTTCGAGCGCATTTATGTGCTGTTCCAAGGCCTGGGCGTTCGCAACAATATGGACTTTTCCGCGTTTCGGATTGTTCAGTTCGGTCCACGCCACGGCAGCATCGCCCGAGAGTTGCTCGGGCGCTCCCAGCAACAGCGTGGTCATCGCGAGTCCGGCGTCGGCCAGGAGCCGAGCCGTCATCATGCCATCACCGCCGTTGTTGCCGGGCCCGCACAGGACCGTCACTCGTCGCGCAATCGGGAAATGCTCGCGCGCGAAAGCCGCGACGGCCGAAGAGGCCGCCCGCATCAATTGAACCGATGGAATCCCAAACCGCTCCGTAGTGGCGCGATCGCAGGCCTGCATCTCGGCTGCGGACAGGACGTGCATCGCAACCATCGTACTAGAAATTGGTAAATGAAAACGGCCGTTAAGGTTGAAGTGCGGCCAGCTACTTGACCAAACGCGCCTGGAGGGTGGTGCGCGAATTTACCCGGGTCAGGACACAGGCGCCGTTCTTGTCGCAGTGAAAATGAACGGCGGCAGGAAATACCTGCCACTCAGCGGTGCGATTCCGCATTCCGATGACTCCAAGCAGAAAGACCCGCCCACCCTGGGTATCGATGGTTCCCTGCGATGGGTTGTCGCCCACAATCACGTCGTCATCGTCGATCGCGGCCGGCAAGTGAAGGCCCCGGGCTGAGAATCCAAAACCGCCGTCTGAGCCATGACCGTTTCGGTTCTTTGCGGCATCGCTCAGCTTGTGATGTTTCAGCCACTCGTCCTGCTCATCGAGCGAGGGAAAATTGGTGAAGAACTCCCATGCCGCAAGGCTCTGATACTGCTTCAGCGAACAGGGGAGACCGCCGGTAATGGTGACCTCTGCTATTTGTCCGTCTGGACCCGCAATATTCTGTACGGTGTCTCCAGTGGTGGTCTGCATCGGCGCCAAAGCGTCCGAAGAAGATGAGTCTGAAGAACCTGCGGTCGGGCTAGGAGTCGGAAGCACCACTTCCTTCTGACAGGCGACGGCACCTGTGGAATCAAGGAGCCGAATGACCACCGAGACCGGGTGGGGTGGATTCACCGTCACGGCTTGAAAGCCGGCGGTCTGCTGCGGATCAAGGGGATCGATGTAAAGCTGGTAGGCGGTAGTTCCTTCCCAGCGGGCTATAAGCCGGGCACCCAGCCCCGCCGAATCGAAGCGGCGTGTTCCAAGGTCGACGTAAAGCGCCGGGGCCTTAGACTTGGTGAGTTTGGGGATGAGGAGGGCGGCGAGCGCTCCAAGCACGAGAATGAACAGGATCGGCAGGATGGCAACTGCCCGCTTGGCCTTGGCCTGATTCGCCGCAGCTTCAGGATCTTCAACGGGCGCGGGCTGCGCCATGGCCGTGCGGAACCCGTACAGATCCTCATGGCTTGCTCCTCCAGCGGGAGCCACCACTTTGTAGACCCTATCGGCCACACCTGCCTGGGCTTGTGAGCCGGCCGAGGTGGCCGTATCGTTTGCCTCGAGTTGAACTGCGTTGCTCATCAAGCAGGTCCCAGTCCTTTGATTTGGGAGACCGAGCCGACAGAAGTACTGATATTGGAGCATGGCCCTAAAAGGCCCGCAATAACTACTCTGTGTGATGGCTCACGAGGCAACCCATCGCGGGATAAGTCGCCGAAACGGCACTCTTTCCCGGGGCGCAAGTCGCATTTTTTGGAAGCCCCATGGCCGCCATCCTCAGAATTCGATCCGTCCCTGAAACGCGATCATTCGCGGCGAGCTGTCCCCTCCCAAGCCCACGCCTAGCAGCCCGGTCGGCGGCGCCACTACACTTTGCAGCGTTCCGAATCTCGCCGGAACCGAACCGGATACGCCGGCCTGCACCGTGCTGGGAAGTGCGAAGTTGGGATGGTTGAATGCATTGAACAATTGTCCGTCAATGCGCAGCCTGATTCCTTCCCGGATCGGAAAGGACTTCGTGATGTACATATCCGAATATGTGAAGTGCGGTCCGCGCACCGAGTTGCGGCCCGAGTCGCCGAACTGGCAGATGGTTGGATTATCATTTTGCACCCCCGGTACGCCTGTATAACATGCGCCGGTTGTGGGATCGACCACCGAGACGAACGCGTCGGGATTGAGCCACTGTTTCGTTCCGTCTATGGTGACGCCGGGATAGAGAGTCTTGCGATAGAGCGGCACGCCGGGCACCCGGTTGGCATAACTCGGCACGGCGAACTGGATGGTCTGCGCTGAGTTGTACGCCTGCAGCACGCCATTGCCATTGGCGCTATATGGCTGGCTCAGTACGCTGAAGGGAAGGCCGGAGTGAAGGAATCCCGTCTCAGAAAAAGACCAGCCCCCGAACACCTGGCGCAGGAATGGGTGATTAGAGCGGAACGGCACCTGATACAACCCGTATGCAGAGAGGTTATTCCGCACGTCGTAGTCGCAACTGGCATACTGCCGGCTTAATTCTCCGGGCAACGGCGATTCCAGTCCTTGCGTGGAGAAGGCCAGCAGGCCCCCATTCGATACTTCGTCCAGGCAGTGGCTGAAAGAATAGTTGGCGCGCAGCGTCAAGCCGCCCCATTTCTGCGTGTAGACGGTCTGCAATCCGTTGTAGACGCTGCTGGCGCCGGTCTGGAATTCGGTGACGTTCCCAAACCTCTGATCGAGCGGCTGCTGATAAGGAAACGGCGCAAAGCACCCTTCGCAGACGTTCTGGTAGCCGTTAAGCTGCACCTGGTACGGTTCGTGCAGCCCACGCGTGCCCACGTAGTCGGCGCGCAGGTCGCCGCGCGAGCCGATCTGCTGCTCAACTCCGAGACTGTATTGGTAGTAGTACGGGGTCTTGAGCGTTCCGGTCGGGAAAGTGTTCAGGCTGACGGCCAGCGGACAGGTCGGTGCGCCCGGCTGGATGCCCGCGCAGGGCGAGCCGCCGGTGCTGAATGTTGTCTGAAACAACGCATTGGCCCTAGCTGCCACGTCCACGGCGCTCCCGGCAACTCCGGGGGCAATTCCTAGGCCGCCCACCTGTCCTCCGATACCGCCCGTGAAGGAGGGATCGTTGGGTGCGTTTATCAGGCCGTTGTCAGCGATCTGCTGCGGGATGACGTCGTTAAAGACGCCGAAACCGGCATGAACCACGGTATGCGGAAGAAGCTGATAAGCGATCGACGCGCGTGGCTGGTAGATGAACAGCGGCGTCGCCGCGAACAGGTTTTGAACGTTGCCCAGGATGACCTGATCCAGCGGCTGATTGGTTTCATGCGAAGCGTCCAGGAAGGAACCGGCCATGCGGCCAAAGAGCCGCTGCGGGCTCGTGACGTTGGTGTTCCACGTCACGCGCATGCCGTAAGTCAGGGTCGCCTTCGCTGAAGGCTTGTAGGTGTCCATCCCATAGAATTCGAGATTGCCGACGGCCACCCGATCCTTCAAAGAGACCGGGAAGTTCTGCTGGGCGGTATATGCGGCTCCATACGTGAACTCCGCCAGGTCGTTGTAAGCGACGGTCGGCACAATGCCTTCTCCGAGGTCGTAGTCGCTGGTGTCGACACGGCGCGTATTGACGCCAAAGTGTAACGTGTGCTGACCGCGCGTCCAGGTCAGGTTGTCGTTGATCTGCCACTGCGTCACCTTGCGCCCCTGCGCAAACGTATCGTTCAGACCGCCGATGGTCGTGAAGGGCACGCTGTCGCTGCTCGACGTAAGCATGATGGGAAACCTCTGCTCGACCTGTGCGTAGTTGTTCGGCTCGAAAATGCTCGAGTACCAGTCAGCTCCGGGGTTGAATTGATTCACGAGGGTTGGGCTGAAAATGTGCGTGTAGCCCACAACCAGCGTGCGCTGCGGTTGCGGCGAGTAGGAATTAAAGATGGAGTTGATGGGGTCTGTGAATTCCGCCTGCAAACCCGTATCCTGCTGGAAACGGTACCAGATGCTGTCTTTGGCATTGATGGTGTGATCGATCTTCACCACGATCAGGTTTTCGGTGTCGCTGTTGTTCAGGGACCGCTGCTGCTGGGATGCGCAGCCGCTGCCGTCGAGCGGAGAGCCATCTGTTGGAGCGGGCAACAGGTTCCCGGATGAGTCGAGCGGGCAGGCTGTGATCGCTACCGGCGACCCACCGGGAGGCGGCAGCAGCGAGAACATGTTTTTATAGAATGGAATCTCCGCAGGTTGCGCCGGAAGGTTGGTTCCTGTAACCGGATCATATCCGCCGGTGGCAAGCTGTCCCAGCACATATTGCTGATAGGCGGGCGTCGGCAGCGTGGTTGGCGTCACGATTGGCAAAGCGATGCGAATGCCCTCGTAGTGCCCAAAGAAGAACAGCCTGTCTTTGCGAATCGGCCCGCCCACGCTCATGCCGAATTCATTTACGACAGAACGCGGCTTTTTGGCGATGTTCCCCGGCGAGTCGTTGGCGTGGAGAAAATAATCCTCCGCGTTGAAGAGCGAGCCGTTCCAGATCTCGTACAGGTCGCCGTGAAACGAGTTGGTCCCCGATTTCGTGAAGTAGTTGACCTGGGCTACGGCATAACGGCCCTGATCGACGGAGAACGAATTGGTGTTCACGGTCGACTGATCGACGGCGTCAAGGCCGATCACGAGGTTGGTTGAGAGCCCAATATTCAGGCCCAGCCAGGGATCGTTGGAATCGTAGCCGTCGAGAATGTAGCCGTTCGAGGTCGCGGGCAGGCCGTTAAACTCGACGTTGCCGTATCCGCCCGGGGCTTTCGCATCGCTCGAGGATCCCGCCGTATTCATCAGAGCGCCTTGCGCGAATTGAGCCACATAAGTCAGGTCCTGACCGGGATTGGGGAGACTTTTGATGGTCTGGGCTTCAATTGTGGTAGTCGTATTCGAATTATCGAGGGTCAGCAAGCCCTGCTGCGCCGTAACTTCCACTGTCTGGTTATCCGTCTGGACGTGGAGCGAGAAGTTCAACGTGACGGTCCGGCCCACGCCTACTGGCGTTGGCGCAGAAGTTGAAACAGCAAAGCCGTTCGTCTGCACCGTTACCTGGTAGGTGCCGGGATTGACCTGGGAAAATAGATAATGCCCGCCGGGGTCGGTCAGTTCGGCGCGCGTGGCCTTGGTGTCCACTTCGGTCGCCTTCACTTCGGCGTTGGCCACTGTCGCGCCTGAGGTGTCGCACACCGTCCCCGAGATCGCGCTCGACGTCCCGCTCTGCGCTGCGAGCTGTCCAAGGTTAACCAAAGTTAACAGGAGCGAACCGGCCAGAACGCTGCGGGTTGTTCTTCTTCGCATTGCTTTGAACCTCCAGGGAAGTACGGGGATGCCCTCGGAAAGTAGCCGCCATCACACCGACAGACGAATCAATCCGCATGAAGAACTCTGTTGCGCGGAAGCCGCGCCGTTTTCCGGCTACGGCCTCCTACCGCACAGCAGTCCACGCCTGCCACAAGACGACGGCCATCATAAAGATCAGGTAGATGCGCAGGGCCCATACGAGCACCAACTCACCGCCGCGCAGTTGCCGGCGAGGAACGGGCGCGGATTTCTCCTGGACGAGTTGGTCCCGTTCCAGATTCTCGAGAACCCAGTCAACTTCTTCTTCCGAGGTGTGTTTCGTCTCTTCCATCGATTCCCCTTAACTCCCCAGCCACGCGAAGGCCTGCGGGAAGACGACGCTGATTCCATAGAGGACGCCCGCGGCCGTGAGCAACACGACCACTGCGGCCGCCAGCGCATTGGCCCACCGCGGGCTGCGCACGTCGCCCATGATTTGCAGGTCGTTGACGAGCAGATAAAGGAACACCAGCGCCGGCGGCATGGCGAGAACAGCAACCACATTCACGACCAGCACCACAAAGGTGAGGGGCAGGTTAGGAATCAGCACGATGGCCGCCGCGACCGCGGCACAAAGGCAGAGCACGGCGTAAAACGACTTGCCCTGATTCACCGGAAGGTTCAGGCTGTGCGGCTGGCGCGCCACCTCGCCGAAGGCGTAGGCCGACGACGTGGAGATGGTGATGGAGGCAACGATGCCGGCCTCGATCATGCCGAGCGCAAACAGCGACGCGCCGATGTGCCCCACGATCGGCTCCAGCGCCTGTGCAAACTGCGCCGCCTCAAAATTGGCCGCCCCAATCCGGCCAAAGAGCGGCGCGGTGGCGATGATTGCGGCGAGCGCAGCCAACGCGGCCAGCCCCGCGCCCAGCACAGTGTCGATGCGCCCGAATCGAATGTCTTTCGTGGTCAGGCCCTTGTCCACGGTGGCGCTCTGCTGGAAGAAAAGCATCCATGGCGTGACGGTGGCGCCGATGTCGGAGAGCAGGATCAGCAAAGTCTCCTGGTTTGCGTGGGGCAAAGGCGTCCATGTGAGCATTGCGTGTCCAATTGCGCCCCAGTGTGGGTGAGTCATCAGGGCCACAGGCACGAAGATCAGGTTGCAAGCGGCGGCAGCCAGGGTCACACGCTCCCATGTCCAGTAGCGGTGGCTCAGAAGCGCGGAATAGAGCACCACGAGCGCCACCAGAACCGCTGCCCACGGCGGTACGCCGAAGTAGCCGAACCCGGCGCGGATCGCAATGAACTCGGTAATCAGTGTGAGAAAGTTCCCGAAGCTGAGATCGATCATCGAGAACCAGCCCCAGAATGGGCCGAACCGCTCGAAGATCAGCTCTGCGTGGCCGCGATGAGTGGCCGCGCCCAGCCGCACCGTCATCTCCTGAACCACCAGCGCCATCACAAAAGTGAGCGCGACGAATGGAAGGAAAAAGCCGATGCCGAACTTCGCGCCCGTTGCCGCATAGGAAAGCATGCTGGGGCCGTCGTTCTCACCCAACATGACAAGGATGCCCGGCCCCACCAGCAGCCAAAGGAGCGACACGTGCGCGCGCATTCCCGGCGAGCGTCGCGCTGCGCTCACGCGCGAGCGGTCGTAAGCGCGATCGATGTCCTCATGCGTGACGACTACTTCGTCGACTGCGATGGCATGACCTGGACCGGGTTTTGTGCTGGCATTCATCGGCCTGGCATTCCTCGGCAACGCTGGGTGCGGAATTCTTTTCGGTTTACTTGAACATTTGCAGAACGGACCAACGCGAACGCGGTGCATGCTCCATTGGCTCCGCCGGAGAAAATTCGGGGCAGCGAGCGACTGGCACAATGCGGCATTCGCTTGAGAGGCCGCGAGCACCCCTCAACTCCAGTATGCCACAGTTTGTTAAGTATGGTTAATCTTTTCTTTTAGATTAAATTACGATGAACGTTCCGGACGTAACCAAACGGCCTCGGCGGCCGGGCGGCCCAGGATAGTGCTTCCTGTAGGTAGATCAATCAAAACGGTTTGGTCGTAATTCTGGCTCGTGACGCGGAGACTCTTGCCGGGCCCGATGCCCGCGGCATGCAGAAACTCGAGCAGTTTGGGATCGCGCTCCTGGAGGCTGATGACGGTGTAGCGCTTGCCGGCGGCGGCCTGCGAGAGCTGCATCTCGCCGCGCCGTTTGCGCTCGGCGGGATTGACCGGGAGGACGGCGTTGCCGTGCGGGCAGGCGCCGCCTTCGCCGAGTTTCTCCTTGAGCTTGGCCTCGAAGGCAGGCGAAACGGCATGCTCCAGCCGCTCGGCTTCCTCGTGAATCTCGTGCCACTCCATGCCGAAGACCTCGCTCAACATGCGCTCGATGAGGTGATGGCGCAGCGCCGTGTGGTAGGCCATCTCGCGCCCTGCCGCGGTCAGGCGCACAATGCCGTCATCGCCCACCTTCACGCATCCGTCGCGCTTGAGCCGCTTGAGCGCCATGGTGACGGCGGGCGCGGAGACCTCAAGCCAATGCGCGAGCATCGCGGGAATCACTTGGCGGCCTTCAGCCTCGGCTTCAAGAATGGCCTTGAGGTAGTTCTCTTTCGAAACGTGGATGGAGTCTTTCATGGCTTAGCTGGAGATCAGTTTAACCGGTAGACGGAGGGCGGCGCGGACATTACGGATCGCGAGGGTCACTCTTCCAGTTCGAGTGTTTTCTTCATTTGCTGGGAAAATCGGAGGCTTTCGAGGAGATCTTTGCGGTCCATCCCGTCCTCATCGTCGTCCACCTCTTTGTGATCCTCATCGTCGATGCGCCGGATGCCGTTTTGACGCCGGTATTCGTCCACGACGACGATTTCTCCTTGTTCGTTGACGCAAGGCGGTCTTTCGGCGACAGGTTTTTCTTCGTCTTCGTCGTCCTCGTCGGAATCCGGCTTTTTGAGCCCCACCAGCGCGTCGAAATCGAAGAAGCGGTCGCCGGTTTCGGCTTTGTCACATCTGCTGCACTCCGTTATTGGGTCGCAGACGTTGAGTACGGGAGCGAGTTCGACGCCGTCTTTGTTGCGCGTGACGGAGGGGACTGACTTGGGGTCCGGCCTCGGCTTGCGCGGAAGGTTGCTGGAGGCGATCTGAAGGCCCCATAGGAGCTGGGCGGCTTTCTTTGAATCGATTCGGGAGGTGAGAAGCGCCTGAAAGAGCTTGCCGAGCGATTCCTGAATGGCACGAGAGTCCTCAGGGAGTGAAAGCGTGAAGTCGACCGTGACGCTGGTCGTTGAATGGAGCCGCGCGTGGAAGTAGCAAAAAGCGTGGCTGCGCATGGCGGGCGATTTGCACTGTTCTCCGCCTGGTTTGATATGTCGACATGCCGGATACATACCCTGCCCCCCACCCCTGTTTTTGGGGTTAAGTGATTTGAATTGAGTGACTTGTACCTTGGATGACTTGCTCTAACTCTTTGAAAACATTGGAGTTATGAGCCAAAATCGTCCAACATAAGGACTATAGGAGCGCCCTTTTCGGCCTCTCGAGCCGGTTTTGGGCGAAATCGCCCGGGAAAAAGGATGGGCGGCCACAGATGCTGTAATCCCCATCACCACCCCAGCGACGAAGACCTGTCGCCGGGGGCCCCGGGGCCAGCACCTGTGAGCCGCCCATCTGTTTTTCAGAAGGAGAAATACCCAACTGAGGACAAGTCTAGCGAAACGGTGGAATTAATCGGCAAACTTGGAGAGATTTATATTTGGTTTGGAATGAGGGAGATGGCGAGGAATTTGGAGGGCACGGGGATTGACAAGAAAGCGCAGTGGACAGTGATCAGTGGTCTGTGGTCAGAAAATGCCCGGCGCGGTTGGAGGGTTTGGGATGGGGTGGGATCGGCAGCGGAAGAGGCGTTTATGGGTACTAATTCGATAGGGACTCCGGAAGCTGGGCTAAATGAGTGATTTGGGCTGTTTTCTTCAGTTGGGAACGCCTGGTCAGGCGGCCCATTCATCGAATCGGTGCATGATCTCCATGAGCTTGCATCCCAACAGGATGACAGAGCCCCACAATATGAAGGGAACGCCATAGAGTATGAGTTGCTTGCGCGAACGGGCCAACTCAAACACTCGTGCCTTCACAATCGCGTACACGTTCGCTGCGAGATAAGCAGCCACCAAACAGCTCACTACCAGGTTGTGCATGTTCATACTCCTCCATTTACCGGCCTGCATCTCCGCGCCGGTACTCATCGGTTAGATCATCAAGTTCTTTCTTGAGTCCGTCATCCAAGACCAGATCTACGGCTGCGAGCGTATTAGCCAACTGATCGACGCCGACCGGCGCTCCTTCAGGACACCGCTCTCAATTTGCTGCGGAAGAGAAATCGACGCCAGAGACATTGACGACGGCCTGCCAGGCGGCTTCCTGGTTGGCGCGATCGTGAAAGTGCGGGTGACGCATCGCCTCAATTGGGCCCGTGAGCTTCTTCGGCGCCGAGGCGAAGAATTGGCCCGAGACGTCGGTTCCGAACTCCGACGCCTGGAGGTACCGACGGGCCGCGGTCTCCGGCGTCTGATTCATGCCGGGAATGAGGTTCACGATTGGGATAAACAGATACTTCAACGCCGGGCCAGCGTTTCGCACCACCTTGGTGGCGGTCGCCCCACCGGGCGAGACAGCGTACACGGCCATGCCGGAGGGTAGCCGGCGCGCCAGCGCCGCGACCCACCAAGCGATAATGAGCTTCGCGTCGGCATACGTATTGTTGGGCACGTACTTCACGTTTGGCCCGTTGCGAATCAGGGCTTCGATAGCGGCGGTCCGGTCTCCCCGGAAGTATTTGGCCGCGAAGGCTGGCACATCGGTGTAGCTGAACATCGGCACGCCCCCACGGGCAGGTTCCGCGCCGGCGATGACAATCCGCGCGTTGGGGCTCAGCAGGTTGGCGCGGAGCAACCCGACAGTCAGTTGATGATGGCCGATCAGCGGGCCCTGAGCCTCCTCGATGCCCGCCGCAGTGAGCACGCGCTTCTTACCTGGGACCATCCCGGCATTGAGCAGCAGGAAATCGATCGGCTGACCCCGCTTGACGAGCTCGGCAACGGCGGACTGAACGCTGGACGGCGAGTCCAGATCCAGCTCCAGCGGCGTGAAGACCTGTTTCTTCGTCTCAGCCGCGAGTTGAGCGGCCGTTTGCTGGACCCGGGCTAGGCTGCGCCCGGTGACGATGACCTGGCGGTAGCCCTTGGTGGCGAGCATGCTGGCTGCCGCATAACCGAGCCCAGAGGTGGTGCCGGTGACGAGTGCGATCGAATGTTCCATGTGTGTCTCCTTGGTGAAGGGTGAAGATCGAGTCGCGAGGCCCCGCGAGGGCAGAGCCAGCTTGCTAATTTCGAACTATTCAGTTATATATTGGTGCGACGGCCATTGTAAAGGAGTTTTTAACTGAATGGTTCAGAATCCCCCTAAGCCGCGTGGACGGCCGCGCCGCTTCGACGAGACGGAGGCGCTGGAAAAGGCGACCCAGGTATTCTGGTCGAAAGGCTACGACGGCGTCACGATCGACGATCTCGTCGCCGGGATGGGCGTGGGAAGGCCGAGCCTGTATGCCGTCTTCGGCGACAAGCGGGCGATATTCTTGCGCGTCCTTAAGGCGTATGCAGAACGGAAGGGCGCA
>JBKQOX010000032.1:0-11837 GCA_052145255.1 Occallatibacter sp.
GCGTTTGAACTAAGTCGCTGGCGCGACGGACGCTGCGGCGTGGGCTTTCCTTGGGCATTTCTGGTTGTGTAAGCCTCGGGTCACAGGAGGTTTACCGTGACCCATCTTCGGCAGCGCATGCTGGATGAACTCCAGCGTCGCAACTACTCTCAGAGCACCGTACGTTCCTACATTTTTGCGGTGGAAGACTTTGCGAGGTACTTCCATCGTTCCCCGGAACGGCTTGGCCCGGATCATATCCGCCAGTACCAGGCGTATCTTTTTCGCGAGCGCAAGCTCTCTGCCGGAACCATCGAAGGCCGCACCGCCGCACTGCGCTTTCTCTTCGTCAAGACGATGCGCCGGCCGTATCTTTCCGATCACATCCCTTTTCCCAAGCGTCAGAGGCGACTGCCAACCATACTGGACCAACAAGAGGTGGCGCGGCTCATTGACTGCGCCGGGAACCTGATGCATCGCACCATGCTGATGATGCTGTATGCAACGGGCCTGCGCCGGGCGGAGATGTGCCACCTCAAGGTCTCCGATATCGACAGCCAGCGCATGGTCATACACGTGCGCCAGGGCAAGGGTGGCCGAGACCGCGACGTTTTGCTGACCCCGAAGCTGCTGGATACTCTGCGCGAGTACTGGCGCTGGATGAAGCCCAAGACCTATCTGTTTCCAGGTACGGTGAAGGGCTGGCGGGCGGACGTACCCATTACAGAGAAGATTGTCTGGCAGGCTGTGAACGAGGCGGCCAAGCGTGCCGGCATCACCAGGCACGTATCTCCGCACACCTTGAGGCATTGCTTCGCAACTCACATGCTGGAAGCCGGCGCCGATCTGCGCACCATCCAGGTTCTTCTCGGCCATGCCAAGCTCGCCCACACCACCGTCTACCTGCACTTGTCCCGGCGTCATCTGCAGGCGATTCCCAGTCCGTTGGAAGCGATCGAAGTGTCCAACCCCGACGAGGTGAAGCGCTCCAGGAGGAAAATCAGGCGATGAGCCGGCCCACCCTTGAGGTGGCCGACATCGTCCGTCGAACGGGCAACAGTTTTTTAGAACAGCAGCAGTCGCATCTTGCATGGCCGCATCGCAAGGTGCTCGATGCCATCGTCCGCTGCCGCACCGCGGCGCTGGGCGGTCATCGCGATCAGTGCGTCCGCTGCGGCCATCAGGCCATCTCGTTCAACTCATGTCGCAACCGGCACTGTCCCAAGTGCCAGGGGAACGCGCGCGCAAAATGGCTGGCCGCGCGTTCGGCCGAACTGTTGCCCGTTCCGTACTTCCACATCGTCTTCACTCTGCCGCACTCACTCTCCGCTCTTGTCCTCCAGAACAAGCGGTTGTTGTACGACCTGCTCTACCGCACCAGCGCCGCGACGATGCCTGAACTGGCTCGCGATCCGAAGCACCTGGGAGCGGATATCGGTTTCCTCGGCGTGCTCCATACCTGGGGACAGAACCTTGAGCATCATCCCCATGTGCACTACATCGTTCCCGCCGGAGGGCTGGCTCTCGATGGTTCCAGGTGGGTAGCGTCGTCGCGCCGCTTCTTCCTGCCTGTTCAAGCACTGAGCCGAGTCTTCCGAGGCAAGTTCTGCGAGCAACTCCGTGAACTGTACGAGCAGGACAGACTCCAGTTTCACGGTTCACTCGAACAGCTTGCTTCGGCTGACCGCTTCCGCTGCTTTATCCGGCAACTCTTCCAGCAGGACTGGGTCGTCTATGCCAAGCCTCCCTTCGGCGGCGCCGAGCATGTTCTCAACTACCTGGCGCGCTACACCCATCGTGTCGCCATCTCCAACCATCGCCTCGTGGCCTTCGAGAACGATCGTGTCTCCTTCCGCTGGCGAGACTATGCTCACGGCGGCAAGAAGAAGGTGATGACCGTTTCCGCCCATGAGTTCCTGCGCCGCTTCCTGCTTCATGTCCTGCCCGGCGGCCTGGTTCGCATCCGCCACTTCGGCTTGTTCGCCAACCGCAGACGGAGCGCGGCGCTCGAACGTTGCCGCGCTCTGCTCGGCATGGCGGCATCTGTCGATCCGCCTGAGCCACCCAGCCTGCGCTGTCCCGCCTGCTCCGGCGTCATGCTGGTCGTCGAACGGCTAACCCGCAGTCAGTTGCATTTCCGTGCAAGTCTGACCCCGTTCGAGCCAAGGAGGTGCGGCGATGACAGCTCTTGAGCGTCTCAACGCTCGCCCGGCCGCCATCCATCCTTCTCGACGTCGTGTGCCAGCACGTAACGCCGAAGTGTGCCCGAACTCGGATAACGACCGTGACAACGGCCGTCCGAAGACACAGAACGGAGCTCCATTTAGTCATGCGGCCGGAGTCCGCACTCCCCGAGCCGTCGCTCCCCGACCATGCAGCAGCCCGCAGGCCATCTGCCGCCCATTGAAATCCCATAGGTAGATCACAGCCTCCGTCGCGCCAGCGACTTACTTCAAACGACCCTATCGAAACTGCCCCGGCGAAAAGTTGGAGACAGACCGCCCTTCCAGTGCCGGGGCAGTCCCGATAGGGACCTAACGTTTATCAGGACTAATCCCCTTGAATCGCCTAAGACAAGCCTTGGATGAGTGATTTGGGCTGAGATCGTCAATGAAGGGTGCCCCAGGGATTGCGCCATAAGACAAGGGAGACTAACTCAGAGAGACAGTCGTTCTGACCTAGATCTTTCCGAGCGCCAATAATCTTTCGCGTCCGGCTTTGCTCATCTTGAGTACTTGCCCGTCAGTCAACCGAATGGAGTTCTGCACCGTCCCTTCCCGATGGATCTCACCGATTCGATCGAGATTTACGATGGCAGATCGATGAATGCGGACGAAACGTCCTGGATCCATTCGCTCACTGAGGTCGGAGATAGCTTCTCGCACCATGTAGCGCCGGCCCGCGGAATGTAAACAGCAATAATATTCCGCGGCTTCTACCCAGTCGATTTTCTCAGCTGAGAGAAGGATCTCCTTCGCGCCGTCCTTCACGAGAAATCGCGAAGCGTAAGGTTTGGGGTTTTCGGCAGACGTTTTGAGGCTGTTCACGACAGCCGCCAGCTGCTCCTGAGTGAGAAGCGCGGTTCTGGCGGTGATCTTTTCGCGGACGCGATCCAGAGCGCGCGCAAGACGGACGGCCTCGACAGGTTTGGTGAGGTAGTCGACCGCGTTGGTGTCGAAGGCACGCACAGCATGCTCGTGAAACGCAGTGACAAAGACCGTAGGCGGAAGATGCACGAGACCGATCCGCTCAACCACATCGAAGCCCCCGAGCTGCGGCATTTCGACATCGAGAAAGAGCAGGTCAATGGGATTCGCCTGCAGATATGCGATGGTATCGCGGCCATTGCGGCACTCGGCGACGATTTCGACATCGCGATGCGCGGCCAACAAGAGCCGCAGCAGATCGCGCGCCAGCGGCTCATCGTCGACAATCACAGTTCGTAGCGTCACGCCATTGCACGCTCATATGGAATTTGAATAGTGACCTCATACCCGCCCGTGGCCGGAGCCACGGCATCGAACTCGTGGGCGCCGGGATAGAAGTACGCCAGTCTCTCCCGGACGTTCTGCATTCCGATGCCGTGCCCTTTTGTACCGGAACCATTGGGGCCGCAGCCATTGTCCTTGACTTCCATCCGAAGCGTGTCGCCCACTCGTTTGACGCTCGTTTCAATTAGGCCGCCCGCCTCCATCGGCGCGATTCCATGCTGAACGGCATTCTCGACAATCGGTTGCAGAAGGAAACAGGGAACGAGTCCGTCCAGGGCCTCGGGCGTGGCGTCGATCTTCACTTGCAGGCGACCGGCAAAGCGGACCTGCTGGATGGCCAAATAGCTCTCAACAACACCAAGCTCTTCAGCGAAGGGCACCTTCTCGGGCGCTTTGCGCTGCAACGACATGCGCAGGATTGTGTTCAGGTGGGCAAGCGTATTCATCGCCTCCTGGTTTCTGCCTTGCGCCACCAGGCTCGTGATCGCGTTCAGCGTGTTGAACAGGAAGTGGGGCTCGATTTGAGCTTGCAGGGCCTGGAGTTGCGCTTCAGAGAGCTTTCGTTCAAGGTCAAGCTTCTGAACGGCGGCCCGCTGTGCTTGAGCTTGCGCAAAGAGAAAGCCGGCAAAGCCATAGATGCAGCTATAAACCACAATGTCGATTTCATAGCGCCAGAGGCTTTGTGCAACATTGAGGGTGCGATTGGCCGCGCCCCAGGAAGGCCAGGTTGCCGACGCCCACCTGACGACGTTCTGGAGCAGAGAAAGATGGATGAAAGCAACCAGGCAAGCTGCGCCGAGATGAAGGAAGACGTTCTTCCAGGTAAATGCGAGAACCGAGGGCCAGCGCGCTGCGATTCCCCATAGAGTGAACGCGAAAACCGCCCACCAGAACCAGGAGACGATCCCGTAAAAAAGCGAGGGGGCGTAAGGCGCGCTGGCCTGGCTGATGGTGGCGATGTGATGGCACTCGTTGGCGACAATGAGCGCGAATGCCGTGGCGATCGAACACACAACGAGCGGGCCCAGGATCCCGATGCGCGAGGAGGCAGCGGGAGGCTCTGCGGCGACATTCGTCGTTGGAGCGGGCTGGATCATTTTCAGATTCATTTTAGGCTGATTCTCCTGGATCGAATCAATGGCACTGCCGGTCAAAAGCTGAATCTCGCGCCGAGTTCTAAACGTCGCGCGGATTCGGCGGCAATGGGCTGGCCAACGGCGCCCGAGGTGAGCACTGTATTTACAGCCGTGACATTTTTGTAGTTGAGCAGGTTGGCGCTGCGTGCATTGAGAGTGAGCGTGGGCGGATGGTCCTTGTCTTTGGGATTGAGCGTAAAGGCTCGGCTCAAATTTGCGTCGAAATGCATCGTCCGAGGCATGGTTCCGGAATCGAAGGGCACATTGCCATTGACGGTATTGGCGGTCATGAGCCCGTAGTGCGTTGCGTAAACGCCTGGGCCCGGGGCCGATGCATAGGAAGGCCGGTCGGTAAAACTGCCATCGCCATTTGCATCGGTTCCGGTCGTAACGTCGTAAGGAATGCCGGGGCGCGTGTCGAACTCCGCGGAGACCTCAACCTTGTAGGGCAGCGTGAGGATCTGCGTGGTGTTGAACCCGTCGCGATACATCCACCAGGGACGCCCGAACTCGCCCTGTCTTGAGTAGGAGGATTGCGGATTGGGGTTCTCGTCCGTGAAGTTGAGATGCCAGAAACCCGCCTTGACGGTGTAATGCTTCCAGGCATGGTGATCGAGGTCGACAACCCAGAATGCGCCATGGTTGTGGCCGTCGTTGCGGTATTCTTCGATATTCTCATTCGGCGCCATGGGCCGCGGGGCGAGCAGTGCGGAGGCCGGATCGGGGGCAGCGCCGGTTTCGCTCGCAACCATCGGCGCGTTAATGTTGATCATCCGCACCCATTCCCATTCCAGGCCGAAGCCGATGGCAGCGTGCACCTTCCAGCGGTCGGGAACTGCGTATTCGACGGCGCCCAAGAACTGCAGACCCGGCACCTGGCCGAAACGGGGCGCGAACTGGTTGATATTGCTGACTGCGATCGAACGCGGAATGGGCGTGAGCGGATTGGCATAGCCTGGCGAGTAGACCAGCGTCTCCTGCTGCCGCATGCCGTTCACGCGATAAACCTCGGTCGTGACGCTGGGATCGGCATAGGGGCTGAAGAGACCGAAGCGCAGATAGATGACCCACCTTTCATTTCTGTCAGGCGACCAGGCGATGCCGAGGCGGGGACGGAAGTTGCGGAAGCTGTCGGGCGAGGTCTGCAACTGGTAGCGCAAGCCTTTTGAGAGAGTAAGGCGTGGTCGAAGCTTGATCGAGTCCTGCGCGTAGAGACTGAATTGCCACAAGGTGAAGGGGACCAGCGGCGCACCGGTGGTGATCTGGTAGGTGGTGGGCGCGCCGCCGGGAAGGTTGAGCAGAGCGCGCCGATACTGCTCGATTCCGGTGATGGCGGTGGTTTGCCCGGTGGGGTTGTTACCAGCGCCGAGCACGGGCGCGCTGCCGCCGCCGAAGACGTACGCTCCATTAAAGGTGTTTGGATCGAAGTCGTGCATGAAAATCCCGATGGACTGCGCGCCGAATCGGATCTCCTGTTTGCCGCGCGTGATCATCACTGCGTGATCGATCTCCAGGTCGCGTTCGCGATCGTTGAGGTTCTGGCTGGTCGCGCCGCCGCCGGTGAAGTAGCCGGCAACCTGCAAGGAGGGCGCAGTGGAGAGCGGCGACTGCTCCGTGCGTTTCCAGGTGTAGCCGATGCGGGTCTGGTCGAGGAGATTTGGACTGGGCGCGCACGTATTCGTGAACCGCAGATCGTCTTCGCTCACGCGGTTGGAATAGCCGGCCTCAGGGAGCACCAGGCCGCCGATGCCCTGGTTGCCAAGAGTGTTGATGTTTGTTGAGAACGACGCTGTGACGACGTCCCGGGAGGTGGCTTGCCAGTCGCCGCGGGCAGAGGCGATCCACAGCCGCTCGGGCGCGGGGACGGTCTGCTCAAAAGGAGACGGATCGCCGCTCGAGTCGAGCGTGACTGCGTTGACGATGTTGAACTCATCGATGTCGCGCTTTTCAAGGGCAAGCGCAAAGCCCGACTTGGCGTGGACGATCGGCCCGCTCAACTCGAAGCCATAACGCTGTTTGCCGGCAGGCGTGGCCGTCAGAGAGAAGGGATCGGTGGCGTTGAAGACGCCGTTGCTGTTGGTGTAGAAGAGCGCGCCGTGGAGTGTATCCGCGCCGGGCTTGGTCGTGACTTCGACGAGGCCGCCGTGCCAAAGAGGCCTTTGGTATTCGGCAGAAAAGATGTCCGGGTTGACGCGAACGGAGGCGATAGCGCTTTTCGGCGGCATGGCGCTGGAGTTCTGAAAGCCATCAACAGAGATTTGCGCCGAGGAGGGATCGCCGCCATTGCTGGAAGCCAAAGCCTGCAACTCGCGCAGTAGATCGTCGGGGTCGTCGGGCAGTTGCTGAATCTCGCTGGCGCCGAGCGTGGCCGTGGCCGGACCGGAGTCTGTGTCGACGCCCGCCGCATCCCCGTTGACTCGGACGTCGGTCTGGACGGAGTTCATTTCGAGCTTGAAGTTGAGCTGAATGGTCTCCCCTTCGCCGCCGCGCGCCGGCAATGCGGCAGCCCTGAATCCATCGGCCCTGGCAGCCACGGTGAAGGCGGAGGCCGCGATGCAGGGCAGCACGTAGTGACCGGCTGCATCGGAGATGGCTTGATCACCGCTCGCCGACTGCAGACGCGCGCCGGGGATCACAGCTCCGGTTGGATCGGCGACCGTGCCATCGACGCGCGTTCCGTTGGCGCAGGTTTGTTGAGCTGAGGCCGGCCACGGAACCGAGACTCCTGCAAAGATCAGCCACTTGATCCAACTCCGATGCATGGACCGCTCTGCCTCCTGGCATCAAAATCGCAGAGGCTGCGGATACGATCCAACGCTTTGCAAGGAAGGCCAGGTTTAAGGCGGCGAACCATCGTGTACTTCGGAAGAACGAGATGCGTGAAATCCCGCAGTAACTTACCCTCGTCAGGTGGAACGACGCAAAACCGTCGAGTCCCTGATTGGTAGCGGATCGGCTCTCACAGGTCGGCAAGCGCCCTGCGATCTCGTGAGCGGGCAGTGACGGGCCGTGAGAATCTGCGCTCAGTGGCCCGTATATTCCTGGAAAAGGTCGGGGAACTCCTTGCGCAGGGTCTCGATCTTCGGCCGGTCGCATACGAGAATGTATGGATTGTCGGGATGATGCAAAGCGTAGTCCTGATGGTAGGACTCAGCGTCGTAAAAGCCTTTCAGCGGCACGACCTGCGTAACAATCGGCTTTGGAAATACTCTGGCCGCGTCGAGCTGCGCGATGTATTCGGCGGCGGTTTTCCGCTGCTCTTCATTGGTGTAGAAGATTGCGGAGCGGTACGAGGTTCCCACGTCGGGTCCCTGCCGATTCAACTGTGTCGGGTCGTGAACCGAGAAGAAGATCTGCAGTAGCTTGCCGTACGTGATCCTGGAGGGGTCATAGACCACTTTTACCGATTCAGCATGGCCCGTCGTTTCCGTTGTCACCTGGTCGTAGGTGGCTGTTGCGGCGGAACCGCCTGCGTATCCGGCAGTCGTGGCCACTACTCCTTTCACTCGCTCGAACACAGCCTGCGTACCCCAGAAGCATCCGCCCGCGAAGATGGCTGTCTCGCGGCCGGGGTGTTGTGCGAGAGAAGCATCGTCTTTCGGTGCCGGTATCCCGCCTCGGGTCTCGGCCCGAACCCCACGGCCCACTCCAGACAATGCCAGAACAACAAAGAGGCCCACAACCAAAAGAGCCAGGTAGAACCAATAGGAACGAAACATCGACCCTCCAGAAATATTCGATACGCACGCCTTGAGACGCGCGAAGGAGACCTTTGGTTACAAGCGATGATATCTTCCGCGGCGGGAATCGGGACGGCGCGCTATAGCAAGGCGAGTGTGCGGGAAAGGTGATTTTGCGTCGAGCCCGCAGAGCGAGCGGCATGGAGTCGCCCGGAACGCAATATCGCGCAGAAAATGCCCAGTTAACGCCCCTTAAGCGCGGCGACCGTCGTCCCAGCGTGCGCAACCCTTGCTATGTGTGAAATTACTCGCGACCTTTTCCCTCGAAATGTGAAATTCTGAGCGACCATTTACATCAGTTTTGGGAAATTACTTGGCACACGACTCGACGATTCGCGAACCTTTAAGCGACCATATTAGGGTTTTTGGGAAACTCCAGGTGAACATCTCGCGGGGGCGAGGTCGCCTAAAGTTGAACATTTCGTGCAAGTTGAGCCGATTTCCAAGACCCCGGGGAAAATGCGTCCGCTCCGCCAAGGTTTAGATTGAAAGAACCAAGTATGAATGCGAAGACCATGACGGTTGCCGGCATCATGAGCGGCACGTCGGCTGATGGAATCGACGTCGCGATCGTGCGAATTATGCCGCGTAAGCCGCGAATGAAGTTGACCTTACTGGCTCATGAGAGCTTCTCATTCCCATCCGCTCTGCGGCGTGCGGTGCTCCAGGCAATGAACGCAAAGGCGACTTCGACAGCGGAGTTGGCGCGCCTTCACTGGCGCCTGGGACTGGCCTACGCCGAAGCACTGACGGCGACTCTTGCGCGGCACTGGATCAAGCTCGACCTGGTTGGCTGTCACGGGCAAACTCTCTATCATCAGTCGCGCGCGGAAGTTTATGCGGACCGGCGCTTTGCCTGCACCTGGCAGCTTGGTGAGGCAGCGGCGATTGCAGCAGCGGCTGGGGTTCCGGTCGTTTCGAATTTTCGGCCAGCGGATATGATGGCCGGCGGACAGGGAGCGCCGCTGGTTTCATTGTTGGACTACGCGCTCTTCGCTGACACGAAACGCGACAGGGTACTGCAAAATATCGGCGGCATCGCCAACCTCACTGCGATTCCTGCGGGCGCCAGGCCGGATGCAGTCATCGCCTTCGATACGGGCCCGGGGAACATGGTCATCGACGCGCTGGCGCAGAAGCTTTTCGACAAGCGCCTCGATCCCGACGGCATATTCGCTGCGCGGGGTAGGGTGCTTCAGCCGGTATTGAGAAGGGCGCTTCGCAACCCTTACTTCATGCTCAAGCCACCGCGCACGGCGGGTCGGGAGCAGTTCGGGCGTGAGTACGCCCTGCGTTTTCTCGCCGGCTGCAAGCGGAATAGCAAACGGCCTGAGGATGCGCTGGCGACAGCAACCGCGCTCACTGCCGAAACGATCGCGCGAAGCTATAAAACTTTTGCTCATCCTAAAATGAGGGGCTCCGGAGTCGATTACATCGTCGCCGGTGGTGGAGCGCGAAATGGGACGCTGATGGCCATGCTCGCGCAGAGGCTCGAGCCACTGGTCTGCAAGCTGGCGGTAAGCGAAGATTTCGGCCTGCCGGCTGAGGCCAAGGAAGCCATGGCATTTGCACTCCTTGCTTGGCAAACATGGCATCACTTGCCAGGCAATGTGCCGAGTGCCACCGGCGCAAAGCGACCTGTGATTCTTGGGCAGATCACCCGCTCGTAGCTCGCTTACGTCAGGCGCCGAGATACCGGATCGTCATTGGAAACGCGAGAAAACTTCGAACACTGGATTTAGGTTATCAGGCAGATTGAATCACTGACGCTGAGCGAAAAGCGAGCAGCTGCTCAATGCAATCTTGGCGGTGGATGGAGTCTCCAGCGAACCGCTCTCTGGGCCGAATTCCCTGCTAACAGGGAATTTTACAGGGAAATCTTGAGATTTTGGGCCTCGTTCACGCATTTCGCCGCACGGCATGCTGCACAATTCACTGTGCTTGGCGAGTAGTCGCGGACCATCTTGGCTCAAAAAGAACAGGGAATTTTTTCGAGATAACAGGGAATTGACATTCCCTGTTACGGTTTCGAGCAGCGAAAATCTGCAAATCGTTATGTTACCTTGTCGCCAAAAACGCTTCGAATTCCCACTACTATATAGAGCCAAATTTGATTTTGGGCCTTCGCCATAGCCGAGAGATTGTGTGCGTGGAACACCGGCAGGAGGCGATGCGTGACTCACGGTTCTTGCGCAGCGCGCGGTTCAGATACGCCGGCTGTTTACAGGGCGTGTCGCCGTCCGGCGCCTCGGCAGCGCCCAGCAGGAGCGTGGGCGCCCTGCGCACTTTTCGCTTACGTCGCCAACCAGCATGCGCTGGGGCGCCCGAGTAAGACCGAAACAGAAATCTCCGCCCACTTCGCGCATCGGATAGAAAGGCTGCGTCGATCTTCAGGCCCGGCGCCGTGTCGATCCTTGGCCGGCGCCTGCATTTACTGGATCACTGGCAAACCAGACATCGGGTTCTGTCCGGATGGGCGACCAACCGACCAGAACTCGGGATTTGGGCAGAGGCTTCCGCACGGTGTGACGTACTGACGGGATAATATTACTGGCAACAAATAAGGGCACTCTCGACCCAAGATCTTGGCTAACGCTTGTGACGAGGGCTTCAAGTGACGACCCCTATAATGTTCGGCGGGCGTCTTGATTTCGCGTTGTGTTTCCCATGTCACAGAATCGGGACGAGGGCACCAGGCCGCGGGCCGATGGGTTCCAAGGGAAACAGCGCAGATGACTGACCAGCCCTTCGCAGTGCGGCTCATTGCTGCGTATCTTTGGCTGAAAGCAGTCGTCTTGATCGTCTGCGTTCTTACAGCGCATTTCCACCC
Organism: Occallatibacter sp.; assembly: GCA_052145255.1. Classification (GTDB taxonomy): domain Bacteria; phylum Acidobacteriota; class Terriglobia; order Terriglobales; family Acidobacteriaceae; genus Telmatobacter. Next base: position 11,177 of record JBKQOX010000032.1, read on the forward strand.
CTCCGTTCAATCGGTGGCCAATGGGGTGATCGAGGATTTAGTCCCAATGATTATGGGATTACGGGAACCGGCAGCTGATATTTGGTTGGCCCCGTTATTCGCCATGGTGGACACGGTACTCGGCGCTGGAATCTGGTTCCTTCAGAGTTGGGCGAGGATAATAATTGTGATCGACTTAACCTGGTTGTTCTGCAGAGCGGCGGTTGGTTTGCTTGCCCTCATCGCCATCCATCCCAAAGTGCTCCACTTCCGAGTTCTTTCGCCCTATTTTGCAATAAACGTGGTAGTAAGCCTTGTGATGCTCGGATGCCTTCTGGATCCGGATATCAAGCGCGCCTTTCAGAGGCGGGCATGAAGGAGCAACTCGGACTGGCGCCCTTTATGCGAGGCAAGAGCGGGTGAACATTGGGTTCCAAAATCTAATTACGGGCGGACTACCGGTAAACCGGACAGAACTCGAAAAAGGGATAATGTCCGGATTGGCGACCATCCGCCCGCAACTCGGCCAACGCATCGGTTGTAACACCTTCCGGGAAGCCGACTTGAACGAAGCCGCTGCGGCGGCGGACGCATTCGCGTGTTCCTGAGCCGACATTTGTGGCTATCCCGGTAGTTTGGTTCGCAGAGGAGGAACTCTCTGTGAACCAACTACGTCAGCTCA
>JBKQOX010000033.1:0-4291 GCA_052145255.1 Occallatibacter sp.
CGCGGCCAGCATGAATACCATCTGGCGGCTCGGCGACGATCTCGTCCACGCAACCCAGCGCGGCAACATCGGGCGCGGAGACGCGCATGGCTTCGGCAGCCAGTTGCTTGTGCGCAGCATCGCGCCACATGATGGCCGCGCAGGACTCCGGAGTGATGACAAAATAGAGGGCATTTTCGAGAATGAGCACGCGGTCGCTGACGGCCAAAGCCAGCGCGCCGCCCGATCCGCCCTCGCCACTAATGACGGAGATGGTGGGAACGCGGAGGCGCGACATCTCGCGAATGTTGCGCGCGATGGCCTCGGCCTGGCCGCGCTCCTCGGCGCCGAGACCGGGATATGCTCCGGGCAGATCGATAAAGCTGATGACCGGACGCGTAAACTTTTCGGCGAGCTTCATGGCGCGGAGCGCCTTGCGGTAGCCCTCGGGATGCGGCATGCCAAAGTTGCGGCGCACGCGTTCCTTGGTGCTGCCGCCCTTGCGGTTGCCAATCACCATGACTTCATCGTCGCCGAGGCGCGCCATGCCGCACACCACAGCTTCGTCGTCGCCAAAGGCGCGATCCCCGTGAATCTCGCTGAAATCGGAAAAGATTCGCTCGATAAAATCCATGGGGTAAGGGCGCTGCGGATGCCGCGCCCGCTCGATTCTGTCCCACGCCGGCGAAGCGGGCTGCGTCTGGGAATAGACCTCTGTTTCCTGTTCATTCATTGATTTTCAGGCGCCGTACGCGCATACTACCGGCCCTCTGGTCATTCTACGGGGCCGAGCCGGTTGGGACAAATGTGACGCAGGGACTTAGGGACTAGGGACTAGGGACGTAGCGACAGAAAGTCGAGGCGCGGATGAAGCTTCTTTTGCGGACCGGGCCCAACCAGAGATTAATGCGCTCCGTTGGGGTGGGAGGCACGCCGCGTGGCCAAGCGGCTAACCTGCTCGCTTTGCTTCACCATTTCGTGGACCGCGAATCCCTTCTCAGCGAGCGCACCGGTGGGGCAAGCCTGCACGCATTTGCCGCACGCGGTGCAGTTGCTCGCCTTGCCCCAATCGTCTTTCAGGTCGCTCACGATGCGCGAGTAGATGCCGCGCGACGATACTTCCCATACATTCGCGCCCTCAACCTCGGCGCAGACGCGCACGCAGCGAGTGCACAGAATGCACCGATTGTGGTCGAGGACGAAGCGAGGATGCGTCATGTCGACGGTCAGGCGCGGATTGTTGTAGGCGTAGCGAACATGCGTGACACCGAGCGACTGTGCCATGGACTGAAGCTCACAGTGCCCGTTCGAAACGCAGGACGAGCAGACGTGATTGCGCTCAACGAGGAGCAATTCGACGGCCATGCGCCGGTAGAGATCGAGCTTGGCGGAGCCGGTGACGATCGACATGCCCTCTTGCATGGGCGTGGTGCAGGCCGGCAGCAGGCGATCGGTTCCAGCGAGCTCGACGATGCACACGCGGCACGCGCCGACCGCGCTCAGGCCCTTGAGATAACATAGCGACGGAATCTTCCTTCCGTTGGCGCGCGCCACTTCCAGGATGGTTTGCCCTTCCTGCGCGGTGATCAATTCGCCATCGATGCGGACCGAAATGGTTTTGCTCGGCAAGTTGGCGCTCCTTTCCCGCTACTTTTGCTCACCTGACGGTTACTGTGCTTCTCAGATCGCAGCGCAGGCAGCGCCGGCACTCTTCCAAAGCCTCCTGAGCGCTGAGGCCGGCAACGACTTCTTCCTTCGAGTGCACCCGGGCGCTTGCCGGCATGAGTTTGGCCACATGGCGCCGGCTGAGGCGCGGCTCCGGCGGCGTCTGGCTGCCATACTCGAAGTCGGGAAACAGCTTCTCCCATCGCCTTTCGTCCATGAGGCGTTCGTCGATGTTCATGGCCGCCTGCTTGCCGCAACCCATGGCGTTGGAGACGTTGGAGGCGCCCGTGATCACGTCGCCACCGGCGTAGAAATTGGGCCGGCTGGTTTCAAACGTGTAGCGGTCGACAATGATCGTGCCGGACTCCTTCAGCTCCAGCCCTGAAGCGCGACAGAAATCCTGATCGAAGGTTTCACCCACGGCGAGAATTACGCTGTCGCACTCGAAGCGCTGGACTTCATCGGTGGGGATGGGCCGGCGGCGGCCTGACTTGTCGTACTCGCCCGGCCGCGTCTTCACGATCTCAATGGCCTTCACGTTGCCCTTGGCATCGCCGATGATGCGGTGCGGCGCGGCGAGAAACACAAAGCGCACGCCTTCTTCTTCGGCGGCTTGAATCTCGTCGTCGATGGCCGGCATGTCCTTGCGCTCGCGGCGATAGAGGATGGTGGGCTGCGCTCCCATGTACAGCACGGTACGAGCGGAATCGATGGCCGCGTTGCCGCCGCCAATGATGGCGACACGCGAACCCACGATGATCTCGTCCTTCCGCGCCACGGCCTCGAGGAATTCGAGCGCCGGATAGACACTCTTCATTTCGGTTCCAGCAAGATAGAGCCAAGATTCCTTCCAGGTTCCGATGGCGATGAAGATGGCGTCAAACTTTTCGGCAAGTTCGTTGAGGGGAAGATCGGCGCCCACGCGCGTGTTGAATTGCATCTTGACGCCTGCAGCCTCAATCAGGTCGAGCTCTCTGCGAAGAACGGATTTAGGCAGCCGGTACTCGGGAATGGCAAAGCGCAACATGCCGCCAGCCTCGCTGTGCTCGTCGAAGACGGTGACGTCGTGGCCGAGCATGGCGAGGTAGAACGCAGCGGTGAGGCCGGTTGGCCCGGCGCCCGCGACGGCTACTTTACGGCCCGTGGCAAGGAGCTTGCGGGCGAGGATCCGTTCCACCATCGGCCCGAAACGATCCGACTGGTAGATGGCATCGGCGATGAAGCGGTGCACCTCGCGCATGTTCACAGCTTCGTCGAACGATTGCCGCCGGCAGCGGTTGTCGCAAGGATGCTGGCACACGCGGCCGGTCGAGGCGGGGAGCGGGTTGTCGAGGACGACGGACACAAAGGCATCGTCCAGATGGCCCTCCTGATACAGCGTGAGGAAGCGGGGAATGTTCATGTGCAGCGGGCAGCTGTTTTCGCAGGGCGAGAACGTGAGTTCCTGGCAGACGCCGGCGCGGCAGCGGTGCGCCACGATATGGTCTTCGTACTCGTCGCGGAAGTGCCGCAGCGTAGTGAGCACGGGATTGGGCGCGGACTGACCGAGTCCGCAGAGCGAGCACTCGCGGACCATGCGGCACAGTTCGTCGAGGCGCTCCAGCAGTTCATGTGATCCGTCGCCCTTGGTCATGGCCTTGAGGATGCGCAAACCCTTGTCGAGTCCGACGCGGCACGGCACGCACTTGCCGCAGGACTCAGGATGCGTGAACTCGACAAAGTAGCGGGCCACGTCGACCATGCAGTTGTCTTCGTCCATCACCACGATGCCGCCGGAACCCATGATTGAACCGAGCTGCGCCAAGCTCTCGTAATCTACGGGCGTGTCGAGCATGGTGGCGGGGATGCAGCCGCCGGAGGGTCCGCCGGTCTGCACGGCTTTGATCTTGCGGCCGTTGATTGCGCCCTCGCCGACGTCGTAGATGAAGCTTTTGAGCGGCGTGCCGAGCGGCATTTCGACGAGACCTGTATTGTGAATCTTGCCGACCAGAGAGAAAACCTTGGTGCCGGTGCTTTTCGCGCTACCCGTTTCAGCAAACCAGGCGGGGCCGCGCATGACGATGGGCGCGATGTTGTACCAGGTTTCAACGTTGTTGATATTGGTGGGCTTGCCGTAGAGGCCCTTCTGCGCAGGATAGGGCGGTCGGGGGCGAGGCCGGCCGGCATGGCCTTCGAGGGAGGCGATCAAGGCTGTCTCTTCGCCGCAAACAAAGGCGCCCGCGCCACACACAAGTTCGATGTCGAAGTTGAAACTGCGGCCCAGAATGTTGTTGCCGAGCACGCCGAATTCCCTTGCCTGCTCAATGGCGCGCTTGAGGCGGTTGATAGCCAGCGGGTATTCCGCGCGCACGTAAATGATGCCGTCCGTGGCGCCCGTGGCGTAGGCCCCGATTATCATGCCTTCGAGAAGCGCATGAGGATCGCCTTCGATCTCGTTGCGATTCATAAAAGCGCCGGGATCGCCCTCGTCGGCATTGCAGATGATGTACTTGGTGTCGGACTTTGCCTTGGATAGGTAATCCCATTTGTTGGCGGTGAGGAAGCCCGCGCCGCCGCGGCCCCGGAGGCGCGCGGCCTTTACCTGCTCGATCACTGTTTCGGGGCGTCCGTCAATGAGCACCTTGTAAAGCGCCTGGTATCCGCCAAC
>JBKQOX010000034.1:0-11181 GCA_052145255.1 Occallatibacter sp.
CCCAACGCGAGCGCACCGATTGCCCAAAGACTACGTGCGAGATGTTCTCCTGCTGCGCAAACCGGATCAGCGCGTCGGAAACATTACGGTCGGTGAGCGAAACCACCTGCGCGCCCAGGTCCCGCGCCATGCGCATCGTCTCCTCCAGCCGGTGATACGCTTCGGGGTCGCCGTGTCCTTTGTCGTCGGGCCGTCTGACGTAAACGGCGTACCAGTTCGTGGCCAGGCGGCCGGCAATGCGCGCGCCCACCCTCAGCAGACGCTCCGTGCCCGGCCGTGTGCTCAGACACACCATCACTTTCTCGGGAATCGGCGCTTGTTCCAACCCCTGCGTGCGCCGGTACTCGGCGGCGCGGTTGCTCACCTGTTCCGCCGTGATGCGCAACGACAGCTCGCGCAGCATGTTCAGGTTGCCCTTCCGGAAAAAGTTGGCCAGCGACTGCTCCACCTTTTCCGGCGCATAAATCTTTCCCGCTCGCAGGCGGTTGCGCAACTCGTCCACGGTGATGTCTATGTTGACCACCTCGTCGGCGCGCTTGAAGAAGCTGTCGGGAACGGTCTCGCGGATGGTTGTGTTCGCGGAGCGGTTGACGGCGTCATTTAGTGTTTCCAGATGCTGAATATTAACCGCCGTCATCACGTTGATGCCCGCGTCCAGCAACTCCAGCACGTCTTCATACCGCTTCCGGTTCTTGCTGCCGGGAACGTTTGTGTGGGCCAGCTCGTCTACCAGCACGGTCTGCGGATGGCGGGCCAGGATCGCATCCACGTCCATCTCTTTCAGGTTCACGCCGCGATAGGGAATCACCTTCTGCGGAATGACTTCGAGGTCCCGGATCTGATCCGCGGTCTCCTTCCGTCCGTGGGTCTCAACCAGGCCGATCACGATATCTTTGCCGCCCTGTGTGCGCATCAGGTAGGCGTCGTTCAGCATCTGGTAGGTTTTGCCCACGCCCGGCGCCGCGCCCAGGTAGATGCGCAGTTTGGCGGGCTCCGGCTTGCTCTCAAGAACGATCTCGGCCATCGCTCAGCCCACCTCGACGGGATGTTGTACTTCCCGCGCTATCGCAACTGGAATCGTGAATTTGAAGGTCGCTCCATGTCCCAGTCGGCTCTCCACGGCGATCTGGCCGCCCAGCGACTCCACCAGCCGTCGAACGAGCGACAGTCCGAGCCCTGTACCTTCTTCCGAGAATGTATTGAATCGGTCGAAGATGGAGCTCAGCCGTTCTGCCTCGATGCCGCGTCCCGTGTCGCGCACGCTGAACTGCACAAAGCTTTTGATCTCCTCCGCCGCCAGCAGAATCTCGCCATCCTCCGGCGTGTAACGCAGGGCGTTCGACAGTAGGTTGTCCAGAATCGACCGCATTGCGCGGCGATCGGCTTCGATCACTGCCAGGTCGGCGTAGGCGCTTACTTCCACACGGATGTGCTTTCGCGCAGCCTCGTCGCAGAAACGGTCGCGCGCCTCATTCAGCACCTGCAACGGCCGCAGCCGCTCCGGCTTCAACTCGCGCTTGCCGGTGTCTAGCTCGGCCACTCCAATCAGGTCGGCCATCAGGTCGTCAAGCGTCTCTGCTTCTTTGCTGGTCTGCGCCACCAGTTCGGTCTGCAGGGGTGTCATCTCGCCGCTGAATCCCTGGGCCAGTGCGTACAGCCCGCGCCGCAACTGCAGCAGCGGATCGCGCAACTTGCGGCTGGCGACCGCGATGAACTGCGTCTTGAAGCGGTCAGTGTCTCGCAGGCTGGTCACGTCCTCAAGCGTCGTTACTGCGCCCAGCAGCCTGCCCTCCGAGTCGCGCATCGGCGTGGTGCGCAAGCGGTAGCTGCGCGCCTGGTCGCCGATCCGCATGGGCAGCATCGACGCTTCGCCCTCGGCTGCCACCGCCTTCTGCATCGACACGGCGTCCTGGATCGCGCTCAGAATTTTCTCGCCGCCCGGCGTATTCGTCAGCGCCATGCGATCGCTGGCCGCCTCGCCCAGTAGCTCCGAAGCTGATTGATTCAGCTTGAGAACGTGGCCCTTGCCGTCGGTTACGATAATCGGCTCGAAGATCGATTGCAGCACCGCGTCGGAGAGCTGGAACTCCATCTGCCGCCGGCCGGCCTCAGTATCGCGCACCTCGCGCAGCCGTACCGCAATCCGGCTCAGTTCGCTTGCGATCACGCCAAAGCTGTCGCGGCTGCTCCACTCCACCCGGTGTTCCAAGTTGCCCTGAGCAATGCGGTGCGCATCGCCGGCCAGTGTGTCGATGGGTTTCAACACAAAGAAGATTGTCGCTGCCGCAATCAGCGAAGCAATGATGGCCATTGCATAGCCCAGATGAAGCTGTCCGCTTGCCGCCAGCGCTTTATGGGCAATCGCGACCAGTCCCACCGTCAGGCAGGCCAAGAGCACACAGCCGAGAATCAGTCGCTGGGTAAGATTAAGCATGATCGGTGCCCGTGCAGAAGAATGGTGACCTTCTTATTCTCGCGGATGTAGCCGCAACCTGCAATGGCCGCGTTTCGCACACCGCGATTCAAGCTCAGGGAATCTGGCAGACCGCCAGCCTATTGTTGTGCCAGCGGCAGGCGAGGCCATCGAGTGCCGGATCGTCCACCAGCACCCAGTCAACGCCGAATTCCGTTTTCAGACGTTTGAAGTCACCAAGCCTGAAGCTGGGCCATCCTTCCTCGGCCTCAGTCTGTCGCACCCACTCCGGTCCGAGCTCCGGAACAAGCGTGACCACGGACCCGTCCTTCACTGTGTCGGCCAGTTGGCTTCGTTCAGCCAGTGCGCGAAAGCTGTGGTAATCCTCGCCGGTCGCTTCAAGATAATGCGGATCGACTGCGAAATAGGCGTTCTCTGGCGTATTCGCGCGGACCCACGCGAAGGCTTGCAGCCAGGGATTGGCGTCCTGCACCCACGGCATTTCAAGGTGCTGGCTCGCCGCAAACTCCGTGCGCTGCCACGCAAACATGCAGCCATTTGTAATCAGCAGAAACGCCGTCCAACGCCAGGCACTTTGTTTCATGACGAACTTTCCCAGCAGGCCCCCGCAGGTGAGCACGAGAAAGAAGTAGACCAGGTGCAGATAGCGCATGGGCTGCAGCGGCGTCACGCGCACCAGAAAGCCGGGCCAAAGCAGCGCCATCGCCAAAGCCTGTTGGAAGACGCCGTAAATGAGAATCGCGAGCGCAAACCGCTCCAACATAGTTGTTCCGTGCCTGCGGGCATAGTGCCATAGCAGCCAGAAGAGAACAAGCGGCGCCAGCACGCCCAGCCACTCGTACCACGTCCACTTGTAGAGGGTTTCGTAGGTCCGCGTGTCCAACGCTTTGCGCCAGCCCGGATTGCTCGGTTCGAAGATCCATCCCAAAGGCATGATCGCGGCCGTCGAGGTTCTCCACCCTCGCACCCCTTGATGTAGCCGGCCCATCAGAACCACTGTGAGAAAAAAGCAGAACGAAATCCCCATTACCGCCATCAGTGGATGCAGCAGAGAAGCCACGAGCAGTAGCGGGACTGCCTGCCATCGTTTCTCATCGAGGATGCGCCAGACGGCCAGCAGAATCATTGCCGTCGCCAACGTGCGCGGGTGCAGATGCTGGTCGACAATGTAGAGCGCGGTTCCGGTCACAGGCAGCGTGAACATGGCCGAGACCAACGCCACTCCGCCCCATCGTGCCGGCTCTTCTTCGAAGAGCTGGTTCGCAATCTTTTTCACTGTCCAGAGAATCAAGAAAAGAGCGGCCCACTGTCCGATGAGCTCAGCCCACGCCAGCGGAATCCGAGTCCAGTGGACGAAGTGCGCCATCGATCCGTCGAAGATCGTCGCTTCCATCTGCAGCCGGAAGAATTTGGCGTTGTAGGGAAAGAGGGCTGGATTCAGGTCGGCCTTGACTGCCGTTAAGTAGATTCCGTCATCCTCGAGCCCCGGATGGTAGCCCATCACGAGGAATCCGAGTGCCGCAAAAATCAGCGCTCCCAGACAATCGAATGGAATGCGCCTGCGTGCTCTCTGTGAGCTTGCGACCTCTTCCAGAATAGGTGCTACGCAATACGCCACATCGGATAGGATATCGTCCGGCAAGGGCTATTCGCCGAGCGATGAGCCATCCGGCCGATCTACATCTGCGGCAGCAGCATGCGCAGCAGCAGAAACCCGGCCACGCCGGCAAAGAACACCAGCGCCATGCGAATGCCCGGTTCCCGATTCACCTCGGGCACAAGGTCGGTCGCGGCCACATAGAGCGCAACTCCCGCTGAAACTGGCAGTCCAAATGGAACCCAACGCGGAACAAGCTGAATCACCAGTACGCCCACCAGTGTGGCGCCGGCCAGCGCCACTGCGGACCAGAAAGCCGTCCTGCGGCTTCGCCCGCTGGCCAGCATCACGCTGGCCATGGTGAAACCCTCCGGCGCCTTATGCAACAGGATCGCCAGAAAGATTAGCCACCCCAGCCAGTTAGAAAGCGCGAATCCCGATCCTATGGCCACGCCATCAAAGAGCGCATGCACACTCAGGCCGCCCAATACCGAGTAGCCTGTGCGCGCGGAGACGAATTCACCGCCGTGTGTCTCCTCTCCATAGTGAAAGTGCGCGTTGATTGTGTGTTCAAGAAGGTGCATCACGCAATAACCGGCCATGATGAGGGCCGGAGCCAGCCGCGCATTCAGCCGCAGGCTTTCCGGCGTCATCTCAAGTAGCGCCGTGGCCATCAGGAAACCGGCACCCAGCGCCACAAAATAGCGCAGATAGCGCTCCACGCCTCGCGCGCGTACCAGCACCAGGCCGCCGGCCACGTCGGCCAGCGCCGCAATCGTTCCGAGAATGAGAGAGGTCTTCAGCATCAACCGAACCGTTCGTAAATCGTGATTCGTGGACCGTGGTTTCGTTCGCCGGCTCGCGGTTCACGTCTCACGAACCACTCATCATGAATCATCATCCCGAATGTCTTATGTGCAGCACATCTCCGTCGTGCACGATGTACTCTTTGCCTTCCAAGCGCAGGGTGCCCTTGGAGCGCGCTGCAGCCTCCGAGCCCGCATCCAGCAGGTTATCCCAGCGAATGGTTTCGGCGCGGATGAAATGATGCTCCAGGTCGGAATGAATTGCTCCTGCCGCCTGCGGAGCCTTCGAGCCTGCCGGCACAGTCCACGCGCGGCACTCGTCTTCGCCTGCAGTGAAGAAGCTGATCAGCCCGAGCAGTTCGTAGCTTTTCCGGATGAGCCGCACCAAGCCGCTTTCGTGCAGACCGTAGCTCTCCAGAAAGTCGGCAGCTTCGGCGTCGTCCATGTCCGCCAATTCCGCCTCAACTTTGCCGCAGATGGCCATCGCGCCCGCATTGGGCCGGCTCGCGATCGCATCCAACTTGTAGCGGTTCACTGCGGATTCGAGATCGGCGCCCAGCGTCGAACTCTCACTGACGTTTAGCACATACAGGATCGGTTTTTGCGACAGGAACATAAAGCCGCGGATGAGCTTTTTCTCTTCCGCCGTCATCTCCATGGCGCGCAGTGGGATTTCCTTTTCCAGCATTTCCTTCGACCGGACCAGAAGCGCCTGTTCCCGCTCCAATTCGCTGGTGCGGCCTTTCTTCATATCTTTCTCGACGCGCTCCATCCGTTTTTCAACTTGGCCAAGATCGCTGAGCATCAGGTCAAATTCAACGTTCTTGGCGTCGCGCAGCGGGTCAATCGGCCCCTCCTGCGGAACGGCGTCGTTCTCGAATGCTCGCAGCACATGAATCAGGGCATCTACATTGCGCAGGTTCGTCAGGTACGCAGTCTCCTTCAGCGCTTCCTGCCCGATGCCCGCAACGTCAACAAACTCTACCGATGCAAAGGTCGTCTTTTTGGGGGAATAGAGGGCTGACAATTTTTCCAGACGCTCATCGGGTACGCGCGCCACGCCAATGTGCGCCTCGCGTGGATTTGCGCGCCCGTGCTCGTCAATCTTGGCTTTGGTCAGAATCTTGAATAGCGAAGTCTTGCCCACCTGCGGCAGGCCGATAATGCCGGTCTTCATAATCTTTCCATGATGGCTCTTGTACAGCAGGAACTGCGCAATCAAGCCTTTTCGATGATACAGGAAGCACTCGATGGCCGTGCCGTCACACGTGCTCGAGATCAGATGTTCGCTCGACGGAGTTCGGTGACGCGAGGCATCAGTTTCGGGTCGTCTCCGCTCTCGCCATCAGCACTACGGTCGCCAGCCCCAACAGAAGGATGGCCTCTTCCACAAACTCGCTTCGGTTATGCAGCCTGTTGAAGTGCGCTGTCGTCGCATCGGCGGGCGTGGCCGTGTCAATGCTCCCTCCCGCGGTAATGCGGTCGCGCTCCATCGCGGGAATGATCCCGTACTGCGAGTAAACGGTAAGCGCGATCATCAACACGACAAAAGCCATCGGAACGAGCACCGCGCGCGGCTTATAGATTCCCCATGCTGGAGCCAGCGCCATCACTGCCAGCGCCACCATGCCCGAAACCAATCCCATCCCATGCAGAATGCGAATCAACTGGCCGACGATGGTTCCGGCGGTATGCGTGTCTGGCTGGAGGGTATTGAAAGTGATCGCGGCAACGATCGGAAAGAAGACCTCAGAACCCAGCCAGACGATGAGAGACAAAGAGAGCAGCGTACGAAGAAGAGTCTTCATGGAAACAGCTTACAGTGAGCAGTGGACAGTGAGCAGTTGAGCCAGCGAATCGTTCTAATTCACTTGTCAGCCCGGTTGAACTTGAGTGCAGGGCTTCAATCTGTTCACTGTTCGCTGTCCACTGTTCACTGCTTCTTCAGCGCCCGTCTCAGCACGGTCTCGAGTGCGGCTTTTTGCTCGGCGTACTCGCCTGCGGACAAGGTTCCCGCGATCTTCTCGCTCTCCAACGCGAAGAGTTCTTCCTTAAGCACATTCAGGAGAGCTGAATGTTTTGCCGCCGGCGAGCTGGCTGCCGAACCGGGCACGGAGTGAACAAGCGAAACAGGCGCCATCGCGCCGCCAGTCGATGATGCAACCGCTTCTGCCGTCGCCGGCTTTCGTAGCAAGAATGCCGCAGCAGCCGCGAGCAGCAAAGCCAGCCCGCCCAAAATCCACCACTTGTATTTTGAAAGTGGATCGGGCGTATTGATCGGTTCGCCAATGCCACCGCCGGGTTGACTGCCAGGAGCGGCCCCTTGTCCACCGGTGTCGCCCGATTGTCCGCCCTGGCCGTTCTGGTCATCGCGAGCGAACGAGCCTGTGCCGGCGACCGAAAACTCAAGCGCTTTCCCGGAGGCAACGTTGCGCGCCAGGAATGTTTGCACGCTCGGATCCTGCGGCGAAGACTCGAATCCCGAACCACTTCCCCCTGTGAATGTCATCGATTTTGGCAACACCACCCAGATCGTATCCGCCGGCAGTGTCACCTGCGAATGAAAGCTGTACTTCCCGCTGCCGTACGGCAGATTGTATTGAACCTGGAAGAGCGTGCCTTTGGCTTCCTGATCAGGCTGGATGGGAAAATCGAAGGAATAATGCCCCTTGGGCCCGTCGGGATTGAGCTTCACGCTGGTCGGCAGGCTGCTCGCTCCGGGTCGTTGCGCCGATGCATCGCCCACCACGGCGTCGTCAGGCAGAATCACCTGGAAGGACTGCTTGCTCCACTGCGTGCGCGGCGGAGAACTGGCGTTGTGAATGTCGTAGCGCTCCACCACGCGGAGCTGTCCGTTATCGGTCTCGATTCCGGTTACATGCTCGGCGATGGTGATGCCTTCAACCTTCGCCGCCACGTCGTATACCGAAATGTCGCCGGTTCCTCCACCTTGCGGGGCGGCGATAAAATACTCCGCGCCCTGGTGCGTCACGCGTACCAGGTACGGAACCTGGCCGGGCAAATTCAGAGTGTAGCGGCCCTGCGCATTGGTCGTCGCATGGCCTACCTCGCTCATGCCCGACATCGGCTCCAGCAGCGTCACCGTGTCGCCGGCCGCAGGCTTGTTGGCAGTCATGTCGGTCACGGTTCCGTTTACGGTGGCTGCGTGAGCCAACGCGGCGGCAAACAAAAAGCTCAATCCCAAAACGCCCGCAAAAATTCTCATCAATTTCATTTCGTGTCGTTGTCCTTCATTGCCCGCTCATCTTACGCCCAAGTCCCTACGCCCCTAGTCCCTGCAATAGATCGATCTCGGCCAACAACTGCGCCGTTTCATGTTCCAGTTGCGCGCGCTGCCTCTCGAAATCTTCTTCGGGATACTTGCCCGCGCGGAATTCGAAGTTCAAATCGCGCAGATTCTCATACAGCTGTTCCTTGCGCTCCAGGAGAAAATCGAGCCGCGTCTTTTCCTTCTGGCTGGCAAAGCCGTTCTCCGGCCAGAAGGTGTACAGAAAGAGCGCGAAAAGAAGAAGCACTCCGGCAATCAGGCCTTCCGTTTCGGTCATGGCTCAAATCCTCCGTCGTTGCTGCCGATCTCCCGGCGAATGCGATCCAGTCGCTCCTGCTCTTCTGGATCGGCGCTCTGCGCAACGGCGCCCGCCGCCTGTGCGCGCCGCTCAAATCCCAATCCACCCCATCGCCGGATCAGAAGAATCGTTCCCAGCAGCGCCGCAGCGAATACCGCGAAGGGAGCGACCCATGCCACCAGATCGAATCCCTTGGTCGTGGGTGCAGCCAGCACCGTTGCGCCGTACTTGGCGACAAACTCATCCATCACTTGCTGATCGGTCATGCCCGCTGCAATGTCCGTCGTTAACTCCGACAGTTCCTTGTCGCGATCGGGGCATCCGACGTGATCGCATTCCCCGAGAAGTTGTGCGCATCCGCACTGGCACATGAGTTGATGGCTCAGTGTGTTCTGCCGTGACGTGGGGGTGGCGGCGCCGAGCGAAAAGCAGATGGCTGCGGCGAGCACGGTGCATTCCACCGCTCTCAACCAAGACTTGGAAGCGCGGAGCGCCAGCACTCTCGTCCAAAAGGTCAAGCGCAACGGAGTTGCCACTAGTCGCCTCCCTTGAGCGCGGGAGCCATGGGCGCTGCCTGCATAGCGGGCACACGCAGTGTTGCAGTCGCCGGTGTCAGGCTGGGAACCAGCGCAATGAATGTTCCGCCGACAATAATGACGAGGCCGAACCAAATCCAGCCCACGAGCGGATTGAGAAACGCCTTGATGATTGGCTGGCCCGTGTCGGGATTCGTGCCTTCGTAAACAACGTAGAGATCCCACTCAGGAACCGAATGAATGGCGACCATGGTCTGCGGCTGGCCGCTGGCGAGGTAAAAGCGCCGCTCCGGAGTCATCTGGAAGACTTTCTTGCCTCCCTGCTGGACATCCAGAACCGCGTAATCGGAGTTGTAGTTGGTGTTTGAATCCTGTGTGAAGCCCATGCACTCCAGTGTGTAGGGGCCGATGCGCATCGTGCTGTGCAACCCCATTTCGCTTTCGATGCTGCGGTTAAATGCTGACCCAGCGAGTCCGATCACGACCACGACCACGCCGATGTGAATGATATAGCCGCCATAGCGCCGTGTGTTGCGCCGCGTGAGTAGCCAGGTGGCCGCGAAGAGATTGCGGTGAGTCTGACGCGAGATAACGCCTGCGCCGCGCAGAAACTCCGCGATGATGGCGGTGAGCACCGCTGCTGCAACCGCAAATGCTACGACCGCGTAAAAGCTGCCGGAGTCGAGCGCGCCGTCTTTCCATGGCCGCACGCCGACGGCGAGGCAGACGATCACGGTTGCCCAAAGTGCAACGACCGGCAAAACAAAGTTGCGCTTGATGGCCTTGAACGATGAGGAGCGCCACGGCAAAAGAGGACCCACGCCGGTAAGAAACACGAGAAAGAGCCCGATGGGCACTGCGACGCGGTTATAAAACGGCGCGCCCATTGTCACCTTGGTGCCCTGCACGTATTCCGAAATGATGGGGAACAGCGTGCCCCACAGAATCACGAAGCAGGCCGTCAGCAGCACAAGATTGTTGAAGAGGAAGCTCGACTCTCGGCTCACCAGCGATTCCATGTGGTGCTCGGTCTTCAAATGCCCGCGCTGCAGAATGTAAGTGAAGATGCAGACCGCCAGCACAATGCCCATGAAGACTACGAACCATGTGCCGATGGACGACTGCGCGAAGGCGTGGACAGAGCTCACCAGGCCGGCGCGAGTCAGTAGCGTGCCCAGCATCGTCAGCAGAAACGTGGAGAAAATGAGCCACACGTTCCAGCTCTTCATCATGCCCTTGCGCTCCTGCATCATCACCGAGTGCAGAAATGCGGTTCCGGTGAGCCACGGCATGAAGCTCGCGTTTTCTACCGGATCCCAGCCCCAATAGCCGCCCCAGCCCAGCACCGCGTAGGCCCAATGCATGCCGAGGAAGATGCCGCACGTCAAAAAAAGCCAGGTCACCATCGTCCAGGTGCGCGTAATCCGGATCCATTTCTCTCCGGGATAGCGCATCATCAGTGCGCCCAGCGCAAAGGCGAAGGGAACCGAGAAGCCCACGTAGCCGAGGTAGAGCATCGGCGGGTGAATCACCATTTCCGGGTACTGAAGAAGGGGATTGAGCCCGTTACCATCGTCGGGGATTGCGCCCTTCAGCAGCGCGAACGGAGGTGCGGCGAAGACCAGCACGGCCAGGAAAAATAACTGAATGCCCGACAGGATTGTGCCCGCATAGGCGTAGAGCTTTACATCCGTTTTGTGGCGCAGGCGAAGGACGAAGCCATAGGTTCCGAGCAGCCAGGCCCAAAGCAACAGCGAACCCTCCTGGCCGCTCCACAAAGCCGCGAACTTATACGGAATGGGCAGCGCCCGGTTGGAGTGCTCAAGGATGTAAGTGATAGAGAAGTCATTGGTAAAGACAGAGTAGATGAGGGCAAACGCGGCGCCTGTGACGGCTATAAAGCCGGCGATTCCAGCACGGCGGGCGGTATCGGCCAGCCGCTCTGGTGAGACTCGGGACGGTTGGCCAGTGGCAATCAGCCGCAACGCCACAGCTCCCGCGGATAGATTGTAGGCGGCCAGAACTAAAGCGATAAGAAGACAAAAGCTGCCAAACGTGGCCATTACAGCGGTTCTCCAATCCGTATAAGACGGAACCACAACTCTTAAGTGGCGTTTTTCTCAAGAAAACGCCAGATCGCACGGTCCTCAAGACTTCACTTGAATTGGAGAACCGCCGTAGAACTCCAGAATGATTGTCGCACGCACGCGAGAAGCCGGAG
>JBKQOX010000035.1:0-53459 GCA_052145255.1 Occallatibacter sp.
AGTTCGATCCTGCCTCCCGCCACCATTGCTTCCGCGATCCTTCGCGCTGCTCAGGATTTCGCCTGCGGGCTCCCGCTCCGCTCACGCCCGCAAAGCGGCTCAAGTTCGATCCTGCCTCCCGCCACCAGCATTGCATGCAGTAGCCGCTCGCTATTCGCTCGCGCGAGATTCGGTGCTGAACAGCATGGCCTGATCTTCAGTAGCCGCTCACTGCTCCCTCCTCTCAAGTCTTGTCGATGCCGCATGTTAGAATTTGCCCACGTCATATCCCATGGTCGAACATTCCCTGCAAACCGAAGCCGTGCTGGAAATCATTGCCCCGGACAGCTCACGGGAGAAGGTTGCCGTGACCGAGGAGCCCTTCAACATTGGGCGCGGCGGCGAGGGCGACAACCAGCTGCAGCTTGATGACGGGCGCATATCGCGCCGCTGCGCAACGATTGTGGCCGAAGGCACAGGCTACAAGCTGCTTGACCGCGGCAACCGCTACGGCCTGTTTGTGAACGGCGCCAAGGTTCAGCAGCATACGCTGCGCGATGGCGACCTGATCACCTTTGGCCTGGAAGATAGTTACCGAGTTGTTTTTCATACGGCGGCGGCTGCCCCCGCACCGAGCCCGCAGTCGGTGGCCAACCTGCTCACGCGCATCGGCTCCATCTCCGACTTCACTGGCACGACGGTTACTGGCGGTCTCAACCGGCTGAATTTGCTGCTGGAGGCAACTTCGCTCCTGCATTCGCAGCTGCCTCTCGATGCCGTGCTCGGCACGATGCTGGATCATGCGATCTCCGTGACACACGCCGACCGCGGCTTGCTAATCGAGCCTGACGCCTCGGGCGCATTGCGAGTTCACCAAGCCCGCAGCAATAAGGCCGAGAACCTGCCGCCTGAAACACTGAATCCCAGCCAGACGGCGATTAACCAGGCGATCAGCAAAAAGTCGGCCGTGATCACCGAGGACCTTAACCTAGCGGGCCTGGATCTGAAGGCGGCGGAGAGCATCGTCATTCAGGGGCTGCGCGCGGTGGTAGCGATTCCGCTGTATGCCTCGTCGCGCTCGACCGCCGACACGGGCTCCGAGCAGGAGCCTGGCCAATTGCTGGGTTTGATCTATCTGGATTCGCGCCGCATCGCGGCGTTCTCAGCGCTTGACCGCCAGATTCTGGATGCACTGGCCGTACAGGCGGCCAGCATCATGGACAATGCGCGGCTGGTGGAGCGGGAACGCGAGCGCCAGCGGCTGGAGCAGGAGTTGTCGATTGCGCGGACCATCCAGCAGGCGCTGCTGCCGCACGGGCTAAACGATTTTCCCCACTTGGCCGTGACCGGCGTGCACTTTCCCTGCCATGAAGTCGGCGGCGACTATTTTGATGTGGTCCCGGTGAGCGACGATCGATCCGGAGTTCTGATTGCCGACGTGAGCGGCAAAGGGTTGGGCGCGGCGCTGCTGACGACGATGCTGCAAGGCGCATTGTCTGGAATGTCAATGGGCGCCGACCCGGTGAAGGTCTTCAACCACATCAACCGGTTCCTTTGCCATCACTCGGAAGTGGGCCGCTATGCCACGATGTTTATTGGCATGGTGGGCGCAGACGGCATGCTCGAATACATCAAGGCGGGACACCCGTCGCCGCTGCTTCTTCGCCGAGGCAAAGTCACCGAACTCTACTCGGAAGGATCGTTCCCTGTTGGCCTGATTGAGGAGGCTGATTACCCGTCGGCGCGGCTGCAGCTGGAGCCGGAAGACACGCTGGTGCTGTTCAGCGATGGCGTAACGGAAGCCGAGGATCCCGATCATGAGCTGTTCGAGGTAACGGGGCTGAGCAAAGTGCTTGAGGGCCGGGTCGACGAGTCGGTTGAAGATCTGAAGCAGGCGATCCTGGATGCGGTGCGAGCCTTTACACGTGGAGCGAGCCAGTCAGACGACCTGACGCTGCTGGTGGTGCGCTACCGCAAGGCGGCGTAGGCCTGTTATGCGCCGCGTGCGAAATTTAATAACAGGCTCTAAGCTGCCCAAGGGTCAAAATCCTTACTATTCAATCGACTGAAGTTCGTCGCTTGGGATTGGTACAATCCTCACCATGGGCGTCCCCAAATGCATTGGCAGGTATGAGATTGTCGAGGAATTGGGCCGTGGCGCCATGGGGAGTGTCTTCAAGGCCAAGGACCCTGCCGTGGGCCGCATTGTCGCGCTCAAGACGATCCATACCACGGCGCTCGAAGGCGCTCAAAGCGAAGAGTATCGCACTCGTTTCTACCGCGAGGCGCGGGCATCCGGCGTACTGGCGCACCCTGGAATTGTGCCTGTTTTCGACGTAGGCGAGGGTCAGGGCGCGCCGTTTCTGGTGATGGAATTTGTCGAGGGCCGGACGCTGTCGGAAGCCATCAAGAAAGGCGAGCGGTTTACTCTCGATCGCGTTTGCGAAATCGGCCAGCAGATCGCCGAAGCTCTCGGTTATGCGCACCGCCAGGGCGTGATTCACCGCGACATCAAGCCCGCCAATATTCTGATGACCTCGAAGGAGGTTTACGGCAGCGAGCGGCCTCGCATCACCGACTTCGGCATTGCCAAGCTGGCGTCAAGCGACATTACGACGACAGGGCAATTGCTGGGCACGCCGTCATTCATGCCACCTGAGCAGTTTACCGGCTCGCCCATTGACGGCCGCGCGGACCTTTTTTCGCTGGGTGTGATTCTTTATTCGCTGGCTACGGGCGAGCAGCCATTCCCCGGCGAAACCATGACCGCGGTCTCCTATAAAGTCGTGTACACCGAGCCGGTTCCTCCGGCGAAGCTCAATCCTGCCATTCCTGCTCGGATCGAAGCGGTCATCCTGAAGTGCCTGGCCAAGAGCCCCGCGGACCGCTACCAGACCGGCGAAGAGCTTGCGCAGGATCTGGCGGCCGTACGCATGAGCCCGGTAACGAGCGTGATGCAGTCTTCGCCGCTCATGCCTTCCGCAATGGAGTCCGATGCCACGCTCGGCCCAAACGCAGTCTCCGGGTCGCTGCGGCCTGCGCCCGTGGTCACGGCCGACAAATCCGGAGCGAGGCAGGCCCCAAAACCGCCGACAGCAAAACCGGCGACGCCAAAGAAGTTCGGGAGTGTCTTTGCCATCGCGCTGCTTTCGGTCGCCGGGCTCGGCGCGGCGATTGTCGGCGGCTGGTACTGGTACGCGCATCGAAAGCCCGCTCCGCCTCCGCCTCAAGCGGTCAAGATTCCGGTCCCGCCGCCGCAGCCAAGCCCTCAGCAAATCGAGCCTCTGCCCCCCGCGCCGGAAACACAACCTCCGGCAGCCGGACCTGAAACCACGCCAGCGAAACCCGGAGCCGCGCCAAAAGCTACCAAGCCATCGGCGGCCAAGCCCACTCCGGGCAAGCCCACAGCGGCAAAGACGACGCCCCCACCGCAGCCGGTGGCCGCAGTCACGCCGCCGACTGCTCTGAACAACCCCACTCAAACCACGACGCCGGCACCGGTTAAACCACCAACGCCGACGCCGGCGGCTCCGGCGGCTTTCGATCCCCGAAAGGCCGACCCGAACAAAAATGGCAAGTTGAAGATCGACGTGAGCAAGTTCCCCAAGGGCATTCCCTTCACCGTGTCGATGAACAAGCAGCCTTATCTTCGCTTCGTCACCGGTGACGGCACCAGCCTGGACAATCTGTATGCGCCGCCCGGTATGCAGCAGTTCGAGGTCTCGTTCAAGAGCGGCGGCCAGGAGTGGGATTCGAAGCCGGTGAGCTCCGACTTCAAGGCCAAGAAGACCAAGACGATGAAGGTGCAGCTGATGGAGGACGACAACGCGATGTCGAAAATCACGCAGCCGATTGCAAAGGATGCGGTCGTCTACATCTCCTTTTCCAGCAGCATCACCAATCTCTTCTGATGTTTTGGGTTTGTAACAGGACTTTCACAATTGTCCCGTAGCATCTGGTTCGAAGATTCAGCGATTTCCAGGTAAAGAAAAGGGCGATGGAAATGGAACTCTCCACGCATGAAATGGATGGCGGCATCACGCGGGTCGAGCTGGATGGACGCATGGACATTGGCGGCGCTGCGGCCGTTGATATGAAGATGAATTTGATTGCGGGCAGCGCAAAGAAACTGCTGATCGACTTGCAAAAGGTCACCTTCCTTGGTTCCATGGGATTGAGATCCATCGTGATTCCCGCGCGAGCGGTGCACAGCAAGGGTGGCAAAGTTGTCCTTTACGCGCCCACCGAGATGGTGGAATCGGTTCTGAAGACCAGCGGCATCGACGCGATCCTGCCGGTTCACCACGATCTGGCAACGGCGATTGCCGCGTTGCAATGAGCACCATCTCCTGTCCGGTGGCGGCCATGCCCGCAGAAGACACAGCCAAACACGTGTCCCGGCTGACCCTGAAAAGTCAGCTTGACGACATGGCCTCGCTCTGGCCCTGGGTAGAGGCGCTGATCGCTCAATTTGCCATTCCATCCGATACGGCGTTCGCTATCCACCTTTGCCTCGAGGAAGCGATTTCAAACGTCATTCGGCACGGCTACAACGGGGACCCCGGTCATACACTCACCGTCGATTGTGCCTCGCCGAACGCGCACGAAGTCGTCTTCACCATCGAGGATCAGGCTCCCCCGTTCGATCCGCTGGAGCCTGAGCATATTGAAGAATTGGTTGAGCCGTCGCCAGAGGACTTTCTTCGGCCCGGAGGCCGCGGCATCCTTCTCATGCGGAAGTTCGCCAGCACGATCAAGTATGAGCGGCTCGAAACCGGAGAGGGGGGCGGCAATCGCCTGACCATCGGATTTGTCCTGCCTGAGTGACGGTCTCGCTCGACTTACGCCACAGCCCCGGTTAACACTTTCGTTTCCAGTGCTCTCCAGCTTCCAGGCCACTCTTCGAGTGCTGCTTAGGCTATCATTACGTCTATAGAGTGTGAGCGGCTGGCTTCCCCTTAGGGCTGCTCCGGTGGTGTGCGTGTCCAGATTTTTCCAGCGTTTTGTCTTTGCGATCTCCGTGGTGATCTTTGCCGGCCTCGGCCTGAGTTATGTTTTGGGCGAGCTCGGATACATCGGCGTACACGCCGGCGACGAACAGGACGCGGCCTACAAGCAGATGCGCGTCTATGCTGAGGTACTGCGCAAGATTCAGAACTACTACGTGACCCAGCCCGACATTCCCTCTGTGACCACTGGCGCGCTCCACGGTCTTCTCGATTCGCTCGATCCCGATTCCAGCTACCTGACGCCGGCCGAATACAAAACCTATAAAGACCGGCCCGCAACCGACAATGCACAGGTGGGGCTCACCATCTCCAAGCGGTTCGGATACGCCACGGTGGTGAATGTTCTGCCCGGATCGCCGGCCGACCAGGAGCATTTGCGCGATGGCGACCTCATCGACCTGATTGACGGCCAGGCGACTCACGATCTGCCGCTGGCCATCGTGCGCTTCATGCTCTCTGGCAAGCCCGGCACCACGGTCACGATTTCGGTCGTCCGGCCGTTCAAGCCCGATCCCGACACGATCAAGCTCACGCGCGCGGCGCTCGCGACGCCTCCGTTGGGTGAGCAGTTCTACGAAAATGCATCAATCCTTTATCTGAAGCCGGGAATATTGACCGCGGCTCGTGTCGATGACATCGCTGCCCGGATCAAAGCCGCTGGCAAAGGCAAGAAGATTCTTCTTGACCTCCGCGACACGACCGGCGAAGACCCCCAGCAGGGAGTGCGCCTGGCTAACTTCTTCATCAAGCAGGGTACGCTGGCGTCTTTGGAAGGGCAGAAGTATCCGCTTCAGACCTTTAGCGCCGATTCCTCACTCTTCCTGACAGACGCGCCGGTAGCAGTGCTGGTGAACCGCGGCACCTATGGCGCTCCGGAGATTACTGCCGCCGCCATTGAAGACCTGAAGCGCGGCGACGTGGTCGGCGAGCACACCTTTGGCGAGGGCACGGTGCAAAAGACCATTGATCTGCCCGATGGCGCCGGTCTCATGCTGACGGTCGCCAAATACGAAGACCCCGACGGCAAGAAGATTCAGGAAGTGGCGGTAACGCCCAACGTCGTTGTCGCTTCGCCCGAGGACGACGGCGAGCCGATGCCTCCTTCGAATGGCGACGCGCCGCTTAACCAGGCGCTGTCGCTGTTGAAAGCGAAGAACGGCTGATCGCTAACGAGTTAGGACGCTGTTCCCATTTTCAGGCACGCGTTCCCGCTCTTAACCAAGGTAATGCGACCAGCGTAACCTGCGATTTTTCCAGAGCTATCCAATGCTAGCCTTAGGATGAGGCACTCCTCCACCTCGTGTGGCGGAGGCTTGCCCGAGAGGCCACTCCTGCCTTGGCTACGACGTCCAATCTGCCGCCCAAAGAGCGCGCCAAAGACCAACTGGGCGAGCGCCTGCCGGGCAGGGAGCGCCGTTTTTCCAGGCCGCCGCTCCCCGCGCATCGAAGGCGCAAACTGGCCGGGCGGTCGGCCCTTGTCGCGCTGATCATGCTGTCGGCCATCACCGGTTCTCTCGCCGGCCTCACACTTGTCTACTCCGTAAACCTTCCTCAGATTCAGGACCTGGAGCATTTCCAGCCATCCACAATCACCGATCTCTATGACCGGAAGGGCCGCGTTATCGGCTCTTTCGCGCTGGAGCGCCGCGAGGTGGTTGGCTACGACGGATTCGCGCCCATTCTGCGCGAGGCAGTGATCTCGATTGAAGACAAGAACTTCGAATCGCACTGGGGCATCAATGTGTTCCGCGTGGCCGGCGCTGTCTGGCACGACATTCGCAGCCACGGCCGCGCGCAGGGCGCCTCCACGCTCACGATGCAATTGGCGCGCAATCTTTTTCTTTCTTCCGACCGCACGGCCATGCGCAAGATTCAGGAAGCTTATCTTGCCATTCAGATCGAGCGCGCCTTCACCAAGGAACAGATCTTCACGCTCTACGGCAATCAGATCTACCTGGGCAGCGGGAACTATGGCTTTGAAGCCGCGTCGGAATATTTCTTTTCAAAACACGCGAAAGACCTGACGCTGACCGAAGCGGCGCTGCTTGCCGGTTTGCCCAAGGGGCCGGTGGCGTTTTCGCCGTTGCTCAATCCGGAGCGCGCGCTGCACCGCCGCAACCTTGTGCTGAGCGAGATGGAGGGGGACCGCGTGATCACCCACGCCCAGGCTGAGGCGGCGCGCAACGCTCCGCTTGGTCTGCACATGGCGCGGCCAGTGGGTCTACCGGCGCCGTGGTTCCAGGACGCGATCCGCGAGGAACTGGATAAGCGATTCGGCACCGAAGAAGTGCATGAGGACGGTCTGCGCGTCGATACGACTCTCGATCTCGACTTACAAAAGGTCGCCAACAGCGCCGTGGTGGACGGCGTGGCCGCATACGAGCGCCGTCACGGCTGGCGCGGCAAATTGGAAAATGTGCTTGCCGGCGACATCACGCTCGAGAACTATCGCCATCCGGACTGGGCGATCCTGGCTGGACCCGGCGACTACGTTCACGCAATCGTTACGCGTAGTCTTCCGCTGGAGATTCACGCGCGCATCGGGCCGCCGGATCAACCGGGCTCGGAGATCCTGCTGCTGCCCCCCGACTGGCAGTGGACCGGCATTCGCTACGGCAATGCGCTCGCCAAACCCGGCGACATCATCTATGTGCGCATGACCGCGGCTGCTGCAAGCGGCGAACGCCGCGCATCGCTCGAAGAGGACTCCGGCACGCAAGGCGCGCTGATGGCCATCGACAACACCAGCGGCGACGTGCTGGCCATGGTGGGCGGCCGCGACTACGCGGTCTCGGTCTTCAACCGGGCGACTCAAGCTGAAAGACAGACTGGCTCGAGTTTCAAGCCCTACGTTTATACCGCGGCGATTGAGGATGGCGTCAAACCCACCGACAGTATTGTTGATGGGCCGACGCGCTTCGGCGATTACGTGCCGCACAATTACGAGAACGACTACAAGGGCGCGATGACCGTCGCCAATGCATTTGCGGAGTCGCGAAACATCCCCGCGCTCAAGCTGGCCGCGCGCGTGGGCATTCACAAGGTGATCGACGTGGCCCATCGCTTCGGCGTCACGTCGAATATTCCTCCCTATCTGCCGGTGGCGCTAGGCGCGGTGGAGATCACGCTGGAAGAGCAGGTAGCGTCGTACGCGGTCTTCCCCAACGATGGTGTTCGCGTCGCTCCGCACCTCATCCGCAAAGTTTCAAACGCCGACGGAATCACGCTGTGGCAGGAGAGGCCCGCGGTAGACGAGGTGCTTGACCAGCAAACGGCCCGCACCATGATGACGCTGCTGCGCGGCGTGACCGATCACGGCACCGGCGCGGCCGCCAAACAGTTGAACCATCCGCTGGGCGGCAAGACTGGAACCACCAGCAGCTTTACCGATGCGTGGTTCCTGGGTTTCTCCCCGTCGGTCACTTGCGGAGTGTGGGTGGGGAACGACAGCCGCGAGTCCCTGGGTGACAAGGAAACGGGCGCGGTAACCGCTCTGCCGATCTGGATCAACTTCATGCGCGCCGCGATCGCCGGCAAGGACGACGAGCAATTCCCGGGCGACGAGGACGGAGCGACGCTGGACATTGCGGGCAGCACGCCGTCCGCAAAGCTTCCTGTGCAAGCGTCCGCGGCGAAAGCTACCTTGCCATCCCGGCAACGCACTGCCGTCGTCAAGCCCGCGTTCACTTCCCCTCAAAGGCCGACGAAGAAGCCGGCAAATAGAGCCGAAGTCAAGCCTGCATTGACGTCAAACCACTGACGCATACGCTCAGCGGCCGCTCAAGAGTGCGAAATACCGCTTTGCGCGCGCAACATCCTTGAAGATTTGCGCCTTGAGCGCTTCGGGTGAAGGCCAGGTTTTCTCGCCGCGCAGGCGGAGCAGGAACTCGAGTTCCAGCGGAGTGGTCTCGTCCAGATCGATCGGCTCGAAGTCGAGGATGTGCGACTCAATCGCAAAGGACGCCTCGCCGAACGTCGGCCGGTTGCCCAAATTCGTCGCCGCCTGGAACGCACGTCCATTCAACTTGAGCCGCGTCACGTAAACGCCGAAGGCCGGCAGCAGCCCGTCATAGGCCGCAAGGTTCACCGTGGGCACCAGCAATCGCGTGCCGATGCCGCGCCCCGAGGCCGGCGTTGAGAGTATCGAGAACGTCCGCCCCAGCATCCATCGCGCGCGGCGGATGTCTCCCGCCGAAACCAGCGCGCGAATGGCGGAGCTCGAAACCTCCAGCCCGCGCATGCGGACCGCTTCATGAACGTGCACGGAAAAACCAAGCTCCTCGCCCATTGCGGCCAGCTCGCGCACGCCGGCGGTTGCTCCGCGCCCGAAGCGGAAGTTTTGCCCTTCGTGCATGCTGCGCACGCCCAGCGTCTCAATCAGAATCTGCTCCGCAAATTCGCGAGGCGACAGATTGGCAAGAGCAGCGTCGAATCGAAGCACCAGCACCGCATCGATCCCCGTTTCCGCCAGCAGCCGCAATCTCTCAGACAGTGGCGTGATCAGCTTGGGTGCATGTGCCGGGCGCAGAAACTGCTCGGGATGCGGATTGAAGGTGATGGCTACGGCCCGCGCACCGGTTGCTCGCGCCTCGGCCGCAGCGGCGGCAAGAATCGCGCGATGCCCCAAGTGCACGCCATCAAAGTTGCCCACCGCGGCAACCGTGGGACCAAAGCCGGCCGGAATCTCGCGGAGCGAACGAAAAACCGCGAACGCGCCGCTGTTGCGAGTCGCCGCGTCGCCGCCCGGCGAAGTTTTATTGATCGGCTCCGCACTCATAGCATCACGGGCACCGTCAGCCCGTCGTGCGCCAGCCTGACTCCCGCTGGAAGCGCGCGATTGGTTTCTTCATGGCCCAGGTCGTGAGAGATGTGCATGAACCAGGTTTGTTTGGCGCCGATGCGCTGCGACCATTCGATTGATTGCTGCACGGTAGAGTGACTGGGGTGAGGCGTGTGGCGAAGCGCCGAAATTGCCAGCACTTCAATACCCGCCAGAAGCGAAAAGCTCTCTTCGGGGATCGCGCTCACGTCGGTCATGTAGGCCGCGTTGCCAAAGCGGAATCCGGCAATGCACTGTTCGCCATGCCATAGCGGAACGCGCACAAAGTCGACGCCGTGCACTGGATTGTGGTCAGCGAGCGGAATGAGCTCCACGCGCGCGCGATTCGTATAGGTCGCCTCTGGTGAAATGGTGTAGGCAAACGTGCGCTCGAGAGTTGCAGCAGCTTCTCGATCGGCGTAGAGCGGGATGGGGCCGCTTTTTTTCGCTGCGATAAAGCTCAATGGGCGCAGGTCATCCATTCCCAGGATATGATCGGCGTGCCCGTGCGTATAAAGCACAGCGTCAACATGCGTCAGCCGCTCACGCAGCGCCTGCTCGCGGAAATCGGGGCCGGTATCGATGACGACAATGCGCTCGGCGCCTGAAGCGGGGTCCGGCCAACGCAGCAGCACGGAGGGCCGCAGCCTGCGGTCGTGCGGATCGGGCGACGTGCATACCGGGCACTGGCAGGCTAGCGTTGGAACCCCCATCGAGGTTCCCGTTCCCAGAAATGTGAGCGTACCTTGCATGTTTTCGTGGACGGTGGAGCGTGATTCGTGGATCGTGGTCCGTGGTTGGCTGCCGGGCAGTGATCGATTGCCGCTCACGATTTACGAACCACGATTCTCGGTTTCAGCGCAACGGCTCACTTTTTCGCCGGCGGCACAGGCGGCACGGCGGGTGCACCCACCATGCTGGTCAGTTCAAGAAACGCCATGCGCGCTTCGAAGAGCACGGTTTGCAGCACACGATCCTCGGTGGGCGTCAGGTTGCCGCGTGTCTTTTCCGCCAGCACTCCCAGCAAATCGATGGTGGCTCGCGCGCCCATGATGTCGACGCGCGGCCGCTGCCCCTCCTGCGTGCCCGCTCCCATCTGGAGCATGGCGGTTACGTAAAACTGCTGCACCAGCTGCTCAAATCCTAGCGGCGGCTGCGGGCCCACACCGGGATTCTGCGCGCGAATGAGATCCTCCAGCCTTTGCGCCGAGGCATCGTACGCTGTCTTCTGCTCGTGGCTCTCCGCGGCAGTTGGCGGCGGGGGCAATTCGTCCAGCAATCCTGGCTCTGCTGTCGCGCCCGGCTCAGCGGGTGCAGGCGTCTGCTCCTTTGCATGCTCGCGCGGCGTTTCATTCACCACCAGGCGCGGGCCAGGCGAAGGCTCTCCAGGCGTGGCGGGAGCCGTTTGCTCAGGCTCCTTAGGCGCCGAATGGCCGCCTTCTTTCTCCTCTTCCGCTTTCATCTTGCGGCGGTCGATCACTTCGAATTTTGGCGTATCGCTCATACTTTCAGTTTCTCATCCCGGCTTCGGGCTGCTCAATTTTTGCGCTTTTCAATTCTTGCGTTTTTGGGCCAGCTTCGGCGGAGCTTCAAGAATCCGCGCCGTTCCCTCGATTACCCCGGCTTTGTATGCGAATGCTTGCGCGCGCTCCTCCGCTTCAGAGCGCACCATGCCCAGCCCAAAGACGCGGGGGCCAGCCGGTAGCTTCAACTCGGCCGCGCTGGTGATCTGTCCGGCGGCTGTTCCGTCTTCGAGCTTCAACTCCGCGCCGCCCTGGGGCGCTGGACCCGAAAGCTCAAGCGGCCGCAGATGCCGGTGGACATTACCGCGCGAGCGGATGCGCTCCACGATCTCCTGGCCCAGATAGCAGCCCTTGGCAAAGTGCAGCGCACGCATCTGCGAAGTCTCCTGCGGCAGGTCGCGCTCCACCATGTCGGTTCCGTATGCCGGAATCCCTTCGGCGATGCGAAACGCCTCGATCGATCGACTGCCAATCGGCGTCGCTCCCCCGGTGCGCAGGCAAGACCATAGCTTGGCCAGCCCCGCAGACGGCAGCCAGAACTCGTAGTGTTGCGCAAGCGCGCCATGGGTGCGCAGAATTCTCAGGTTCCAGCCGTTCCACTCGACGGTCGTGCCAGCCATCGCGCTGCCGATGACCGGAAGGCCCACACGTTCCAGCACCTCGCCCGCCTGCGGCCCAGTCATGCCGATTGCCGTCTCCGAGCCCGCCTCTCCCACCTGCTCATCCCCAAGCGGGACCAGCTCCACGTCGTCCATGATGATGAACTTGTTCAGGTGAGCCAGCAGCTTTTCAAACTGGTCGACAGCAATCTCCAATTCCAGCTCGGACTCGCCGGCAAAGGGGGTCCCCAATAGAGGGTCGCCCGCGAGTGTTGCAGTCGCGCTACGCCGCTGTGGTGAGGATTCCTCGCCGCCACGCCAAACCGTCAAATCGCCTTGAATATGGCCTTGCGCGTTAAGCACCAGGTTCCAGGCGCCGGTGTTGGGGAAAAGATCGTTGACGGTGTTGGTCACCATCCCGCTCAACCAGCGGAAGCGGTCGGCCCCGCGAACGGCGACACGGCGCATCCAGCCCAGATCGTGGATCGCGGCTCCGAACGCCAGCGCCGCTGTTTCCGTTTCCGGCGCGTCCAACTCTACGGGGGTCAACACGCCCCGGTAAACGTTGAGCTCGTGCGATGTACGTGAAGACTCAAGCAGGCCGGCCAGGGCTGTGGCCTGCAGATTTTGGGCGAGATCGGTCTCGGGCATGGGGAGCTTTTCCGTGATTTGGCGCCGGATTTTCTGCCTAAACTTGGCGTCAAACCGCATCCTGATTATAGCCTTGAAGTGACAAGCTGGAATTCCGGCCCGCGAACCCGGAAGCGCATCCAATCCCGTAGGGAGAATGAATGAGGAATCGGCACATGAAAGCGGCACAAACCGGGCGATGGGGAGTCGCTGCCCTCGTGTTCTCAGTGGCGGCGGCAACCTGGGCGCAGTCCGCTCCCGCGCCCCAACCCGGCGCTCCTGCGCCTCAGCCCGCTGCGCCTGCGCCGACCACGGGCGCGGCAAAGGCTTCAGCGGCACAGGACAATCAAGCGGGCAAATCGCAAGGCGGCAATTCGGAGACCGGAAAATCGGGCACAAAGATTACGCCCGAACAGGCGCAGCAACTCTTCGCGCTGGTCGACGAGCTCATCAAGTTCTCATCCGACGAAACCGGCCTGCCCATCAAGAGCACCGTCAAGCGCACCCTCACCACGCGCACCGCAGTCGAGAGCTACCTCGACGAAAAATTCAATGAAGACGAGGGCGCCAAGCGCCTGGAGCGCGACGAGATCGTCCTGAAGAAATTTGGCCTGCTCGACCACGACTTTGAGCTCAAGCCTTTTTTGCTGGCGCTTCTCAAGGAACAGATCGAGGCCTACTACGACTCCAAGACCAAGACCGTGAACATTCTGGATTGGGTGGATCCCGACGAGCAGAAGCCGGTGATGGCCCACGAGCTGACTCACGCTCTGCAAGATCAGCATGCGGACCTGGAGAAATGGGACAACCAGACTCCCGACGACGTGTCGAAGGACGCGGCCGGCGATCAAGACCACTTGGCCCGCGACGAGATGGACACGGCGCGCGACGCCGTGGCAGAAGGTCAGGCGACGGCCGTGATGATGGACTACATCCTAAAGCCGCTCGGCAAGAGCCTCGTCAAGGATCCTGAAGTGCTCGATGTCGTCCGCTCGCAGATGAACTCTACTGAAGATTCGCCAGTGTTGGCGCGCGCGCCCCTTCTGCTTTCGGAATCGATGTTGTTCCCGTACAAGGAGGGCCTGAGCTTCGAGCAGGACATCTGGATGGACCTGGGCCAAGCAGCGGCCTTTGCCGGCGCGCTCGATCGGCCGCCGACGTCGAGTTGGGAGATCATCAACCCGCGCGTCTATGAGCAGAAAAAAATTCCGGCCATTCCGCTGCTGCCCAACATTCATCCGATCGTCGATGCGGAATACGTGCCCTACGACATCGGCCAGATCGGCGAGCTCGACGTGCACATCATCACTGAGCTCTTCGGCGGCGACCACGCTTCGAGCGACCTGACACCGGCTTGGGATGGCGGCCTTTATTGGGCGGGACAACTCCGCAGCGCTACCACGCCGGCGGAGCAGGCCAGCACCAAATCCATTGGCCTCTTTTATCTTTCCGTCTGGAAAAACGCCGACTCCGCGCAGGTTTTCAGCAGGCTCTATGCGAAGAACCTGGGCCGCAAGTACTCCAGCGTTCAATTGCAAGCTACTTCCGATCTCAACGCTCCATCCGGCGACGGCTCCGTCGAGCAGGTCTACTCTACGGACGAGGGCCCGGTCGTCATCACCACGCGCGGCAAATTTGTCTTCGTCGCGGAGAGCTTTCCGCTGCCGATCGCGCGCAAGCTCACGTCGCTCATCCTCGATGCCCAGGGCGGAGGCGCGATGCGCATGACGTCGGTTCCGCTGCGTAGCGTTGATCCCGCTCTAGCGAGGTTCGCCGCAGAAAGCACGGTGGCGTCGTCCGCCGAACCGCAGACTCTCTCCGGCGATCTCGTCCACTTCTTCGGCGATTGCGGCGTGATGAAGGCGGCGGTGGACGCTGAGTTGAGGGCCGTCGAGAGATAAGTCGCGGCGCTGGCTGGCCTCCGCGCCCTGCGCCTCATTCTCAGTGGAAAAGCCGTCTCAAACCATGCCAACGCGCACTGCGTTCGCTCTCTCGGCCGCGTTATGATGAAAAGGCGTTCCACGCCTCCGCGTCTCGGACTTAATCCCGATCCAACTTAGGAGACCCGCACGTGCAAGGCAAGCTTGAACTGATGATGGGACCCATGCGCAGCAACAAGACCGCGGAGCTGCAGCGCCGCGCTGATATGCGGCGCCAATACGCCAAGCAATATGTGATGGTGCTCAAGCCGAGTGACGACACCAAGGGCGGTCCCGGTGTGGTCGAAAGCCGCAATCCCAACGGCGGCGGCAAAATGAGCGCCGTTGAATTCCGAGCCGCCGACCCATGGGAGGTGCTCGGCGCAATTCGGGACACGGAACAGAAGATCGGCAAGCGCGTGGAGTGCATTGCCATCGACGAAGGTCAATTTGTCGATCAGCTTTTTCTATTCGTGAAGCATCTGCTGGATGCCGGACATGATGTTCTTGTCTGCGGCCTCGATCTGGACTTTCGCGCTATGCCCTTCGGCGAAATGCTCAACCTTACCTGGCTGGTGAACGCTTACGGCGGCAGCATTACCGAGTGTATGGCCTACTGCAGTTGCGGAGCGCGCGCTCTCTACTCGCAGCGGCTGATCGACGGCAAGCCGGCGCCCTTTGACAGCCCCATCAAAGTTCCCGGCGACTCCTACGAGCCGCGCTGCGCCGAGCACTTTGTTCTGCCGGGGCGGCCGCGCTAGCTCGCTCTCATCGACGTCCGCTGACAGCGGACTGGCGCTGGTCAGCGCCCTGCGCCGCGTTCATTCCGGCGGCCGCTTTCTGCCCCAGCCTGTCTCGCGCGCCCTCAATTCGCGCATCCCCAACTCCAACCCCAGCGTTCGCGAGCGTGAAGTTCTCGATCTCATCGTCAAGGGCAAGAGCAACAAGGAGATTGCGATCGATCTCGGCATCACCGAGTCCACTGTTAAGTGTCACGTCAGCGTCATTCTCATGCGCTTGAATGTGAACGACCGCACTCAGGCGGTGGTAACGGCAGTGCAGCGCGGGCTCATCCATTTGTAGCGCAACTTCCGAACCTTTCTTTGCTTCATCGCGAAGGGCAGTCCTGAACTCGAGCGGACCCGATGCCGATCATGGGGAGCGAGCGTGGGCACAATTCAGGCACAAACGAATCTGCGCTTTTATAAGCTTCTGATTCAAAGTTTCTTTATTGGAGGTGCCGGGAGGGGGGCCGAGCCCGCCTGCCCGCAGAAGCCGGGCAGATTATCTGTAGGCCTGTTCGTCGGACCAGTCCCCAATGACCGGGAGCTTGACGCGTTTACCATTCAATGCGCCGATCACACACCAAAGCCATATGAGGAAAACAATCAGCGCGGTCAAACACATTAGACCCAACACCACACGAGGCCCAAGGAACGCGGCACGCTCCAGGAAAAAGAACATGACATAACCGAAGAGAATCGCGAAAACATTGAAGACGAGCGACTGCCAGGCATGGAATCGCACAAAAGGCCGCTTGTTATATCGCCTGATGGCCAGAAAGAAGACGGCCATGATCGGAGTGAAGTAGGCGAGTGCGCCAATCGAATTGTCAGAAAGGCCGGCCTTTGGGGGAGTGGGCATGATTCCTCCCTTTCGGAATCTGAAGAGGGCTATGGGTATTAAATACTACACACTGGCCTGCTTTCGCGCATTCTTTCCATTCCACGGACTGGATAAACGGAACAAACCGCCTCGTGTTGAGCTACAGATTCAATGGTCTTGGATTGGTGCCGGGAGGGGGGTCGAACCTTAGTCGCTGTTCGAAACACGCAAGTTGCTGATTCTAGAATCGCCAGAATCGCTCAAATCCCCAGAAGCGACATTCTCGGGCACAATCCAGGCACAATGGGTCTGCGAAAAACTCGGATCAATATCGACGCAGACGCAATCTGCCGTCCGCAAAAAACTCTTTTACGCCTCGATATTGTTTACTGAAACATAACTGACGGGTAGGCGGTGATCCACTAGGAATCAATGGCAACCGGTATAGACCGCCCATCACTCAGGTCAAGGGGCTCCACCTGGAAGGGCGGATACCACGACGGCCGGGCGTTTTGGAATGTGAGTGCTCGCCTGCGCAAACTCGCGGGAGAAGAATAGGCTTTCCTCTCGCTCGGTCGCAGAATGTATCGAGCCGGCGCCTCAGCGTTCGGTTTCCGTGGGCGCCCGGTTTCCACGGGGTGGAAAGAAATCTGACGAGGTACAGGTTCTACAATTGCTGTGCTCCACGATCGCAGTTTGTGCGCGCGGCTCGCAGGATAAGAGACAGGGTTGATGTGCCGATGATGCATCTGGGGATTCAGCGCCCAACGAAGGATACTTCTATGAAAAAAGCGTTTGGAATGGCTGCGGCGATTTGCGCTCTTTTGGTAGCTCTGCCTTCGCGCGCCCAGGTGAAGATGACGCGCGATCAAGTTCTTTTCTACACCTCGGAGTGGAAGGGCGATCGTTTTCCAGATGGGCGGCCCAAGCTGCCTGATGTCCTGCTGAAGCGGGCACTGGATATGACGATTGAAGACGTATGGGAATATTTGCGCGACCATGGGTACCGCAATCAATTTGAGGGCGGATGGCAGGCACTGCATATCGACAAGCCTTTCGCCGGACGTGCACTCACGGCGCAATACATGCCCATCCGGCCGGACATGCAAAGGGCCATTCTTGCCGAAGGAAAAGCCGAAGGCCGCGTAAGCGGGACCAATAGCTGGCCGATCAACGAGCTGCAGATTGGGGACGTGTACGTTGCCGACGGATTTGGCAAAATCATCGAAGGGACCCTCATCGGTTCGAATCTGGGCAATGCAGTGGCCGCACATACGCACACGGGCTTCGTATTCGATGCCGGAATCCGCGATCAGGAAGAGAACCGGGAGATTCCGGATTTCAATGGGTTCTATCGGGGATACGATCCTTCTGCCTGGGCCGACATGGAGCTGACCGGGATCAACGTCCCGGTTCGCATCGGAAGAGCCATCGTGCTGCCGGGGGACCTGGTGCTGGCCAAGCCGGAGGGAGTTCTCTTCATTCCCGCGATTCAGGCCGAAGACGTTATCAGCGCCGCGGAGTTTACGGCGCTGACCGACGAATTTAATTTCGAGTTGAATCGCGAGGGCAGGAACGGCGCGCAGTTCGAAGGGGGATGGACGCCGGCGAAGTATGACGCATTCGCCAAGTGGATCGACGCGCATCCCGATAAGTTGAAGATGCCGCGGAGCGAGTTCGATGCGCTGCTTGCAAAGGCCACGCAACCGAAGCCGGAGCACCGGAGCCAAGCCGTGCCGGAGCCTTAGAGGGCACAACGCTGTTCACCTGGTTCGCTCGAAAATCAGCGGACTCGAAAAAATCTTACGCTGGAAGGAATTGACTGAAATGTCCGATACGCAGCGATTTCGCATCGACCGCCGCAGCATCCTCAAGTCATCACTCGGTTTACTGGCAGGCGGCGCTGTTGGGCGCGTCGCGGAAGCTCAGGCGGAGGTTAAGAACGTGAACCCCGCATCCAGTCCGTCGAGTTTGAAGATCACCGATATGCGCTATGCGGTGATCGTGAAGCCGGGACCAAGCCCGTGCGTGCTGATCCGCATCGACACAAATCAAGGCGTCTACGGCTTAGGCGAGGTACGTGACATTGCCGGGCCGCAGTACGCGATGGTTTTGAAAAGCCGGCTGCTGGGCGAGAATCCTCTGCGCATCGACTACTTGTTTCAGAAGATCGCGCAGTTTGGCGGCAATGCGCGGCAGGCGGGCGGAGTGTGCGCGGTGGAGATGGCGCTGTGGGATATCGCTGGCAAAGTCTACAAAATTCCTGTGTATCAGATGCTCGGCGGCAAATGGCGCGACGAAATTCGTATCTATGCGGACACAACGGAATCCATGGATCCCGCTGAATATGGCCGCCGCGCGAAAGAGCGCAAGGAGATGGGCCTGACCTGGATGAAGATGGATCTGGGCATCAACGTACTGGATGGAATTCCCGACGCGGTGATGCAGCCAGCAGGGATGAGCAATTGGGAGCAGCACGTCCAACCAAACGTGTTCATTGCCACCGAAGTGACGGATAAGGGCATCGACCGCCTGTGCGAATACGTGGCCGCAGTGCGCGAGAACATTGGATACGAAATGCCGCTCTCAATGGATCACCTGGGCCACATCGGCGTGAAATCGGTTATCCGGCTCGGCAAGGCGTATGAGAAATTCAACCTGGAGTGGATCGAGGATGTGATTCCGTGGTACTACACCGATCTGCTCAAAGAGATTACGCAGGAGAGCCCTACGCCGACCCTCACTGGCGAGGACATATACAAGGTTGAGGATTTCGAGACCCTATGCAGAGAGCACGTCGTGGACAAGATTCATCCCGATCTGGCAACCTCGGGCGGAATCCTGCAAACCCACCACATCGGAGATATGGCTTTCAAGTATGGTGTGCCCATGGCCATGCACTTTGCGGGAACCCCTGTAAGCTGCATGGCCAGCGTTCACTGCGCCGCGGCCACGCGCAACTTCCTCGCGCTGGAGAACCATTCGCTCGATGTGCCCTTCTGGCAGGACCTCGTCACAGGGCTGGAAAAGCCGATCATCAACACAGGTTTTATCCGCGTACCCGATACCCCGGGCCTGGGAGTTTCGCTGAATGATGACGAGCTTAAGCGTCATCTCAAGCCAGGAACGGGTTACTTTGAACCCACACCGATGTGGGACGAGCCGCAGTCGTGGGACGACGCGCTCTTCAGCTGACCAATAGGAGTTCCCGCACTAAGTGGTCAACCGCGTCAGAGTTGGGAACCGGAAGCTCGCCTTCGCAATGGAGTACCACGACGCCGATGTGGGTCAGGAGGCGGTAGTGCCAGCCAACAAAATATTCAACACCGATATGGTGGAGCTGCCTCAGAACCCTTCCGATACCAGATGATTGGCAAACAGGTAGTCGAGCTGAGATCGCCGATCAATTTTCGACCAGTTCGCGCAAACGCTGGAGGCTCCCGGAGCCTCCTTAGACTCCAGCCTGGCGGGAGGGCACGAGGCTCCAGTCGCCATCCCGACTAATGAGATGGTCCGCCGCTTTATTCACCCGCGATCTGCGGGTGACCAATATGGCAGCCTTTGAGAAGGAGGATCATCGACATGCAGATACATTCCGTTGGCATCGATCTGGGTAAGACGACGTTCCATCTCGTAGCGCTTGGCTCTGCAGGCAAGGTACTTGTGCGGAAGAAGTTCAGTCGGAAGCAACTTCTGACCTATACCGCGAACATGCCGGCATCTCTAATCGGGATGGAGGCTTGTGCCGGCGCGCATTTCCTTGGACGCGCACTGCGAACTCAGGGCCACGATGTCCGGCTGATCGCAGCCAAGTTTGTAAAGCCCTTCGTGAAGTCGAACAAGAACGACTTCATCGACGCGGAGGCGATCGCTGAGGCAGTCGAGCGGAAGAACATTCGCTTCGTCCCGATCAAGACCGATGATCAGTTGGACCTCCAGGGCATTCACCGGGTGCGTGATCGGCTAATTTCCCGGCGTACGGCGGTGATCAACCAGATTCGGGCATTTTTGCTCGAGCGCGGTATGGTGTTTGCGCAGAGGCCAGCGAATCTCAAGGCTGTCATGGCAGACGTCCTGGAGAACGCAGAGGCCGACCTGACGCCCCAGATGCGGAACCTGGTCGACATGCTGTGGGATGAGTGGAAGCTGGTTGAACAGCAGATCGAAAAGCTCAACCTGGAACTGGAACGGATCTCTGCAGCGGATGCAGGATGCACACGGATACGACAGATTCCAGGAATTGGACCCATCGTAGCCACTGCCATCGTTGCCGCTATCGGCAACGGCGCCGCTTTCCGTAAGGGCCGGGACTTCGCTGCGTGGCTGGGGATCGTGCCACGCCAGTACTCGACCGGGGGCAAGACGAAGCTACTCGGCATCAGCAAACGCGGCAACGTCTATCTGCGGAAGGTCTTGATTCATGGTGCACGGGCTGCCGTGCTGCGCATCAAACGCGACCGAGCACCGATCGGAGCCTGGCTGGACGCACTGGACGCCAGAGCTCCCAAGAACGTCGTTGTGGTTGCGATGGCTAACAAACTCGCGCGGATCGCATGGGCTGTGCTGTCGAGTGGACAAGACTACCGGCCGACAGCAAACGCGATTGCCGCATGAAATAGTGCGGAATTGACATAGGTAGGCGATCACTCGCTTTCCCTGTCACACCACCGTGCGTACGGGTCCGTACACGGCGGTTCGGTAGGATTAGGCGCGCGGTGTGCAGCGCAAGGAAGGAAGTCCCAAGCGATCGAAGTAAGCGGCGGGCATGGCATAAGAAAGGGCTTCTGTGCGGCTAAGCCGCCAAGGACCCCACTGATGCCCTGCTGTGCGGGCCGCGAGGTCATGACTTAGACCGAGCTCCCGCAATCGAGCGTACCGTGTCTTCCCTGTCCGCCATTGTTTACAGGCAGCAGAGCGTATACGACGCCGGGTCCACTTATTGAAACGGTCCAGCACGGTCGGGGTTTGGCAGAAGCCGAAGTAGCCTTGCCAACCCTGAAGGTAGCGGCCTAGCTCGCGAACCATGGTCTCGATGCTGATACCACGAGTTCGACGAGTAAGGATTCGGACTCGAGCCTCGAACCGGGACTTTGCTTTGGGCGCGATTCTGCGCTTCGGCTGCCTCCCGTTTGTAAAGCTGAACCCAAGGAACTTCCGCTCCCACGGTCGTGCCACAGCACTTTTCTCCCGGTTCACCTTCAGCTTGAGCTTACCCTCAAGGAGTCTTGTGAGCCCTCCCATCAGGCGTTGGCCTGCTCGACGGCTGCGGACATAGATGTTGCAATCGTCCGCGTACCGAGCGAATCGATGCCCTCTTCGCTCCAGCTCACGGTCGAGTTGATCGAGAACAAGATTCGATAGTAGAGGCGAAAGAGGTCCACCTTGCGGCGTCCCTTCATCCGTCGGTCCTACGAGTCCGTTCTCCAACACACCTGCCTTGAGCCAGCTCCGAATCAGTCGCAGGAGGCGCGTATCGTGCACGCGCTTTGCGATCTGCCCCATCAGTCGGTCGTGGTTAACTCGGTCAAAGAACTTTTCCAGATCGAGGTCGACCACCCAGCGGTACCCCGCAGCAATATGTTGCTGGGCACGCGCCACTGCCTGATGTGCCGAGCGTCCGGGACGGAACCCATAGCTCGATTCAGAGAAGGTGTTATCCCAACTGTTTTGCAGAACCTGCATCACTGCCTGCTGGATCATTCGATCCAACACCGTCGGAACGCCAAGTTTTCGCACCCCTCCGTCCGGCTTCGGGATTTCCACCCGACGTACCGGTTGCGGTTGATAGGTCCCACTC
The DNA here is from genome assembly GCA_052145255.1 of Occallatibacter sp. Classification (GTDB taxonomy): domain Bacteria; phylum Acidobacteriota; class Terriglobia; order Terriglobales; family Acidobacteriaceae; genus Telmatobacter. Next base: position 21,881 of record JBKQOX010000035.1, read on the forward strand.
AACAGTTGTTCCCGGATTTCTAACCAGCGCTGCTTCAGGTAGCCCGTAAGGTCATCAACCGTCATTCCATCGATGCCCGGGCTGCCTCCGTTTCTTCTTACCCGCTTGAGTGCCTGCCAGAGGTTTTCTCGCTGGCAGATTCTCTCCATCCACTGCTCATCTGGTGCCAGGCTTTCTGCACTGCACTCCGCCACCGATGCTTCGGTCCCTTCAGAGGACTGACTTCGAGCTTCACTCGTCGTCGCTTCCTCGAAGGCCAGCTGTAGCTGGTTATTCTGCCGCTTTGCACCTTTGAGTCGTGCCACGTACTTGCCTCTCCTATCGTTCAGGCCTTCGTCCGATTTACCGGACTACTATGCCCTTTGCTGACTTCTGCTGCACGTTCAAGAAGAATCGCTTCCTCTCCAGTCGTGTTTCCACGACATGCAGCAGACCTCCCGTGGTAAGTTCGACCGCCTTCAGCGCACCACCGCCGGATTTACCGACACTCGCCTTGATGGATATGGGCTTCGCTGCTCATTGCCAACTCGCCCGCGAGTGCAGGCCTCGTATCCGATTCTTGTCCATCGGCACACGCCTTTGCTCCACGCTTCCTTCAGACCCCGCCTCGCGACGACGCCCTTGCGCTTCGCTAATCCTTCACCTCCATCAGGTTGGATAAGGGACTTGCACCCTCAAACTGTCGAACATGCACGGCACACAAAGACGCCTGCGGCTTGGAAGCGCTGGCGCGCTCCCACTTTCCCGCACTACTACGACGACGAGCCATTTTCACCCACCGAGGTCTGCAAGAAGCAGCAAGGACGAAAGAACAGTCACAACGGCGTGTCCGCAGCCTGATACCGAAAATGGTCTCGAAAGAGCAACCGACCGACTTATAAGGACTGACACGCGCGCAACTCATCCTGGCCAGGAGAGCTGATCTCCACTAAAGGCCGAATACATTTGCGCAGACTTGTCTTCTCGCCCACGCTTTTCCCTTGCAGTCGCGCGGCGGACCATACATTCTCGGTACTGATCTTTTCCAAACGAGACTGGTCTATTCTAGGTTTTTGCCCAAGTGGTAACTGACGGATTGGCGACTGCCGGGTGGGCGACAACCCAGGCGCTACTCGATTCCGCATCCTTCGGCGCTTCTCAGTTCACCTCACGGATGTGGAGCTGGGATGGATTGCTTGATGGATGGTTTCAACGAAGGAAGGCCATGAACAGGAGAAGTCCGCACTGCTGCAACCAGGAAGAAACAGAGGAACGCGCTGCGGCGGATTCTGCAGCGAAAGTGAAGCGGCTGAGCGCATCTGTTCGAGAGTCTGGCTGGTGAAATAGATTCGAATGAGATAACCGCCGGTCGTGCGAGACCGCCAAAGCTCGAAGATCAGTGCTCCGCCTGGAGGCGTATCATCTCGACATCCGTCGGCAATCCAGTTTAGGTCAAGCAGCCCCGCGACGTTGGCCAGATTGGTATCGTGCCCGACAAGTACGAGCGCGCGATCGGAGGGTTTGCTTAAAGCTCCTGGAATTCGCTTTCCAGTTATGGCTTGCTCAAGAGAGAAGCGAACCTGGTCGAGGAGTTTGGCAGCCTGAATTCTGGCGACGGCCGTTGTCCGCGCGGTGAAATCCTCCGCCGCTGTGTGAAGGACCAGCAGGGAACGGAGTTTGGCTCCGTCCACGCAACCCCAGCCCACGTTCGCGGTGTCCATACCCTGAGCGTATTCGAGCAGCAGATTTTCAGTGAGCGTGGCGGCAGTGTTGAGGGGGCCCTTCAACTCGGCGTGATGACCTTCCTGCCCGCCCGATAGAGTAGCAGGAATATCGAAGAGAGAAATTCGATGATTTGGATCGGATACGCTCGCGCCGCAAGTAGCAAGAATCTGGTCGAGCGCAAGGAGCTGAGAGCGGTAGGCCTCTGTGAGGTTGTCGGGATTTCCGCCAATGCGGCCTGCAATCGCTGCGGTCCCCAGAGATGAGTCTCCAGGGTTTCTATCGACGCGGCTTGAGTGGAAAAGCGGGTCCGCAGTTCCTTCGGGAAGGCCGCGCACGGAAGTTGCGCATCCCGGGAAAAATCCCGCAGCCAGCGCCTTGCCTGTCTCTCTCGTGCGCTGGTCAGAATCCGAGTAGAAGGTTACTCGACCCGCGTCCGCGCAACCGGCAGAATCTAGAAAGCCCTCGCTCGCTAGTTCCATCCGATCGTATGCGCCGAAGAGCTTCATCAGCTCAAAGCCGTGCGCGGTGAGATAGCCGGGAGGAACATCCCAGGCAGGCCAAGGAGCGGCAGAGTAAGGGTTGTACTGTTCCGGTTTTCCGGTGGGCGAGCGAACGCCGTGACGGCTCAAATAGACGACGAACTGCGGGTCGGCATCTGGAGTCTTGCCAGACGGGGTACCGGCTTGCGCGGTCAGCAAAGATAGCGGCTGGACAAGACAGATCAAGAATATCGACGCGAGACGAATAGCCGGGATCAAGGCGCTCCTTCGATCACAAAGTAGCAGGCCGCTGGTCGATAGATAACCGACGGCCTCCTGGCTAATCGTTACTCGTGGTTCCGCGACCAGCTGACGCCAAACGAATACGTGGGTTTGTAGTACTCGCGCTGAACCATGTACTGTGGGCTGCCATTGTAGAAGCCGAACACCGCGTTGTTCATGTTTTCGCCGACGGCTAACACTGTGAAGCCTTTGCCGATATAGTAACTGGCCTGCGCGTCCACCTGAGTGTGCGCGTAAAAGTAGTTATCCCCGTTCGGTCCGGATACACCATACGGCACAGCGCCCGGTCCGGTGCTTTGATATTGATATGCATAAATGTTGGCGCCATTGTGGGAGATACCCATAGATACTTGGGCGCGTTTGGTTACGTACGAGGGTCCGATGTTCCACGAGACCGGCGCCTGACCCACTAGTTGCGGAGAATCTGTGCGGCCCGTCAGGTTGTAATTCTTTGAACCCGTGTAGGTAAAGTTGCCATTGAACCGAGCGTATCCAAGCACTCCCGGCAAGTAGGTCAAGTGTTGTTGGAATGCGATTTCGACGCCCTGAACATACGCGTGGTCCCCATTAACCTCTTGAAATACCAAATCTCCAGCGTAGGTTTGCGATAGCGGGGACCCGGTGGTTGGAATGATCGACTGTTGGCCATAAATGGGCTTCGTGATCTGCTTATAAAAGTAACCTGCCTCTATCATGCCGACAGAAGGGAGATAACGTTCATAGAGGATGTCATAGTCGTTCGCGTGCTCCGCTACTATCGCTGGGTTTCCAATGTTGATCGTGTAAGGCGTGGTCGACTGGTCCTCGGTAATGTACGGCACGAGTTGATAAGGATCCGGACGTGAGATGCCTCGCCCATAGACCGCGCGAACATCGGAACCGTTATCAATCCTGTAAAGAAGCTGGACGCTCGGGAGTGGGTTAATGTACGAACCGCTGCCATGCTGCGGCGTCGTTGAGACATAATTGCCGTCCGCGTCATTCAAGACGAGATAACCTGTGTTCGAAGTATTCGTTGCCTCAAAACGCATCCCGGTTTGTAAATGAACCCGGGTACCGAGCTCCAGCGTGTTCATGATGTAACCGGCGGAAACCCTTTCCTGAAGGTTGTAATTTGCCGCGTCGGATTGAAGGCGAGTCGTACCCTCGTCAAGGCTATATGTAGACGGGTTCTCCGCAAGGTCATTCGTCAATAAGCCGAATTCGGTAACAGGTCCAAGATGATAGCTTCCGCCGTAAAAGTGAGGATTCGTGAATGTACCGAGATAAGGAGTCATGTTTGGACCGTTGTTCGAGTCATACTCGGGGGAATAGGCATCCTGGCCCTTGTGTTCATTGCGGATCTGGCCGCCAAATTCAAATGTAGAAAAGTGAGTTCCTAAATGGTAGTTTATTCCCATCGAGGCGCTGGCCTGGAGGTTGAGTTGCGTCGCCTGTCCGAAGGTCAAATCGATCGTTTGAAGGCTGTATTGGGTCGGATCGAAGATGGGGTTTCCCACAATGTCGCAACTATATTGAGGTCTGTACACGCTCGGGCCTGGTTGGTACGTGCAATCCTTCCCTGCCGAGCCTCCGAAGGCCGCTCCGGGATTACCTGCCGCTCCCCCGAAGCGCGAATGCGCCGCTGCGATCTGATACCTGAGATAGGAGCGTTTGAAGACGTGGTTGCCTCCCATGGCCAAGTCCGCGATCTGCAAATTCGGCCTGCGAACGCTGGTATGATACGCATCCTTCTTTCCGGCCTTTAACTGGTAAGCATATTTCTGTCCGAAGTCTCTGAAATTCGAGAACAAACTATGAACGTATACGTCGGAATTATCATTCAGTTTATAGTCGAGGCTACCGGCAAGGCCGTAACGGGTGCGATCGTATAGATATTCTTGGACATAGAGTTTGTCGAAGGTCGTGTTGCCATTGGTATCGAGATCCGGCACCGGTTCCACGTCGTCGATGCCGCGGCCGTTGTAATCGTAGCTGTACCCTAGCATCAGGCCCCAGCGCTTGCCCGGACCAAACCGCAATCCCGCAGACGAATTGATCAGGAACATCTTGCGATCATTGTCGATGGGCGTATAACCACCCATGCCTTCGAACGAAAGCGTCGGCTGGTCCGAAGTCGCCTGCTTGAGTTGCATGTCCACCGAGCCGCCAATTGCATCGCCGTCCTGGTTTGCGGAGAGAGTTTTGTTGATTGTGATCGCGCCGACCAGGTCAGCTGGAATCGTGTCAAGATCGACCTGCCGCACCTCCGGATCGGGGCCGGGAACAATCACCCCATCGATCGTTGTGTTGCTCAGGCGCGGCTCTGTGCCCCTGATCTGCACGTATTGTCCTTCACCTTCGTTGCGCTGCAGAGTTACGCCGGGCATCCTGCCAACCGCATCCGCGATGTTCGCATTGGGCAGGCTCATAATTTGCGCTGCAGTCTCGACATTCACGATGTTGGGCGACGTTCGTTGCTCGTTGACCGAGGCGACATCGCCCCCGAGGTTGGCAGTCACAACGACCTCTTGGCTGGTGGAACTAATCTTCATCGTCGTATTCACGAGGGTGTTTGCGCCGGAGGCCACAACGATGGTTGAGACCGAGTTCGTAAATCCCACATCCGAGACGGTGACCGTATACGTTCCGGGCGTCACGTTTTGAATGAGGAAATCGCCCTGCGAATTGGCTGCGGCCGTGACTGCCCCTGGTTGCAGCACAATCTGCGCACCCGGCAATACCGCTCCGCTTATGTCGCTAACAGTGCCGCTCACACTGCCATTCCCCGTGGGCGCGCCCTTATCGATCCCCGTTACGCTTGCAGGAAGGATTGCGGCATGAACGCCATGTAGCAGCGGTCCGCTGTTGTTCGCAGTCGTACCTACGGCGGCGCCTCTCCCTGACTGCGCGAAGACGGGTAATCCCGCCAGCGACAAACTTAGCAGCAGCGAAATGACGGCGCCGATCCAACGATTCCCTTTGATCTCAGACATATGGCCTCTATCCTCGACTTGGTTTCAACACGCGGAAGGTGCATGAACATGGGGAGTATGGCAGGCGAGTCTTAGCGCAATCTAAGGAAGCCTGAGGATTCCAACGTGATTTACGGAGAATTCATAGACGCCCGCTAGGATCAAGCTCGGGACTCCTTTCATGCACGTCTTAGTTGTCGAAGACAAACGCAGCCTTGCCGGCCATCTTGGACGCGCTCTCGAGAGCGAGGGTTATCGTGTTTCCTTTGCCTACGACGGCGAGGAGGCGCTGCGTCTCGGCAAGTCTGATGTCTACGATGTGATGCTTCTGGATGTGATGCTGCCTCGGATGGACGGGCTCACGGTGATTCGCAAACTGCGCGAGGTGCGAATGCGCACGCAAGCCATCATCGTTTCCGCGCGCGATTCGATGCGCGATATCGTTTATGGCCTTGATGCGGGAGCGGACGACTATCTCACCAAGCCCTTCGCGCTCGATGTTCTGTTGGCCAAAGTTCGCGCTGCCGGACGCAGAGTGCCCATCCGAGGGCCGCAAGCGCTGCAATTTGAAGACTTGATCCTCAAGCCGCAGCAATTTGAGCTGCAACGTGGTTCTCGCGTCGCCACTCTGACGCGCACTGAATGTGCCTTGCTGGAGACGCTGATGCGCCGAGCACGCACCGTTGTTCCTCACGCCGCCTTGATTGAGGAGGGTTGGAGCAGCGATGCAGAAGTGAGCTTTGACAGCCTGTACGTCTTCATCCGGGCGTTGCGCTCGAAGATCACGCAATGCAAGGAACCGGAATTGCTGCATACCGTTCGCGGCGTGGGTTACTCGCTGCGGAGCGCAACGTGCTGATGCGCCGTGCCTCGATTTCCCTTCGCCTCACGCTCTGGTTCGGCGGCATTTTCTTCTTAGGCTGGGTCCTGTTCGGCGCTGCGATGTGGTTCAACCTGAAGAGTACCCTGACGGGAGAGCGATATCAGACCCTCGCCCGGCGCGTTGACCGATTGCAGGAGCTATTGCGCAAAACTCAAGGGGAAGACCAGGCAGCTCGCGATCAAGATTTCAAAGATTTCGCCAATGCGACAGGGAACGGTCTCGCTGAAGTTGTGCGCGCCGATGGCAGCCTGGTGTTTCCGTCTCCTTCGCCGGCGGCACAAAGCTTTTCCTGGCCCACGATTCACGGCGGGGGCAAGGAGCGATTCGTTCAAGCAAACGATGCGGGGCAATCGTACTGGGTGCTCCTGCGCGCGTTTGTGCTCGATGGGCAGCCGGTATATTTGCTGACGGCGGCTCCGGAGTCGGGTAACCTGCTTGTACTCCAGCGATTCTGGGTGGGCCTGCTGGCCTCCGTCCCGGTTCTTTTGTTAGTTTCCTCGGCAGGCGGCTATTGGCTGAGCCGCAAGGCGTTAAAGCCGGTGGATAAGATCATCGCGGCGGCGCGTTCCATTAGCATTCGGAATCTCTCTGAGCGTCTTCCCGTGGCAAAGACAGGCGATGAGTTGCAACGGCTCGCTGAAACCTGTAACGACATGTTGGGCCGGTTGGAATCGGCGGTGAAGCGAATCGAGCAGTTTACCGCAGACGCATCGCATGAGTTGCGCGGCCCGCTTTCGTTTACGCGCACAGTTGCGGAAGTGGCCATGCGCAATCCCCGCTGCGACGATGAGAGCCGCCAGGCATTCGCCGATATTGTTGAGGAAGCGGCGAAAGCCTCGGTCCTGTTGGAGGACATGCTCACTCTGGCTCGCGCCGATGCAGTATCCTGCCAAACTGCCTTGGAGCCAGTGAATCTGGCTACGGTGGTCGAGGAGACCTGTGAGATGGCGCGGCCACTGGCCGATAAACGACACTTGGTTTTGTCCGTTTCGCTGGGCGCAGCGCGCTCGGCCGAGGTGCTGGGGGATTCTCCGAGCCTACGAAGACTGCTCTGGATTCTGCTCGATAACGCGCTGAAATACACTGAAGCGCCGGGCCGGATCGAAGTCAGCTTGAACGCAGTCGCGGGCAAAGCCACACCTCTGGTGCGCGATAGCGGCATGGGAATTGCTGCAACTGATCTTCCTCACGTCTTCGAGCGCTTCTACCGCGCCGATCCATCGCGCAGCCAGGTAGAGGGCACCGGTCTCGGGCTGGCGATCGGCAAATGGATTGCCGAGTTTCACCACGCCGATCTTTTCGTGGAAAGCAATGAGCACCTGGGAACGATATTCCGTGTGGTGTTTCCGCAGACGTCCTGTTAGCACTGAATCCTAAGACAACTTGCGCTGGTCCGTTCCGAAAAGGCAGACCCTGCAAAACCTGGCAAGTTGGCCATATCGAATTGGAAGGACAGGGTTCCGGTCGAGTTACCGCCAATCCGTCAGTGTCGATAGCAAGTAGAAATGTCCGCTTTTGGTAGCAAATGAAGTGTCTGGTTTGGTTAATAGTCAGCCGTAGCAGAGGTGGTGGGAAAGTGCGAATCCCGCGTAGTTTGCGGGATTTGCAAGTTGAGAGGAAAAGTCTGTTTTTGGACTTTTCCTCTCAACGTCTTTTCCACCGCTTTGACCTGCTTTTTCGTCAACTGCGTCAACAGCTTTCCTTCCACACTGTAGTGTCCGACCCGATGTCCTGCGATCATCAGGGTGAGTGTCTGGTTTAGATGCTGATGGATGATGACCTTGCATCCGGCCAAGGTGGGGCGCCACGCGGCACGCTCGATCTGCATGACCAGGTTGTGAAAGCGTACGGTGTTGTCCTGGTCAACTGTGCGCTCGTATCGTTGCGTGAAGATCAGCTCCAGGTTCCTGTGCCGGCAGGATATAAACGCCGTACCCCGCTGCGCCGCCGGAACCGTAAAGCGGCGGTTGAACTCGGCGATGTAGTGCTCACGGAGAAACGCGTTGGCCCCATCCAACGTTCGGATCCTGCGCAAACGCAATTCCTGGGGGAGTCGTCCCTGCCAGGTTGAGAAGTTCCGCTCCGAGCGGCCTCGCGCCTGCGGAGAGTAGGAAGGAATCATCTGCACTCCCAGTTCCTTCATAGCGCGGCCGACCTGCGTGGGACGCTCATAATCGACCTTGCCGCCACTCTTCGGCGTATACCAGAAATGGGCTCCACGGTCGGAATACAGCGAACAGAAGATCCCTTTGCGCTCTATCACCGCACGCAGACCTGCCATGACTGCGCCGGTCGTTTCCTCCTGCGCCAGCTGCGCATAGTAGATCTCGCTGGTGGCGTCGTCCAGGATCACGATCAGGTCGTGCCGACGCTCATCCTGAAACCACTGGTGATCGCTGCCGTCGATGTGCAGCATCATCCCCGGCAGGGGACGCCGCTCACGCCGCTTGCGATGAACGCCGCGTCTGGCCTTGCGCTTCACCAGACCGGCTGCCTGGAGAGCCTGCTTGACCCACGTGTAGCTCAACCCGATCTGATGTTCCTCGCGCAGCTTCTCGTGGAAATGACGCACGTTCAGATCGAAGTACTTGTCGCGGTACAGGCTCAGAACTTGTTCTGCCTTCCCCTTCGGCACGCGCCGGTGGCTCGGTGTCCCTCGCCGTCGGTCCAGTAATCCCTGGTGGCCTTGCTCCTCCAGACGCTTGCGCCATCGGCGCATCTGCCGCGGGCTGATACCCATCAACTCCGCCGCTTGCCACCACTTGATCTTCCCCGTGGTGGCTCTTAACAGCACTTCGTGTAACTTCATCGCCCGCCCCGCCGCGGTCCTCGGATAGATCTCCATGCTCTCGCGCATGGAATCCATCCTCACCGCCCGATATGCGGACATTTCACTTGCTAAAAACACCGGACATATTATGTGCTAACGACATACGCCTCGAAGCTGTTTACTAAAACATAACTTGCGAGTGGCTGGTAATTCGCTCGAAACGGTTCACTGACGCTAGGACTTGTCAGTACCAATGGAGAAAAACTCTGTTGGGGTCGGTAGAGCGGCAGAACCAATCTTGACTCAAGGCCGCTCAGGAGTCCTGTCCGGACTTGACGGCGTTTCTTCCTTCATCCCACCTATTGAACAGTGAGTGAATACGTCGCGCTTTGTGTCAGCGAACCAGCGATCACAGTCACTTGGATCGGGTATGTTCCCTTGGGTGTTTTAGGCCCACTTCCTTCGCAGCCGCTCATCCCGATCAACACGATTACAGCGAACAAGATCGCGCTGCTCATGGCGAGCAGGAGGCGCCGAACCGCTCGATTTCTTGCGCCGAAGTGCGGGAACATCAAGAACGCTGCCAGCGCGCCCGCAATCGCAATTGGAGCTTGGAAAGGCGAGCACGCGGGTGTCGATCGTGAGGTCTCTGATCGAAGAGTCGCGGAGTCCGTCTTCACGTCCGTTGCGATGGTAAGTGTCGAGGCTGCCGCATTCGCCGGTCTAGGGCGCGGCAGGGCCGGCGCATGTCCTGCCCCCGCACAGCTCGTCCGTGATCCCTCTGCCTTCAGTGATTGTGTAGATGCGATCCACCGCGGGCAGCTTTAGCGTTTCCTTGTTTCCCGATGGCCAGTGAATCTCCGCTTGACCGGCATCGGTCGCATCGCCCAAGCCAAAGTGCACGCGCTGATCATTCGAGGAAAGATAGCTGCCTCCGCTTAAAACGTCGCCGCGCTGGCGCATCCCATTCGCAACCAGATACACGGTGGCGCCGACGGCGTCGCGCGGGCTGTGCGGCCCGCCCACGAGTTTCAGCTCCAGCCAGTGATGATGATCGGGATTCACGTTGCGCAGCAGGATGGGCGCTCCGTCCATGCTGTTGATCACCACGTCGATCTTCCCGTCGTTGAACAAGTCGCCAAAGGCGGCTCCGCGGCCGACGGTCACCAGTGCCAGGCCCGAACCCTCCACCGCCGGCACCGGCTCGAATTTGCCGTTTCCCAGGTTGTGATAGAGCAGCGGGCGTTGGGCATAGCTTTGTCCCCACTCCGGATGTTGGTCCGCCTCCGGATAAACGTGACCGTTGACGATCAGCAGGTCTTTCCAGCCGTCGTTGTCGTAATCGAGAAAGCCATCGCCGAATTTGACAAAGAGGATGGACGACTGGGCGATTCCAGCCTCGTAACTGACGTCTGTGAAGAACCCGGTTCCATCGTTCTGAAAAAGGATCGGGTAATCGTCTGAGAAGGTTGTGCTCACCACCGAAAGATGCCCATTATTCCGATAGTCGCCAATGGCAAGACCCATGTTGGACGCCTCGCGCCCATCTTTATTAAGTGCGAAACCGCTCTCGTAACTCTGGTCTTCGAAAACACCGTTGCCCTTGTTGATGTAGAGATAATTAGGCGTTGAGTCGTTGGCCACAAGCAGATCGGGTTTTCCGTCGTTATTCACATCGGCAAACAGCACGCCCAGCCCGTAGAAACCATTCGGGTCGTCGACCCCCGCTTTCTTGCTTACGTCGGTAAAGGACCCATCGCCGTTATTGTGAAACAGATGATCGTGCTCGCCTTTTAAACCACGCGGCCCGCACATCACCTGCACGCCGCGAAACTGGCAGAACGCGTAATTCACGCCTTTCGTGCCCGACAGCGGAGGATTGTTCAAATCGATTTGCGCGTAGCCGTCCACGAACAGGTCCAGATGCCCATCGCCGTCATAATCGCCGAAGGTCGCGCCCGTCGACCAGGTCCCAACGGTTACGCCCGCCTTTTCGGCCACGTCGGTAAAGGTCCCGTCATGGTTATTGCGGTACAGGCGGTTCTTGCCGAAGTTCGTAACATACAGATCCGGCCAGCCGTCGTTGTCGAAATCTCCCACTGCGCAGCCGTATCCCCAGCGATCGTTGGCGACACCTGCCTTCTCCGTCACGTCGGTAAAGGTGCCGTCGTGGTTGTTGTGGAAGAGAGCCGCGTGCGGCGGCGTGACTTTGCCGGCCAGCGCGTCGTAGGTTGAGCCATTTACCAGGTAAATATCGAGCCAGCCATCGTTGTCGTAGTCCAGCAGGCACACGCCCGGGCCCTTGGCTTCAAGGATCAGGCGTTTCTCCGGCGTGCCGGCCTGGTGCCGCCATGCCGTCAGCCCCGCGGGGCCTGCCACATTCTCGAAGACGATGGGCCCGGTCTTCACGAAACCTCCGGCCGTAATGGGCCGATGCTGGCTGTCGAACTGCGCCTGTTGCGGACCGGCATTGGCCATCCCGCCTCCCGCCGATTGTCCCATTGCATTCGGCTGCTTGCCGCTATCCGGGGCATTCTGCGCGCGCATCGCCAAGCTGAGCATTACAGCCAGCGCAGCAGCCCAAGCAAGCCGCAATCCCGGCCTCGATTTTCCGCTGCAAGGCCTGTTGGAACTCGACAAGGAACCGTTCGGATTCTGTCCCGCCGGTACGTGTCGCAAGCCTCTGCTCACGGCCGAGCCGTGTTGGATTGTCGTCTGTGTCATCCATGGAAGCAGCATCTCAATCAATTGTGAGCCGTGAGAGAGTGTATCCCACAAACAGTACCGTTGCTGCTTGAACGTTCACTTCGCTCCAGCCGCGGGCGTTTTTCCGGTTTGGGAGTTCAATTGGTTGACGAGGTTGGTATCGGCGGTCTGGGTGATGCTCTTTGCTTTGTCGAATTCAGCTTTAGCCAAGTCCGTATTCCCCAGGCTCCGGTAGAGACGCCCCAGGCGCCAGTGCACATTCACGTCGTTGGGTGCGAGCTTTTCTGCGGTACCGAACTCGCGTAATGCGTCCTCTGGCCGGTTTGCATCGGCATCAATCATGCCCAAGTCAAGGTGTGCCAATTCGTTTACTGGATCGGCTTGTACGGCTCTTTCCAGCAACGGACGGGCAATCTCGGGATGGTTCAGCGTCAAATTGCAGTCGCCTAAATAAGTTAGTGCCTGGGCATGGTTGGGGCTGTTATCCAACTCCGCCTGGAACTCCGGAGCAGCATCGGAATATTCCTTTTTTTCCCACAACAAATACCCCAGGCCGAAGTGTACGTTCGGCTCGTTGGGTGAGACCTTCTCGGCTAGCCGGAATTCGGCGATCGCTTCGTCGGTGCGACGCAAGCCGTCGAGGGCCTCGCCTGAGAGCATGTGCGCCTGGGCAGAGTCGGGGTTGATCTTATTGATTTTTTCGTCCTGCTCCAGGGCGCAGTAGTACTGCCTGATGTTGAGGCAGGCCTGCGCCAGCACTCCGCGCAATTCCAGATTTTCGGGCTCGCTCTTTACAGCGATCTGAAGGTAGGAAATCGATTTGGAAAAGTCGGCTGCGCCGTAGTAGCTCATTCCCAGCAGCGTATCAACCTGCAAGCTTGCCGGATCGGCGCGCAAGGCGGCTTTAAAGGGCGCGATGGCTTGCGAAAAATGACCCTGCTTGAACTCGGCGAGACCCAGGTTGAGCTGCACTCCTCTCAGGTTCGAATTCAACGCCAGCGCCTGACGGTAAGCAGCAGCGGCGTCGCTGTACTTCTCTTCCTTCGACAGGACCACTCCGAGGCTGGCAAAGGCTCCTGCATCGCGCGGGTTGTCGGTCGTCACCGTGCGCCAAGCCTCCTCAGCGCCGGGCAGGTCGCCCGCCTGTTCCAACGAGATTGCACGAGAGGCCTCTGGCGTCTGCGGATCGATCCGCGGCGATGTCAGCAGGACGAGGAGCGTGAAAAGCAGCGCTGCAGACTTCATAGGCATTTGTAAACGGCTGTCTCGAAGAATGTACCTATGGTAACGCGATTGCGAGTCTGCCGCGAATATCGAACTCGGCGAGAAAAAAGCGCCTCGTCTCCGATGGTTGAGCAGGGCCCAGAAATACCTTTCAAACCCGCGGTTGGAAGGTGATCGTCCCGTGAAGACGGCGGTTACCGGGATCGCAGGCTCCTGTCGTCGCACCGAAGTTGCCGCCCATGTCCAGGTGTTTTATTGGGAGGTTGAAAGCTGATGATTCCTAATGGACCGGTTTGTCGCCATCAGCCACGAACTATGCTAACCTGCCCTTGAGAATTCATTCACAAAGTCGGTCATCCTCCGCGCCGTCACACTTGTCTCGGGGCAATCGAATTCATGAAGAATCGTTTTAACCGGCGCGACTTCGTAAAAATGGGGGCCTTCGCCGCCCTGCAGCCCACACTTGGATTGACTGCGCCTCCCGTCACGGCTGAGGGAATATTCAGCAACCGGATCAGTGAAGCAGGGATTGATTTCATCCATTTCAACGGCGCGTCGGGTTTTCATTATTATCCGGAGACGATGGGGTCCGGAGTGGCGCTCTTCGACTACGACAACGACGGCGATCTCGACGTCTTCCTTGTCCAGGGCGCACAGTTAGGACCCGCCGGTTCGAGCCAGACCCTGTACTCTCCACAGTTACCGCTGCGCGGCCGGCTCTACCGCAATGATTCGGTTCGCCACGCCGACGGGACCTGCACGCTCAAGTTCGTTGACGTGACGGAGCAATGCGGGATCAGAGCCGAGGGATACGGCATGGGAGTCGCAGCCGCGGACTTCAACAACGACGGTTGGGTCGATCTCTACATCGCGAATTTCGGCCACAATCAAATGTGGCGCAACAACGGCGATGGAACGTTCACCGATGTGACTGCGGAATCCGGCACAGACGTTCCAGGATGGAGCATCTGCGCCAGCTTCTTCGATTTTGACCGGGATGGCTGGCTCGATCTGTTTGTCGCCAACTACCTCGACTTCAGGTTTACCAATCTGCCCAAGTGTCTCTCACCTGGGGGCGCCCCAGACTATTGCAGTCCGCTGGCGTTCAATCCGTTACCCAATCGTCTGTTCCGTAATCGGCGCGACGGCACGTTTGAAGATGTGACCACCCGTTCGGGAATCGGTGCTCAGTTCAGTGGCTCGATGGGCGCCATCTGCGCGGATTTCAACGGCGACGGCTGGCCCGACATCTTCATCTCCGACGATCTTCGCCCCAACCAGCTTTGGATCAACCAGCATGACGGAACCTTCAAGAACGAGGCACTGATTGCGGGCTGCGCCGTGGATCGAGACGGGGACCCGCAATCCAGCATGGGCGTGGACGCTGGAGATCTGCTGGGCCGCGGCGTCGAAGATCTTGTGGTGGCCACAATCGGCGGACAACACGCCGACTTGTTCGTTAACGACGGCAAGGGATGGTTCGACGATATGTCCTATGAGAGCGGCCTCGCTCGTGCTACACAGCGATACACGGGATTTAGTATCGGGATGCTGGACTACGATAACGACGGATGGCTTGATCTGTTGATCGTTAACGGATCGGTCCGAACCATCGAAGAAGAAGCCCGCAAGGGAAGCATGTATCCGTATGCCGAACCCAACCTCTTGCTGCACAACAACGGCAATGGAAAGTTTGAGGACGTCAGCAGCAGTGCCGGAAGCGCATTTTCCAGTTTGGAAGTGGGCCGCGGCGCAGCCTTCGGAGATATCGACAATGATGGAGGGATCGACGTCGTGGTAGTCAACAACAGCGGCCCTGCACGACTCCTGATGAACAACGTGGGACATCGCAAGCCGTGGATCGGATTGCGCATGGTAGGAGACAAATTCAACCGCGACATGCTGGGGACACGAGTGGCTGTCTTTCGTCGCGACGCGTCACCCCTATGGCGGCGCGTTCATACAGACGGAAGTTACTGTTCCTCCAGCGACCCGCGCATCGTGTTCGGGCTAGGCGATGCTCCCGAAATCACTAAGGTGCAGGCTCACTGGGTCAGCGGAAGGGTCGAAGAATGGACCGGCTTGCCGCTCGGGAGATACACCACGCTGCGAGAGGGGAGCGGCGTGAAGATATCAGCGCCATGACTTGGATTCACCATGGGGCCGTTTTGTTGGCGATCGCGCTCGTCGCTGCGAGAGCAAGCTCCGGTCGCGCCGCGCAGAACGGGCCTTCGAGTCCTGCGAATAGCCAGGTCGATCTCATCGAAGTCCCTCAACCGGACCTCACCGGAGTGGACGCTCCGGTCAAGGACCAGATTCGCGCCTCCCAGGCGGCGCTCGCGGCCGCTAGGTCGCAAAGCGACGCTCCTCGCGCCCGCTTGACCGCGGCTTTTGGCAATTTGGGGCAGATCTACCAAGCCTATGGTTTCGATGACGCCGCGCTGGCTTGCTATACGAATGCCTCTCGCCTCGATTCTCAGCCTTTCCAATGGTTTTATTTTCTGGGTTACGTGCGCCAGAAGAATGGCGATTCCGAGGAGGCGGCGCGCGATTACCAGCGCGCCCTTACCCTCAATCCAAGCTACAACCCGGCCCTGCTGCGCATGGGGGCAGTGGAACTGACACTGGATCATCCCGAGGCGGCCAAGGATTCCTTCACGAAAGCGATGGCGCAGCGACGTTCCGCAGCCGCCTTGACCGGACTGGGCAAGGTGGCCCTGACTGAGCATGATTACGGCGCCGCCGTGAAGGATTTCACTGAAGCTTTAGCCAGCGAGCCGAAAGCTTCGAGCGTCCACTATCAACTGGCCCTGGCTTATCGCGGGCTGGGCGATCTGGCCCACGCTCAGGAACAACTGCAAGCTCGCGGCGAGACGGAGCCTGACATCCAGGATTCGCTGCTCGACCAGATCAATCTTCTCAAGGGGGGTAGGCTTAGCCTCGTCCAGCGCGGTGGTGCGGCTATGCGGGAAAGCCGTTTTGCCGACGCCATTTCCGCATACGATCAGTTGGTCCGTCTCGACCCCTCCGATCCCATCGCCTACGAATACCTTGGAGTCGCTCTGGCCCGGCAGGGAAAGCGCGACGAGGCTTTCAAGCAATATGCGCAAGCCTTGCAACTCGACCCGAGCAGCGCCTCAGCGCATTACGACATCGCCATTTTGCTGATTCAAGAGCGAAGGGAAGAGGAGGCCATCGCCCATTTCCGGCAAGCCGTCCAATTGGATCCGGGGCTCGTAATGGCTCATTTTCAGTTAGCCAATCTCCTCATGCGGAGAGGAAAAGATACCGACGCGGAGGGGGAATATGAAATCGTTGTCTCGCTTGACCCGCGGAATGGGTTTGCCCGTTTGATGCAGGCGATGGCGGCGGTCCACGCGGGTTCGTACGCGCGGGCGCGGACTCTACTTGAGGACGCCGCTGCGGCGCTTCCCAGCGATCCTGACATCGCCGATGCACTGGCGAGAGTATTGGCAGCCGCGCCCGATTCGGCCGTGCGCGACCCGGGCCGCGCGCTGCGCATTGTCGCGACTCTTGTGAGGAATCAGCAAGGCAACCCGTTGGAGGTGGGAATCACTCTGGCCATGGCTCTCGCCGCGGTTGGGCAATTTCAGCAAGCGGCCGCGTATCAGCAGGCGGTTATCGGGCAGTTGGAAGCCTCTCACCAGGACGTGCTGGCGCGTTCGTTGCGGCAGAACCTGATTCGCTACCAGCAGGGAAAAGCATGCCAGGTGCCCTGGGCCGGCGACGACCCGATTTTCACCCCGGTCCCTGGCAAAGTCGAGCTATCGTCGGAAGTGGACGCGACGGACGCACATCCCTAGAACTTGTTGCATAAATGGTTTTGTATCAGGGCACGACCGGGGAACCCACCCAGTGGGTGGGTCGCGTGCCGCATAAGGCGCATAAACAGCGGGGCTTTAGCCCCTGAGGGAAGTCTTAAAGCAGGCTTAGGGGATCTATGCAACGAGGTTTAGAGCCTGTTGGCTGAAGCCGAACAGGACGGCGGCGATGACGGCGCGTCTTCAGGCCTAGATCTTCTTTCGCGCCACAAGCGCACACTCCTCAACACACTCGTCAAGGGATCGAATACCGCAGGCCAAAGAACAGAGGCCCCGCTCCCGTCTGGGAGCGAGGCCTCAAGGAATGCAGCGTTAACCGCGGTTAGAAGTTGATTTTCCCGGCGAGTTGGAACTCTCTGGGATCGGCCGAGCCGTTGCTCAGTCCGAAGTTCCCACCGTTCAGGTTGGTTCCGATGCCGCCCTGGTTGCCGTTCGCTACCCATTGCGGGTGGTTGAAGATATTGAACGTCTCCGCGCGGAGCTCGAAGTTGCTGTGTTCCGTGAAGCGGAAGATTTTGTGCATGGCGATGTTCCAGTTTTGACTACCCGGCCCACGCAGTGCGTTGTAGGGCAAGTTACCCCACAAACCCGGAGTCGGGGTTCCAAAGGTTGGATTATTCACCCCGAAGCCCGGACTGAACCATTGCATGCCGGCGGAGGAACGCTGTTTGGGATAGTAAACGGACCCGATCAGATTCGGCCGGTTGGTTCCATTTTGCAGGCCGTTGCTGCCCTGGTTGCCGCCAAGAGTGACGTTGAGCGGTGCTCCTCCCTCGAAGACAGAAGATCCGGCCAGTTCCCAGCCTCCCAATAGCTTTGAGGCCAAGTCCGTGGAATGACGGAAGAACGGCATGGACCATTCGTATTCGAGGAATGCCACCTGGTGACGGTCGAAGACCGACGGACCCCAATCGAATTTCCAGCCCGAGTAGGGGTTGGAAACATTGTCCAGATCGAACCCGTTCCCGCTGCTTTGGCTGGTGTCGTAAGCGTGGGAATAGGTGTAGCCGAATTGGGCCTGCAGATCCTGGTGAATATTCAGGTGCACATCCGCCTGGATGCTGTTGTATTCGCCGTTCGCCTCGTTCGTGAACTGCTTGATCCCAGCGAATCCAGGGTATGGAAGAAGCTGGTTGTAGTTGCTGCTGCTCGCAATCAGCCCAGGCAGAGCGGAGATGGGCGGCAGGTTGATATCCCTGTCGTCGCTCTGGTGGCGCAGCAACGTGCCAACGTACGACACATCGAATATCGTGCCGGCGTTGAGCTGGTGCTGGATTCCAGCGCTGTACTGGGTAGTCGATGGCAGCTTGTAGTCGTCCGCTTCGATCCCTTGGATGCTGGCCACTACGATCGGCGCAGTCAACGTGGTTCCAGTGGCAGCGCTGGTCTTGGGACTCTTGAGCAGGACGTTGTTGAAGTTGACCGAGGCGTTCGCGGGAACGTTGGTGGCGCCGTCATACATGTCGTTGCCCTGAATGCGCTCGTACATGACGCCGAAGCCGCCACGAACCACGGTTCTTCCTTGTCCGGTCAAGTCGTAAGAGAAGCCGAGACGCGGACCCCATCCGTTCCATTGGTTGTCCGCCAATCCTTTGGGGATCCCGGGCGTGACGCCGCCGATACCGATTCCATTCGTATAGAACAGGGTGCTGCCGAGAATGGAGCCGGTGCCGCTAACCAGTCCAGGAGTGATGGCCGTGCAGCCGGGATCGGACGCGCCGCTGCAAAGGTTGCCGGCGTTGTCGAACTTAGCTGCATTGGCAGCGTTGTAGAGGTTTGGATAGAAGTCAGAGGAACGGTGGTTTGCCTCGTAGGTGTGCGGAATGCCGTCCCAGCGCAGGCCAAGATTCACGGTCAGCCGCGGGGTCGCGCGCCAGTTATCGAGAAAGTAAAGCGCCGGGCTGATGTTGTTCCACGTGCCCGCCTGGTGCACCGCTGACTCGTTGTAGTTCTGCGCCAGACCCAATAGGAAGTCGGCAAAGTCGTAGTTGGTGTAATAACCATTGAACCCGAAATTGCCCTCCACCGGGGCGAATGCATCCTGCACCTTGCTGAAGAACGCCCAGCTTCCACCGAACTTGAACTGGTGCGCGCCCCTCACCCAGGAGACATCGTCGTGGACGGAGTAGTCACTCGCCACGTTGTTCCACGGCGACCAGTTGGGGCTGTAATTGGTCCCGGACTGCTTCTGCAGAGCGATGGACGGCATTACGTTGCCCGGAATCGGTCCCGTGAAGACGCGGTTATAGGTATAGTCTGACGGTGCTGCCAGCTTGGCGCCATACGCCGCGAAAGGCAGAATGTGGATCTGGTTGGAGTCGTAGTTGAAGTACGCCTCGTTCACCAGGTTGGGATTGATCGTGTAAGTGGTGTGGATCACCGCGCTGTACGCCGGATTGCCAAACGTGTTGCCGACGGTGGGCACGTTGTCGCCGCTCCACATCACTGTGGCGTAGCCCTGTGTGGTTTGCTCGGAGACCCAGTGTCCGAACACTGAGAATTTGTCGCTGAATTTGTGATCGACGCGAACCAGCTCTTCCGTAATGTCGTTCGGCTCGGCGACCGGCAAATTGAAATACACGCCCTTGTTCGGCGCCGGGAAGATCTTCCCTTCCGTCAGCAGCACCTGCGCATCCTTGTCCAGCAGCGAGCTGGGGATCGCGTTGCCCGGGAAGGTCTTGTCGCCGTTGCAGGTCGTGACCCCGCCTGACGTCGTACTCGTACTGAGCGGTACGCTGGCAGCCGTGAAGGCGGCCTGCATGGTTGAGTTGATCTGGAAGGCGCACGGCGTGGTCGGGACGATTGCATTTCCCTTGGAGTCGGTGACGCCCGAGAAATTGCCCTGGTACGCGGAGGTTATCGGAACTTGCTGATTGATGACTCCACTGGCGTTCACGAACCTTCTCCACTCCTGGTTGTAGAAGAAGAAGGTCTTCGGCTCGCTCTTGTTCGGATGGAAACTGACCGGACCGCCAATGTTGGCGCCGAAAATGTTGTAGCGCAATTCGCCGGGTCTTGCCGGCGCGGGGTTGAAGTAGTTGCGTGCGTCCAGATAGTCGTTGCGGAAGAACTCCCAGCCTTCTCCGTGGAACTGCCTGGTTCCCGTCTTAAACGTGGTGGTGATGGTCCCGCCCGAAGAGAGCCCATACTCGGGGCTGTAGTTCGAGGTCATGGTGCGGGCTTCGGCAACGGCCTCCAGCGAGGGCGAGACAATAGGAGCACCGCCGCCGCCACGGTCCGCGGCTTCGCCGCCATCCATCAACCACATGTTGTGGCTTGTACGCTGGCCATTGAATTCAACGGCGGCGTCCGAGCCCTGCGAGGACGGCACTTGTGCAGAGCCCTGCAGGCTGACAGCGCCGGGAACCATCGCCTCCATCGACACGAGGCTTCTGCCGTTCATCTCCAGCTTCTCGATGTCCGTGGCGGTGATCATGTTGCTCACTTCACCGGTGTCGGTTTGCAGGTGGAGGGCATCGGCTTCGACAGTGACGGTCTGAGTCTGGGCCCCAACTTGCAACGCGAAGTCGAGGCGCAGGCGGTCGCCCACCTGGAGCATCACACCGGTTTTCTCGACTGCTTTGAAGCCGGATGCCGCGACCTTGATGGTGTAGTGGCCGATGCGCAGATCCGGTGCGACATACTGGCCGGCGCCGTCCGAGACGACCACCGAGCTCAGGCCTGTTTCAAGGTTGACGATGTTTACGCTGGCGTTTGCAACCACGGCGCCGCTAGGGTCGCTGACGGTGCCGAGGATCGTTCCTTCTTGCGCTGTAACCTGATACGCGAAGAAAAGCAACGCCGCGACGGCAAACAGCCGGGGTATGGCTCTCCTTACGTTGATGCGCGAAATCCATTGCCTCATAGACGAGCCTCCTTACATTCAATCGGATTTCAGCCGCTATGCATCCTGCGACGAATTCTCAGCACGCGTGCGGCCGTCTCCACGAGTTCTCGACTGGAGACGGTAAAGATGTTGGAGATCTTTATCGTCGATCATGCGGTGGCTTGCTGCTCAACTCCGTTCCGCCTTCAACATGCGCCGATTTGCCTGCCCACTTCCGGTCCGTGATCTTTGCTACTTCACTCCGCCAAGTGGCAGCGAATCGAACTTCGAGCGCGGGTGATTCTCTCGTTGGCTGGACAACGCCCCCCTGGCATAAACGAGAAACGACTCAACCTTTCGGATGAGAAAAATATCCACGCTTTTGTTGGCGCGGATTAAACGCGAGAAAAAGGCGATTGTCAACAGGAAAATTGATTTACTGAATCGTTTGAGAATCGAACTAATTAAATAAATCGATTCTTTATGGACATTCAGTCACAATTTTAGGCACAAAAGAATGCGATGTTCACTAAGTTATTAATTCTAAATATAGATAAGGTTGGTGCCGGGAGGGGGGGTCGAACCCCCATGACCGCAAGGGCCGGCAGATTTTGAGTCTGCTGCGTCTGCCAATTCCGCCATCCCGGCCTCGGGTGCGGATCTGCTTCCAAAGTATCGCATAGCCTTTGGCTTATACGCCACATGCCGAGCGGCCCACGCGGCGGTTGCCTGTCTTCCACATAGAGGCTCCCGTCTCCGCACAATCCCTGTGCGAGAATGAAGGCATCAACGATGACCAGTTTCTCCGCCGCCGTCGTTCCCGAACCAGTCACCATCACTCCGCAGATGCTCGCCACTCACAGCATCACCGCGGAGGAATACGAGCGCATTCTTGCGGCGCTGGGCCGCACGCCCTCGCTTACTGAACTCGGCATCTACAGCGTGATGTGGAGCGAGCACTGCTCCTACAAATCCAGCCGCGTGCACCTGAAGCGCCTGCCCACCAAAAGCGATCGCGTCGTCCAGGGTCCGGGCG
Source organism: Occallatibacter sp. (assembly GCA_052145255.1). Classification (GTDB taxonomy): domain Bacteria; phylum Acidobacteriota; class Terriglobia; order Terriglobales; family Acidobacteriaceae; genus Telmatobacter. The sequence continues at coordinate 43,608 of JBKQOX010000035.1, forward strand.
AAAACGCCGGCATCATCGACGTGGGCGATGGCTGGGCCTGCGCCTTCAAAATTGAATCGCACAACCACCCCAGCTACATTGAGCCTCATCAGGGTGCGGCCACCGGCGTCGGTGGCATCCTGCGCGACATCTTTACCATGGGCGCGCGCCCGCTCGCCGTCATGGATTCGCTCCGCTTCGGGCCAATTGAGTCTGGAGAAGCTGACCGCGAAACCGTCCACAAGAATCACTCCATCCTCGAAGGCGTGGTCAGCGGCATCGCCAGCTACGGCAACTGCTTTGGCGTGCCTAACCTTGGCGGCGAAACCAAATTCGAGCCCTGCTACAGCGGCAATCCGCTCGTCAATGCGTTCGCGTTGGGCCTTGTCCGCAAAGATGAAATCTTCTACGCCAAAGCCAGCGGCACCGGCAATCCTGTGATTTATGTTGGCGCGAAAACCGGCCGCGACGGCATTCACGGCGCAACGATGGCCAGTGAAGAATTCAAGGAAGGGTCAGAACAAAAAAGGCCGAACGTCCAGGTCGGCGACCCGTTCATGGAAAAGCTTCTGCTTGAGGCCTGCATCGAGGCCATGCAGACTGGCGCCATCGTCGGCATCCAGGATATGGGCGCGGCAGGCCTCACCTGCTCCACCTGTGAGATGGGCGCACGCGGCGGTGTCGGCCTCGACGTCCAGCTCGACCGCGTGCCACAGCGCGAAACCGGCATGAGCGCCTACGAAATCATGCTCTCCGAAAGCCAGGAGCGCATGTTGCTCGTTGCGGAAAAGGGCCGCGAAGACGAAGTTCTGCGCGTCTTTGCAAAATGGGGTCTCGATGCGGTCATCGTCGGCACTGTGGAACCTGAGCCGCGTCTTCGCATCCGTCACCACGGCGAGCTCGTCGCCGACATTCCTAACCAATCGCTCACCGACGATGCGCCGCTCTACCACCGCCCTATCGGCAAATGGAAAGCTCCCGTACCACTCGATCCTCCCGACGCGGCGCTCGCCGAGATCGACAAGGATCGCGACTACACCGCCGACCTCAAGAAGCTCCTCACCAGTTCCAACGTCTGCTCCAAGCGCTGGGTCCACGAGCAATACGATTCCATGGTGCAGACCAACACCGCGCAAGGCCCTGGCGGCGAAGCCGGCGTGATGCGCATCAAGGGCACCGCCAAGCCGAATGGACTTGAAGGTCCGATTGGAGAGATTGGCCTCTCGATGGCTCTGGACGGCAATGGGCGCTGGGCGTATCTCAATCCCAAACTCGGCGCAATGCATGCCGTGGCTGAAGCTGCGCGCAAAGTGGCGATGACCGGCGCAACGCCCGCTGCCGCGACCAACTGCCTCAACTTCGGCAATCCCGAGAAACCCGAGATCATGGCGCAGCTCTCCGCAGCTATTGACGGCATCGCCGAGGCCTGCACTGCACTCGGCACTCCGATCACCGGCGGCAACGTGTCTCTTTATAACGAAACGCGCGGTGAAGGCATCTATCCCACGCCGGTTCTCGGAATCGTGGGCATTCTCGACGACGTGACCAAGGCCGTCCCCGCGCACTTCCAGCGCGAGAAAGACGCCATCGTCCTCCTCTGGCCGATTCCCCGCGGAGAGGAGCCGAACCCGGACCTCAAGGTTCCGCTCAATCCTCCGCCCATCAGCCAGTATCCGATGCCCGCTCTGGAGCGCGAGCCCAGAGATCGCGAGCAACCCGATGCATCCGATGCCGAAGTCGCGGCAAATCTGGCCGCCTTTGGCTCTTCGGAGTTTGCCAAAGTCATGCTCGGGAGCCTTTGGGGCACTCCGCCTGCGCTCGATCTTGGCGCGGAAGCCGACCTGCACAAATTGCTGGCCGAGCTTGCCTGGCAAAAGCTCATCAGTTCAGCCCGTGACATTTCCGATGGCGGCATCGCCGTCGCCCTCGCGCAAGGCGCATTCGCAAGGGGGATCGGCGCCACTGTCGAACAGGACCCCTCCCTTCTCGCACATCCGCTGTTCGGTCTCTTTGCCGAGCCCGCCTCCACCATCCTCGTCACCACACACCCCTCCAACGTTTCCGTCATTGGAAAGTTGGCCACTGAGCATAACTTCCTTTCGGCGCGCATCGGCACCACCGGCGGCAGCCGCCTCCAGATCTCCGTCGACGGCGAGTCGTTCATCTCCGCTCCCCTCGGCGAACTTAGGATCCTCTGGGCCTCCGCCCTGGAAGCCAATCTCCACGGCGAGGTCACTGCATGACGCATCGCCTCTACCAAGGCATCCCCGGCGTCCTCGATCGATCGTACGAACTGCATGCGTCTTCCTTAGTCCCTAGTCCCTTAGTCCCTACGTCCCTGCGGAAAGTCGCGGACGGCGACACTCTGCACGAAGAATGTGGCGTCGTCGCAATCCACGGCCATCCGCACGCCGCTCGCGAAGCTTATCTTGCGCTCTACGCCCTCCAGCACCGCGGCCAGGAATCGGCCGGCATCGCCACCGCAGACGGCGCGCATCTGGCCAACATCAAGGGCATGGGCCTTGTTTCGGAGATCTTCACGGACGACGTTCTTGCCAAGCTCCCTGGCCATCTTGCCATCGGCCATACGCGCTACTCCACAACCGGCGACTCGGCGCTGCTCAACGCGCAGCCCATTCGCGTCGACTCCACCAAGGGCCTCATCGCCATCGCGCACAACGGCAACCTGGTGAATCTCGGCACCCTCCGCGCAAGTTTGGAACGCGACGGAGCCTACTTCCAAACGACTTCCGACTCCGAAATCATCGTCCAGCTCATCGCACACTCCCATTCCGGCACACTCGTCGATTGCATCGCCGACTCGCTTTCGCAGGTCGAAGGCGCGTTCTCCATCGTCATGATGACGCGCGACCGCATCTTCGCCGCACGCGACCCCCGCGGCTTTCGCCCGCTCTCAATGGGCCGCATGAAAAATGCCGAAGGCCCCGACGCCATCGTCTTCGCCAGCGAATCCTGCGCCTTCGATCTGCTCCGCGCCGAGTTTATCCGCGACGTTTTGCCTGGCGAGCTGGTCATGGTTTCTCAAGACGGCGTAACCAGCCGCCAGTACGCGAGCGGCTTTCCGCAGTCGAGCTGTGTCTTCGAGCACGTCTACTTCGCGCGCCCCGACTCGCGCATCTTCGGCCGCTGGGTGCAGGAGTCGCGCGACCAGATGGGCCGCCAGCTCGCCCGCGAGTCCGGTGTCCCCGCCGACGTTGTCGTTCCCGTGCCCGACTCCGGCGTCACCGCGGCGCTCGGCTACGCGGAGGAGGCGGGCCTGCCATTCCGCATGGGCCTCATCCGCAACCACTACGTCGGCCGTACATTTATTGAGCCCGAACAGCGCGTCCGCGACTTCGGCGTCCGCCTCAAGCTCAACCCCGTGCACAATCTTCTCGCCGGCAAGCGCGTTATCCTCATTGACGACTCCATCATCCGGGGAACCACCAGCCGGAAAATTGTGCGCATGGTGCGCGGCGCCGGCGCAACTGAAGTCCATCTCCGCATCAGTTGTCCACCTACCATCTCGCCCTGCTTTTATGGCGTCGACACGCCTTCTAAAAGCGAGCTCATCGCCGCCAATCACTCTGTCGAAGGGATTCGCCAATTCATCGAGGCCGATTCGCTCGCGTATCTTTCGCTCGAGGGGTTGCTGGCTTCCGTGCGCGACGAACAAAAAACCGGCTACTGCACCGCCTGCTACACCGGCAACTACCCCACGCAGTGGGTCGACGTGGAAGACATCCTGCCCGCCGCCGTAACAACTTAGCGTTTGTTCTCCTTCAACTCAACGCTGATCGCTCGCAGCTCCGATGCACCCACATTTTCCAGCGTGTGCGGCGTCAGTGGCCCCGACCAAACCGCGCTTCCCTCAGGGAGTTTTCCGGCGGCGCGGCTGTCGGCCACGACTTTCCCCTCCGCATCGCGCCGCACAAAATCGCTCCAGCTCATGAAGTAGAGGGCGCTCGGCCAACGATGCGTGTGCAGCGGAACCGTTTCTCCTGGCCCCACTCTCGTGTCGAGCACGCGAACAGCTTCATTCTCAAATAGAAGGACGTGATGCTTTGGAGCTGCAATCAACGCATCAAGCTCTTCAGGCCAAATCTGTGCGTCTGACCTCGCCTGCATTTTTCTTCCTCTGCAAGTAGAGCTCCGTTAGCGGCTCCGACTGCGCAGCTTTCTATCCGCCCGCTCCCGTCACACCGCTTCTTCCGCCAGTTCCGTTGCTGCTGCCACAGGCCGCCGCGCGAGGTTTCGTGTCAACAGGAACATCGTTCCCGCCGCCAGCAGGCACGGCAACACCAGCCCTCTCAATCCCGCGGTGTAACTTCCTGTGTAGTCCTTCATCACGCCCATCCAATATGGCCCAACAAATCCGGCGAACATGGTGATCGTATTCATGGCTGCAATACCCGCGGCCGCGGCTCGCCCGGCCAGGAACTCTGTCGGCACGGCTACCCCCGGCCCAAGCATCAACATGAACGCAATGAAACTGGCCGCCAAAGCAACCACCACAAGCCACGGCTCCTTCGCATAACTCGCCGTCAGATAGCCGGCCGCCATCACCACACAGGGAACGATGCAGTGCATTGCACGCTCGCCCTTCCGATCGGAGTGCGCACCGTTCAGCAGCATGCCCGCCGCGCCTGCCAACCCAAAGCAAGCCACTAGATACCCGACTTTCGTGACGCTCCATCCGGTCGCGCCCTGGAGAATCGCTGGTTGCGAAAAATTGTAAGCGTAGTTCGCCGTCAGCGCGAAGAAGAAGTACGCCCCCATCATCCATACCTTCGGTTCGAGCAGCGCCTTCATCACGCCCGCGCTGTGCCCGAGGTGCGCCTTCTCGCCGTCGGCCTTCAGTTGGCCTTGCAGCCACGCCTTTTCCTCCGTCGTCAGCCACGCGGCCTTGGCCGGATTATCCGGAAGCATCTTCAGGATCACCAAGCTGAATGCCGCCGCCGGCAGTCCTTCCAGCAGAAAAAGCCATTGCCAGCCCGAGAGACCCAGCTTCCCGCCGAGTCCCAGCAGCCATCCTGCCACCGAGCCCATCAGCACCGAGCTTAGGGGCAGGGCGACATAAAACCGGCTCACCGCCCGTGCTCTCACCCTTGCCGGAAACCACAGCGTCAGGTAATAAACCACCCCAGGAAAGAACCCGGCCTCCGCCATGCCGAGGAGGAATCGCAATACATTGAACTCGAGCGGCGTCCGCACAAAGAGCATCGCCGCCGCCAGCAATCCCCACGTGAGCATGATGCGCGCTAGCCAGCGCTTGGCGCCGAAGCGAAGCAGCATCAAATTCGACGGCACCTCGCACAGCGCGTATCCGATAAAAAACAGTCCAGCGCCAAACCCGTAGACAGACGCGCTGAAGTGCAGATCCCGGTTCATCTGCAGCGAGGCAAAGCTGATATTGATGCGGTCCATGTACGACAACCCATAGCCCACCGCAATCACCGGAAGCAGCCGCAGGCTCGCCTTCCGCTGCGCCGACTCGCCGACCCGCTTCAGGCGCGCAGCCTCATCCGCAGGCGCTCCCGCCGTCCGATACAACTCGTGCGCGGAACCGGCAGCGGCCATGGGCGCTCACCTCGTGCGAATCGCGGTTTTCAGCAAGAGAATTAGGGGAATGAAGAAAGGGGAACCGTGAGCACAATGTACCACAGCGCGCGCCGGACCCGAGGAATGAAACATCCTCAAGATTTTGGGTGGCCCAACTGGACGGAGAGGAGTAGCTTGCGTGAGTCGACGTCCGATTACGGCTTTGGGTGACAGCGGCGGATCCCGGGCCCCGCAATCTAAGTTCGGCCCAACGAACCCGCTGTCATAAAGAATGCAATCCAGGGAAGCGCCGTTGCGTCGTTCAGAAAGTCGGCGACCATTACAGGGAGTAGTCCGCGGCGTCCAAGGAGGTACGCAACTCCCCACATCAAGCCGAGAAACGCGGTGGGAAGCATGATGCCAAGCCACACGAAGAACCCCTGATTTAAGTAGCCGGCGTGTGCCAGCCCAAACGCAACGCCGGGCATAAGGACCTGCATGATTCTGCCGTAGCCCGCGTTGGCAAATTCGGTCATCAGGAATGCGCGAAACAGGACTTCTTCACAGAATCCAGCGGTGATTCCCATAAGAAGCGCGGCAACAAGATGAAATCCAGATGGCATGAATGCATATGAGATTGGAATATGCATTCGGGGCAGGAACCGGAGATTGCTGCCGATCGAAAGAGCCGCAAACAGGAGCGCAACGACCCAGCCGGGCCATCTTCCTAAGCGCCAAACGCCGATATCTCTGAGCGAGGATCCGCGGGTTCGCAATAGAAACCAGACCGTAACCACAAAGCCCCATTCGACGATCGCGCCCCCAAGAATCCAAAGCAAGAAGCGTTGCTCAGCAGAGCCATGTACCGCCGCAGGAATTGAAAATGAAATAAGCTTAGAAATAATCCAAATCGCAGCAGGGATCCCAAGACCTAGGATCAAAGACTCGAACCAGCACGCTATTCGGCCGCGCGAGACGCTGGCCGTCGGAACACCTGACAGATGTGCGCCCATAGGTACGGACCTCCGGCGGGGAAGAATCGTGACGAAGAGGAATCAGCCTGAGGCACAGTACGAGGTTTCACGGGAAAAAGTTCCGCCTTCGAGCGACGTGTTCAACAACAGCCCGCCAGTAACTAAAAGCTAGCGGCTGGGAGCTGTTTCAATAATCCTGAACTCCCCGCTGCAGTGCATCATGCTCATCAGGTAGAGCAGCCCGTCGTAATATCTGAACTCTCCCGACGGAACCGGCGTGTTCCACAGCGCATCCACAAACGCCTTCGCCGTCGGCCCATCTGTCGCGGCCAGGCTGCCCACCGCAGCAGTTGAAATCGGCCCTGAGGGGTGATTGCTGCTCAACGGTTTTCCGTCCAGCGTGTACCGATCCACGATCTTGTCGATACCTTGCCCGTAGAAAAACTTCTGAATCCGATCGCTCAGTACCGTCTCGCGCGCATCTTTTTTCCACCACGAGTAGTCGACGCTCCAATTGCTCACGCTGCGCCACGAGTCGGCCATGAACGGTACCGGCGTTCCATCGCGCCCGGTCACCGGAGTCCCGTCAAAGTTGCTCCGGTCCGGCGTCAACCCCGTTTCAGGCCCCGTCACGCGGTTGAACAAGTCGCGGCTCACATCCGCCGCCGTCGCCCAGAAAACGCGATCCTCCACCGGCCCCCACCGCGACCACAGCTCGTAGAACGCCGGCAAATGGTACGACGCGTCCGTAGTCCCTCCCGGCCAATTGGGCACAAACTTGATCATGTTGTGGTCTTCGTCGACCATCGGCCCGATGGTCTCCTGTTGCGGCCCTCCCCGCATGAAGCGGAAATATTGCGGCGGCCACGGCCGCCCCGCCGCCTTCGCTTCCGCCGCCATCCTGTCGTTGTTGATGCTCGGCCACGGATGATCCGGCTGAACGAACGGCGGATCGTCGGGATGAATCCGGAACGGTCCCGTCCCTGTCATCACCGGATGATGCCGCATGCCACGCAGAATCTTGTCCGCCTCCGCCTGGTAGTTGTAAATGCTTTTCCCGTTGCCCCCCGTCTCGTTTCCCCATCGCCGCGCCGCAAAATAAAGCGCCATCGTGAAGTACTCTTCGCCGTCCGGAGCTGCCCCCGTCGAGCGCGGCGTTCCATCCGTATTCATTGACCACGCAAAGTACCCCACCGAAGGATCCTTCGGGTCGGTGATCAACATATAGGTGTGCGCCCAGTTCCAGAGTGCGTCGAACTCGCGTTTCTTGCCGAGCTCTACGCAGATCATCATGCCGTAGCTCATGCCCTCGGTGCGCGCGTCATTGTTGGCCCAGTCGGTCACATACGCCAGCGTCCCGTTCTCGTTGGCCCCGGTCTCAAAGTAGACCCGCTCCTCCTGCCCATCGCCGTGAAACAGTTGCTGGAAAGCCTTCTCGATCTTGGCGTGCGTCTCGGCCGGCGTGTGTCCCTGCTCGGCAAACAAATCGCGATAATGCCCCGTCTTGTATGCGCCCTCGCCATCGCCCGGAAAGCGCTCGAACTTCCCCAGCGGCGCATTTTCGTGCGGCGCCGGCATCATCCATCCCGGCATGGCCGGAGGAGCTTGCGCGGGGGCCTGCGCCGGCACAGCCGCCGGAATAGGTTTCGCAGCCGTATCTCCCGCCTGAGCCATCAACACCGAACCAGCAAACATCAAAACTGCCGCCGCAACCACACAATCCTGAATCCGTGCTTTCATCCCCAAACCCTTTCCTGCCTTGCGTACTCAACCGGAATTCGCCATACGATGATAAAGGGTTCACGCGCAACGCCACGCCGACTAACCATCATCGACAGGCCCTGATACCTGAACCCTAACCCCCGATACCTGTGTATTCAGTCACAGGACGTTCACACTCTCGCTGTGATAGCATCCGTCTTTCGACAAGAAGGCGCACGCCAGACCACGGTTATCCACTCGTAAATCCCGCCGAAAGCGCGCCTTGCGAAGGAGAAGCCCATGAAAACGTATCAGGGAAGTGAGATCCGCAATGTCGCTGTAGTGGGGCATGCTCACTGCGGCAAAACCACCCTCATTGCCGCTCTGCTGCATGCCGCCAAAATGACTCCCACCCAGGGCCGCGTCGAAGACGGCTCGGCCGCCACAGCCTACGACGAAGAAGAAGTCGCGCGCGGCATCACCATGCAGAACGCCGTCGCCTTCGCCGAGTGGCAGGGCATCAAGATCAACTTCGTCGACACGCCCGGCTTCCACATGTTCACGCACGAAGCCCGCGCCGCGCTCTTTCCCGTCGAATCCGCTATCGTCGTCGTCAATGCCCAGTCCGGCATCGAGCCCATTACGGAGCGCGTGTGGAGATTCGCTGAAGAAGCCAACGTGCCGCGCATCGTTCTCGTGAATCAGATGGACAATCCCAAGGCCGGCGGCGGGGGCGGTTTGAACGCGCTGCTCGACGATCTCACCGACCGCTGGGGCCGCAACTGTGTTCCCGTCCAGTTGCCCATCGTCGATGCCCAGGGTTTTCACGGCGTGGTCGATCTCATCACCATGGAGGCGTACACCTACACCCCTGGCGGCGATGGCCGCGGCAAAGCTTCCGCGGAGATTCCCGCGTCCCTCGCAGCCGACGCCAAGGCCCGTCACGAAGCTCTCGTTGAGCTGGTTGCCGAAGGCAAAGACGAGCTGATGGAAGAGTACTTCGAGAAAGGCACCATCCCTGAAGATCACTTGATCGCCGCGCTTCACGAAGCTATCCGCGAAGACCGCATCTTCCCTGTGCTTTTTTCGAGCGGTCTGGCCAATATGGCACTCGATCATCTTCTTGATTTCCTGAAGGTCTACACGCCCGCGCCCACTGAACGTGCGCCTATCGTCGGTGTCCCATCCGAGCCCGAAGCTGACGCGCCCACGCGCAAGGTCAGCGACGCCGAGCCCGTCACCGCAATCGTCTTTAAAACCATGGCCGATCCATTTGCCGGCCGTATCACGTTCTTCAAGGTGATTGGCGGCGTGGTCAAGAATGACGCCACGCTGGAGAATTACGCCCGCCGTTCATCGGAACGCTTAGCGCATCTCAGCATCATGCAGGGCCGCAAGGCTGTCGAGGTGCCCGAGCTTCACGCCGGCGACCTTGGCGCCGTGGCCAAGCTCCGCGACACTCTCACCGGCGACACGCTGGGGGCAAAGGGCGCAGACTTCCAGGTCGCGCTGCCCGCGCCGCCCGAGCCCGCCATGACCTATGCCATCGAGCCCAAGTCCCGCGCCGACGAGGACAAGCTCGCGCCCGCCATCCACAAGCTCATGGAAGAAGATCCGCTCATCCGCTTCTTCCGCGATCCGCAGACCAACGAGTTCC
>JBKQOX010000036.1:0-40210 GCA_052145255.1 Occallatibacter sp.
CAAAATCCAGCACACCGGTTCAAACGGACAGGCGTGCGGCCCGACGAACCCAACCTGCTCGGCAGTGCATTTAACCGGGAATCCCGCCTTCAGCAATCTCTACTTTCCGTTGCCGGATGTGAACGCGAGTTACGATGCCGCGGTTTTTAGTGCGAGTCGCAAGTTCAAGAAGGGGTTGCAAATCGACGCTAACTATACTTATAGTCACGCCATTGACACGGCATCGTTCGAGGTTGGTTATCAGCAGACAGATCCCTTCACCCCATCCATCAATCGAGGCAGCTCCGACTTTGATGTTCGGAACAACTTTGTCCTCGATGCGGTGTGGGAAATTCCTGTCTTCCGCGCACGGCATGACGCGTTAGGCACCGCCCTCGGTGGGTGGAGTATCAGCGGAATCATGAGCAAACACTCGGGATTCCCCTACTCGGCGCTGATCGGGAGTTGCAACACCAACAACGACCGAAACGGTGACGGCTATTGCCCCGACTTGCCGTTTGCTTACAACGGTGGTGTCATTCAGAATCCGAGCAAGCAGAATTGGATAAACGGAGTGTTTCCCACGTGCCATTCGGACGCGTTTGGAAATGTCAAACCGTCGCCGGCGTCGACGATTTTGCGTCCATGCGCGAGGTCGTCGAGCGCCGCTACCGGCGCATTCGCGACGGCGCATGCAAGCCTTCAGACCCGATCGTTTTGAAAGGGGACGGATTCCGCGGCGCCAAAAATCTCAGTGAGGAATCGACCGCTCTGGTTCCCACGAGCGAGTCACCCAAAAGCAAGGAACCCACGACCATGCCTTCGCTGATCCTCATCGACGGCGGCCTCGGTCAGCTTCACGCTGCAGCTGAGGCTCTGGAATCTCTCGGGTTTACTTCGCAGCCGCTGGCCGCGATCGCCAAGAGAGAGGAAGTTATTTACGTCTACGGCAACAAAGACGAGCCGATCGTTCTCGACCGCCGCTCGCCTGTGCTTCATCTCGTCCAGCTCATCCGAGACGAGAGCCATCGCTTTGCCGTCGGCTACCACCGCCAGCGGCGCGCGATACGAGACAGAGACTCCGAGCTGCTGAACATTCCCGGTGTGGGCGCGCAAACCCGCCAGCGTCTTCTCACGCACTTCGGCAGCCTGCGTGACGTGCAGCAGGCCACAGCCGAATCGCTCGCCGCCGTCGTCTCCCGCAAGACCGCGGAAACGATTTGGCAACACTTTCACGCTGAGCTCCCGGCACAATAGTGCTTTCATCAGAGCGGCGTAGAATCACGTAAATCACCGCATAGGAGTTCAACGCCTTGCAAGACGCGATTCATGCCGTCCCCGCACGTGCTCCCCTCCGCGCCGCACTTATTCTCGCCGCGCTCTTTGCCACGCTTGCGTTCCTCATCCATTTCATCAGCTCGCTCTGGGGCAGTCATCTCGGCTACGGCTTTTTTCGCGATGAGCTGTACTTTCTCGTCTGCGGGCGTCACCTGGCCTGGGGCTACGTGGATCAGCCTCCGCTCGTTGCCCTGCAGGCTCGAATCGCTGAGACACTCTTCGGCCTTTCGCCCACCGGCATTCGTATCCTGAGCTTCGCTGCAGGCGGGGTGCTGGTTGGGCTCACTGGCGTGCTCACCTGGCAACTGGACGGAAAGCGCAGCGCCCAAATACTGGCGATGACCGGCGTCCTGGCGGCGCCGGTTTTTCTCGGCACAGCGAATTACCTTTCGATGAATTCCTTCGAACCGTGTTTCTGGATGGGATCGATGCTCGTGCTGCTGCGCATCACCGATGGCAGCGCTGGGCCGCGCGCGTGGCTCGTCTTCGGTCTGCTGGCAGGCTTGGGCATCGAGAACAAACATTCCACCGTCTTCTTCCTTTTGGCGCTTCTTGCGGGTGTCCTGCTTAGCCCGCAGCGGCGCATTCTGTGGTCACGCTGGTGCGCAGCCGGTGTCGCACTCCTGATTCTGCTCGCTCTTCCAAACCTCATCTGGCAGTGGGTTCATCATTTCCCCACGTACGAAATGCTCAACAACATCGCGCACTCCGACAAGAACATCAAACTGCCGCCGCTTGCGTTTCTGCTGCAGCAGGCCAACATGCTGTTTCCCGGTTCCGCTCCACTCTGGATCGGCGGACTCGCGTGGCTCGCCTTTGCCCGCAAAGCCCGGCCCTGGCGCTTTGCAGCGCTCACTTATCTTGTTTTTCTGGTTCTTCTGATGGCGATGCACGCCAAGGACTACTATCTTGCGCCCGTCTATCCGTTGCTTTTCGCCGCCGGGGCGGCTGCCCGCAGCCATCGCCCTCGCCTCCACTGGGTCATTGTGGGCTACACGTCAGTGCTCGCGCTTGCGCTGTGCTTCATCACCGGCCCGATCATGCTCACCCTGCTTCCACCGGCGAATTATCGCTCCTATGTTTCTCACTTTCCCGGCGCCGGTGCCAAATCAGAAAAATTTTCCAGCCCCTTACCCCAATATCTCTCCGACCGCTTCGGCTGGCCGCAAATGGTCGAAGGATTCGCCGCTCGCTACAACGCCCTGCCGCCCGATGAGCGCGCTCAGACCGGCATTTTTTGCCGTAACTATGGTGAGGCCAGCGCGGTAAACGTGCTTGGGCCTGCATACGGCCTGCCCACTGCCATCAGCGGGCATCAGAATTATTACTATTGGGGCTGGAACGGCTACACAGGTGAGTCGATGCTTACGCTGGGCGGCAGCCGCGAGGACTACACCGACACATACGCCGAAGTCACCGATCTCGGTCCATTTGATGCACCGTGGATCATGGACTTCGAGCACTTGCACTACTTCTGGCTGCGCCACCGCAAGCGTTCCTACGCCGACGACTGGCCGGACTTCAAATTCTGGTACTGAGCAGCCCCGCTTCGGCAGGCCCTCTGCGGGATCAGAGCTCGCAAGATTCCCCAACCTGACTCGCCCATCCTGAGGCGATTTGCGAGACCGCCAGCCGCTCTATCCTGCCCGAATGAGCTCGCTTTTGCGCACCACAATGCGCTTGCTGCACGCAGGACACGAGAAGCGGTCGAAGATCGCCACGCTTCCCACCGATGAGCCGCACCACGGGCACTTCCCTTTCAGCGCGTTGATTCCCATGAGCGATCCCAGAAGCGGAGCGCAAACTCCGGCGATGATCATCGGAACGCCAAGAAACACGCCCAGTCCTGTCAGGCAGATCATGCCACCCCCGATGATCAGCACCGGCGCAGCCACCAGCCCCAACAGCAAGCCGCCGAACGCGCTCTTCACGGGCGGCTTCTCGTGTTCAATGTGATCGTGCGGCAATCGCTCGATCTTCTGAGCGTTTGTAGCTCCACAGTACGGGCAGAACTTCCAATCTGCCTCAAGATGCGCAGCGCATTTTTGACAGGCCACGTTCATACAAAGACCGCTCCCTCACAGTCATCGGCATCCGCCGTGGCAAACGAGCCTCGACTTGCGCAGAGCATCCACACTTGCTGGGCCCCGATGCACCCGCGATGATGAAGTCTAGGCCCACTTGAATCGCGTTGCCCGTGACTGCTGTCACTGCCCGTCTGGTCGCGCCCCGTGGCCGCCGCGCGAGCGAAAACCCCTTTTCGGCGCCGATTGGCCGGTGACGGCTGGCAGGCCCTTCTTCATGTGTATTCCCTGGTACGCAGCACGCCTGCGAATCCCTGCCAGCCATTAAAGTAAAGTCAGGGGAACTCCTCGGATGCATACTTCAGTTCTTCTCGGGTTTCGCAAGGCCGGCCTCTTGTCGGCAGGCATTTTCGCAGTTATTTTTACCGTCTCGCTACGCGCGCAGACCGCTTCCCCATCCTCCGCGCAGCCCGCCCAGCCAGCCTCCTGGTTCAATCAACAGACCGCCGAGATTGGCCTTGAGGGCTTCGAAAATACGACAGAGATTACACCGGAGGGCTATCTGCGCACCGGATTTGGAGAGCTGATGTTTTTCTCGGGCCCCGATCTCGAGCCCACCAGCGTCAGCGGTCACATTCTGGAGCAACGTGGCTTGCCAATCGTTCACTACACGTTCGAACGCGACGGCATCACCTACCGCTTTTCCATCTTCGCCGGCAAGATCGACAAAACTGCAATTGTCCGTGCGCGGCAGCACGCCAAATCTCCGTTTATGCCTGGCTTCGACATTGAATCCAACATCTACGAACCCCAAATAGACTTTATCCGCGTCGAAATCACAGACTCAACTCGAGAGCCGCGCCGCGCCGTCTTCGCCACCGGCGTGCGCTATCAAGACCCGAAAGTCACCGGCGCTCCTCACGGCAAGGACGGTGAGGCCTTCAATCCAGGCTGGATGAACTATTTCGACGACGCCAACTTTTACCGCTTCAACCGCGATCTCTACAGCTTCCCCGCCGGCTTCGCCGACCGGAGCTTCAAGATCCGCAAGAACTGGAGCGAGCCAAACCCCCAGTACGTTCTCGTGGAGACTCAGTTGAACGCCGACCCCACCACGCCCATCGGCATCGTCACGTACGCGAAGCAGCTCAATCCCGGTGAGACGTGGACTCTCGATTTCAAGATGCCGGTCATTCCCAACGCCGATCCATTTGTCATCTCGGCCATTGACGACGCGAGTTTAGATGCGATCGAAGCGCAGGTGCACGGACAAACCGCCGCACAACGTTGACGTAGTCGTTGTTGGCGACGACTCAGCGCTACCTCAGACAGGTCTGTCCTAGTTGGCGCCAGGAATCGATTGGCGCGCCGCCGCCCGCAGCTTCTCTTTCACAGTGGCCAGCAAATGCTCCGGTGGAACAGGCTTGCTGAGCAATGTAAAGCGGCGTGCCGCGGATCCTGCTGCGGCCAGCAAATCGACCGTCGACGCCTGGCCTGAGAAAAGCACGATCTGACAATCGGGAAAAACGCGCTGGATCGTGATCCCGAGTTCAATCCCGTTCATTCCCGGCATCACCACATCGGTGATCACCAGATGCGGCGGCGCAAGCAAGGCAGCTTCAAGGGCATCGTTTCCATCGTATGCGGCCATCGCTTCATAGCCGCTCAAGCAAAGGATGGTTGCAGTGGTGTCAGCGATCGATATTTCGTCATCGACCACCAGAACCCGGGGGCGAAAATTGAACTTGTGGAAGGTTGGAGCTTCGCCGACAGGCACGATAGGGGTGTTTCGTGTTCCGCTCATATTCATGTCGAAGCCTCGCTGATGAATGAGCAACCATCGTGCCAATCGGGTCTGAATCATCGGAACCTCTTATCCTTGCATGAGCTTAGCAAAATTAAAGAGGACTTTTTCCCACAGGAATCTCTGGATTATTTACACGCTTAGGATATTTTTACCCGGCCAATAGCGACTTCATTCGCGCGCTGTACGTCGCCGTTCGCCAATGTATACGTTAGTGATACGTACCTCTCACAACCGTTCGCGCCAAAGAGGCATACGCTGCACGCGCTTATGCATCTCACAACGAAAGAGGAGCATTCCGTTGGCACGATGCGACAAAACGGTACCCATTTTCCATGAAATTTCAATTGGTTCAGCAGGATGAGGTTCCCAAAGGCCGGGCTGGCAAGCATAAGCGCATTGTTACGCTCCTGTTGAATCAACTCGACCGGCTGCCATCCGGAAATGCCCTCAAAGTGCCGCTTTCCGCATTGCCCGATAGCAAAGCGAACATTCGCGCTGCCCTCAACCGCGCCACGCGCCAAAAAGGAGTGACTGTCGCCACGTCGAGCGATTCCAGTCATCTTTATCTCTGGAAAGCTGAACAAAAATCCTGATACATTCTTGTTTTGCGCTGTTCGTGAGTTTGCAATGGACGCTGTGCGCATCGACAAGTGGCTTTGGGCCGCGCGCTTCTTTAAAACGCGTGCCGTGGCTTCGCGCGCCTGCGATATGGGCCGCATCCAGTCGAACGGCATCCGTTCAAAACCTGCTCGCGAAGTCCGCGCCGGCGACAAGCTGCGCATTGAAAACGAGCGCGGCATCTTCGAAATCGAGGTCTTGGCAATCAGCGCCGCGCGCGGTCCAGCCGCAGTCGCGCAGACTCTCTATCGCGAGTCGGACGCAAGCCGCGAAGCGCGTCTGCATCTCGCGGAAGAGCGCAAAGCATTCGCGCAGTATGTGCGACTGCCCGAGCGCCGCCCCTCCAAGCGCGATCGCCGCCGCATCGTTCAATTCCGTCGCGGCCTCTAAGAAAAACGCCCAGACGCAGAAAAGCCCGGCAAAAAGCCGGGCTTTCATACCTGCAAAATCGTTTACGCGATCAGCTTCTTGACCTTCTCTTCAATCACGTCCTGGGCAACGTAGCCAACGACCTGGTCCGCAATCTTGCCGCCCTTGAAGAACAGCAGAGTCGGAATCCCGCGAATGCCGTAGCGCGATGGTGTCGCGCCATTCTGATCCACGTTTACCTTGGCCACCTTGAGCTTGCCCGCGTACGCCGCTGCCACACCCTCCACGATCGGTGCAATCGCCTTGCACGGCCCGCACCAGACGGCCCAAAAGTCCACCAGAACCGGCTGCTCGCTTTTCAGCACTTCCTGGTCAAAATTCGCATCGTTCACTTCCAAAACGCCCACTCCAGCCATGATCCTCCTTGCGGACCCGCACCCGTTCATTGTACAGGAAACCGTATACCCATCTGATGCGGCAACGCGCGCAAAGTCGCAGACCTCAGCACCGTCGCGTGCCCGGACGCAAATCAATTTACTGAGCTTGTTCTTGATGAGCGCGGGCCGCAATTTCTCTTCGGCGTTCGTCGCCCATCTTGTCCGCGGAATCGTTTGAGCGCAAAGTAAAAGCGCCCGGATCCGTTAAGGACCACAGGCGCTAGAGCAGCCCTCCCCCAGAACTGCCCACGGAGCGAATGTATGGTGTTTAATCGATAAATAGCAAGCAAACTTCAGTAATAGGGGCGGTAATCAGATTTTTGATGACTATTCACCTAAGCAACCACCGTAACTTATTCATAACGCACAGGCTTGCCCGCTGAAAACGATACAAATCCAGTAAACTTAAATGTTTTCAATCGTTTGGAAGGCGCCAACATCGGAAAATCGGTAGATCAGAAGCTCTGTTCCCATGCAATTTTGCACTGCACTTGAAGCACCTGCTAGGCTCTCCTCCCGATCGACAATGACCAGCACGGCAGGCCCTGCTCCGCTCAACGCCACACCCAGAATTCCGTGCTCTCCCATGAGCGGCAGCAGAACTGGCAACAACGGACAGAGGTCTGCGCGATACGGCTGATGAAGGTGGTCCTTCATCGCCAGGCGCAACAAATCTCCGCGCGCCTGCGCGAATGCGAGCCCCATTACAGCTACCGATTGCAGATTCGCGACCACATCTTCAAGCGGAAAACTCGCCGGCAACACCGCGCGCGCTTTGCTGGTGGAAAGCGGTTCGTCGGGCAACGCAACAATCGCGCGCCACTCCGGCGGCGTATCGATTCGCGCCACATGCACCTTCGTCCCCTCGCACACCGCGGTCACAAATCCGCCCAGCCAACACGCTGCCACGTTGTCTGGATGCCCTTCGAGCTTGTACGCCTCTTCAAGAACCTGCGCCGTGTTCCACTGCAGCCTGCCGAAGTTAGCCGCCAACGCGATTGCCGCCAGGCGCGCAGCCGCCGACGACCCGCACCCCATCCCCAGTGGAATTCCGTTGACCATCCGGATCGCCAGCGGAACGATCGCCCGTTCGTTGCTCCGCATGATCTGCTTGTAGGTCTCGAGAATCAGATTGTCTTCAAGCCGCGCGCACCGTCCCGCATCGCGTCCGCTCGCGGTCACTGAGAACTCTTGCGCCGGCTCAGCTTCGATCTCCAGAAAAAAATCTAGCGCCACGGCCACCGCGTCGAATCCCGGTCCGAGATTCGCCGAAGTTGCAGGCAGGCGGAGCCGAAGAGCGTCTGGCTTTCCCAAGTCCATCGGTTGGCCGCTCATCCCACTTCACCCTCAATCGCCGCCAGCACCGCTGCGGGCGTGGCATCCACCGTGACCGCATCGCGGCGCAAGGCCTCAATCGCATGCTCCGAACCCAGCTTCTCCTCATCGGTCAGCAGCGTTCCGCGATGGAAGTCGATCGTGTAATCCGCATCCTTCAGCGTGTGGCCCGTCAGCACCAGCACCACAGTCTCTCCGGGGTGAATCACTCCTTGCGCGCGCAGTTTCTTCAGCCCGGCAAGCGTCACCGCTGAAGCCGGCTCGCACCCCAGCCCTTCCGCTCCAATCTCCGCTTTGGCAATCGCGATCTCGGCCTCGGTCACGTCCAGGCACCATCCACCGCTCTCCTGAATCACGCGCGCCGACTTGCGCCAAGATGCCGGATTCCCGATGCGGATGGCCGTCGCCCGCGTATTCGCCTCCATCGGCTCCAGCACCGCACCGTGATTCAATTTCAGGCTTCGCACCAGCGGATTGGCTCCCGCTGCCTGAATCACGCTGATCTTTGGCAGCCGGGCGATCAACCCAAGCTCCCGCATCTCGCGGAATCCCTTGCCCAGCGCCGAGCTGTTGCCCAGGTTGCCTCCCGGAACAATCAGGTGATCAGGCACATTCCAGTCCATGGCCTCAGCGATTTCGATGGCCGGCGTCTTCTGCCCCTCAAGCCGATACGGATTTACTGAATTCAGAAGATAGATCGGCGCTGTCCGCACGATCTCCGTCAGCAGGCGTAGGCAGCCGTCGAAGTCGGTCTTCACCTGGCAGGTAACCGCGCCGTAATCCATCGCCTGTGACAGCTTGCCCCACGCGATCTTTCCTTCGGGTATCAATACCAGGCTTCGCATTCCCGCGCGCGCCGCATATGCGGCCATGGACGCCGAAGTGTTCCCCGTCGATGCGCACGCGACCCACGTAAATCCCCGCTCTTTGGCCACGCTCAGCGCCGCTGTCATGCCCGTGTCTTTGAACGAGCCCGTCGGATTCATCCCTTGGTGCTTCGCGTAGAGTTGATCGATTCCTAGCGCCTTCGCTGATCGCCGCAGATGGTAGAGCGGAACATTCCCCTCACGCAGCGACACCGCATTGCCAAAACTGTCCAGAATTGGCAGAAGCTCTCTGAATCGCCACACTCCTGATTGATTCAGTGCCTCACCTGAGCAGCGCCGCTCCCGCCACAACCACTTCAGCGCGCCCGGATTGGGCCGGTCGTTCCCTCCGCGTTGGCTCCAGCCGGGATACTCAACCTCAAACAGGTCGCCGCAATTCGCGCAGCGAAAGTCCGCCCGCGCGTCCGCGCCCGCGATTCGGCTGCCGCATCCAAAACAGCGTAATTGATGCAGATTGTCGCTCATCTCTAAGTGTTAGCCTAGCAGGTGTACGGCGATTCCAGTTGTGGATGGAAGGCTGCTCGCGCTGATGTTGAAGCAATTTTTCACCGCTTTGTTTCCGCTCCTGTTTGCGGGTTTCGCCCTCGCGCCGCTTTGCGCGCAAACGCCTCTCCGCGTGGCCGCTGCCGCCGATTTGGAACCTGTTCTTCCTCCGATCCTCGTCCAATTCGAGAAGAATACCGGCATTCATGCCGAAGCCACCTATCAATCCTCCGCAACTCTCGCCACGCAGATTCAGAACGGCGCGCCCTTCGACGTCTTCCTCTCCGCCGACCTCAGTTTTCCAAAGCGCCTCATCGACGCTGGGCTCGCCGATGCCGCCGGCTATGGCGATTCCACGACTCCGCTCACCTACGCCAGGGGCACGCTCGTCCTCTGGGAGCGCAAAGACTCTCAGTTTTCCCCGCCCTCTCTCGATCTTCTTCGCTCGCCCGCCCTGAAGCGTCTGGCCATCGCCAATCCCGACCGCGCGCCCTATGGCCGCGCCGCCGTCGCCGCGCTTCAAAACCTCAAACTTTACGACTCGCTCAAGGCGCGCCTCGTCACCGCCGAAAACATCGCCCAGGCCGCTCAGTTTGTTGACTCTGCCAACGCCGATGCCGGCCTCATCTCGCTCACTTCGGCCCTCACGCCGGCCCTCTCCGCTGATGGCTCGTACTTCATCATTCCCCGCGACCTCTACCCGCCCATCAAGCAGGGCGCAGTCATCGTCAGGAATACCAAACAGCGCGCCGCGGTCCACAAGCTGCTCGACTTTCTTCTCTCGCCCGCCGTGCAGGCGGAACTCGCCAGATCCGGCCTCACGCCGGTGAGATGACCGCAATGGACTGGCAAGCATTCGCCCTCTCTCTTCGTCTCGCCACCGTCACCACAGCGATTCTGCTTGCCATCGCTGTGCCTCTCGCGGCGCTCATTGTGCTGGGTCGAGGCCGCTGGCTCGCCGCTGTTGAAGCACTTTCCACGCTGCCCATGGTTTTGCCACCAACCGTTCTCGGCTTCTTTCTTCTCGTCCTGCTTGGGCCGCGCACAGCAATCGGCCGCGGCATTGCCGCCGCGCTGGGCCATCCGCTCGCGTTTTCCTTCGATGGCCTCGTCGTCGGCTCGGTCATCTACAGCCTTCCCTTCGCGGTGCAGCCTCTCGTCGCCGGATTCTCATCGGTCGACACTGCTTTGGTCGACGCCGCGCGCCTTCTCGGCGCAGGCCCGGTCCGCCTCGTCAGCAGCATCCTCGTTCCGCTTGCTCGCCGTTCGCTTGTCGCAGCGATCGTGCTCAGCTTTCTTCACACCATCGGCGAATTCGGCGTCGTCCTCATGCTTGGCGGCGACATTCCCGGCGCTACGCGAACGCTCTCCATCGTTCTTTACGACCAGGTGGAAAGCTTCGACTACGCCGCTGCGGGCCACACCGCTCTGTTGCTCCTTGGCTTGAGCGTTCTCGCTCTCGCCGCCGTCTACGCCACCAGCCAGAAGCGTGGGAGCGAAAGAGGTGCTTAGCTTCTCACTCGACGCACGCCGCGGCGCATTCCACCTTCAAGTGGAATGTACCTTTGCATCCGATTGGACCGTCATCTTCGGCCCGTCAGGCGCAGGCAAAAGCACGCTGCTTCGTTTGCTCGCTGGCCTCGATCACCCAATCAGCGGCCGCATCGCTCTCGACGGCCGCGCGCTCACTGAAACAGTCATCGGACTCCGCGTACCGCCCGGTCATCGCCAAACTTCGCTGGTCTCGCAGCAGTCCGCGCTCTTCCCTCACCTCACCGCCGCCGCCAACGTCGCCTACGGCCTTCGCAATCTCGGCCGCTTCGCAAGCGCCCGCCGCGTGGACGAAATGCTGGATCTTGTCGGCGCCACCGACCTCGCAGCTCGCCGTCCACAGGATCTCTCGGGGGGCCAGGCACAACGCGTGGCACTGGCGCGCGCGCTGGCACCGTCGCCGCGCCTGCTTTTACTCGATGAGCCCTTTTCCGCGCTCGACGGTGTCGCCAGCGATGCTCTTCTCGTCCGCCTGCAGAATTGGCTGCGCGAAAGCAAAGTGCAGACCGTCGTGGCCACGCATGATGCCACCGACGCAATCGCCACGTCGGCCGAAGTTCTGCTTCTCCGCGACGGCCGGCTGATGGCGTTGGGGTCGGCTGCCGAAGTTCTCGCCTCGGAGCGCGACCGTCTCCTCATCCGCTTGCAATCTCCGCGAGGCTAGCGTTCTCGCCGCTTACTTCGCCGCGATCACCAACAGCGTTGCGTCATCCTGAAAGTGCGCGTCGCAAAACGCCGACACCTGATTCAGCAGCGCGTCGCACATCTCTTCCGACGTCCGCTTGCTGCATGCCAGCGCTGCTTCGGCAAGCTTCTCCTCGCCGAATTCTTGCTCGTCCCCGTCGCTCGCTTCAGTAATGCCATCGGTGACAAGCAACAGCCGGTCGCCCTCACGAAACTCGATCTTTGCGTTCTGGTATTCCCACTTCGGAAATACGCCCAGCACCGCGCCGCCATGATCCAGAGACTGGGTACTGCCTTGCGAAACGAGAATCGGGTAAATTTGGCCGGCATTGCAGTAGTCGAGCGTCCGCGTCTCCTGATCAAGCACGCCATAGAGAAACGTCACGAATTTCCCCGTCGCCAGGTTTTCGCAGAGCAGGCTATTCACCTTTACGCACAACTGCGCAGGACTCTCGGCGCTGCTTGCATAGGCCCGCACGGCGGCCTGCACATTGGCCATCATCAGCGCGGCCGAAACGCCCTTCCCCACGACGTCCGCAATGCAAATGCCGAGTCTGCGCTCGTCCAGCTTGAACACATCGTAGTAATCTCCGCTCACCGTGCGCGCCGGCCGCCACGCTCCCGCCACTTCGAACCCGGCAAGCTGCGGAATCTCCTTAGGCAGCAGCGACCGCTGAATTTCGCCCGCGCGCTGCATCTCCTCTTCCTGCTTTTCCAGCTGTGCGGCTCCCTGCTTCACTGAGCGCTCGAGTTCCTGGTTGCGCTGTTCAAGCCGATCCTTCGTCGTTTGGTACATAAACGAGATAAAACCAAAGACAAAAGTGACCAGAAACGGAAACTTCCATCCCGTCAAAAGCAGATGAGAAAGCGTCTGCGGACTCGGCGGAGAAATGAGCCACACAATTGAGCTCGAAATCAGGTAAACCGGAACCGTCATTGCGAGAAGGGTCGGCAGGAAGACCAGCCAGTTCAATGGAAATGGCCTTTTCGAAAAGAGGAACTCCACCTGATCCATTCCAAACGAAAGGAGATTCCCGATGCAGAGGGTGTACAGCAAAACTGTGAATGGATTGATCGGCTGGCCAATCGCCCAGAAAATCGCGCCGAGAACGACGGACATTACGATATAAACAATCTGCTGCCGAACAAAGCGCACTATAGAAGGAAAAGCCAGTCGCATGCCGGGACGCTCTCCGACCTAATTGGGGAATCACAAGGATTCTACGCCAAAGTAATTTCTTGCGCTGCGGCCCCGAGCAGCGATGTCTTACGCGAACCCCACCAGCTCCGGTTCGCGGTGCAATCGAATTCCGAACCGCGCTTCAACTGCTTCGGAAATCTTCTCCGCCAGTGCCAGAATCTCTTTGGCCGTAGCGCCGCCACGATTCACGAGCGCCAGCGCGTGCCGCGACGAAATTCCGGCCGCGCCGCCCGCGGCCTGCATCGTATAGCCCTTCTTGAATCCTGCCTGCTCAACAAGCCACGCCGCAGGAATCTTCACCATTCCATTGTGCGCGGGAAAAACCCGCAAAGGAACTCCCGCATTTACCGCGACTTTCCGCACGCGTTCCGCCACTTCCTCGCTGACCGATGGATTCTTGAAGAAACTTCCTGCGCTCCGGCAGTCCGGATCGCCATCGACCAGCAACATCCCCTTACTTCGCCGGATGCTTCGTACCGCATCCGCCGCCTCCGAAAGCGTAGGCGCCTTCGCCCAATCCGCAAAGTGAGCCTTCAGATCCTGATACTCAATCAGCGGCGCGCCGTTTTCGCGCAGCCGGTAGTCGACACGCGTCACGATGTACCGCCCTCTATCCGTCGAGTTGAACCGGCTGCGCCGATACGCGAATCCGCATTCCGCGTTCGAAAACTCAACAAATTGTCGCGCCTTAAGATCGAATGCCCGCACGCGCTCAATGATCGACGCAGCCTCCTGCCCGTATGCGCCAACGTTTTGCACTGGCGTTCCGCCGACCGTTCCCGGAATCCCAGTGAGGCACTCCATTCCTGCACAATTCGCTGCAATGGCCCGCCCGACAAACTCGTCCCACACCTCGCCCGCGGCAACGCGGAACAGCTCCCCATCGCGATCGATCCCCTTCATCCCAACGTGCAGCACCAGGCCCGGAAACCCCTCATCGGAAACGAGCACATTGCTGCCGCCCCCCAGCACAAACAGCGGCACGCCGCGTCCGCTGGCCCATTCACTAGCCTCCGCAATTTCGGCCTCAGTGGCCGCCTCCGCAAACCACCGCGCCGGCCCGCCGATGCCAAAGGTCGTCAAAGGCGCCAGGATTCGTCTTTCTTCAATCTGCATCGGTTCAAGGCTACACCGAGGAGGCTGCGCGCGATAAGATAGCTAAAGGCAGCTTCTCCTGCCGGAGGCGAACATGTATCCAGAACTGATGGTGATTCCCATGCGCGAGGAACTAGTGCGCGCCGGAATCAAGGAAACCCGGACCGCCGAAGAAGTGGACGCGGCGCTGGCCGAGCCGGGAACCACTCTCGTCGTCGTCAACTCCATCTGCGGCTGCGCGGCCGGCAAAGCCCGTCCCGGCATCCGCCTCGCTCTCACGAACACTGCCAACCAGCCCGACCGTAAGATCACCGTCTTTGCCGGCCAGGATCGCGAGGCCACCGAGCGCGCCCGCAGCTACTTCGAAGGCCATCCGCCCAGCTCGCCTTCTGTGGCAATCATGCGCGACGGCAAGCTCGTCTACCTCATGCAGCGTTCCGTTATTGAGCAGTCCACCGCTCAGGACATCGCCTCCGAACTCGTGCGCGCCTTCGACGAATTCTGCGCGAAGACCACAGCGTAACGCCGCTACAGCCATAACTCAGCAAACCAAACGGCCTCCCGCAATGGGAGGCCGTTGTTTTTTGCTCCTGGATTTTCCGGTTCAGTCCGCTGCTTGCGCCTTGGCTAGCTTTTGCACCTTGCTGTGCTTCACGGAATAGCCGAAATAGATGATCAGCCCGAAGATCAACCATCCGATCATGACTTCCCATGTGAACAGCATTAAATGAGCCATGAGGTAGAGAGCGGAGAGAATGCCGAGAATGGGCACGAGTGGAACGAGTGGAGTTTTGAATGGGCGCTCCAATTCGGGATGACGGACTCGCAATACCCAGACGCCTGCTGAAACGATGGTGAACGCTAACAGCGTACCGATATTGACGAGTTCGGACAGGATAGCGATGTTGAAGAGCCCGGGCATGATGGCGGCAAAGGAACCAAAGACTATGGTGGTGATCCAAGGCGTGCGGAAACGTGGATGCACAGCGGAGGCCCACTTAGGCAATAAGCCATCTTTGGACATCGAGTAAAAGACGCGCGTCTGGCCCAGGAGCATGACAAGCATTACCGTCGCGAGGCCGAAAATCGCGCCAACTTTGACCAAGAGCGATCCCCACCCGACGCCAGTGGCATCGATTGCCAGAGCCACAGGAGCCGACACATTGAGCGTCTTGTAGCTCACCAGACCGGTGAGGACGAGCGAGACCAAAATATAGAGGATGGTGCAAACAACGAGAGATCCGAGGATGCCGATGGGCATATCGCGCTTAGGATTCTTGGCTTCCTGCGCGGCGGTGGAAACAGCATCAAATCCGATATAGGCGAAAAAGATCGAAGCGGCTGCGGTGGGGATGCCGCCCCAGCCGAAGTTCCCGTTCGCATCCTTCGGCGGAACAAATGGATGCCAATTCATCTTCGCGATCGCGGGATGCGTGAAAAGGAAATAGCCACCAACCGCAAGAAAGATGCAGACGATCGCCACCTTGATAATGACTACAGCGGAATTGAAGTTTGCAGACTCCTTGATGCCGATGACTAGGATGCAGGTGATTGCCACGACAATGCAAACAGCAATCAGGTTGACGACGCCTGTCGCATGCGGGAGCCCCAAATCACTGACGCCCGGGGGCAGAGACATCAACTGTGTCCACTGGTCGTGGTAGAAGACAAGCGTGGTTCCAGGAGTAGCCGTAATCTGCGGCGGAAGATAGATGTGGAACTGCTGCAAGAGGCTGTTGAAGTAGCCGGCCCATCCGGATGCGACAGTGGAAGCGCCGAATGCGTACTCAAGGCAGAGATCCCAGCCGATGATCCAAGCGACGAGCTCGCCGAGTGTGGCATAGCCGTAGGTGTACGCCGAACCAGCGATGGGAATGATTGAAGCAAACTCTGCATAGCAGAGCCCGGCAAAGGCGCAAGTTACGCCCGCGACGACAAAACTCAGAGCCACGGCCGGGCCAGCATGCAACGCCGCAGCCTGGCCTGTGAGAGTGAAGATTCCGGCTCCGATTACGGCCCCAATGCCCAGCGTCACCAGGTTTACGGCACCAAGCGAGCGCTTCAGCGTGTGCTCGCCCTGCTCGCCAGCCTCTTCGGTGAGCATCGACATGGGTTTAATGCGCAGCAGATTCGAGAACAAGTGTCGATTTCCTCCCTGGCGAATGGACGGAGCTGAGGCAAAACAGAATCCGCCGGAACTCGTTACGCAATCATACGATACAGCCCCGGCAGGCCCTCGCAAGTCCAGCCCCAGGGCCCTCGCGTCTCAATTCATCGCTCATTAGAAATGTCTCGACTTCGGCCGGAAATTGCCCCGTTCCGAGTCAGATCCGCCTCGAAGCGGCGCAATCGCAACGTTTCAATCTCGGACAGCACTGTCTCGTTTTGAGCCAGTTGCGACCCGCGGCAAGCCCAGCGCGCCTACCCAAGTGCATCCACCCACCGCCGAAACTCGCCTGCCGGATCTTTTGTGCGGAAAATCGCCGCTGACACACCCACCACGCTCGCACCGGCCGCCAGAATCTCCGGCGCCACTTCGAACGTCACGCCGCCCACCGCGACGAGCACCGCATTCGGCCCCGCCTGTTCGCGCAGCTTGCGCACTCCCGCCGCGCCGATCGGCGCCTTGGTCGTCTGCTTGGTTGTCGTGGGAAAAATCGGCCCAATCGAAAAATAGTCCGCCGGCTCCTTCAGGATTCCCGGCACGAGCGCTTCGCTTCCGCCAAACGTGCCCACAATCCTCGCCGGCCCCAACAGCCGGCGAGCTTCCGACGGCTTCGCGTCGCCCGCATCCACATGCACACCGTCAAAGTTGGCCCGCTCTACCAACTCGACGCGATCGTCGAGAATCAGCTTCATTGTTCCCGTCGGCAGTGCTGCGCGAAGAATCGCCGCATGGGCCAGCAACTCGGCCTCGCTTCCAGTCTTGTTCCTGTATTCGAGGAGTGTCACGCCGGCTTCCGCCAGCTCGCCGGCCAATCGCCGCAAAAATTCTACCCGCCCAACCTGCGGAATCGTTCCCGCATCGAAAATCGGATACACCTTCGGAAAAGAAAAGGACATGAATCAAGACTAGCTCGGAAGAGAGGGACACCAACAATCCAAAACCAAGGGCCCGGCGAAACGCCCACCGCGCCCTCCTTTTCTGCTTATGTCCTCTGCTCTCGAGCCTCGAAGTCCCTAAGCCCTTGTCCCTACGTCCCTGTTTTTCTCACATCTCGTCCGCGCTCGGCCCGTACACTCCCGGAACCTTCGCGCCGATCAGCCGCAAATACACAGTCAGCTGCCCGCGATGGTGAATCATGTGGTTCAAAACCGTTTCGCGGAACACGTTGTATTTGGTGTCGTCGATCCACGCCTGCCCGCCGAACACAAACTTCCAGTTCCGGTCCCACGCATCGCCGGTCGTCGCCACCAGCGCCGGCCGCGTCTCTGCCAGTTTCTTGTCAAACCTTTCCAGCAATTCCGCCTTGCTCGCAGGCGCATACGGCTCCCACTTGTGGTCTGCCGCGAATTCCAGCTTGTCCATCGTCAGCGTGTGATTTCCCCAGTCGCCGACAAAATCGGTGAGGTGGCCCGCCAACCGGCCCAGGCTCATCGACTTTGGATGAGGCTTGAAGTTCCAATCGGCATCGGCCGGGATCGCGTCGAGAATCTTGCGCGTCTTCGCCGTTTCTCGGTCGAACTCTGCAATTAATTCTTTCTGTGCGTCCATTTGTGCCACCTCCTCATTGCCAAAACAGCATAGCCGATTTCTGCATGAAAAGGCGAAGAAAAAGCGATAATGTTTTCCACAGGGCCGCCACTGGCCAGCTGGACTCGCCAGCTACCGAACCCATCCGCCAGATCTGTCGAATGATTTTGAATCAGTGATTTACGAAAACAACCAAAAGTGCTTCGCTAAAACAAGTCCTATGCCGGCTGCTTCTCTGCCTCGGCCCGGGCCGCGAGGAACCGCTCCACGTACCCGGTATCGAATTCGCCTGCCTTGAATGCCGCATCCTGAAAGATCATCTGGTGAAGCGAAATCGAGGTATCGATTCCCTGCACGATGAACTGGCTCAGCGCCCGCTCCATTCGCGCGATCGCTTCTTCGCGATCTACTCCGTACGAGATTAACTTTGCAATCAGCGAGTCGTAATACGGCGGTATCACGCCTTCCGCGTAGAGCGCCGTGTCCACGCGAATTCCGTTTCCGCCTGGCACATTAAATACGGTGATTTTTCCCGCCGACGGAGTGAACTTGCTGGGATGCTCCGCATTAATCCGGCACTCGATCGCGTGCCCGCGTATCTCCAGTTTTGCCGGCAGAATCGCATCCAGCTTTTCGCCGGCCGCGATGCGCAGTTGCGCCTTTACCAGGTCCACGCCCGTAATCGCCTCGGTCACAGGATGCTCTACCTGGATGCGCGTATTCATTTCGATGAAGTAGAGCTGATGGCTCGCGTCCATCAGGAACTCCACCGTCCCTGCATTCTGATAGCCGATTTCGCCCATGCACTTGCAGAGCGTCCTGCCGATCTCCTCGCGCATCTTTGGAGTCACCTGGAGGCTCGGCGCTTCCTCAATCAGCTTCTGATGACGCCGCTGAATCGAGCATTCGCGCTCAAACAGCGAAGCCACATTGCCGTGCTCGTCGGCCAGCACTTGGAAC
Source organism: Occallatibacter sp. (assembly GCA_052145255.1). Lineage (GTDB taxonomy): Bacteria > Acidobacteriota > Terriglobia > Terriglobales > Acidobacteriaceae > Telmatobacter. The sequence continues at coordinate 18,463 of JBKQOX010000036.1, forward strand.
TCGATGTGCCGCGGCTCCTCAATGAACTTCTCCATGTAGAGTTCGCCGTTGCCGAACGCATTCGCCGCTTCGGTAAAGGCCGCATGAAACAGATTCGGCAGATCCTCGGCCTCGCGCACAATCCTCATTCCGCGCCCGCCGCCGCCCGCCTTGGCCTTCAAGATGACCGGGTAGCCAACCTTCTCGGCCCACGCGCGCGCCTCCTCCGCCGTCGCAAGAATTCCGTCCGATCCCGGCAGAATCGGCACTTTCGCCTTCTTCATCGCCTGGCGAGCCTTTTCCTTTTCGCCCATCAGCCGCGTCACTTCCGGCGGCGGCCCAATAAATTTGATATTCGACGCGCGGCACACTTCGGCAAAGTTCGCGTTCTCGCTCAGCAGCCCATATCCGGGATGAATCGCCTCCACATCGGCAATCTCCGCTGCTGAAATCACCGCCGGCACACTCAGGTAGCTGTCCGCAGCCCGCGGCGGCCCGATACAGATCGCCTCATCGGCAAAGCGCACGTGCAGCGAGTTGCGATCGGCCTCGCTGTACACCGCAACCGTGCGAATGCCAAGCTCCCGGCACGCGTTCAACACGCGTAGCGCGATCTCGCCTCGATTGGCAACCAGTACCTTACGAAACATGAATGACCTTTGGGGGATTCGTTAACGGAGTGAGTCCGTTCATGCCGGCCGAACCGAAAACAGCGGCTGGCCGAATTCAATCGCCTGCCCATTCGCAACCAGGCACTTGACCACCTCGCCCGACACGTCCGCTTCGATCTCGTTCATCAGCTTCATGGCCTCGATGATGGCAATCACCTGGCCCTTCTCCACGTGGTCACCCGGTGCAACAAACGGGGACGCGCCGGGAGACGGCGAGCCATAAAATGTGCCTACGATCGGCGACTTCACCATGTGCAGCCCGGCCTCCGCATTCGCGGCCGACTCCGCCGCTGCTGGAGCTGCTCCTGCCTGCGCGGTCGCCGCGGCAGCTGGCGCCACGTTTTGAGGCGCCGATTGCAGCAGCCGCGCCAGATCGCTCAACCCGGCCGGACCGCTCTCCACTGGATTGAATTTCAGCCGAAGCTTCATGTCGCCGCGGTCCACGTCGAATTCGGACACGCCATGCGACTTCAAAAACTCAATCAGTTGCCGCAGATCCTCAATGTCTTGTTGCTTCATTCGTTCCTTCAATTCCAATTCCCTCAGCCCAACCAACCTGTTTCAAAGCTCAATGAGCGCCTTGGGTGCCGGTGTCAGCACCTGCCCTCCGCTGCCCGTCACAGCCACCATATCTTCAATGCGAATCCCGAACTTTCCTGCCAGATAAATGCCCGGCTCGATGGTAATCACCATGCCCGGCTCGAGCCGCGTCGTTTGCCCGGCGCCAACACGGGGAAGCTCGTGAATCTCCAATCCAACGCCGTGACCGGTGGAGTGAGTAAAAAACTCAGCCAATCCCTCCCTGCGCAATACGCTGCGCGCGGCCTCGTCCACCTCCGCGCAACGCGCTCCCGGAGCCACGGCATGTACCGCGTTCTCCTGTGCTTCCAGCACCGCCTCGTAAACCTTTCGCTCCTCGGACTTTGGCTTGCCCAGAAAAACGGTCCGCGTCATGTCCGAACAGTAACCCTTGTGGATTATACCGAAGTCCATCGTCACGAACCCCCGCCGCGGCAGAGGCGCGCTCGTCGCTCGGCCATGCGGCATCGCCGACCGTGAGCCCGCCACAACGATGGTCTCGAACGACATTCCTTCCGCGCCCAGTTTGCGTGCCTGGTATTCGAGTTCCGCGGCCACTTCAACCTCGGCAATCCCCGGCCGCATCAAGCCCAGAACATGCTCAAACAGCTTGCAGCCCGTAAGCGCTGCCTCAGCCATTAACGCCAACTCATTGCCGTCCTTCACCGAGCGCAACAGCTCGACAATTGACGCTGGCAAAGCCTGAAAGAATCCTCTACGCAGGCGGCTCGGCAGCTCACTCTTCCAGCGCGCCAGTTCCGCCACACTGGTTTCCGTCGGATCGAATCCCGCCAAGGCCACGCCCGCCTGTGCGGCCAGCCATTGCGTCGCCGCCACGGCTGGTGAACCCGACGCAATCTCGGCCTGTGCGGCCTTTACTTCCTCGGCAGCCTGCGCCGTATAGCGCCCATCCGTAAACAGCCGCGCAGCCCTGCGCGTCACAGCTAGCGCGGCGCTTGAACCGGTGAATCCGCAAAGATAGCGAACGTCTGGGAGGTGTGTAACGAGAAGTCCGGGGAGCCCGGCCCGAGTCAGCCTGCGGCGCAGCGCGCCCATGCGGCGTAGATGATCCACGCGCTTAGTTTTATCACGGCTAGCTTCGCCAGCTGCCCGGTCGATTCTAGTTGCTGGCAGTCGCGCTGGTCGCCGGAGGATACTTCGCATCAACCGGACCTTCGCTGCGAGCCTCAGGGGGAAGTACGGGAGACTTGTCGCCGAGGTAGCCGTCGGCGAAAAGAATGTTGCGCGCGAGGCCAACCTTCCTGAGCGCAAGAATGATCAGGCCGTTCAGATCCGTCTCATGCTTGAACATTCCGTGGAAGGCCGAGCGCGGATAGCGATGGTGATTGTTGTGGTAGCCGTCGCCGAAGGTCAGCCACGCAAGAATCCGGTTGTTCTTGCTGTTGTTCTTCATGTTGTAGTTCTCGTAGCCGAAAGTGTGGCCGAGAGAGTTGACTGCCCAGACGGAGTTCTGGAAGAGCACGGTTCTGAGGCATGCCGCGAAGAAGCAACCCCACGCATCGGTCAGCCCGCCGAAAGCATAGCCGATGAGCCATGGTATGGCTACGGAGACAACCGGCCAGACGTAATGCGTGCGTGCGTAGAACCGGATGACGGGATCGCGCACAAGGTCTCGGCCGTAGACGTTGACGTCGGTGCTGGTGTCGTCGAACATCCATCCAATGTGGGCGTGGAAGAGGCCCCGGAGCGAGTTCTCATGGTCGCAGTGGCCGTCGACGAACGGACTGTGGTTGTCGCCACAGTTGTCGGTATGCGCGTGATGGCGCCGGTGGTCGGTCGTCCATGTCAGCAGCGAACTCTGAAAAGACATGGAGCCGAATGCGCCCAGCATATAAGCCACCCAGGGGGCAGTCTCAAAGCTCTTGTGCGAGAAATAGCGGTGGAAGCCGACGCCGGTGCCCATCCCGACAATGAAATAGCCAACGGCGAACGTGACAACCTCAACCCAGTGGATGGGATGCGTCCGGAACCAGAAGATGCTGGCCACGGAACCCGCTAGGGGAAAGCCGATCAGAAAAGTGTTATCGAGACGCTTCTTGAGGCCAGAACGAACGGCAATCATGCCGGGAGGCTGGCTCACGATTTGCAAGCTATCTCGGGAAATTGCCAATGCGCACCCTCCACTTTCCCTATAGTCTCTCAGGCTGGGGCCCGAAGGCTATGAGAATGACCCCTTGCGGCTTAGATGAATCTTGCGCCAGCGGAGTTACAGTAAATGACGATCGCCGCTGCGCCCGAGGACCCTCACTGCAAATTACCCTAGCACACCCTCGGCCGTAATTTCGACCGTCGGTTCAAGCATCTTCGAGACTGAGCAGTATTTTTCGACTGAAAGCGCGACGGCTTTCTCGAGCTTCTTCAAATCAACCGCGCCGTGCGCTTTGAAGCGTAGGTGGATCTTTGTGAACACAGCCGGTATCGCGTCCGCCCGCTCGGCCTCCACTTCCACTTCAAGGCGTTCTAGTTTCTGACGCTGTTTCTTCATGATGTGAAGCACGTCCATCGCGCTGCACCCGGCCAGAGCCGACAGCAAAGTCTCCATGGGACGCAACCCTGCATGCTCGCCCCCCAGATCCGCCGGAGCGTCGATCACTCCCGTGGCGCCGGCGGCGTTGCTCGCCACGAACTTGGCCGGCCCTGTTTGCACCAGCCTGATCCGCGTGTGCCCCGCCATCAGTCGCTTCCCTTTCTGCAGCCTTCCCCAACGCGCGTCGAGAACAGGTCGCTCGATAGGTACCGGTCGCCCTGGTCGCACAGCACGAACACCACGACGCCCGACTCGAGCGTGCCTGCCAATCGGCAAGCGGCCGCACAGGCTCCTCCCGACGAAACGCCGGCGAAAATTCCCTCTTCGAGTGCCAGCTTGCGCGTCATTTTCTCAGCTTCTTCCTGCGTCACGTCCAACGTCTCATCCACGCGGTGCGGCTCAAAGATGGCCGGCATGTATTCTTTCGGCCACCTCCGGATTCCCGCGATCTTTGCGCCTTCGCCAGGCTGCACGCCGACAATCCGCACCCGCGGATTCTGTTCCTTCAGGAATCTCGACGTTCCCATGATGGTTCCGGTTGTTCCCATCGCCGACACAAAATGGGTGATGGTCCCTTTGGTGTCCCGCCAGATTTCGGGTCCAGTTGTCTCATAGTGCGCGCGCCAGTTGTCGGGATTGCCAAACTGGTTGAGCATCAATACTCCGCCCTTCGCCACTTGCTCCCGCGCGTAATCGATGGCGCCTTCCATTCTCCGATCAGCGGACGTCAGGGTCACCTTGGCGCCAAAGGCCTCCATCGTCGCCACGCGTTCCGCGGTGGAGCTCTCGGGCATCACCAGCTCAATTGCAAAACCCTTCACCGCCGCGATCATGGCCAGCGCGATTCCGGTATTGCCGCTGGTCGGCTCGATGATGCGTACCCCGGCCTTCAGTGCGCCGCGCTTTTCCGCTCCTTCGATCATGAACTTTGCCGCGCGATCTTTTACTGACGAGCTGGGGTTGTTTCCCTCGACCTTTCCGAACAACCGCACCCCTGGGTTGGGATTCACCCGGCGCAATTCGACCAGCGGCGTATCCCCCACAAGGTCCACGACATTCATTGACCGCCTCCGCGAATCGCGTGCCGTATTCCATTATCGCAACCTGGCAGGCAGAGCGCGATCCTTCCGTCTGGCAGGCATTCTCCGAATGCTTCGATTGTTCCGTTTGTGGGATATGTACTTTGCCACGCCAAAGGTAAGCTTTTGGTATAAATGCCATCTCGAGTTTGTCAGCGTGAAGAGAATGCCCATGTTTCGCTTGTTTCGGCCAAACTCGTGGTTGAGTCTGATCAATCTCGCAATGATTTGTACTGCGCTCTCCCCTCCGGCAGCATGCCAGATCATGGGCGCCGATACGCCACCAGAGCTGGCCGCTGTTGAACACGGGGTTCCAGGCATCGAGGCCTTCGCGCAGGCCGGGGGCAAATTCACCGGCCAGAAGAACAATGCCGGTCAGACGGCGGCAATGATTGCGGCAATTTATGGTCCAGATGTGATCCAGGCCTTCTGCAAAGCCGGAGGCACATTCACGAGCGAGAAAGACCGCAGCGGGGAAACTGCCGCAATGTACGTCGTCGAAGGCGCCAACTATTGCCCCGGCTCCCAGGCTTGCAACCAGCTCTCCGCCACCATTGCCGCCTTCGCCGCTTGCGGCGGCAGCTTTGACGATGCACAGGACAATTCTGGCCTCACTACGGCCATCACCATTCTTGAGGATCCCGATGCTGTTCCAGCCTTCATCAAAGCCGGTGGGCGTTTCGGAAATCAGCAGACGTCTACTGGATTCAACGCTGGTATGTATGCCGTTATGGATGGACCGGCAAGCATTCGCGCATTTGCTCGATCCGGCGGCAAGTTCACATCGCAGGAAACGACCGGCGGAGAGACGGTTGCGGACATGGCTCAGAGCGCTGGAGGCGACGTTCTCGAGGCGTTTCAGCAGTCTGTGGAGGAACAAGGCGGCCTTGTTTTTCTCTCTTCGGATGATGAATTCACAGCCACAAGGAACCCGGAGGCGATCGAGTCCTTCGTCAGGGCTGGCGGGCACTTTGACAATGAAGTGAACGACAGAGGCTTGTCGGCTGCCATGCTTGCCGTGATGCGCGGCCCCAAGGAGGTCGAAGCTTTCGCGAAGTTTGGAGGGAAATTCACGACACAAGAGGATCGGGCCGGTGAAACCTCAGGAGACCTGGCTCGCATGATGGTCGGTCCGCTGGCAGCTTATAACAGAGCAGTCCGTGATCAGGGTGGGCTCATCACCCCCAAGCCGGCGAACGAATATGAAGCCGCCGAACTCGGCGCGCCCGGCATCGAGGCCTTTGCCGCAGCCGGCGGGCGATTCACTGACCGTCCCAACGAAAACGATCTAACCTCCGCGATGATTGCCGCCAACAAGGACGCTGCTGCAATCGCGGCGTATTCCCGGGCTGGCGGCCGTTTCACAGACTGGCAGAATAAAGACGGCTATACCGTAGCCTTGGCAGCCGCGATGAGCGGGCCGGACGCAATTCGTGCGTTCGCGCTCGCCGGAGGGCACTTTACCGACCAGCAGGACCGCCACGGGATGACGGCTGCGATGTGGGCCGCGGCACGACAGGACGACTTCTGGCCCCAAGCAAAGCAGGAATTGGGCGCGAACGATTTCGCGCTGGCCCAGAGAGGCGGTCTTGTAAACCCGGGAGGCGCCGCAATCAAAGCCTTTCACGAAGCCGGTGGCTCCTTCACCGATAAGCAGAATCTCAACGGATATACGGCAGCGATTTTCGCAATCCTCAATGGGCCTGAGGCAATCCGTGCATTTGCCGCAGCAGGAGGCCGCTTCACTGAACAGGAGGTCAGGGGTGGATTCACCGCTGAGATGTTCGCAGCCAGTGAAGGCGCGGATACGATAACGGCCTTTCATGATGCTGGAGGCCGCTTCACCGATCATGAATCGAATGCAGGGTCTTCTGAAATTGAAGTTGTACAGCGAGACACCGATGCAGTTACAGCTTTTTCAAAAGCCGGCGGCGTTTTCACCGATCGCAAGGACGCCTACGGATGGACCTCGGGAATGATCGTCTCGAATCTTGCTGAATGGGAATGGGTGCGGCTTGCGGCGCAGATGCGGGCGGAAGGGCAACAACCAAACCCCGCGTTGAGAACGGTGCTTGTCAGCAAAGAAAAGGCCCGAAAACTTGCGGCAACGAAAGCATATCAAGAGGCGCTCGTACGCCAAGGTGGACTACGCCACGTGCGATAGCAATTGATTCTAGCTACCGGCTACAGACTGCCCGCCGACTCGCGCGCCACCGGCTTCTTCTTGCTCGCGTCCACTTCGCCGCCCGCCTGCAGATCGCTTTGCCGATCCATCCACTCATCCAGCCTCGACCGCTTGAACCGCCACCGGTTGCCCAGCTTGAACGCCGGCACAAACCCATCCGAAGCGTACTTGTAGAGAGTGTCTGCGGAGATGCCAAGGTAATTCGAGGCCTGGCGAATGTCCATGACCTCGCGAATCTCGGGAACCAGCAGGTTGGAGCGGACTTGGGCGTTACGCATGATTGCCTTCCAATAGAGAAGAATGCGGAGCGGTATTCCTGCGGCAAAAGGGGCCGGTACTTCTGTATTTAACCCGACTTGATCGGTTCATTCAAGGAATTTCCGTAAGTTACAGGAATTTCATGGGGTTTCGCCCACATCGACTAAGCATTAAGCCTGTGGAAAACCCCAATTGCTTGTGCCCATTCCTCAATCGGTCCCCAACAGGTAGCGCCCTTGAAGCATATGGTCCAGCCTCAGTTCTCTGTTCCCTTGCTCCCTGCCCATCCGGTCCCTAGTCCCTGGTCCCTGCCTTTGTCACATTTCCTTCCGCCACCACACCGTCTTCTCATCGCTAAGGAACTTCGTCTTCTCTCCGCGCGACAAATGGAAGTCGAGTACATCGCCCTTCTGAAATGCCGAGCAGTCCGGCCAGCTCATATCCTTTTCGAAGTGCGTCTCCGTCTGATGTACGTCCACCAGCGTGATGTCGCCGGGAGTGCACTCCACCACATGCTGCGCATACATCCAGAAGGTGTATCCGGATGGCGGTTCGGGCGGAGTCTGGTTGGCGATCTTCGTCAACAGCAGGATGAGCACAAAGACAGCCGCGATCGCTGCAATTTTCTTCATGGCAAACGCACGCCTTCAGAAGCGCCGGTGAGCTCAAGTATAGCCAAGCTCATCCCCGCTGGCTGTCCGCATCTCCCGCAACGGCGCGCAAAAGCAGAACGGCTTCCCTCCTCGGGAAGCCGTTTCCAAATGCCTCTTCTGACCTCGCGTGAGCCACAGCCGATGGAAGCTAGCTTATCGCCGCATCCAAGTTCCTAGTCCCTAAGTCCCTAATCCCAGGTCTCTGTCTTTTCAGTTCTGATCGTCGCGGCGGTGCAGCGTCGGCGGTCCATCACCCGAGTCGCCAGAGTTTCCGCCGGTTTGCGCGCCAGTTGAATTGCCCGAACCGCCCGAACTCCCAGTCCCGTCCGTGGTGGTGCTGGCCCTGCGCAACGATGGCTTCGCGCCATTCCTCGCGTCAACCAGTCGCCGCTTGTCTTCGATCCGCGCCAGCCGCGCCTTTACGTCGTCAAACTCCGACGTGGTCACAAGGTAGTCGTCCTTGGCCGGAAGAATGCGCGCAATTTCCTCCTGCGTGTGCAGAATCCTGTCCGGCGTCTGCGGATGGTCACTGAACGCCTTCGCCACCAACCCCGGCTTGCGCTTCTCCAGCGCCTGCACCTTTTCAAAGAAGGTGATGAACGCCTGCGGATCGTACCCCGCCCGGTACATATACTGCACGCCCAGGTAGTCGGCCTGCGCCTCAAAGTCGCGCGAGAATTGCAGGAACGTGATGGGAATCGCCAGTTGCGCCGCTTCGTAGATCCCGTATCCCGTCAAGTCGTAGGGCAGCATGATCTCCAGCGGAATCATGCCGATCTCCGCGTAGTTCAGCCGCGTCATCTCCCGCGCCGCATGGTGTGCGCACACGTGCGCCGTCTCGTGCGCCATCACTCCCGCCAGCTCCGCTTCCTCGTCCGCGGCCAGAATCAGCCCCGAATTCACATAGAAGAATCCGCCCGGCAACGCCATGGCATTGATCTCGTCCGAATCAATCACCTTGATCGTGAATGGCACCTTGCAGTCCGAGTTCTTCACGATGTTCTGCCCGATCCGGTTCACATATTCGTCCACAACAGGATCGGTGATGAACTTCGTGCTCTTCTCAATCTCGTCGGCGAACTGCTTGCCCATCTTGATCTCGCCGTCGGTCGAGTACCAGTTGCCCAGCCCGCGCTTGCCGATGTCGCGGTTGCCCACCGCGCCCACATCCTCGATGCTGCCCGTCTTGATAGGGATCATCTGGCTGCCGGGATCGACAACCTTGTTCACATCAACCGGCCCTGCGCAATCGCCACCAACCGGCGTGGTCCCCGGCTCGGGATCCTCGTCCTTGACGTCTTTATCCTTTTTCTTGTCTTTCTTGTCGTCGCTCTTCTTGGCCTCGCAGGGAGGGAGTTGAGCACTGCTATCCGCGGTTGTAGTTCCACTGTCACTCGTCGTGGACGCCGTTCCCGAATCCGGCTGCTTCGCCGGGGCCGGCGCATCTCCGCCAACAGGCGTCGTGCCCGCAGCCGGCTGCGCCGTAGTCGACGTCGTTGAGCTTGCAGCCGGGCTCGTCTGCGTGTCGGCCGCCGGCGCGCTTGCCGGAGCCTGTGAAGGTGCCTGAGCCACGGGTGCCGTCGCCGGAGTTGTGCTGTTCGGGGAATTGCCGGCTGCGGACGTGGTCGACTGCGCCCAAACTCCAACGGTCATGGCCAGTGCAAATCCTGCCAGAACCGCCGTTCTATATCCCATGCGATCCACCGTCACCATGACCTCACCTCTGCCGCCGTGCACCCATTAGCCGCACACGGACCCGCTTCGCTCTATTACTTAGACGCAAGTATGTTCCACTTCGCCAACAAAGGCAAAGCGCCTTTTTTCCGCCCTGTGCCCCGTCCCTCACCCCCGGCCCTTCATCCCTGCTGATCAGCCTTACCAGCACAAGATCCGGCCCCCCTGGGGGCCCGTCCTGTGGGAAACCGATGGATCCCTAGGTCCCTATGTCCCGATGTCCCTGTCTCTTCGCTCCCTCGCTTCCTTACTCCCTTGCTCCCCCGGTCCCTATGTTCCTGCGTCCATTGTTCCCTTGTCCCGGCCTTTCCAGTACAGTGAAGAAAACAGTGAGGGAGGCGCTTTGCGGCTGAGGTCTTTAGCAGCAATTTGGATTGCCGTCTGCGGTGCTGCGCTGCTTGCCGGCCAGGCCACCCCGCCGTCCTCAAATCCAGTCCCTTCCGCGGCTACGGCCAAGCCCCACAGCCACGCCAAGCATAAGCTCCCCGCCCCATCCGCCTCTTCAGCCGTCTTCGACGCCAACGCCATCGGCTCTCCCATCGCCCTCGATAAGAACTGGCGCGTCGGCATCACATCCGACCTCACCGCCTCGTCGCCTACCTTCGATGACTCCGCCTGGGCCATTCGCGATGCCCTGCCGTCGATCGGAGAAGTCCCCGACGAGGATGTGATTGCGCCCGCAAAGAGCCCGTCTGCGGCGCCTCCCACCGCCCCCGCGCCGGCAACTCCCTCGCGCCGTTATGCCTGGTTCCGCCTGCACATTCAACTCGCTCCCCATCACGGGCCGCTTGCTCTACTCATTGAGCTTCCCGTCTCGCACGGCACCTCTGTCGAAATCGGCTCCCCCGGACTGAGCCCCGCTGTCTTCGTCAACGGCAACGAGGTCCACCCCGAGGGCCCGCACGGAGATGCGCCCGACGAGTATCAGCCCATCTCCCGCCTCTACAACCTGAATCTTGATCCTTCCGTAACCTCGCTCACCTTGGTCGTCCGGGTCATCTACTCTGCATTCGGCAAGGATGCCTATACCGGCTTCTTTGCCAACCACACTCTCTTCCTGGGCAACCCCGGGGACCTCGAGCGCGAGCTCAATCTCTGGTCCGACCGCATGCTCTTCGAGCGCTTGCCCGAGCTGATCTACTCCATCCTCCTCGCGGTGCTTGCCGTTTTCCTCTTCGCGCTCTACTTCTCTGAAAAAGGTCACCCCGAATATCTCTGGCTGGCCTTGCATGAGCTTGCCGCCGCGCCTATCGGCTTTATCGAATTGGCGGGCGGCTCCGCTAGACTCACCGCCTTCTTCTGCGCCACGCTCGTGCTCCAGCTTGCGGTCATCTCCGCTTATCTCTTCTTCGAGTTTCTCGTCGCATTTCTCTCTCTCAAGCCGCGTTGGTACATTCGCGCTCTCCGTTACACCGCGCCGGTTTTGCTGGGCATGGGACCGGCCCTGCTGTTTCTCTTTCACAGCGGGGCTTTCCCCTATTTCGCCGCCATCTTCATCGCCTCTGGCCTCTGGTTGTTCGGCTGGTGCATCTTCGTCTTCGGCACTCTCATCTCCGCAGCAGTGCGCCGCAACTTTGAAGCCGGCCTCTTCCTCGTTCCGCTGGGGTTCAGCCTCGTTGCCGTCGTCGACGGCATCGTCGGCTCCGTCCTGAACAGCGAAAACGGGACCTCGTACGCTTCTCCGCTCACCATCCAGGCCGGCCCCATTCCCATTCACATCTCCAACGTCGGCAACTACGCGGGCATCCTCGTCATCGTGCTCATCGTCTTCTTCCGGTATCGGCGCTTGCAGCGCGATCGGGAGCACGCCACCAACGAGCTGGCCGCCGCTCGTGGCGTGCAGGAGCTCCTCATCCCTCGTGAAAAGCTGGCCACGCCCGGCTTCGAAGTCGATTCCGTCTACAGCCCCGCCAGTGAAGTCGGCGGAGACTTCTTCCACGTGCAGACCATGGGCCGCGACGGGCTCCTTGTGGTCATCGGCGACGTCGCCGGCCACGGCCTCAAAGCCGCCATGAACGTTTCGCTCATCATGGGTGCGTTGCGCAGAATGCAGGACGCCAGCCCCTCCAGAATTCTTAACGGACTCAACCGCGTTCTCTCCGGAACCGACAGCTTCACCACCTGCCAGGCCCTCTGGTTCGGTTCCAATGGCGAGATGGTCATTGCCAACGCCGGACATCTGCCGCCCTATCTCAACAGCCAGGAAATCACTATGCCTGGCAGCCTCCCGCTCGGCGTCCTCAGCGAAATCACGTATGACGAGTCGCGCTTCTTCCTTCATCATGGCGACCGCATTCTTTTGCTCTCCGACGGAGTGGTTGAGGCCCGTCACCCCAATGGCGAGCTCTTCGGCTTCGACCGTGTTCGCATGCTCAGCCAGGAGTCAGCCGTTTACCTCGCCGAAGCCGCCAAATCCTTCGGCCAGCAGGACGACATCACTGTCCTCACCGTCCGCCGCGAGGTTGAAACCGTAAAACTGGACGCGCCCGCCGCTGTGCTATCTTCCGCTTTCTCCTGAACTCCATTCAAAATCCGGCGACGCCTTACCACCCCACCTGATATAACCTTCTCCCATGAAATCCCTCTACGCTTTGAAGCTCTTTTTTGCTGCCGCACTGGGCGTGCTTTCGGGGCAGGCGATTACACGGGACGAGGCGAAGTGGCACGCGCTCGGCCGCGATGCCTTTCTCGCCTATCAGGCCAACCGCTTCGATCGAAACATGGCCCATCCCGTTTCAGGCGCCTTGCAAATCATCCTCCTGACTCTGGTCGTGATTTCACTCGTAGCCATGTACGAAGTTGCCTCATTCGGAGGCGCAAAGTGCATTTCCTTAATTGTCGCAACAATCCGCGAACGGTAATATTCTGAATTCCCACGAGGTTTCATGCCTTCAGACCCACCCGCGCCGAGCCATCCGGTCCCCGCAAAATCGCACGCACCCATCCTCACCCTCGAGGCCTTCGCCTTCCTCGCCCTCATTGCTGCCGTCATTTATCTCTTCAAAACCAATCCCGCCTCGCTTCACTGGACGCAGGGCTACAATCCCACCGGCAGCTTTCTGCTTTCCACTCTGGTTGCCGCGCTGCCCATCGTCGTTCTCCTCGGCGCAATGGCCATTCTGCGTCTCAAGGCGCACGTCGCCGCACTCGTCGGTCTTGCCACTGCTCTGCTCGCCGCAACGCTCGTCTTCCACATGCCGGCGCGCCTCGCCTTTAGCGCCGCGGCCTGCGGCGCAGGTTACGGCATTTTCCCCATTTGCTGGATCATCTTGCCCGTCATCTTTCTCTACGACTTGACCGTCAAAACGGGCCGCTTCGTCACTTTGCAGCAGAGCCTCACAGGCATCACCGCCGACAGCCGCCTGCAGCTTCTACTCATCGCTTTCGCGCTCGGCGCATTCTTCGAGGGAACTTCGGGATTCGGCACTCCTGTCGCTGTCTGTTCGGCCATTCTCATTAGCCTCGGATTCCGTCCGCTTAAAGCTGCGGGCCTTTCGCTCCTCGCCAACACCGCGCCGGTCGCCTTCGGCGCAATGGGCATTCCGCTGATCGCGCTGCACGGCGTTACCGGCCTCGATCAGCTCGCCCTATCCCACACCGCCGCCGTCATTCTCCTGCCCTTTGACCTCCTGATTCCCTTCTGGCTCATCTGGGCCTTCGCCGGATTCACCGCCATGCTCGAGGTCTGGCCCGCGATCCTCGTTTCCGGTGTCACCTTTGGCGCCGCGCAATATCTCATGGCCACCTATACCGGACCATGGCTCGTGGCCATCGTCGCCGCCGCATCCACCATTTTGGTTCTGGTCGCGTTTCTCCGTTTCTGGCAGCCGCGCCGGATTCTCGATGTCGATCTCAACGACGTCACCCGCGAGGTTCGCCGCCATCACGGCCACAGCGGCGCTGCCATCTTCAACGCGTGGCTCCCCTGGCTCGTTTTGAGCCTGGTTGTGTTTTTCTGGGGACTACCCCACATCTCTGCCCTGATGGACGCGCATTCCACCATCAAGATTCCCGTTGTCGGACTCCACAACGCCATCCAGCGCGTTCCGCCCGTCGTTGCCGCCGCCACCAAAGAAGCCGCGATCTTCAATTTCAACTGGCTCACCGCCACGGGAACGGCCGTCCTGCTCGCCGCGCTCATCGCCGGCTTGCTCATGGGGCTCTCGCTGCGCTCGCTCGCCGTGGCATTCGCGCAAACCATCTTTAAGATCCGCTATACCTTCGTCACCATCGCTGCCATGATGGCTCTCGGCTACATCACGCGTTATTGCGGGCTCGACGCCACTCTCGGCCTCGCCTTTGCACACACAGGTGCGCTCTATCCTTTCTTTGGAACCCTCATTGGCTGGCTCGGCACCGCCTCAACCGGCTCCGATACCTCCTCCAACGTCCTTTTCGGCAGTTTGCAGGTCATCACTGCGCGCCAAATCGGCGTATCTCCCATGCTCATGGCTTCAGCCAACTCAGCCGGCGGAGTCATGGGCAAGATGATCGACGCTGCCAGCATCGTCGTTGCCAGCACCGCGACCAATACCTACGGCCAGGAAGGCTCCATCCTCCGCTTCGTCTTTTTTCACTCCCTGGCGCTCGCCGCCCTCGCCGGAATCGCCGTTACCCTCCTCGCCTATGTCCCCTTCTTGGCCGCCCTCGTCGCGCATTGAGCGCTGCGCTCTCGTTCTCCGCTCCCCACGCGCTCTCACCCCCACAAGAAACTGGGTGCCCCAGGTCTGGATTTTCAGACCTGGGATAGCATCACATCTTTACCGTGTCATCCTGAGCAGGTGAGAATCTTCTTACAAGATTCTGATTTTATTTGATATAAATCCGTACATTTTGGCTGTGCAGGAACTGTGCAGACCATTTGTGCGGAATCATTCTGAATGACAGCTTTCTCGTGCCGGAAGAGGGTCGGGAGAAACCCGGAGGGTGTCTCCCGCGCCGCTGAAAAGTGGCAGACGGGAGCCTTCGCATCCCGTCTGTCCTGTTTTCTGTGTCGTCCGATTGTTACATGAGCACGGGCATGATTTTCATGCGGCCACTTCCTCCAGTTCCTCGCTCGATACCTCATCTCCAGTGGGCGGCTCCAGTGCGGCAAGGATGATGCTGGCGGTCTGCTGGATGACTTCCAAGCTCTCAGCCAATAGCGACGCGTTGCCCTTGTAAAGCTGGATGTATGAGGCGCTGGCATCTTCGTTGACCAAACCGATAGCCTTGCCGACAACAAAGGCCACGGCCTCCGCTTCTGTCTCACGCACAGTCTTGCTTGTCGCCGTGCGCCGTTCGCTGTGCCGCAAAAGTTCGTGTCCCGCCTCATGGACAAGTGTGCTGAAGGTTTCGGCCTTCGACTGACCGGGTAGGATGGCAATGCGTCCGCCGTAACTCATGCCGAGAGCTGGCGCAATGTTCTCGCTGTAGCTGACGGCTATGCCCTTGCTGTTGAGGAAGGCGGTCAAGCGTTCGATGTTCTCGCCGGGGTCGCCGGTGACTTGCGGCAAAGAACAAAGGTCTACGCCATCGGTTTGTGAAATGTCGAAAACATAGGCATTCCTGAATCCTAAGAGGACGCGCTCGTTCAGCTTGGTGATGTCCTTATTGGCATCGGCGTCTTTCTTGCGGCGAACGCCAACGATGGGAGCAAGGATGCGGATGCCTTTCTGTCCGGCCTTCACGTTGCGGCCAAGATTCTTCCATGTCCAGAACCCCGCTACTTTGGTGGCTGCGGGCATTTGTCTCGAAATCTCCAAGACGTTCCCGAAGCTGTACGAATGGAAACGGCTCATGGCGGTGAGGTAGTTGGTGAGGGCTTCGGACTTGCCAGCTTCCAGTTGCTCAATCAGCAGCTTGATGTTGGTAGTGACGATCTCCTGCTTGGTGGAGGGCTTCTTGCTGGCGATGGCGGCGACATTATTGGTGGTGTTCATGGTGTTTGCTCCCTTTTCGGCATTTGCATTTGCACGTCCGCGTTGAAACGCGGCATGTACATGCCGAACGCCTCCTGGCGAAGGCGGGGGTAGCAAACGGAAAGGTCTTCGAGCGGAGCTTTTTGGGGGGACCGCGCGTAGCGTGGGGGAGCCAAAACCCGAAGGGCGAATGGCCTTGCAGAGCGCGAGGGGAGACCCCTTAGCGGTCTTTGCTTTTGCGGTTGTTGCTGCTTTTCAGAGGTCGGGTGCGCGCGGGCGCACCGGCTTTTCAGGGTGGGCGTTGCGGGAGGGAAACTCCCGCAGAGGTGGTAGCGGAGAACGCGCCAGCGGTCGCAGCGCGGAGGAAACTTCATCCGCCAAGAACTCCGTATGCTCTATTTCTTAGCCAATAGAGAAGCCATACGAAATGTCCTGCTCCTGCACGGACTGCGGTTTTATCTTTTCACCTACATCCTGCTGTGGTGTGACGCTCTTCTCTGCATCCATCTTCGGCGCATGAGCGCTCTGTTGCGAGACTTCATGCCCCAATGCGTCAGGTAGCTTTTCGCGGTCATTGGTAAATATCTGCGCATCGTGAGCGCCGCGCGAAACAGACACATAGGCCATGCGATTGTTGAGCAGGTCTTTTGCGCCAAGCTCCGTATCTACATTAATGAGCACACGGTCTGCGGTTTGGCCCTGGCTGGAGTAGCTGGTCACGGCGTAGCCATGATCCAGATGCGGATGCCGCTGCGGATCGAAGTTCATGCTGCGCTCGTTGTCCAGCTTCAATCGCATCGTGCCATCCTGCGCGATTCCTTCGACTGTTCCAAGTTCACGGTTCGCTATCTTCAATTCCTGACTGGGCGCGGTGAACTGGATGCGGTCGCCCACAGAAAATGCCTTCTCCTGTTCCCGGTAGACCGAAACTCCCATCTGGCGGCGCGGATCGTAGGTGGCCTGTTCCCCATTGGTGCGCAGAACCGTCAGCGTGTTTTCCTGGGCATTCACATTCACAACGCGGGTGTATTCGCCCTTCTCAATACCAGTCTCCCGCGAGCTGCGCGAGTAACGCACGATGTCGTTCACTTGATACTGCTGCGCCCAACCACGGTCTGCGCCGGTCAACTCCTGACGCGGCACAAGCGTCTGTACGGAGTGCTCTTCGCGGCCCACAACGCCGCGCGATTGCAACTCATCGTGTATCCGTTGATTGATCTCCGCGCGTGAACGATTGTCAGGCGAAACTACCAGTGTGCTTTCTGGAGACTTGGCATACTCGTGCGCAATGGCCGAGATACGTTCCTCATGGCCCTTTACCTCATGCACGCGGCCCTGACGATCCAAGCTCTCAACTGCGGCTCCAACTTGACCGTGGGCCAACTGCTCGACGGCCTGCTTCAGCTCCGGGTCGCGCTGCCGCACAATCTCCTCCAGCTTCACCGTCCGCATTCCCGCTTCCTGAAGTTGCGCAAAGGGACGGCCTGCCTCAACTGCTTCATGCTGGCGCGTGTCGCCTACCAGCAAAACGCGGTCGTTAGGATGAAGCCGAGTTACAAAGTCGTGCATTTGACGAGTAGAGGCCAGTGACGACTCATCAAGTACATACAATCGCTTTTCGCCAGTATCCGGCTGCTCGCCCCTAGCAAGGTGGCGCTGAAGCGTTGAAGTCTCAATGCCAGCTTCGGCGAGCTTATAAGCCGCGCGGGAAGTCGGCGCAAATCCTTCGACGGTATATCCCTGTGCTTCAGCACCTTCACGAACCACTGCCAGCGTCGTTGTCTTGCCGCCGCCGGCGACTCCATCCAATCCAACAATCTTCTCGCGGCTCAGAAAGATGTCATTCACTGCGCTGCATTGCGCCGGACTCAACTCTGGATGCCGGTCTTCCATCGCAATCCGCAGGTAGGGCGATACGAGCATCGGATCGCCATAGCCGCGCTCATTGCCTCGCTGCATCTGGCCGACGATCTCCTTCTCCATGCGAATCATCTCGGCGGTGGTGTACTGTGGAGCGGCGCGGCCATCCGTCTGTTCAACTGCGCGGAACTCGCCTCGCATCACCCGCTGCTCAAACTCATGCCGCACCTGGCCGTATGTGGCCTGTCCCATGCTGCGATCCATCGCCGCCTGTAGAATTGCACGCTCGTCCTGCACCGCCGCACGCTCGAATACATGATTGCGCGAGTATGTCACGGACTGCTGCACCGTCTTCTCCGGTTGCTGAGTATGCTGTTGAGCCTGTTCGCGCGCTTGCGCGACGACGCGATCCACCTGATGGCCGAATTGCGCGGCCAGTTCACGGTGCTGCTGCAACACTTCTTCCGGCGAAAGTAGTTCCTTGCTGTCCCGCGTGCGATGGGCGGCAACCTGGGCAGCACCCGCGCCGTCTCTGCCGATCTCTTGTAAATGCTCTTTGATCTGCTCCCGGCGCGGACTCGATGCGTCGAGGTACTCCTGTGTGTAGCCCTTGACCTCCGGCTGACCATGTCTGCCGCGCTCGATCTCGTAGCCCAAGCCATGCAACCGGATGGCAAGCTCGGAGCGGTACACGCTGGTCGCATACTGCTGCGACTGAAACAAGCTGCGTTCCTGAAGAGCGCGGGGCTGACCATTTTCCCGCTCGGTCACATTGAAGATGACAGCATGAGTGTGGAGCTGTGGCGCGGCATAGCCTTCGACCGGGCGGGCGGTGTCATGCTCGAAGGTCGCCGCGATGAACTTGCCGGTCGTCTCGGGTACATGGACGTTGCCGATACGCGCCTGCGTGTATCGCTCCAATTCCCCCAGCGCAACGCGAACACTTTCGCGATGCGCCTCGCGCACACGCTCATCACCGCCCACTAGGGCGGTAAGAGAGACAGACTTCGGAGCGGAGAACGTAGCATCCCAACCGGCGCGATGTTCCACGCTGGTGATTTTCTTGCCATATTCGTTTTCGTAGGTTCTGGCAGGCTGGTGCTTAACCAGTTGCGCACCGCTCTCAGGGTGTTGACCTTCACTCAGACGCGCGAAATGCTCGGAGCCGACTTCGCCAGTTAAACCCCACTCCTGCGCAAGCCCGCCCTGCCACTCACTATGCGCCTGCTGATCGCGGCTCCAGTAGTTCTGCTTCTCCGAAGTGAACTCGCGCGAGTGATACGTTCGCGCCTGGCCCGCAGATAACGCTTTGGAGATGGTCAACATGCGCGTCACTCAATCCACTGCGATTCATCCCAATCGGGAGCTTTGTCATTCACTGCTCTCTGCTTCGAGAACGGAGCGAAAACTTCTTGTTTCTTCACCGGCTTCTTGGTAACTACGCTCGGAGTGTTGGCCGGAGTTGTAGAGGCTTTGATGGGAACAACCGGCGGCGCAGGTCTCGGAATAAGCACCGGCATCTTCCGCTCGATGAATCCACGCTGCTTCGTTTTGGGTTTTAAGTAAGGAAGACGCACCGGGACGACCCGGTTCCCCTGCTTGATATAGCCATGCAATGGCTCAAGCCCCGCAATCTCGGAAGGCATGACGAGCGGCTTGGTCGCAATCTCCATCGCGAACGATTTCTTGCTCCGCAACAATCCCATCGAACGCGACTCTTTCAGCCGCTCCACTTCGATCTCTCCGATGGCTTCCGAGATCCATTTCGCCGCGCGCGGCTCGGAGGTCTTGAAGAATATCTTGGTCGCTGGTTGGGAAAGCATTGTTTCGGCATCCTGGCCGTATCGTTTCTCTAATTGGCTGCGGCCTTGGAAGCCCATTACGACGGGATTGCCGTACTTGCGATTCTCAGTGACGGCGGAGTGAAGCTGAGGCAATTTGTTAAGGCTGGCGAGTTCGTCGAGGACGAACCAGACGGGCTTGAGGTTGGGAGCATCGCAGTAACCCATCATGCGCAGAATAAACAGGTCAAGCCACACGGAATGCAGCGGCAGAATCTTCTCCCGATACGATGATTGCGAGGTGAGGAAGACCCAACGCTTCCGCTCGTCATACCACTCGGCAGTGGCGAACGTCGGTCGCGTGTGCTCCCACTCCGGCAGCAACTCAAAACTGTCGGCAACCATGTTCAGACTCGAAAGGACACCGGCCCGCTGTGCGGGCGCGGCGGGGTCGAGCAACGGCGCGAGCGGAGTTCCCTTGATTGCCGACTCGATGTTCGATGGCTTCGCCATCATTCTAAGGATGTCCCTGGGCTGGGGCTTCCATTTCAATAAATGGGCCAATATCCGGCGCGGTCCATCGGTAAAGAACTCCTTTTCGTACTCCTTCTCTGGCAGGAATGCGGCAGCGATGGTCATTGCAGTTTCGTCGCGGGTAATCTCGTCTCCAAGGCCCCAATAGGGACAGCGTGTATCGAGAGGATTGAGGATCAAGTCGCCCCGTGTTGGCGAGTAGAACTCAGGGGTAAACTCCAGCGCCGGATCGTAGACGATGGCAGTCTCTCCCCGCTCCGCAATCTGGCGAAGAATCTGCCGGATCGCAGAAGACTTACCGCTGCCGGTGTCGCCCATCAAGAGAAAGTGACTAGATTCGAGATTGCGAGGGACGCGGAACGATGGACTAGCCCATCCGGGAAGCACCTTGCCGAACCGGTCAAGCCGTGGATTGTCCCACCGCAAGTGCAGTTGAATACCATCGGCCTTCGTCTGGCGATTCCAGCGCAGAGCGGACAGCAACTCCGGCCCTTTCGTGCGGCGTCCGTGACGCTCTTCCTGTTTGGACTGGTCGTGAAACCATATCCGCAAGGCGAGCAGAGCGAGGATGAAAGCTACTCCCCACAAAGCAGGTTGGAGTACAAGGTGCCAGAAGCCCTCTCCGTCATAAAATGACGCCTGAAGATATCGTTGCAACTCGGCGGCGTTGACCCGCTCTTTCGATCCCTGTTCGAGGCTCTTCCAGCCCGCATCCTGGGCAACAGAAGAGAGCTTCATCGGAACGGAAAGACGCTTTTGATCTGCCGAGGAACCGGACACAATATCGGTCGGGCCGGCGAGTTCTTCGGTCCGACCGGGAGCGGTCTTGAATATCCACTGAATGTCTGTCGTTGCGCTCGGAGAATTCTTGAGGGCCGTACTGCTAAAGTACGCGTCGTAGTAATACCGCTCCAAGGGCGGCATTGTGAACGAATACCAGATGGTCAGCGGGACGCTAGACAGCACCGGGCCGACCGCGATGAGAAACACGATCAGCCACGGAAACCGGCGCGGAAATCGCATCGGTTTCATGGCACTTCCTCGGATGGTTTGCTGCCGTTCTTGCCCCTCAGTTTGGCCAGAAACTCGTCGGCCTTTTGCTGTTTAACGGAGTCGGCGTAGGCCAGCATCTTGCGGAGCGAATCGTCCGTCAACGGGCCTTTCGAAGCAGCCGCGAACAGATTAAGGATGAGGGTGCGCATCGCCATCAGTTCGGCCAGCAGGATCGGGTCGGTAGTCTGGGCCGGGACGGCCCGCGCCTGGGCGAGTGCGGCATCGCGCAGCCACTCGGCCACCTTCTTCCCGGCACGGACGGCGGCGGCTTCGACCTCAGCAAACTCGGCCTCGGTGAGCCGGGTGCCGGTGGGTTTGACGCGGTGGCTCTCGGGTTCCCGAGCGGCGGGAGCCGCTGGTGGAATTAGAGAGGTCTGTTTCAGATCAGGGACAGCCATGTAAATCTCCGCACAAACGGCTTATGCTCCTGCAAATGTTCGATGCCGACGGATCACCAGCAGTTTCCGTAAATGCTTCTGACTCATCACGTTCGCGCACGATAACCCGCCGTATCCAACTGAATACAGCGTGTTTACGCAGGGAAACGCGAACTTGCAAACCGCTGAAAACAAAAGCGTTGACCGCCGTAAACTTCCGGTAGCTCAGCAGTTACCCATTGGGGATGACGTGTCGCAGCGCCAACATCCGGTGCGTAAGCACCGTGTTCTTTGAGGGCAGTAGCAACCACCTTCAAGGAGCGCGATGCTGATTGCACCGTACAAGCCGGCAAGATGTAGCGAATGAAAGAGTCGTACGGTGAAGGCCTAGCAAGCCACGCCGGCTCCGAGTCTTGCGGGCACGGTCGCAAGGCCGGATACGAAGCGTAGACAGGAGGAACTACGGGCCAGGTTATTGAGCCGCGAAATACCCCAAACTTCAGGACGCCGACGCCCTGACACAACGCGGAAGGCAACATCCTGCCAAGCGCCATCGC
>JBKQOX010000037.1:0-99136 GCA_052145255.1 Occallatibacter sp.
TGGCGGGAGGCAGGATCGAACTTGAGCCGCTTTGCGGGCGTGAGCGGAGCGGGAGCCCGCAGGCGAAATCCTGAGCAGCGCGAAGGATCGCGGAAGCAATGGTGGCGGGAGGCAGGATCGAACTGCCGACCTACGGGTTATGAATCCGTCGCTCTAACCATCTGAGCTACCCCGCCACGCCAGGGACGCGCCGCGTAAAACCGCGCCAGATTTGATTTTACGGGGCTGAGAAAATCCGGTCAATCTGCGCGGGCAGCCTTTCCTGCGACAATTTGGGCATTGATTACCCATCATTTCGGAGCACTCATATGCCGAAACTTTTGCATATCGACTCCAGCCCGCGCGCGGCGTCGGTTTCGAGCCGACTCGCTGCCGCATTCGTCGCAAACTGGCGGCAGCAAAACCCCGCGGGCATCGTTGTGCACCACAACACTTCGCTCGAACAGATGCCTTATCTCGACGAGGCCATGGCCGAGGCATTCCTCGATCACTCTGGCGAGCCAACGCCCGAACGCATGCGCGTACTGGCCACTTCCGATCGCTTCGTCGACGAGCTTCTGGCCGCCGATGTTCTGGTTCTTGGCGTGCCCATGTGGAACCTTTCGATTCCCGCGTCGCTCAAGGCCTGGATCGACCTCGTCGTCCGCGAGGGACGGACGTTTGCTTTTGCCGATGAGGACGTGGCCGCGCTCGTACCGCCGGGCAAAAAAGTCTTCGTTTTTTCCGCGCGCGGCGGTGCCTACCCCGCCGGATCGCCGTTACACGCTCTCGATTTTCAGGAGCCATATCTGCGTACCATTCTCGGCACTATTGGCCTCACTCAAATTGAGTTCATCCATGCCGAGCGTCAAAGCGAGAGCCCCGAAGCTGCTGCCGAAGCCCTGGCTCACGCCGAACGCGCCGTGGCTTTGCTCCCGTAGTCCCTCAGTCCCTAGTCCCTACGTCCCTGCTTTCGATACACTCGTCACCATGAGCCCCCTCCGCATCGCAGCCGTCATTCCGGCGCGGCTCGCATCCACACGCATGCCGCGCAAAGTGCTGCGGCCCATCGCCGGTCGGCCCATGGTGGAGTGGGTGTGGCGCGCGGCCAGCGACAGCGGACTTATGGATCCGGTAGTCGTCGCCACCGACAATGATGAAGTGGTTGAAGTCTGCCGCGCGCTTTCCATCCCCGTCGTCATGACCTCGCCCAGCTGTCCCAGCGGATCGGACCGGGTGAGGGAAGTGGCCAGCCAGATCGACGCCGACATCTACGTCAACATTCAGGGAGACGAGCCGACCCTCACGCCCGATTTTTTTCCGCCGCTGCTCGAGCTTTTTCGGAGGCCCGAAGTTGAGGTTTCAACGCTAGCCGTCAGTTGCCCTCCGCAAGAGCTCACCAATCCCAACGCCGTCAAGGTCGTCACCGCACTCGACGGGCGCGCACTCTACTTCTCGCGCGCGACAGTTCCCTTTGACCGCGACGCCATCGGCTTCACTGGCTATCGCAAGCACCTCGGAATTTACGCCTATCGCAAAGCCGCGCTTGAACGCTTCGCTTCACTGCCGCCATCGCCGCTTGAAAAGCTGGAGCGCCTCGAGCAGTTGCGCCTGCTTGAAAACGGCATCGGGATTTACGTGGCCGACGCGCCACGAGACACGATCGGCGTAGACACAGAAGAGGATCTGCTGCGGGCGGAGGCGATGCTGAACGCGGCGATGACAAGGGATTAGCAGCTCGATCCGCCCTGCGCCGCCAAACCTGTCAAAGCCCCTTTTCTTATAACTGATTGCATCCAAGCCACTTAATTTTGCAGATAATTTGGGCCTTCTGGCGCAGACTATTGTCATGATCTCCAATTCACAATTCTCCTCACCAGCGGACCTGTCGGCGGTCTGCTTGGCCTCCGCTCGGTCATTCGGAACGGCGCCGTCCGTTCAGCCGATCAAGAGAAAAATTTTATGCAAAACGCCCCAAATGCGGTGCATTTTCAGCCGTTTTCAGCCAGCCTTTCAACAGAATCAATAAGTTAAGTGTTTAACAGTCGGTAAACAGCTTGTCATCTCACGCCGAGCCCTTCCACTTCATCCGAATCGCCGGAAAATCGGAATTGCAGGCAAGATTCGGATAGCCTAGAAATCGTGCACGGGCGACCATGAAATCCATGAGTGCTACTCCACAAATCGCAATCGCCAACACAATGAGCCGTGTGGTTATGACGCCATCCCCAACTCCAACTTCGATTCTCGATATCGATGCCGCCTGGAAGCAGCTCGCCGCGCACGACCCCAATGCTCGCTTCGTCTATGGCGTCACGACCACCGGCGTCTTCTGCCGTCCGGGCTGCGCCAGCCGCATGCCTCTGCGCGAGAATGTGCGCTTTTTCTCCTCTGTCGTCGAAGCGCAGGCCGCGGGCTTTCGCCCCTGCAAACGATGCAGCCCCATTGCATGGAGCAGCCCTTTGGACGAAGTCCGTATATACATCGAGAAGAACCTCGACCGCACGGTGCAGTTGAAGGAACTTGGCCGTGTCGCCGGCCTGAGTCCCTTCACCGTGCAGCGTCTCTTCAAACGTGAGATGGGCGTGAGCCCGTTGCAATATCAGCGGGCCATGCGCGCCGGTCAGCTGCGTAGCGCTCTCAAGCAGGGCGAGAGCGTGACCGATGCGATCTACTCCGCCGGCTTCGGCTCGTCGAGCCGCGCCTACGAAGGAAACCAACTCGGTATGACGCCGGCGCGCTTTGCACAGGGCGGCCGCGGTGAGCGCATCGGATTTGCCTCAGCGCGCACGCCCTTCGGCTGGATGATCGTCGGCGCCACGGAGCGCGGGCTTTGCTGGCTCTCGCTTGCTGACACCAAATCGGAAGCGGAGAAAAATCTACGCGCGGAGTTTTCCGCGGCCACGCTGCGCCGCGATCCGTCGCTTTCAAAGCTGGTAGATTCCGCGCTCGAGAGCGTGCGCGAAGGGAATGACCTGGCCGGCCGCAGCCGGCCAGACAATCTCGACCTGCGCGGCACGATTTTCCAATTGCGCGTGTGGCAAGCGCTCCGCCAGATCCCTCGTGGCGAAACGCGCAGTTACTCGCAGCTGGCGCGCGAAATGGGAGATCCCAAAGCCACGCGCGCGGTCGCTCGTGCCTGCGCCACCAATCGCGTGGCGCTGCTCGTACCGTGCCATCGCGTGGTGGGCGCAAACGGCTCGCTCACCGGCTACCGCTGGGGAGTGGAGCGCAAGCAGCAGTTATTGAAAGCGGAACGAGCCTGAATGAACAACGATCAGGCTCGTCTCGGGATCGGGGTGCTTGTCGTCGATACGGACTTCAGCCGGTATAACCGCCGGAGGCGTAGACGGTCTGGCCGGTGAGCCAACCCGAATCCTCGGAGGCAAGGAACGCCGCGACCTCGGCGATGTCTCGCGGTTGGCCGATACGGCCGAGCGGGGTTCCAGCTGCAGCCTGCTTTTCGAAGTCGCTGCCAATGACGCCCGCGCCCTGTGTTCCTTCGGTCTCGATTAAGCCCGGATTCAAGGCATTGACGCGGATTTTTTTGGGACCGAGCTCCTTGGCAAGCGAACCGGTGATGGTGTTCACGGCTCCCTTGGTCGCGCTATAAACGGCGGCGTTCGCGAACCCTGAAGCGACCACCGAACCGATGTTGATAATGCTTCCGCCGGCAGGATTGAAACGGGCCACCGCCTCCTTTGTCGTCAGCAACAAGCCCAGCACGTTGAGGTTGAAGTGCCTGTGGAATTGCTCCGGGGTAATCTGATCGAGCGGGCCGAATTCATAAATGCCGGCATTATTCACCAGGATGTCGATGGGGCCGAGTTGCTCGGCAACAGACTTGACGAAGGGACCAACTGAGTCGGGATTCGAGAGGTCAGCCTGGAAGGCGACTGCCTTGCCGCCGGCGGCTTTGATGTCGGCGACGACTTTTTCCGCGCCCGCTTTGCTGCCTGAGTAGTTGACTGCCACAGCGGCTCCGCGCGCCGCCAGCTCGCGGGCGATCGCCGCGCCGATGCCTTTCGATGCGCCGGTAACCAGCGCGACTTTGTCTTGAAGATTCGTCATTTGTCTGCTCCCTACCGAAAATGTCATCGATTCGACATTTTGATAACTGTCGAATTGATTCAGGGAACAGGAAGGAGGATTCACAAGCTTTGTGGAAATCGTCCTGGCGTTGCTCAGCGGCCCGGCGCTGACGCAGGTTCAAGTGCTGCCAGTCCGGCAGCTAGGGATGCGAGAACTCCCGGACGAAGAGAGAGATAGTGGAATTTGCCCTCGCGGCGAACCTCGATGAGGCCGGCCGTTTCGAGCTCCTTGATGTGGTGCGAAAGCGTGGCAGCGGAAATGGGCAGTGCGGCGCGAGCCTGCGTGCAGCCCAGCGGGCAGCCGTTCGTTGCGATCTGCTGCAGAAGCTCGAATCGCCGTGGATCGGCCAGCGCCTTCAGGATCAGCGCGCGCTGCGCACGGTTCATGCGCGCGGGTTTCGCCACTTTGGTTGTTCGCACGGTCTTTCGAGAGTCTGCCATCGGTTCCGTTCCATGCAAAGGTGAGTGCAACCCATTTTAGATCGGCCAGGGAGCAATTCGATTCGTCGGCAAGTCAATCTGCGGAAGCCGGCGACGCCAGCCTACAGGAGATCGCACAATGAAAAGGGGCAGGCTCAATGCCCGCCCCCTTCTCAACTCATTCCGTTCGTGGTCTCGCTTCCAAACGAAGCGACGTTGATCTTAGTGACAGCCGCCGGCTACCTTCCCGCCAGCCGCTCCGGGAGTCGTGAGAAGCGCTGGAATCTTACTGGTCAGCGTTGGCGGTTCATAGTTGAAGAAGACGCCCGAGCATGTGACATCGCCATTCAAACGGAAGAGCGCATAGGTACCCACCGCTCCGCCGCTGTAACTTGTCTTCGTGCCTGTTATGCCGTTCCCTGACTTGAGCAGCGTCCCGCCCGATTCGAGCGCTTTCAACGAGAGCACATACCAGATTCCGTTGGCCCCGGACCGTGCATCGGGAGAAGCCGCGTCGAGTTCCTGCGCCAGGCCATCGGCCCTGAGGACGGCATTCAAATGAGAGATGACCGGCGTTTGCGGAGTCGGCGGCCCGCCTCCCGGCGGCTGGGGTACGTCAAAGACATCCGGCTCGGTGAGCGACTTCAGGTAGGCATCGATGGCATCTTTAATCGCCTGCTTGTCAGCCGCTGCATGCGCGTCTGCTGGAGCTGCTCCCGATGTGCCGGGTTCAGTGGCGGGAGGCTCTTGCGCATTCTCACTCGCAGCTGGAGCAACGCATTCGCGCGCCTTGATAAGCGCAACGTACTTGGTCAAAAACGGCGAGTGATTGGCGTCGATCGTTGTCAGCGAATTCGGCATATAGCTGTCCGGGATTACGACATCCATCCCCAGCGCTCTCAAGTGTCCCGCCACGTCGTTGACAAGCGTCTGATCCAGGATGTTGCCTTCGAGTGGCTTTGTTTCCGCGGTCGCGCTCAGCAGCGACGCTGCAAACTCAGCTACCTGGCTCTCCGGGAACATCGACATAATCGTGCCGCCTAGAGTCGTGGCCGCTCTCGTTGATGCGCTCGGAGCGCAGTAGTGATTGGCGCGAAGCGTCAGCATGTCCATGGTGGAAATATCGGTGCGCCAGAGCTGGAACTCGGAGAGAGCGCTGGAATCTCCCGAGATGACGACCACGCCCACCGGCGGTCCGCTGATCGCCTGCGCATTGCAACTGGCATCGGCTGTGCCCAGGCTGTGCCCAATGCCGCAGGTGAGTGCAGTGGCTTCGGAATCCATTGCCGTATAGGTCAGCATCTCCGACTCAATGGCGAATCCCTCTGGATTCGCAGCGCTGGCATTGCCTTGCGGCGGTGCGCTGGAACTTGACCCCGATCCTGATCCCGATCCCTTCGAGGACTGCGCGGATCCCTTCTTGGACGCGCCAAGCGCCGCGACACTCAATGTCAATAGCACGCAGACAACAACGACCGGGCTCCGCAGGGGCCCCAAAAAACTGAGCAACGTACGCATGTCTTACCTCCGATTTGTTTGGGGGGACCTGAATCTTTGGAATGGCGCCTGAACAATGTGACACTCAGAATCTTCGCTGTTGTCGCGGCTCTTCCGCTGATTGACCCCGATCATATCACCAATCGCCGGACAGAAAGAGAAGAATCTGGCGCGCGGCACTTCCCCCGTTTTCAGTTGACGTCAAACAGCCCGCTTGAGTTTCACGCCGCCGCTGTTCACAAACGGTTCGGAAGTTCGCCGCAGCCATTCGCGCCGTCGTTGGAGCGCCAGAATTCGCTTCGAGAGTTCACTTCTTCCTCTCCCCGACGACGAGCAGAGTCTGAAACTGAGGCGAATCCGGCTCCTTATCGACGACGGCAGCTTCGACGTTCACGAAGCCTGCATTCTGCAGCATGGATTCGAGCTCCGCTTCACTGAAGCCGAGCCACTCATCGGCATAAAGCTCGCGCGCCTCCTCGAAGCGGTGGCGAACGAGATCGAGGATCATGATGCGGCCGCCGGGGACCAGAATCCTTGCTGCCTCAGCCAGCGCACGCTCGGGGTGCAGCGCATGGTGGAGCGACTGCGAGAAGAAAACCAGTTCAACTTCGCCGTCGCCGATGGGAATCTCTTCCATGTCGCCGAGGCGGTAGTCGATATTCTTTACTCCGTGACGCTGTGCCTGTTCGCGGCCAACCTCAATCATCCGCGCAGAGCTGTCGACGGCAATCACTTTCTTCGCGCGCTGCGCCAGCAGCAAGGCGGAAGCTCCCTCGCCCGCACCGAGATCGGCAACCACCAGTGGCGGCATCAGACGCAGCAATACCTCGGCCAGGCTCTTCCACGATTTGCCCGGAACGTAGTCTTTGCCCAGGCGTCCGGCCACGCTGTCAAAAAACGCGCGCGTTTTATCCTGGCGTTTGCGCAGCACGCGACGCATGGCGGCCTGATCAGGAGCGGCTTCGGGGATCTCCCCCTTGGCTTGGGCGAGAATCTCCTCCAAAGGGCTGTCCCCCGCTGGGGCGGCAGACGAAACGCGGTAAAGATTGCTTTTGCCTATGCGGCGGTCTTCTACCAGTTCTGTCTGCTTGAGTTGCGAGAGGTGCGTGGAGATGGTGCTTTGACCCATTCCCAGAATCTCCTGCAGCTCCGCCACGGAAAGCTCCTCGGCCTTTAGAAGCAACAAGATCCGTAGCCGATTGGGATCGGCCACAACCTTTAACATTTTGACGATTGACGCCATAGGAGAATTCTGTTACATATCAACATATCACGATACGACGATAAAAGGAGATCTGAATGGCAACCGCAACCCTCGAAAAGATCCAGACCGAATACAAAGTGGCTGATCTTGGCCTGGCCGATTGGGGCCGGAAGGAAATCATCATCGCCGAGCAGGAGATGCCGGGGTTGATGGCGATCCGCAACAAATATGCAGCGGAGAAGCCGCTCAATGGCGTACGCGTCACCGGGTCGCTGCACATGACCATTCAGACAGCGGTATTAATTGAAACGCTGGTGAGCCTGGGCGCCGAAGTACGCTGGGCGAGTTGCAACATTTTCTCAACGCAGGACCACGCGGCGGCGGCGATTGCGGCAGCGGGCGTTCCGGTGTTCGCATGGAAGGGCGAGAGCCTTGAAGAGTATTGGGAGTGCACGTATCGCGCGCTCACGCACAAGGGCGGCAAAGGTCCGGAGCTCATCGTCGACGACGGGGGCGACGCGACGCTGCTGATCCACAAGGGCTATGAGCTGGAGAACGGCGATCGCTGGGTCGATACGCCTTCCGGCAACCACGAGGAGCAGGTGATCAAGGACCTGCTGAAGAAGGTCTTCGCCGAGGACAAGCAACATTGGCACAACGTGGTCAAGGGCTGGCGCGGCGTAAGTGAAGAGACGACCACGGGCGTGCACCGGCTCTACAAGATGATGGAGCAGGGCAAGCTCCTGGTGCCGGCGATCAATGTGAACGACTCGGTGACCAAGTCGAAGTTCGACAATCTCTACGGCTGCCGCGAGTCGCTCGCCGACGGCATCAAGCGCGCGACAGACGTTATGGTGGCGGGCAAAGTCGCGGTCATCTGCGGCTACGGCGACGTGGGCAAGGGATCGTCGCACTCGCTGCGCGGCATGGGAGCGCGGGTGGTCGTTACCGAGATTGACCCCATCAACGCGCTGCAGGCGGCGATGGAAGGCTTTGAGGTTGCGCCCGTCGAGGATACGCTGGGCCGCGGCGACATCTATGTCTCCTGCACCGGCAACACCGACATCATCACGCTCGAGCACATGGAGAAGATGAAGGACCAGGCGATCGTCTGCAACATCGGCCATTTCGACAACGAGATCCAGATCGACCGCCTGAACGCAGCGAAGGGCGTGACCAAGATCAACATCAAGCCGCAGGTGGACAAGTACACGTTCCCTGACGGGCACTCGATCTTCGTCCTGGCCGAGGGGCGGCTGGTGAACCTGGGCTGCGCAACGGGCCATCCCAGCTTTGTCATGTCGAACAGCTTTGCCAACCAGACGCTGGCGCAGATCGATTTGTGGAAGAACAAAGACAGCTACAAGGTGGACGTGTACGTGCTGCCCAAGAAGTTGGATGAGGAAGTGGCGCGGCTGCATCTGGAGAAGATCGGCGTGAAGCTGACCAAGCTCTCACAGAAGCAGGCGGACTACATCGGCGTGCCGGTGGAAGGACCGTACAAGGCAGAGAACTACAGGTACTAGTGGTCAGTGAACAGTGGTCGGCAAGAATCCAAATGCCCCATCCTTTCTCACGCACTTAGTGAAAGAGGATGGGGCTGCACTTTCATGGTCACGATGAACTGGTGATGCACAAATGAAATCGCCCCTTACTTTTTCGTTCGAGTTGTTTCCGCCGCGGACGCCTGAGGCCCAGGCCAAGCTGCCGGCGACGATCGCGGAACTGGCGGCGGTACGGCCGGATTATTTCTCCATCACTCACGGCGCGGGCGGCTCGGATCAAGAGGGAACGTACGAAACGCTGCTGGCAGTGGTGAAACACTCGGGCGCGGAGGCCGCGCCGCACCTCACGTGTGTTGGCTCAACACGTGCAGCAGTGGCGGCCCACCTCCAGCGCTATCGCGAGGCCGGGGTCAAGCGGATCGTGGCGCTGCGCGGCGATCTGCCGGCGACGGCGATGAGCGCCGCGGCGCCGGGCGAGTTTCACTACGCCAATGAGCTGGTCAGCTTTATCCGCAAGGAGCACGGCGATGCATTCAGGATTGAAGTGGCCGCGTACCCCGAGATGCATCCGCAAGCGAACAGGCCAGGGGATGACTTTGAGAACTTCCGCCGCAAAGTGGAAGCAGGCGCGAATGCCGCGTTGACCCAGCTCTTTTACAACGCAGATGCATATTTCGACTTCATGGAGCGCTGCGAGAAGGCTGGGATCAAAATCCCTGTCGTGCCTGGCATTATGCCGATTACGGGCTACGCCAATACCATGCGTTTTTGCTCGGGCTGCGGTGCGGACATTCCGCGCTGGGTACGGCTGCGCCTGGAAGAGCTGGAGGACGACAAGCCGGCTCTTCACGACTTCGGGCTCAGCGTGGTCACCCGGTTGTGTGAGACGCTGCTCCGTGGCGGTGCACCGGGGCTGCACTTCTACACCATCAATCAAGCCGGGCCGACACTGCGCCTGTGGCAGAACCTTCGCCTTAGCGTATCCGATTAATTCGAGCTAAACTCTCTACGGAACGTGGATCGATCGCACGCGCATTCTGGAAGCGTTCCGGGTTCAACGGGGTGGGTAAGTGCGGAATCTTTCCCGGTGCCCGCATACCCTGTCTGAGCCTCGACCGAGGCAACTCGAATGGCAAATGGCGCGAATTCATCGCCCGATCCCGAGCGGGAAACACCCTTGTTCCAGGCTCTAAAGATCGGATTCATCGCTCTCTTTGTAGTCCTTCTGCTGCTTCTTGGGCTCAGTATGGTGCATCATCGCTTCTTTCAAGGTGGGCGAGTCCACCACAACGGGTCGGTTGGGCAGTAGCAAAGGCTCGGTCTGGCCATGGTCGCAATTGGTCTCGGCCGTAAATGTGTCTGTGGGTCGCGAGCGCGCCCCGTGGTTCGGTCATGCCACGCGTCGGTGATTACGAAGATGCGAGGCCTCTCGGTGACCAAAGCGCGGCGCAGTCGATCCGCGTTAATCTTTGCGTGGAGGCAATCGACCGCATGCCGCATCATTGGATGAACATAATTGCTCAGTACAGCAGTGTGGTGGGATTCATGATTGGGCTGCCGATCATGGGAGGCGCGTACTTTGAATCTCTGCGGGCGCGGCAGGAGGCGCGCAGGGCGATTGAAGGAACTCTTCGCAGTGCCAACTGCCTGGAGTTTATAGCCGGGGATGGAACGTGCATCAACCTTGTGCCTCTGGAGACGCTGCACTCGCTCCCTCGCGAGGGCGATGTGTTGCTGCTGCCCGGCGACGGGGTGGGAGACACCTCAGTCTTTTTGCCCGGAGCCTACCTCGTCGAGTCGATCGAACATATCTATTCGCCGGCTGAGAGGAAAGGTGCGCGGCCTCACGAAGCGAGGCTCACCAAGGCGGTAGCACGTGTGACATCACTCAACCCGCAAATCGTGGCTGACGCAACCGCCGAGGCCTAGCTGTTCTTGCGCCGAACCAAGCGCTGCCAGAAGCGCCAAAAGAGGTTGTGCAGAAGCCGGGTCTGCTCGGCCTTGAGGCTCTGGTAGGAGCGCTGGACGTAGCCATCGAACTCCGCCGGCCAGCCGATCATGGAGCGCCGCTCAGTGTAATCGCCCTCGGCCCACTTCGACAGCAGAGCCTTGTAGCCAACAACGTGCGTGACAAAGTCGAGGAGGCACTGGGGCATCTGCTCCTCCACAATCAGGTGAGCGTTTTCGATGATGATCCTTTCGCGCACATTGTTGAGCGGCATGAAGATGGTGGTCATCCACAGCGTCCACTCCTTCAAATCCTCGTCACGGATGGGATGACATTCGGTTTTGCCCTGCTTGGCGAGCAGCGAGTTATAAGCGATGTTCCCCGCCACCGTGGCGACATAGAGCGGACCGTAAAACTCGTTCAGGCGCTGGTTCACCAAACGCAGCCGGTCTGCACGGCGGGCCATCATGCGATTGCTCATGAAAGTGACCAGGTAGCCGGCGAAGGCCAGCACGATGGTGAGCACCGCCGCGTTTTGCAGCGTGCTTGATGTCAAGATCGAGGACGGATCCATAGCCGTTTTACCCTACCTCGGCGGAGAGTATAGCGCGCGGCAAGCGGCGAGAGCAGTGATGGGGGCTGGCTTCAGAGCGTCCTGTCCCAGTTTGCTACCTCGTGCGAGTCGGGGGAGGGAGTTTTGCCGCTTCAGGAACGATCTTTATCTCGAACAGTTTGGGCCAGAGCTTGCCGGTCACGAAGAGCCGGTCGTGTGCGGCGTCAAACGCAATACCGTTTAAAACCGCTTCCGGGTCGGAAACCTGGCCGGGCGATAGCAGGCCCGACAAATCAATCCAACCCAGCACCTTGCCCGTTGCTGGCGAGATGCGGGCGATGCGATCCGCGTGCCAGACGTTGGCGTAGACCTCTCCGTGGACGTACTCCAATTCATTCAGTTGCATCACCTGGGAGCCGTGGTCTTTGACGACGATGTGTCGGACCTCACGGAATGTCCCCGGATCAAAGAAGCGAAGGTTCGCAGTGCCGTCGCTCAGGATCAGGTTCTTGCCGTCCTCCGTGAGTCCCCAGCCGTCTCCCTTGTAAGTAAAAGTGTGCAGCAGGCGAAAGCTGAAGCGGTCGTAGACGAACGCAATGTGCGACTGCCATGTAAGTTGAATGAGCGTGCTGCCCCACGCGGCAAGTCCCTCTGCGAAGTATTTGTCCCGCACGTCCGCCTTTTGTTGGACGCGTCCGGTTTCAAGCTCCACCATACGTAGAGAGGAGCGCCCGTTGAGGCCGGTGCTCTCGTATAGATACCCATCCTCATAGAGAAGACCCTGCGTGTAGGCCTGAGGGTCGTGCGGATAGGTATGGACGATACGGTATCCATCGGCCGCGAAGGCAAGCGATGCTGCTGCCGCAACGAAGGTGAGAACTGCGAGTGTGCGATGAATTGGGGAGATACGCATAGGGAGGCAGTCGCGCTTAATTCGCAGGCCCAGCGTCGTCGGCCATGGATACCTGGACAGGCGGATTGCTCGTCAGCTGCGTATCCATAATGAGCACGGTACGGACTTCGCCGCCGATGAGGGTGATCGGCGTGGAAGTGTACGAAGGCTTGGTGAGGCCGGTGGGCGTAATGACCATGGTGACGGTCTGCGAGGTGAAGCTGATATATCCTGCCGTGCCTCCTACGGGGAGGTCGGTGACCAGCGGAACGGCATCGGCGAGCGCAACTCCCGCTGGGATCATATAAACATCGACGGCGCCAGTCTTGGGCGCCTGGTTGAGGAAGCGGAAGGCCGAGAGGTTGCTCGCGGCCTGAACCTGCTGATCTTCGAGAACGGTGACGGTGTAGCTATTGGGAGCTGCACCATTGTCGGTAAGGAAGACTGAGTGCTGATGCCCGGGTAGAAGAGTGCCGCTGGTGCTCACCAGCGCCGTGCCGCCAGTAGTTGGTGTGATCTGGATGGGCGCAGCGGCGCTGGCAGGAACCGTGCCGTAAGGAGTAATGGTTCCCGCGCCGGCGTTGGCAGCCAGAAGCTGGCCTTCAACAAGGACGTTGGCGGCGGGAGCGATGTAGGAGGCGTCGATGAAACGGACCAGGCTGGGCTGTGTGTAAGTGGCAACCTTGACACAGGATGAGATTCCCAGAGCCAGCGCTAACGAGACCGGGATTGCGACGCCCAATCGGGGCAGCGTCAACTGCCGCGAGAATCGCTTCCGCCTGGTGCTCGTTCTCATGGTGCGCATCTTGGCGAGGGTCACAAGCCTTGCACTCATAGTACAGGCAATGAATCGATCGGGTTTACGACTTTTTGGCCACCGCAAACGCAGCCGTGCTGCAAGGGCGGCGTTACAGCGGTTCCGCAGTCGCTGTGTCCCGAAGCCCTGAACGCCAAGTGGATTCTTCCTCAAGAAGAATCCACCTCGCGCGAGGGCCGGAAATGGCAACACCAACTGCGGAACCGATCTAGCTCTTCAGCAATCCGCCGTGGAAGCGGCCAAAGTGGTGGGCCATCATGACAGAAAGAAGGAGCGCGCCGGCGCCGGCCGTCGCGATCTGCCACCAGTAACGAAGATTGAGCTCACCCAGCCACACAAGAAGGACGTAAGCGATAGCCAGGTTGAAGAAGCCCCAAACAACATTGACTACCGACGATGACAGCCCCTCGCCTGGCGGTTTGGCGAAGGGGCTTTGGAAAGCGCGGCCGGAGATTCCGTTCACGATATGCGGCACGGAGTTCGCGAGGAATGCCCCGCCGAAAAACCATTCAATCAAGTGGACAAATAGCATGACGCTGCCTCACTAAGCAACGATCTACATCCTACTCGATGTTAGCTCGCTCCGAGGTAGACGAATCGAGCGAGGAAGAGAGCTGCGAGCAGGTAGAGCAGCCAATCCTGGCGGCGAGCTTTTCCTGCGAACAGGTGCAACACTGCCCAGGCAATGATGCCGAAGCCGAGGCCGTTGGCGATGGAATATGTGAAAGGGATCAGAATAAGCGTGAGAAACGCGGGAACAGCGACAAGGGGCTCGTGCCAGTGAATCTCCGTAATGGAAGCCAGCATGAGCGAGCCTACCAGAATGAGCGCCGGCGCCGTAGCCGCCGGAGGGACGATGCCGATAAACGGCGCGGCGCCGATGGCTCCGAGGAAAAGCAGGCCACTCACGATGGCTGTCACGCCCGAACGGCCCCCCGCGGCCACGCCCGCCGTGGATTCCACGTAACTGGTCACGGTGGAGGTTCCGGTCAGCGAGCCGAAGATGGTCGCGGTGGCGTCGGCAAACAGAATCCGATTCAGCCGGGGGATCGAATGGTCGGGCGCGATGAGGCCGGCGCGCTTGGTCACGGCGACCAGAGTGCCCAGGTTGTCAAAGAGATCGACAAAAAAGAAGACGAAAATGATCTCGAGCAGGCCTTTATTCACCGCGCCCATGATGTTCAGTTTGAACGCCGTCTGGGTGAGCGCGCCGAAGCCGCCTGGTGAAGGCGTCCACTTGACCATGTGAAACGCCCAGGCGATACCGGTTACGGTGAGCACGCCGATAAGGATGGATCCCTTCACTTTCCGGATTTCGAGGGCCACCATGAGAATGAGACCGAGCAGCGTGAGGTACGCAGTGGGATTGCGGATGTTGCCCATGCCGACAAGCGTGTTGGGATCGCGCACTACCAAGCCCGCGTGCTGGAAGCCGATGAATGCGATGAACAGGCCGATGCCGCCCGCGACCGCTGCGTAAAGCTGGTGGGGAATGGCGCGCAGGATCATCTGCCGGATGCCGACCGTGGTGAGCGCCAGAAAAATGATGCCGGAAAGAAACACCGCACCCAACGCTGTCTGCCAGGGCACATGCATCTTGAGGCAAACCGTGTAAGTGAAGTAGGCGTTGAGGCCCATGCCCGGCGCCAGAGCAATGGGATAGCGCGCGACGACTCCCATCAAGATGGAGCCGAACGCGGCCGACAGGCAAGTGGCAGCGGTGACCGCAGGCAATGGCACGCCGGCATCGGCCAGCACCGCCGGGTTCACCAGCACGATGTAGGCCATCGTCAGGAAAGTCGTGACGCCGGCCAGAACTTCCGTGCGCCAGTTGGTCTCCAGACGGGCAAATTCGAAGTAGGATTCGAGTCGCTTGATCATCAGTGGAATCTTGCAAGGATTCTTGATAGGAAAACACAGTGCGGCAGGATTCCAAAGTGATTTGTGCGACACAAGTTCTCCGCTCCAAGGAGCGTGCGCCAGAAGAACGGTAAGGCGTGAACAATTTGTTCGACCAGGGGTGAAGGCCGGTTGTCACGTCAACCATCCACTCAAACAGGCGGGCGAGCAGTAGGCCCCGTATAGCCTTCTTTGGCCAAATGCTCGCCCATTTTCGCGTACATTTCTGGATTGTCGGGCTGCCAGGTCCCAAGACCATCGACGTAGCGGTTATACATCGAGAATGCAGCGGCGATCAGGACGGTGTCGTGAATCTCGAGGTCTGTTGCGCCGTGACGCCGCGCAAGCTGCACATCGGCAGCGCTCACGAGCTTGCCATCCTGCTGAACTTTGCCGGCGATGGCAAGCAGTGATTTCAACTTTGCGGAGATGGGAGCAGAAAGATAATCCGCGCGCACTTTTTCGATGACGGAAACATTACCCAGGTGAGCTGAGGCTACCGCCGCATGGCTCGCGTAGCAAAAGCGGCACTGATTGCGCGCCGAGACATGTGCGGCGATCAGTTCGCGCTCGCCCGGCGTGAGAGAGTTGGGCCCGTGCAGCAGGATATTGGCCAACTCGCGCATTGGTTTGGCGGTCTCAGGACGAAATGCGAAACCGGCGCCGATGCCGGGAACGCCTTCGGGCAGTTCGATGTGTGGCATGAGTCGCTCCTCAGGAATGGGTCGATGTTAGCGCGATGCCGGCACGTGCGCTGCCAGATACTCCGCGCTCACGGTGGCATAGCCGTCGCGGGCCACGCGTGCGCCGCGGTCGCGATAGAACGCAGGGTCGGCAGGTTGGACGGTGCCGAGACCGTCGACGTAGCGGTTGTACATGCAGAAGGCGGCGGCGATGAGCACGGTGTCGTGGATTTCCAGATCTGTCGCGCCTTCTTTGCGCGCGGCTTCTACGTCGGCAGCGGTCACGAGCTTGCCATCCTGCTGCACTTTGCCGGCGATGGCCAGAAGAGCCTTCAGCTTGGGGCTTATCTCAGCCTGCAGGTAGTCCATCTTTACCTGCCGGACGAGTTCTTCGTCGCCGCCCAGATGAGCGGCCGCGATGGCGCCGTGAATGTTGTGGCAGTACTCCGTCGAATTGCGGCTTGAAACGTAGGTGGCAATCAGTTCTCGCTCGCCGCGAGAAAGCGTGCTCGGACCGCGAAGCAGGATCTCGACCAGTGCATTGAGTGGCCGCGCAGTTTCAGGCCGAAATGCCATCGCGCCGCGAATTCCAGGCAGATCAGGGGGAAGAGGGATGTGGGGCATGAGGGGAAGACCTCCATTACGGAGTAGCCTTGCTGGTTCGTTATCGTATGTCAAGTCCGACGCGCGCTGCATCAGCCGTTTGGTTGACTGAAAGCCGAAGGCGAGAAACTTAGCCTGTAACTGGGGACGAAAGAATTCCGCAGCGCGCTTTACGGTGACGGCGACGCTGTCGATGCCGCAGCTGGTGTCAGGTAGCCGCTGTCTTTCATCCAATCTGCCATCCTTTGGGGCCATGTGTTGACAGTCACAAGCTTGGAGCGTTCGCCCATATTGAATGCGTGTTTCCCTTGCGCCAGGAAGATTGCCTCCACGGGAACGCCAGCCGCGTGTAGCTTCTCGTAGAACTCGAGCGTCACTTTGTCGCACCCATACTGGTCGTCATTCGCCACCAGCAGAAAGGCCGGCGGAGCATCGGATGGAACGGTGTCGGGCACGCCGCCGCCGGGATACACGAGCATCTGAAAGTCCGGCCTGCCGTTCAGCCGGTCGACTGGGTCGGGCGCGGACGGGTCTCCATCTCCCGGAGCATAGGCGACCATTGCGACTACTTCGCCACCGGCCGAGAAGCCGAGCAAACCCACGCGGTGCGAGTCGATGTTCCATTCCTTTGCGCGGCTGCGAATCAACCGCATGGCGCGATACGCATCCTGGCGCACGTTCTCCTTGGTGTAGGGTGAGTTTGGCTCACTGGGCAAGCGATATTTCAGCACAAAAGCCGTCACGCCGATGCTGTTAAGAAACTCCGCGGCCTGCACTCCCTCGGCATTGAAGACCAGCTCGCGAAAACCGCCGCCGGGAGCGATAACGACCGCCGTGCCATTGGCCTTATCTTTTGGCGGAAGAAAGACGGTAATCGACAAATCGTTTACGTTCCTTACCCAGTAGTCCTGGGCCTGTTCCGGAATGTCCTTGCGGCTCTCAAACCCAGGCGCGCCGTTTTCCCAAAGATGAATGACCTGCGGAGCCGATTGGGCAACGGCGGTCGCGCACACCAACGCGAGTCCGAAAGTTGCGACTAGGAACTTCATGGTGGATACAATCCTTTCCATCCTTTTGGGGACTGGGGCGAGATTCTAGGCGAGCAGCTTCGCCGCTTCCTTGGCGAAGTAGGTGACGATGAAGTCGGCGCCGGCACGGCGCAGGCTGACCAGAGATTCCAGCGTCGCGCGATCGCGATCCAGCCATCCCTTCTCGAACGCTGCTTGCAGCATCGAGTACTCCCCGGAAACCTGGTACGCGCCGATGGGCACATCCACGCGCTCACGCGCCGCTCGCACCACGTCGAGATAGGGCATAGCGGGCTTCATCAGGATCATGTCCGCGCCCTCTTCAATGTCAAGATCGATCTCGCGCAGCGCTTCTCTGAGATTCGCCCCGTCCATCTGGTAGGTCCGTCGGTCGCCGAACTGCGGCGCGGAGTTGGCAGCCTCGCGGAATGGCCCGTAGAACGCGGAGCCAAACTTTGAGGCGTAGCTGAGGATGGGTGTTTGGGCGTGGCCCTCGGCGTCGAGAGCGTGGCGAATGGCGGCCACACGGCCGTCCATCATGTCGCTGGGAGCAACGACGTCGGCGCCAGCTTTGGCCTGGCTCACTGCCGTCCGCGCCAGCAACTCGAGCGTGGAATCGTTGTCCACCTCGAAACCGCCGCCTGTTTTGACGACTACGCCACAGTGACCGTGGCTGGTGTATTCGCACAGGCAAAGGTCGGCGATCAAGACGAGTTTCTTAGAGGCTTCAGACTGCTTGAGCGCGCGCAGCGCCTGCTGCACGATGCCGCCGTCTTCCCAGGCTCCGGTGCCTTGCTCGTCTTTCGTCTCGGGCAATCCAAAGAGCAACAATCCGCCCAGGCCCAGCCGCGCAGCTTCCTCGGCCTCACTCACTGCCTCGTCCACCGACAGATTGAAGACGCCGGGCATGGAAGCTACGGGCGAGCTCACTCCCTTTCCGGGACAAATGAAGAGCGGATAGATCAGGTCGCCGGGGTCGAGCGTGGTCTCGCGCACCAGCGCGCGCAACGGCTGGCTTCTGCGCATGCGCCGCATCCGGTTGACTGGGAAGGCCATGGATTGATTGTAAGACAGCAATCAATGAACGGGGCACAGCGCAGCGAATCAATGCCCTTCGATCGGATCCTGCAAATCGGCGGCTCCGAGTGCTCACTCAGCTGCCTTTACAAGTCTTCGTAGAGTGCCCAATTCCGCGCGCCGATCAGGATGATCAGGGTGGCGACGCCCAGGGCCAGGCCAAAGGGGAAAAAGTGGAAGAGGTTCAAAATGGCCGCAATGATGGCGACAATGCGTCCCCATTGCGTGCGCTCTAGGAGGCCCCATCCGGCAACGGCGGAGAGGACGGCCCGGCCGACGAGGAACAGCCAGGCAAAGCGCAGAAGCGCTGGGAAGAACCACATTTGTGGTCCGCGGCCGTTCATCCAGGGTCCGAAACCATGAGAAAGGAATGCATGGGCGAAAGCAAGTCCGGCGAAGCCGGCGATTAGAGATAATCCGGCGTAAACCAGCCACAAAATGCCGAGTACCCTGATCTTGCTGGCATAAGCTGCCAAAACAAATTCAAATCCAGGCACAGGAGGCACCTGTGGCGCTACCGGACGGTTGCACTGAGGACAAACAACCTGTCCCTGTGTCAATGTTCGGCCGCATCCGCTGCAAAACATATCGCCTCCTTGCCTTCGAACAAGAATACGCAACCATGGCGGGGAATGTTCCGGTTGCCAGAAGAACACCCACGGTCAGGAGGGCGTCGCGCTACTTTGCGTCCGCGCCCAACTTCATCCAGCGCTCTTGATGGCGGTTGTCGTCGAGCAGGTAGCCGGTGACGTGCCCGCTCGCATCGCGCTCAAAGATCAGGTGAAAGTCTTTCGCGGAGGCTTTATCACCGGGCCGGAAGAACGTGTCGGCTGACTCCGCTTCCAGCAGGACGACTTCGCCGCTAGGACTCTTTTCAAAGAGCTGGTCGCCCTGGCGGAAGATGGTCCCGGTCCCGTGCCCGTTGGGTTCGCGATACTCGCCTGCCAGGCTGTCGAGCTGCGCCACGGAAAGGTTGACGGTGGGCGGACGCACAGGAATTACCAGGCGCTCGGCCATGACTTCGAGCGCGATTGGAAGGTGGTGAGCGAGCAGCCATCGCGACAGTTCAGGCTCGTCGTAGGCGCGAGTCCAGCAATCGTGTTTGAGTCCCTGGTAGATCCAAAGTCGAATGTCTCCGCCGGCCGCCTTGAAGGCGTCATACATGAGTTCGCTTTGTCGCGGCAGCACAACGCTGTCAAGATTGCCATGGAAGAGCCAGATGGGTGTGTGGCCCACCGCGCGCGCGTACTCGGCAGGCAGGACTGAGGCCTCCTGCCAGCGATCCGGTTCATAGCTCCAGAAGACGCCTCCCGCGGCAATCACAATGGCCGCCCAGCGATGGGGATGCAGGCGCGCCAGCTCCCAGGCACCGTAGCCGCCCAACGAGAGACCGGTCAGATAGGTGCGCGACGGGTCGCCGTGAAACTCGGCCGACTCCTGATCGAGCGAGGCCATCGCCAAATCGAGCATGGCGGGATCGGTCCAATGGGCGGTCTGCGGGCACTGCGGCATCACGATTACGAAGGGCCAGCGGTCGGGGTGGTTGCGCACCGCCTCGGCGATCCCGACCTGCGTCTGCCACATTCCTTCGGAGCCGCGCTCGCCCCGCCCATGCAGCGAGAGGATGATGGGCCATCGCTTCCCGTCATCGCGGCGCCACTCCTCCGGAAGATAGACCTGAAATCGGTATGTGATCCCCTGAAGAACGATTCGCCGGTTCAGGAATCCCGTATCCTGCGGAACCTCCGGCTTGAGCGGGTGAGACTTGGATGCGGTTGCGCGTGCAGCGGCAGGCCATGCCGCGCAGGCCAGCGCCAGACAGGCCGCGGTGATACGAAACATTCGGGACATCTTGACCTTCATCATAATGATTCCCCACGGGATAGGGTGGGAGTTTTTTGGCAAGAATCGCTAAGCTCGGATCCTCGTTCGCTGTGGGCCAAATCAGGCCTTCAGGAGCCGTTGGGAGTGCTGCTTTGCATTCGATTATGGGCTTCGCCGATCCTTGCGGTTTTCTTACAAATTGCGTGCAACAATCGAACCTGCGATGCTGACTTCAGTCATGACGAAACTGGAAGCCGGAGACACACTGGACCACTACCGTCTGGACGCGGAGGTTGCGCGCAGCGGCATGTCCACGCTCTTCCGCGCAACTGACCTTCGCACTGGCCGCCAGGTGGCATTGAAGGTTCCGCATCCGGAGATGGAAGCCGATCCGGTTCTTCTCGAGCGCTTCCGCCGCGAGGAGGCGATCGGGCAGGAGATCGATCACCCTGGAGTAGTCAAGACCTTCGACGGTGAGGACCGCAGCCGCCGTTACATGGTCATCGAATGGGTAGACGGCCGCCTGTTGCGCGCCATTCTGAACGAGGAGCGAAAGGTGCCCGTCGACCGCGCCGTGGCCCTCACCATTGCCATCTGCGATGCTCTCGACAACCTGCACAAACATGGTGTGGTGCACCGCGATCTGAAGCCGGAAAACATCATGGTGTGCGAAGGCGACCGCATCAAGATCATCGACTTCGGCATTGCGTTGAAAGAAGATGCGCGGCGCATCACGCAGGTGGGCCTTACGCCGGCGCTGGGCACGCCCGATTACATCTCACCGGAGCAGGTGAAGGGCCAACATGGTGACCAGCGCAGCGACGTTTACGCATTGGGCGCGATGCTCTATGAAATGCTCACCGGCCAACCCCCGTTCACAGGACCAAGTCCGCT
The DNA here is from genome assembly GCA_052145255.1 of Occallatibacter sp. Taxonomy (GTDB): domain Bacteria; phylum Acidobacteriota; class Terriglobia; order Terriglobales; family Acidobacteriaceae; genus Telmatobacter. The sequence continues at coordinate 20,915 of JBKQOX010000037.1, forward strand.
GGCAGTGATGAACGAGCGTTTGCTCACCGATCCTGCACCGGCGCGTGAGCTGAACCCGGAGATCCCTCCCGCAGTGGAAGAAATTCTTTTCCGCGCAATGGCGCGTGACCCGCGCCATCGCTATGCAACGGCATCCGACATGGCCTGGGAACTGGAGCACCCGGAGCTTGTGGGTATCGAAACTGGCGAACACCGGCCGATTCGACTGGGGCGGTTCGCGATCAGCGGGCGCAAACTGGCGCTGTATGCTGGCCTGGCATTGGTGCCGCTGGCATTATTTGTCGTGATGTTGCTGATGGCTCGGCGCTAAGTTCAAATTCTCTGTTTGCGCCTTGGTTTGCCTTTTCCTTCAGCGATAAGACTCATCGCGGTGAATCACAAATTCTGGATAGGCTCCGCCGCCGATTTCGTGCAGATCCATTCCCATGCGCTCGCCGTCGGGATCCACGCGGAACGAAACGAAGCGGTTGAGCAGCGCGAAGAGAAAGTAAATGAGCGGGAAAAAGAAGCCGAGCAGCGCGGCGATGCCGATAAGCTGAGCCAGAACCTGCCCCGCCTGAGGCGCAAAAAATCCTGCCGCAATCAATCCCCAGACGCCCGCCGCGCCGTGAACGGTGATGGCGCCGGTAGGATCGTCGATGGAGAGCGCGAGCTCGAGCACTTCGACCAAAAGCGGGGTAAAAATCCCGGCCACTGCCCCGACGAAAAGGGAGCCTGCCGGAGAGGCAAAGGCTGCGCACGCGCTCGATGCAACAAGGCCGGCCAGCCAGCCGTTGGCGCAGAGACTGGCGTCAGGCTTGCCGAAGCGGAATCGCGTGACCGAGAAAGTTGCGGCCAGCGCGCCAGAAGCCGAGAGCAGCGTATTGATCGCAGTTCCAGGTAGCGCGGAGAGCGGAGCGTGAACCCAAATGATCGCTCCGGCCAGGTTCCAGGCCACCCAACCCACCAGTGCCAGCAGGCAGCCAAACAGGACGTATATGGCGTTGTGGCCGGGCATGGCTGTGGAGAGGCCTTCTTTTGGAAATTTTCCGCGGCGTGGTCCGGCGATCCAGATCACGGCCAGCGCGCTCATGCCGCCGATCACATGCACGGTCGCCGCGCCTCCGGCGTCAAGAAAACCGGCTCCCACAGAGAAGTTCGCACCCAGTGCTGCGAGCCATCCCCCGGCCCAAATCCAGTGGGCTGCGAGTGGAAAAACAATCGCAGCCAGGACCGCTGCGGAGGCGCATCCGGCCGCGAGCCTCCAGCGATCGGCTCCTGAGCCCCAGGGGAGCAATACCAACATGGCGACCGCCAAAAACTCAAACAAGATCGCGAGCTGAGCCTGCGGCGCAGCGGCGCCAAGCCCACGGAGAAGTAAGGGTCCGAGGCCGAGCACACTCCATGGCTTGCCTGCCGCGTGAAGTACGACTTCTTTCAATCCCAGGGACCCTGTGAAGGAGACGCCAATGAAAGCGAACACGATGGCGGCAACGGCAATCAGGGCCAGGTTACCCAGCATCGCCTGCGCTGCCGAGCGCGAACGGCCCAGCCCGGTATTGATGAGCGCTACGCCGGCAATGGCCATCGGCGCAAGCAGCATGAGCGCAAGAGTCAGCGCAAATAGAGCGTCACTCATTGCGGGAGCCGCCGCAGGGACCATGGGAGGAAGAGCGCTCATGATTGGCTGGCCCCTCGTGACAGCATATGGCCGCGCACCGTTACGGCCAGGCCCATGCCCTCAACCGCCAGACCACAAAGCACAAATGCCACGCGGCGCCCCGGATCGGGGAACAGTGCCAGCGCCGCAAGCGTAAGAAAGAATCCGGCAGGCATCACTAGGAGTCCGGCGTATTTCATGCTCTTTTCCTCTATCGTTGGCGAATCTTGTGCGGGTATTCCCTCGGCGGCGATGGACAGAGAAGACCCAGCGAGTCGAAAGAATGTGCCTCAGTGTTGAGGTCGCGATGAAAGCGATTGTTACGTTCTCTTGAATTCTAAACGATCCAATCGTCAGGATCGGCTGATCCGGATGTGAGGGCCCGATGGCAGGTCCTTACGGTTTCTTTTCGAAATGCCGGGAATAATGGTGTATGTCTATCCACCCTGGCCACAACCATCGAGTGCTGTCTGTCACGCTCGGCGCCGTCACGCTTGCAGGCATCGCAGTTTTGTTGGGGTGGGACGCCTTCCCAAGGCTTTTCCCAGCCGGAAGTCATGCGATTCTCGCGGCATTTTCATTGGCCATGATCGCCCTGGCATACCTCGCGTACCAGATTGCGCTTTGGCCGGCTGCGTTCGAATTCCTCAAGGCAATTATGCTGGCAGTCGCCTTTCTCTTCTGGGCGGCTAATCAATTCTGGCCAAATTCGCCGCAGGCGACACTCTTCAACGACATCGCGATTGCGCTTTTTGTCTTCGACGTGTTTCTTGTGATCGTTGGTTGGCCGCGAACATCACAAGACACCTCCTTCGCTGAATCCCGCCCGGGTCGATGCGCCGAATGCCGCGCCGGTTCTTGCAGAGATGAGCAGCGTTGCACGGGCCCGGTCTCGACCGGATGATCGAGGTCTCGCCCGCTAGAGATGCGGCAGATTATGAGGCCCGTTTCAATCTATGGGCGGAGCGAGCGAAATGAGCTTGCCAGACCTCGGCTCTGGCGTGATATTTTTTCTCTGACCATCCCAACTTCTGGTACGCCTTCCGCCAGGGGAGCGGTGGTGTTTACACCGCGAACGCGCTTGTCACAAGCGATTTTCTTTTCAAGCGGTTGCAAAGCAGTTTCCCACAAATAATTTTGGCGATTTTGTGTTCTCGGAGTATTGCGAATCCGTGGCAGGCTGCTATATTGAAATTTCGGGCGTCCCGCCCCTTCTCTGAAGTTCTATCGTTGAGCAATTCTTGTACATAACCTATGTGACCGCCGATACACGCGGCGCATGCCAAACGAAAGTCAGACCGGGAATCGTTCATGGCGCAAATTTTCGACCGCAGCTCCAACGCGCTGGCTCGCATGAGCCTGGTGCTGACGGGGTTGATCGTGATTGCCCTGGGGGTCACGCTGGATCAGTTGCAGCGTTCGCCGTGGGTTACGCGGCAGGGCCAGCGCGCCGATCAGCCGGTGCCGTTCAGCCATAAGCATCACGTTCAGGGGCTCGGCCTGCAGTGCCAGTACTGTCATACGTCCGTCGAGAAATCGAGTTATGCGGGCATTCCTCCCACGCGCACCTGCATGAATTGCCACGCGCAGATCTGGACAAATGCGCAGTTGTTGGAACCGGTGCGCCAGAGCTGGTATACGGGGCAATCGATTCCCTGGATCAAGGTGCACGATCTTCCCGACTTTGTCTTCTTTAATCACGAAATCCATGTGAACAAGGGCATCGGCTGCGAAAGTTGTCACGGCCGTGTGGATGAGATGCCCTTGATGTACGCGCAGAACACGCTCCAGATGGAGTGGTGCCTGGACTGCCATCGCAACCCGGCGAAAAACCTGCGCCCGACCAGCCAGATCTACAACATCGATTGGCAGCCGCCTGCCGACGACCATCCGGTGTGGTGCGCGGCGGCCGACGACAAGGCAGGCGTACCTACGGCGCAAAGCGTGAATTGCACGACGAACAATCCCAGTGGCGCGGGACCTGAAGTGGCCTCGTTGCGGTTGTCATCGTTGGGCGCAAAGGGCCTGGCGGGCGACGTTGCGGCCGCAACAATGCCGGCGGCCGCGCCAACCTATCAGAAATTCATCAGTCAGGAAGCGCTGGGCCTCTTCCTGGTCGATCACTACAAGATCCGCACGCCGAAAGACCTGACAAGTTGCGAGGTGTGCCACCGATGAGCGCAAGAAAGAAGAACTCGCCTGCGGTGGAGAAGCCAATGGAACCAACTCTCAAAGGCGTGCAACAGCCGCTGAATTCGGAGCCCATGACGCTCGATGCGGTACGGCGCGAGCTGAGCGGAACGAAGGGCAAGAAGTTTTGGCGGTCGCTCGATGAGCTGGCCAACACCCCGGAATTCCAGGCCGCTGTCGAACGCGAGTTTCCGTCTGCGGTGCAGGAGTGGGTCGATCCTGTTTCACGGCGCGGCTTCCTCAAATTGATGGGCGCGTCGATGGCTCTAGCGGGCCTGGCCGGTTGCACCAAGCAGCCCGACGAGCCGATCTACCCCTACATCAAAGCGCCCGAAGACCTGATCCTCGGCAAGCCGATGTACTTTGCCACGGCGCACCCGTTCTCGACCGGCGCGGTGCCGCTGCTGGTCAAGAGCGACGAGTTCCGCCCTATCAAGATTGATGGCAATCCCGAGCACGCCTACAACCAGGGCGGCTCCGATCCCTATTCGCAGGGCTCCCTGCTCGATCTCTACGATCCCGATCGTTCGCAACACGTCACCTACCGCGGCGAGGGCCGCGAGTGGGCCGAGTTTGCCGAGGCGTTGCGCGATAAGGTCACTTCGACCAAAGACGGAACCGGTATCTACTTCCTGAGCGCGACCATCACCTCGCCAACACTGGCGCGGCAATGGAAGGAAGTGCAGACAGCGTGGCCCAAGGCGAAGCTGGTGCAGTACGATCCGGCGCTCGCCGGAACGTTCCTGGCGAGCGGCGTCAACGTTCAGTACGACCTGACCGGCGCCGACGTAATTGTTTCGCTCGATGCGAACTTCCTCTCCGGGGCGGATTATCCGGGCTTCCATCGGCTTGTTCGCGATTACGCCGCCCGCCGCAAGCATCCTGAAAACGGCATGAACCGGCTCTATGTGGTGGAAAGCACAACGACCACCACCGGCATGAAGGCCGAGCACCGGCTCGGATTGCGCGCGAGCGAGGTTCCGGCGTTTGCGGCGGCGTTGGCGCAGGCAGTCGGCGCGCCGGGCGCGAGCGCTCCAGCCTATGCGTGGACCGATGACCAGAAGAGCTTTCTCGCCGCAGTAGCCAAGGATCTGAAGGCCAACGCCGGCAAGAGCGCGGTGCTGCCGGGGTTGTATCAGGATCCATCGGTGGCGGCGCTGGCCATCGCAATCAACAACGCGCTCGGCAATGTCGGGAAGACAGTTTTTGTCGCCTCCGATCCGGCGATTCCCATTCCCAGCGATCAGCTCGGCGATTTCAAGGCGCTCGTTGCCGACCTGAACGCCGGCAAAGTGGATTGGCTGGTGATTCTGAATGCCAATCCAATTTACGATGCGCCCGTCGATCTGAATTTTGCTAGCGCATTCAACAAAGCGAACATCGTGGCCCACCTTGGCTCGCACTACGACGAAACAGGGCAGCAGTCGCACTGGCACATTCCCGCTGCGCACTATCTCGAATCATGGTCGGACGCGCGCGCCTATGACGGCACGGTTTCCATCGTGCAGCCCATGATCGATCCACTCTATGGAGGACGCACAGCGCATCACGGCTTCCAGGCGCTGCTGAATGATCCGATGGTGAGCCCATACGATGCGGTGCGCGAGACGTGGAAGACGACGATCAAGGGCGACTTTGAGACGGGCTGGCGCAAAGCGCTGCACGACGGCTGGATTGCGGATACTGCGCCCAGCGGGCCTGCCAAATCCAGTGCCGGCCCCGCGTTTAACGGCGCAATTCCCACGCCGACATCGAAGGATTCGCTCGAAATCATCTTCCGTCCCGATCCAAATATTTATGACGGCCGCTGGAACAACGTGGGCTGGCTGCAGGAGCTGCCCAAGCCGGTGACCAGCCTGAGCTGGGACAACGCGGCGATCGTTTCCGGCGCGACGCTGACGAAACTCGGCTTGGAGGAAGACGACATTGTCGAGATTTGTGTTGGCAATGGCAAAGTGAAAGCGCCGGTGATGGTTGCACCGGGCCATCCGGACAACTCGGTAACCGTGTACCTGGGCTATGGACGTGAGTTCGCAGGCCGCGTCGGTTCCGGGCAGGGATTCAACGCTTATCTGATTCGCAATACCTGGGCGCCGCTCTACGCCACTGGCTCGGTCCGGCAGGTCCCTGGCAAATGGGGCATTGCGATCACCAAGAGCCATTACCAGGATCATCGAGCGAAGTTCCTTGAGGGGCAGGGTAACGGCAACAATTCTCTCGAGGCCGACGAGGCGCTCGGCCCGCGCGGCATCATTCGCTACGCCACGCTCGACGAGTTCAAGGCCAATCCCAACTTTGCGCACGAGGGCGTGACTCACGACACGCCCCCTCCCGACACTTCGCTATTCCCGAATTGGCCATACAACGAGCCCAACGCCTGGGCTATGTCGATCGACATGAACAGCTGCACAGGATGCAATGCGTGCATTGTGAGCTGTTACGCCGAGAACAACATCGCGGTGGTGGGCAAAGAGCAGGTGCGCATCGGCCGCAACATGCAGTGGCTGCGAATCGACAGCTATTTCGAGGGCGACCTGGCGGCCCCGCGTGCACATTTCCAGCCCATGGCCTGCCAGCATTGCGAGAACGCGCCCTGCGAGCAGGTTTGCCCGGTGGGCGCCACAGTACACACGCCCGAAGGCCTGAATACGATGGTCTACAACCGCTGCGTAGGCACCCGGTATTGCTCGAATAACTGTCCCTACAAGGTGCGGCGGTTCAACTTCCTGCTCTTCTCTGATTACGAAACCGAAAGCCTGAAGCTGATGCGGAATCCCGACGTGAGCGTGCGCTCGCGCGGCGTGATGGAGAAGTGCAGCTACTGTGTGCAGCGCATCAACGCGGCCAAAATCGAGGCCGATAAGGATAACCGGGGCATCCGCGACGGCGAAATCGTGACCGCGTGCCAGCAGGCGTGCCCGGCCGAGGCGATCGTATTTGGCAACATCAACGATCCCAACAGCCGTGTTTCGAAACTCAGGGCCCAGCAGCGCAGCTATCAGGTAATTGCCGACCAGAACGCGCGTCCGCGGACTCAGTATCTGGCCGAAGTGCTGAACGTGAACGCGGAACTCGAAGTGACGCCGACGGAATTTGCGCCGGCAAAGGGTTGAATCGACGATGGCAACTAGGGAAGTAAAACCCAACGATCCCGCGATTGATCCGGCAACCGGAGAATTCCGCGTTATCGCGCCGGGCCAGACCTTCAGGTCGATCACCGAAAAGATCGCGAGCATCGTGCTTACACCGCACACGCCGATGGGCTGGTTTGCGCTGTTCACCATCGCCGGTGGCGGCGCCACCATGCTCATGGTGGCGTTGACTTGGCTCTTCCTGAAGGGCGTCGGGATCTGGGGCATCACGCAGCCGGTTGCATGGGGATTCGCCATCATCAACTTCGTGTGGTGGATCGGCATCGGCCACGCCGGAACGCTCATTTCGGCCATTCTGCTGTTGTTCAAGCAGGGCTGGCGTAACGCCATCAGCCGCTTTGCCGAGGCCATGACCATCTTCGCCGTGATGTGCGCCGGCCTGTTCCCGCTGATTCACGTCGGCCGTCCGTGGCTGGGTTACTGGCTGTTCCCGCTGCCTTTCACGATGACGGTGTGGCCGCAGTTCCGTTCGCCGCTCATGTGGGACGTCTTTGCGGTTTCGACATACGCAACCATTTCGGTCGTGTTCTGGTACATCGGCATGGTGCCGGACTTCGGAACGCTGCGTGACCGTTCGCAATCGAAAATCGCGCAGTATTTCTATGGGATGCTCAGCGTCGGATGGCGCGGTTCGATCCGACATTGGATGCGCTATGAGACTGCGTCGCTACTTCTGGCGGGATTGGCCACCCCCTTGGTGCTCTCGGTGCACACGGTCATCAGCTTCGATTTCGCAGTGGCGGTTCTGCCCGGCTGGCACACCACCATCTTTCCGCCCTACTTCGTGGCCGGCGCCATTTATTCAGGCTTCGCCATGGTGCTCACGCTGGCCATTCCGCTGCGCAAGTTCTATCACCTTGAGGCGTTGGTCACCGAGCGTCACATCGACAACATGGGCAAGGTAATGCTGGTCACGGGCTTCATCGTGGCCTATGGCTACGGCATGGAAGCTTTTATGGCGTGGTATTCGGCCAATCACTGGGAGGCGTTTACCTTCTGGAATCGGGCTTTCGGACCGATGGGTTGGTCCTACTGGACGCTGATCACCTGCAACCTCGCAATTCCGCTAACGACCTTGTGGTCGCGCAAGCTTCGCACGAACATTATGTTCATGTTCGCCTTGTCCATCATCGTGAACACCGGCATGTGGTTCGAGCGGTTCGTGATCGTGGTCACCAGCCTGACGCGCGACTTTTTACCATCGGCGTGGGGAACCTACCGCGCAACGAAGTGGGACTACATGACGTTCGTGGGCACGCTAGGCTTCTTCACCTTCCTCTTCCTCTTGTTTGTGCGCTTCCTGCCCATGATTCCAATGAACGAAATTCGCATGTTGCTGCCCGGGTCAAAGATCAAACCCAAGGTGGCGGAGGCTGCCGACTGATATGCCCGCACGCGAAGGAACCTACGGCCTGCTGGCCGAATTCGAAACGCCGGGCGACCTGGTGAGGGCCGTGCGGCAGGCACGCGAGGATGGCTGGCGGCGCATGGACTGCTATACCCCTTATCCGGTCGAAGAGGCGGCAGAAGCGATCGGCTTCCATCGCAACAAGGTCCCGCTCATTACCCTCATCGGCGGGTTGATGGGCGGCGCTGCGATGTTTGCTCTGGAAACATGGATCTCGGTGCTCGCTTACCCGCTCGACATTGCGGGCCGTCCGACGTATTCCTGGCCGGCGTTTCTCATTCCCACCTATGAGTGGACCATTCTGTGGGCGGGACTTTCCGCAGGCTTCGGAATGCTCGCGCTCAATGGATTGCCGGCACTCTATCACCCGCTTTTCAACGCGCCGAATTTCCGCAACGGAGCCACGACTGACAAGTTCTTCCTGTGTCTTGAGGCGCTCGATCCAAAGTTCGATTTGGCGGAGGCCAAGGCGTACCTGCAGAAATTCGGTCCGAATTCGGTGGTGGAGGTGGAGTACTGATGAGCAGGCAGCCTTCAGCATTCAGCTCTCAGCTTTCAGCCCCCAGATCGGCGCGCAGGATTGTGCGGCGCGGAGCTGCTCTCGCCGGTCTCGCAGCGGCTCTCTTTGTTGCCGGTTGCCGGCAGGATATGCAGGATCAACCCAAGATGGATCCGCAGCGGGGATCGGATTTCTTTGCCGATCATCGCGGGGCCCGGCCGCAAGTGCTCGACACCGTGGCGCGTGGCCAACTCCACGAGGACAGTTACTTTTATACCGGCGTGGTGCAAGGCCCCAACGGCTACAAGCAGGAACTCGACGAGATGCCCCCCGAGATTCCGGTGACGATGGAAGTGCTGGAGCGCGGACAAGAGCGCTTCAACATCTATTGCACGCCGTGCCATTCAAGAGTGGGCAACGGGCTGGGAGAGATCGTGCAGCGCGGATTTAAGCCGGCCGCCAACTTCCATGACCAGGTGCGCATGTCGCAGCCGCTCTCGCACTACTTTTACGTGATGACCCACGGATACGGCGCCATGCCCGACTACTCGGCTCAACTGCCGCCCGCGGATCGCTGGGCAGTGGCCGCTTACATTCGTGCCCTGCAACTCAGCCAGGCCGCGACGACGCAGGATGTGCCGGCCGGCGCGCAGATCAAGAGCCTCAAGGATCTGGCCGCGGAAGAAGGACATCCCGAATACGCGCAGCCGTGGCCGATGCCATCAACGGCGGTAACGGCGTACAAGCCGATTGCTAGCGAGGGAACGCCGGGTATGGCTCCGGCTTATCCCGCCGATCCAAAGATTTCGATTCCACCAGGCAAACCGGCCCCCGCGGCCCAGAAGTAGGACGAACGGAATGGCACACGACGCAATTTCGCACGCCAAGCAGCTCCCAGCGGACTTGGGCGCACCCGCGTTTGTGGACGGTTGGAAGAACCGGGCACTGATTGTGGGCGCCATCTTCTCCGTGATCGCCGTAATTCTGGCGTTGCTGGGTCAGGTGTTCGATCCGGAGCACCTCGGCTGGGAGCATTTTCTTCGCGCATGGACGCTGGGCACGTTGGTCACCTGGGGACTTTGCATTGGCGGTCTCGCCATGCTGATGGTGCAGTACTGCTCGGGCGGCAAGTGGGGCCTGTTGCTGCGGCGTCCGTTTGAAGCCATGAGCCGCACGCTGCCTCTGATCCTTATCTACTGGGTGGTTGTGGCGATTTTCATGAAGAAGCTCTACTTGTGGGCGAACTACACGAGTGTGAGCGATACAGCGGCCGGCGTGAAGGCCGGGTTGATTACGGAATTTCAGAAACATTGCATGGATTTCAAGCGGTCCATGCTGAACCCGTTCGCGTTCTGGTGGGTCGGTTTGCTGTGCTTCGCGATCTGGGGATTCTACGCGTGGCGGTTGAATTCGCTGGGACTCAAGCGGGATACGCAGGGACCGGAGACCACGCCGTACTGGATCAAGAAACTGGAGAACATCAGCGGTCCCGGCATCGTCGTCTACTCCGTCACCATGACGGCTGGAGCTATCTACTGGGTGATGTCGATGGACCCGACCTGGTTCTCGACCGTGTATGGCCTGCTGTTCCTCGTGGGACAGGGGTACGCCGTCCTGGCATTCGGAATCATCGTTGCCGTGTCGCTTTCAAAAGCCGAGCCGTTCAAGACGATTCTGCGCCAAACGGAGCAGCACGACCTGGGCAAACTGACGTTTGCCTTTGTGATGCTGAATATCTACCTGGCCTTCGGACAGTTCCTGATCATCTGGTCGGGTAACCTGCCCGACGAGATCAATTGGTATCTCGACCGCATTCGCGGCGGCTGGGGCGTCATCATCACCATGGATTTCATCTTCCACTGGTTGATTCCGTTCACGATGCTGCTGTCGCGCGACCTGAAGCGGAACAAGAAACGGCTGGTGCGGGTGTGCCAATGGATGATCTTCGCCCGTGCGTTCGACATGTTCTGGCTCATCGAGCCAAACTTCAAAGACGCTGCCCGCAATCTTCACTTTAGTTGGGGAATTCTCGAATACATTGCCGTGCCCGTAGCCCTGTTTGCCTTCTGGGTGGCCTACTTCTGCACGCGGCTGAAGAAAAGGCCGCTGGTGCAGGTGAACGATCCGCATTTGGCGGAGATTCTGGAGCCTGAACATGCCCACGCATAACCACCCCGATCCAGGGCACGAACCGGAGGATCACGAGATCGACGCATCAACTGGCTATGAGCGCAGCGATGCCAGCGTAACGGGCATCGCCGTGTTCCTGGTCTCGCTCCTCATCTTTGTCGCTGTGGTCGGGATGCTGTGCTACGGCATCGGCGCGTGGTTCAACGCCCGCATGAACCGCGAAGACGGGCCGAATAGCAAGTGGACCAAGACAGTGGATGTGCGGCAACTGGGCAATTTGCCCTCCAGTCCCGAACTCCAGAACAAGATCGCGGAGATCACGCAGACTTTTCCAACGCCGCGGTTGCTGACCGATGACGGCGACCAGGACGTAGCTGACATGCATGCGCGCGAGGATTTGCTGCTCTCGAACTACAGTTGGATCGATCAGTCAAAGGGCACGGTCAGGATTCCCATCGAGCAAGCAATGCAGTTGATTGCACAACGCGGGTTGTCGGTAGCGCCGGTAGTGAATACCCAGGCGCCGATGACCGGCGACAGCGTCCCCACGGTGACCGTGCCGCTGACCAACGGATTTGCGCGCACCAGCTACGAGCAGGAACAGGCGGAGCAGGCTGCCGTCAAGCAGCAGGGAGAGCAGAAATAATCGTGAAATTCGGAAGCACAATCCGGGAGCATTGGCCCGATACGGCGGTAGCCTTAGTGGGCGCGATTGTGCTCGGTCTCGCCGCGCCGCTCCTTTCTGCGCAGGTTTCAAGTTACGGCGACAAGGAAGCAGGTCCGGTCAACGACAAGCCGCCGACGATTCTGAGCGGCGTGGGCATCGATCAACATCTCAACACGCAGTTGCCTCTCAACCTTGCCTTCATTGACGATGCAGGCAAGCAAGTCACGCTGGGCAGCTACTTCGGCAAGCGCCCGGCGATTTTGGCGCTGGTTTACTATCGCTGCCCCATGCTTTGCTCCGAGGAACTCGACGGCCTGACCAGCGCGCTCGAAATGGTCCGCTACATCCCCGGCAAGGACTTCAACATCGTTGTGGTCAGCATCGATCCCACAGAAGGCACAGATTTGGCCGCGGCAAAGAAGAGCGAGTACGTGAAGCGCTATGGCCGTCCCGAATCGGCCAATGGATGGCACTTCCTGACCGGGACGCAGCCGAATATTGATGCGCTGACCCAGGCGGTTGGCTTCCGCTACGTCAAGCTCACGGTGCCGGGCAGCAAGCAGATGCAGTATGCGCACGCGAGTTCGATCCAGATCGTGACCCCGGAAGGCAAACTGGCGCAATACTACATGGGCGTCGAGTACTCACCCAAGGACATGCTGCTCGGCCTCGACGAAGCTTCGTCCAATCGCATCGGATCGCCGGTGGAGAACATTCTCACTTACTGCTACCACTACGATCCCGCGAGCAATAAGCACGACCTGATCGTTGCGCGCGTGATCCAGTTGGGGGGAGTCCTGACGCTGGCGCTTTTAGGCGGATTCATGTTTGTGATGTTCCGCCGCGATCACAAGCTCGATCACCCAGCGGGACCAGGAACTTCAGGGACGGCAAAGAAAGTGAACGGATAAAGGAATGGACCACATCAGCCCAGTATTGTGGCAGTTTCTCGTCAAATGGTTGACGCACTTCGCGCTCTTTCCGCCCGAAGCATCCAAGATTGCGCCGGGAGCGGACGCGCTTTATTTCTTCATGGTTCTTGTGAGCCTCGTTGGGCTGACAATCGTGGTGCTGTTGATCGTTGCGTTCTCAATCCTGTACAGGAAGAGTCGTCATCCCCAGGCGGTGCAGATCGAGGGCTCCACAATTCTCGAGGCCACGTGGACTATTATCCCGCTGGGCCTGTTTCTGGTCATGTTCGTGTGGGGCGCGTTGCTTTACTTCCGCATTTACACGCCTCCGGCCAACGCCATGAACATCTACGTGGTGGGCAAGCAGTGGATGTGGAAGGTCGAGCATCCAGGCGGGCAGCATGAGATCAATGCGCTGCACGTGCCCACGGGCCGTCCGGTCCAGTTAACGATTATCTCGCAGGATGTGTTTCACAGCTTCTCCATCCCCGCATTCCGCGTTAAGCGCGAGGCGATTCCGGGCCGCTACACGACGGTCTGGTTTGAGGCCACAACGCCCGGCACGTATCACCTCTTCTGTACTCAGTATTGCGGAACCAATCATTCGCAGATGATCGGCGATGTGGTGGTGATGTCGCCCGACGACTTCAAGAAGTGGCTAGAGGGCTCAACCAGCGGCAACTCCTTGGCCCAGGACGGCGAGCGGCTCTTCGCCAGCCTGAGCTGTAATGCTTGCCATAACACAAGGCCGGACGCCCGCGGGCCTAGCCTGGCCAACGTCTACAACTCCAGGCTCATGCTCTCCACAGGGGAGACCATCACTACCGACGACGCCTATCTGCGCCAGGCGATCCTGAACCCGTCGCAGCACATTACGCAAGGTTATGCGCCCATCATGCCCACCTACCAGGGCCAGGTAAGCGAAGAAGGTGTGATCGCTCTGGTGGAATACATCAAGAATCTCGATTCCGATTACCGCGTTCAGCAAACTCTCAACACCACCGATCTGGTCCCTGAGAGTGGAGGCGGCAAGCCGGCGGCAACAGGCAAGGCGCCCGCGACGCAGAAGGAGGTCAAGCCATGAGTGATGCCACCATCGTCGTTCTTCCCGATCAGTCCACGGCCAGGATTCCCAAGATGAACTTCCTGACCAAGGAAAACGGCCTGCTCAGTTGGCTGCTCACCGGCGACCACAAACGGATCGCCACGCTCTACCTGATTTCGATTACGTTTTTCTTCTTTATCGGCGGGGCCCTTGCCGGACTCATCCGTCTTGAGCTGCTGACGCCGCAGACGGACTTAATGGCCGCGGACACCTATAACAAGGTGTTTTCGATGCACGGCCTCATCATGGTCTTTTTCTTCCTGGTGCCGTCGGTGCCCGCTACCATCGGCAATTTCGTGATCCCCATGATGGTTGGAGCCAAGGATCTGGCGCTGCCCAAAGTCAACTTGCTCAGCTGGTACCTCTATGTTCTCGGCGGCGGCATCATGCTCTATACGATGTGCACGGGCGGAGTCGATACCGGCTGGACGTTTACCACACCGCTCTCCACACATTATCTGAATACCAATGTTGCCTCCGCCGGGATGGCGGTGTTTGTGGCTGGATTCAGCTCTATTCTGACCGGCCTCAACTTTATCGTCACCATTCACAAGATGCGCTGCCCGGGAATGACCTGGTTCCGCCTTCCGCTGTTTGTCTGGTCACACTACGCGGCCAGCATCCTCATGGTCCTGGGCACGCCGGTGCTGGCCATCACGCTGGTGCTGGTCCTTCTTGAGCGCACGGTGCACATCGGCGTTTTTGATCCCGCCTATGGCGGCGACCCAATTCTCTTTCAGCATCTGTTCTGGTTCTACTCGCACCCCGCCGTTTACATCATGATCCTGCCCGGCTTTGGGGTTATTTCGGAGGTCATCTCCACCTTCAGCCGCAAGCGTGTCTTCGGCTACACTGCAGTCGCATTTTCTTCGGTGGCCATCGCGGTCTTCGCGTTCTTCGTGTGGGCCCATCACATGTTCATCATGGGGATCTCGAATTATTCCGCGCTGGTGTTTTCTCTCATGACCATGCTGGTCGCGGTGCCCTCGGCCATCAAGATCTTCAACTGGGCTTTCACGCTCTACAAAGGCTCTATCACCTTTGAAACGCCCATGCTCTATGCCTTCGGCTTCATGGGCCTGTTCACCATCGGCGGAATGACGGGCGTCTTCCTCGGCGCGACCGGAACCGACATCCACCTGACAGAAACGTACTTCATCGTCGCCCACTTCCACTTTGTCATGGTCGGTGGCATGTTGATGTCCTTCCTTTCCGGCATTCACTTCTGGTGGCCCAAGTGGACAGGCCGCATGTACCCCGAGAAGATCTCGCAGCTCGCGGCACTGACCACTTTCATCGGGTTCAATCTCACTTTCTTCCCGCAGTTCATTCTGGGCACGCTGGGCATGCCGAGGCGCTATGCCGCTTACCCGCCGGAGTTTCAGTCGCTGAACGTCTTCTCTACCGCGGGCGCGACCATTCTCGGCGTGGGCTACCTGCTGCCGATTCTTTATCTCACCTGGTCGCTGAAGTACGGAGCCATTGCCGGAAATAATCCCTGGCAGGCAACGGGGCTCGAGTGGCAAACGCAGTCGCCGCCGTTAACCGAAAACTTCACTGTGATCCCCATCATGGATCACGAAGCCTACGACTACGAGTGGCTCGAACGGGAGCAACAGAAAGAGGTGGCGAGTGTCGGATAGCACCGCAACTGCCAACGGCGCTGTCGCGGAGGCTCATCACGAGCACCCGTCCTATCAACGCCACCACTTCGAGACCGTCGACCAGCAGTTCGACGCCACCAACTTCGCCATGTGGCTCTTCCTGCTTACCGAGATCATGTTCTTCGGCGGGCTTTTTGCGTCGTATATGATCATGCGCAACTGGTACTATCCTGCCTTCGTCGAGGGTTCGCACCAGTTGAATGTCGGTTGGGGCACCGCGAATACCGCGGTCCTCATCGTTTCCAGCTTCACCATGGCCATGGGAGTCTGGTCGGCGCAGATGCGCAAGAAGGGGATGCTGGTGCTGTTCCTTTCGCTCACGTGGATTCTGGGCATGGCCTTCCTGGGCATCAAGTCCATCGAGTATCACGAGAAGTGGGTGAAGCACCACGTCCCGGGCCTGCACTGGAGCGAGTCGTCGTTCCTGAATCCGGCGTCGGACCCCGAGGTTTACAAGGAGTATCACGACAAGCCGCTGGCGCCGGATATGGTGGCGAAGACCGCGATGTACTTCTTCCTGTATTTCGCCATGACCGGCATGCACGCGCTGCACATGATCATCGGCATCTCAATCCTGACGTTCATGATTATTCGAGCCCGAGCCGGGGCGTACACAACAGGCCACGTGACCTATGTGGAGAACTTCGGCCTCTATTGGCACTTTGTCGACATTATCTGGATCTTTCTATTCCCGCTGTTGTATTTGATCAGCCGGTATTGAGGGGATAACGGAATGAGTGAGCACAACCAGGAAGACGAGCAAGGTCAGGAACATCACGTCGTTAGTCCGGTGACCTACGGATTGATTCTGCTGGCCTTGCTGTTTTTTACGGGCCTGACGGTCTGGATGTCGTTTATCGACCTCGGCGAGTGGCAGATCGCCCAGGGGCTGACACTGTTCTGGAACCCGGTGGTGGCTCTTGCCATCGCATGCACCAAGATGACGCTGGTGGTGCTGTTCTTCATGCATGTGAAGTACAGCCGCAGGCTGACCAAACTGACGGTAGCATCGGGGTTTTTCGTCTTCATAGTGCTGATTGGGATGACCATGACCGACTACTTCACGCGCGCCTGGGGACGCTGGTAGAAAAGCAGCTCATAGCGATTAGCCTTTAGCCGTTAGCTTGAAGGGCCGCCGATGGGCGGCCCTTTTCATTCTGTTTAGATTGTGGTCACTACAGCGTCGGCTTCGGCGGCTTTACCACCGTCCACGCATTCGCCCCGGTCACCTTTACCGGCCGCCGGTACAGCTTGCCGTTCTCCGCAACATAGAGCCAATTGTTGCCATTTGCGCCGGCGAAGGTCATGGCAGTCAATGGCGCGCCGGGTGTGCTGGGGTCCGGCGGATTCAAAATCTGCATAATGCGACCATTCTGCATGCTTACTTGAATGCCAAGCGGCGTGGCAAAAAACACTTCGCCGTTGACGTCGACGACAGCGCCGCGCACCTCGCTCGCCCAGGTTCGCGTGGTGGTTTCCGGCAGCTCCAGACGGGAAAACGGTTCGCCATTCACGAGTGTGCCGTCGGCGGCGATCTGGAAGGACCAGCTACAGCGGGAGACCTCGTCGCTTATCACGAGCATTGACTGGTCCGGCGAGAGAGTAAGTCCCTTCGGCGCTGTGGCCCCGCCATCCGGTGCGGCCGGACGCAGCGCGAAGCGCACCTGGCCCGCGGGATCGATCAAGCCGACCGTGGCTACTGCCCGGTCGATGAAGTACACTGCTCCCTTTTGCGTGACGGCAAAATCCTCAACAGCCGGCAGATTTCTGGCGACTGTTTTTTCGTCGCTCGCTTGGCTGGCGGCGGTACTCCAGCAAACGACTTCCTTGCTGATGTAGGCATACAGACGATCATCCCCGCCCATGCGCACGCGCATCGTGGCCGCCGGGTCGGGAGAGTCTGCGAATCGCGCCACGTGCGCCCCCACATCCACGCGATAGATTCCTTCTGGAGAAGGGAAGTAAACATTGCCCTTGCTGTCCGAAGTCAGGCTCGTGACGACGCCGTAATCGCCCTCAACCTGCTGCCTCGGTTTGTCGACGTAGATCGTCGAAAAAACCGACGACAATGGGTCCCGTCCCGCCTGCTCCGCCGCCGCTGGCTCGTGCACCACGATCGGCGCAGGATAATCTCGCCACAGCCAGCGCAGCGCATCGGGCAGGATCGCGCCGCCCTGCTTCGTCCTGTGCCCGTCTGTCCCCATCACCAGCTTGGCGTCTTAGCCGGCGAACTCCAGCGCCTCATACATTACCTGGTTGTTGATGGGCCAGCTCCCGGCAAAGGAAGTTCCGAAAGGCTCCGCGGGAACAATATGATCCGCTCTCCCGTCCTGCATGAAGATGCGAATCGGCTTGGGTTCGGTCCTGCGAACCAGCGCCGGCAGCGCATCGGCGCCTTTCATTGAAACGTACGTGCCGATCAGCGAGAGCACGCGATGGAACTGGTCGGGCCGGTTCCAAGCCGCCATGAATGCCCCCACCGCCCCCGTGCTTACTCCGCTCAATCCGCGGTCATCGGGATTCCTCGAGAGGTTGTATTGCTTCGCCACCTCCGGGATCAACTCATTGATCAGAAAACCCGAAAGGCTCGGCGTCAGCGAGTCGTATTCGTAGATGCGGTTGTAGCGGTTCTGGTCAGCATCGGAAATCGCGGGCAAAATGCCGGGATCGACGAAGATCGCGATCATCGCCGGCAAATCGTGTTTGGCGATCAGGTTGTCCAGAACCACCGGAACGCGCATGCTGTTGCCGAGCGCCTGGCTGCCGTCGAGAAAAATCATGAATGGAGTCGGCTTGCTCGCGTCGTACTGAGCGGGCAAATAGACAGCGCAGTTGTGCGGCGTGCCAGGATAATACCTGCCTGGCGCCAGCGTGAACTTGGTCACCGTTCCTTTGGGCACGTCGTCGTGCGGCTGCGAATCTGGGCCGAGGGTGTAGTCCTCGGCGTGGACAGTAACGACAGCAACGGCCAGAAGAATGGCGAACGCGGCACGGCTCATCAGAAGACCTCAATCGCAAAGAAACGGGGATGCGCGCATGAAAGCTCGCGGAAGCGCAACCCCTCCATCCTAATCGCCTGGCTTTGCCGCGTGCTCGACGCGATTGTTGCAGCCTGGGATTGCTGCACGCATCCATACGTGTGTCACGCATCACATTTGACGTTTCTTTACGCTGTCCTATAATGGGCCACAATCTCATTCCCGGAAATTGCGTGTTTCGTTAAGCGCTATCGGATGGATTCCGTGCTCATCCCCATTGGAAAGTTTTCAGAATAGGGGAAGCCGGAATCGAAGTCTGGTTTCGCGTGACGAATCCAATGTCCGATCCGAAATGTAAGCGCCGAGTCCGAAGGGATTGTGCCGGGAATCGAGCCCATCGGCCCCAGCGAAACGCAAAGAGACAACACTCTAGCCGTGGCGGGTGGACTGGCGCGGCGTTGGCCGCATGCCTCCTGGCGCATCTCTCGGTATCTCCAGCACAGACGCAGATCCCGGCTGCGCCAGCTAAACCTTCGTCACAGCAAGCGCCCCGGCTTGTGCCTGTCCCGCCTCGCGTTCTTGAGGCGCAGCGTTTTCTCAAGGAGCGCGGGTGGACGCCAGGTCACAGACTGACCCCGCGAGCGGGCACTGTCCGCCGTTTCAGCGCCACAACCTTCGACCCTTATGCGAGCCCTCCGGCGTCGAGCGCCCAAAGCATCGGCGATGCGGTATCAAGCAGCACCTGGCAGCCGCTCGGCCCCATGGCGGTTCAAACCCCGAACTTTGGCTTGGTTACTGGTCGCGTGTCCGCGCTGGCTCTAGATCCTTCCGACGCAACCGATAACCGCCTTTATGTGGGCACCACAGGTGGCGGCGTTTGGGTGGCCAACAACGCTGCCGCGTCCACGCCATCGTCCATCGTCTTTACTCCGCTCACTGACACGCTGGCAGCGCTCGGCGGAGTCTCCGATGCTTCCATCAGCATCGGCGCTCTCACAGTGCAGCCGGGCGGAACTGGCGTCATCCTTGCTGGCACAGGCGACCCTAACGATGTACTCGATTCCTACTATGGCGCCGGCATTCTGCGGTCCACTGACGGCGGCAACACTTGGAGCCTGATCCAGGAGACTGCGGACCAGGAAGAGGGCATAAGCTACACGGACGCCAGCTTCCTCGGCGAGGGCTTTGCCGGCTTCGCCTGGAGTAGTGTGAATCCGCAACTTGTGGTAACGGCAGTTTCCGAAGCCTATGAAGGCACCTTGGTGAATGCTGATTGGCCGATTAACACATACCAGGGCTTGTACTACTCCACCGATAGCGGCGCTACTTGGCACATGGGCACCATCACCGACGGTGGAGGCAAAAACCTCCAGGATCCGGCCACCACTCCTATTGCGTTGGGCATAGCCGCCACCGCAGTCGTGTGGAACCCTGTGCGTCAGTTGTTTGTCTCCGCGGTGCGCTATCACGGCTACTATCAATCGCCAGACGGCGTTACCTGGACGCGCATGACCGCGCAACCCGGCGCCCAACTCACCGCGGACATGTGCCCACCCAACTACGGGCAAGCAGGCTCTATCGCCTGTCCCATTTATCGAGGCGCGCTTGCGGTCAATCCACAAACCGGAGACACGATTGCCTGGACCGTAGACCTGAACAATCAGGACCAGGGGATATGGCAGGATCAATGCGCGATCAGCGCAGGAAGGTGCAGCAATCCATCCATCTCCTTTGGCACGCAGTGGAACACTACAGCTCTTGAGGCCAGCACACTTGAGGGTGCTGCCACTATCCTCGACGGCGACTATGACCTCGCACTGGCCGCGGTTCCAAACGAGCAGGACACACTTTTGCTGGCCGGCGCCAATGACCTGTGGAAGTGCAGCCTGGCCATGGGTTGCGTTTGGCGTAATACGACAAACTCCACCACCTGCATGAGCGCGCAGGTGGCCCAATACCAGCACTCGCTTGCTTGGAATACGGCGAACCCTTTGGAGGTCTTTCTTGGCAACGACAGCGGGCTTTGGCGCTCGATGGACGCAATTGGCGAGACCGGGTCGCCCTGCGCGGTGACGGACGCCACGCACTTCCAGAACCTGAACAGCAGCCTTGGATCGCTTGCCGACGTGGTTAGTCTGTCGCCTGTTACAGACTCGCCATACAACTTGATGGTCGGCCTGGGCGTCAACGGAACCGCAGGCGTGAAGGGTTCCTCACCAACCACAGACTGGCCGCAGATTCTTGCGGGTGATGGCGGCCCTGTCGCCATCGACCTCCCTCACGAAACCAATTGGTATGCAAACAACCAGTCCGGAGTGACCATCTATCGATGCTCGCAATCGGCCCCCTGCACGCCCAGCTCATTTGGCACGAGCCCGGTAGTCACAGACGCCGACGTAGGCGGCGACGGCGATACGATGCCCACAGAAGCGCCATTCCTGGTCGACCCGCTCGACGACTCCCAATTGCTCATTGGAACCTGCCGCGTATGGCGCGGGCCCGCCAATGGAGGCAGTTGGAGCGCAAGCAACGCGATCAGCCCGATCCTTTCGAGCGGAGCTGTCGGCGTTCCCTGCAATGGCAACGGACTCATCCGCTCCATCGCCGCCTTGGCGCTCCCTCCCAGCGGCGAGGTCATCTACGTCGGTATGTATGGCGCAGCCAGCAACGGCGGCAACCTGCCGGGCCACGTTCTGAGCGCGACCGTCGATCTCTCCTCCGGCGCTGCGCCTTTGTGGCACGATCTCGCGCTGAATCCCGTTCTCAACAACCCTCATTCGCTGAACTACGAAAACTTCGACATTTCCAGCGTCGTCATCGACACCCACGACCCGACAGGCAACACCGTATACATGACCGTGGCAGGCACGGATGAACCTGATGAAAGACTCCAGGTGGTGTACCGCTCGACGGATGGAGGGGCAACCTGGAACGGCATCGCGGCGAATTTGCCTATTGCGCCGGCCAACAGCCTTGCCATCGACCCGCAGAATGCGAACACGGTGTACATCGCCACGGACCGGGGCGTTTACTTCACAACCGAAGTCACAAGTTGCGCGCAATCCCTTTCCAACTGCTGGTCAGTGTTTGGCTCCGGCTTGCCCATATCTCCGGCCGTAGCCCTCAGCGCCGCTCCCAGCTCGTCTACCGCACAAGTTCTGGTCGCAGCCACGTACGGGCGCGGCATCTGGCAAGCCCCGCTATGGAGCGCAGGGACGGGCCTTACCGCCGCAGCCGCCAGCCCCTCATCTCTCGCCTTTTCTAACCAGGTCTTTGACACATCCAGCAGCCCGCTGACAGTAACCGTCGAAAACATCGGCAGTCTCGCGCTCGTTCTCACTTCCATTTCGATGAGCGGAGATTTCAGCGAAACCGACAACTGCGCGAATGAACCGGTCGCGGTGGGCGCGACCTGCGCCATCCAGATAGCATTCACGCCGCAGGCCACGGGTTCACTGAGCGGGGAAATGATCATCTATGCCAACGTCTACGGAGGGCAGCTGGCAATTGACCTTACCGGAACCGGCTCGCCCGCAGGCGCTCTGAGCCTGACCCCTGACTCTGTCCCATTCGGCCAGGTAGAAACAGGAACCACATCGGCGCCGCTTCAAGTCTCCGCGACGAATAGTAGCGCGGCGGCGATTCCCGTTAGCAGCGTCTCGATCACGCCGCCGTTTATCCTCTCTGGCAACTCCTGCGGCACAACCAGCTTCACTGCAAACTCCGTTTGCCAATTGGAACTGGAGTTTGCGCCCACGCAGGATGGTCCGGCGTCAGGCCTGCTGACGTTTACAGACGGTGCGGGCACGCAAACCGTGGAACTGAGCGGAACGGGAATCGCTCCGCCAACCGACGTTCTCGACCCCGCATCGCTCTCCTTCCTGCCGACATCGGACGGTCAGATGTCCGCCGCGGAAAATGTGACGCTGACAAATTCCGGCGGCTTGCCGCTGACTTCGATCTCCACTGCGGTCAGTGCCCAATTCAAGGTGTCGAGCACTTGCGGAACGCAACTGGCGGCTGGGGCAGTCTGCACCATCAGCGTGATCTTTGCTCCCTCTCAGGCAGGTGCGGTCACCGGCACGCTGACGATTGCCGACGCTCTGCGCACGCAGACTGTGGCCTTGAGCGGGACAGGGCTTTCGCCGCCCGCCTTCAGCGTCAACCCCACCAGCCTGACCTTCACGAACCAGCAGCCCGGCTTGCCCAGTTCTCCGCAAACACTCACCATCAGCAACATCGGTGGCTCGCCAATGGCCAATGTCGGCTTTTCAATCACCGGCGCCGCGGCATCAAGCTATTCCATCTCCAGCTCCACGTGCGGAGCGCTGCTCAACAACGGAAGCAGTTGCACCGTGCAGATCGTTTTTACGCCCAGCGCAACGGGCGCCATCGCGGCCACGCTTGCTGTCTCTTCGTCCACATTGGGGATAGCCCCCGCTTCGGTGCCGCTGAATGGTTCGGGACAGCTCGCCTCCGGCCTCGCCACAAACCCCTCCCAGATCGCCTTTCCCGTGGTTGCGGCCGGTCAGTCCAGCACAGCGCAGCCGGTGACCGTCACGAATTCCTCCAACTACGCCATCGCTTCCATTTCACTTGCTGCTCCAGCGCCCTTCAGCGTCTCGCAGAGTACGTGCACGGGCGGCCTGGTTGCGGGAGCCAACTGCAGCGCGTCGGTTGTGTTTCAGCCCAGCGCCGGTGGCTCCGCCTCGGGATCGCTCACGGTCACTTCCTCCGCCGTTTCCACGCCTGCCACTGTAGCGCTTTCGGGAACGGGATTCGATTTCACGGTGGCGATCACCGGCTCTGCCAGCCAGACTGTCGCGAGCGGACAGCAAGCCACGTACACCTTGGTTATTTCGCCGGCCGGCTCTGGCGCCACCTTTGCCTTATCCTGCGGCACGCTGCCCACGAATGCGCTTTGCCTCTTCAGTCCTGCCAGTGAGACGCTCGCCGCCGGCGCGCAAGGCAACGTCGCTGTCGAGATCTCCACGGGCAATGGAGCCACGGCTCGGCTCGAGAAACTCGGTAATGCCAAACCGGATCTTGCCAGGCCGATGACCGCGAAGCCTGGACTCAACCGTTTCGGTCTCCGAGGCACCCTCACGCTCGCCTGCGGATTGCTCGTGCTTCCTTTGGCGATTCGCAGGCGCCGCAAGTTTTTCTTGCTCGCCGTGCTGACTGCATTTCTGTTGTGTGATATTTCCAGCTGCACTAGCTCCGGCGGAGGTACAGGAGGTACCAGCGGCAACGGGGGCGGCTCCAATACGGCGCCCGGAACGTACACAGTTCCTGTCAGCGTCACATCCATGGGCGTCTCGCGATCGGTGAATCTGACACTGACGGTCGACTAAGCGCAGCCCGGTACGCGAGCATGAAACGGCTATACTTGAGCTTCAAGATTGGGACGGATATGTCTGAAAAAGTTACCGTCGAAGACGTGCAAAGGGTGGCCGAATTGGCGCATCTGGAACTCGCGCCCGAGGAGACGGGGCCCATGGTACGCGACCTGAATGCGATTCTCGATTACGTGGCTGAGCTGAACGAACTGGACACATCGAACGTCGTGCCGCTCGCCCAGATGAGCGAGGTTGCAAGCGAGGCCATCAGCGCTCTCCGTGCCGACCAGGTGGGACCGTCGCTGAACCGCGCGGTCGTCATGCACCAGGCGCCGGAGACCGACCAGACTTTCTTCAAAGTGCCCAAAGTCATTGAACGGTAGAGCAAAGATCTGTCCACTGACGGTCATAGACCCGAAGAGGAAAATCCGAATTGGCGAGCGAGACCATGACCGCTGAAAGCTTTGTCGAACGGCCCAAAACGCTCGCCGCGCTGCGCGAGGAGATCGCCGCCGGCCGGACGAAGGCCGTGGACCTCGCCTCCGGATACTACGAGCGCATCGAGAAGCTGAACCCGCGGCTGAATGTGTATCTGAGCCTCACGAAAGAGCGCGCGTTCGAGCAGGCCTCGCGCATTGACGCGATGGCTGCCAAGGGCGACCCGATTCCACCGCTCGCCGGCATTCCTGTCGGCATTAAAGATGTGCTCGTCACGCGGGGCGCGCCGTCGACGGCTGGCTCCAAAATCCTTGAGGGCTATCGCCCGCCCTATGACTGCACAGCCGTCGCCAGGCTCGAGGCTGCCGGCGCGGTGTTGCTGGGCAAGACGAATTGCGACGAATTTGCCATGGGCTCTTCAAACGAGAACTCGGCCTACGGGCCGGTGCGCAATCCTGTCGATCCGGAGCGTGTTCCTGGCGGCTCGAGCGGCGGTTCGGCGGCGGCCGTGGCAGCCAACCTTGCCGTGGTTGCTTTGGGAACCGATACGGGCGGCTCCATTCGCCAACCCGCAAGCTTTTGCGGCGTGGTTGGCGTGCTGCCCACGTATGGCCGCGTCTCGCGCTACGGCCTCATCGCCTTTGCCTCTTCGCTCGACCGCATCGGCCCCCTTGCCGCAAACGTTCGCGACGCTGCGACTCTACTGGGCGTCATTGCCGGCCACGACCCGAGTGATGCAACAAGTTCGCTGGCTCCGGTGCCGGACTTCGCCGGGGAAAGCAGCAAGCCTGCCGCGGGACTGCGCATCGGTGTGCCGGCTGAGTACTTTGGCGAGGGCCTCGATCCCGAGGTCCGCGCCGCCGTTGAAAAGGGCATTGCCGCGCTCGAGGCCGCAGGGTGCGCCATCAAGCCGATCTCGCTGCCGCACACCAAGTACGCCGTACCGACCTACTATCTGGTGGCCACGGCCGAAGCCAGCGCCAACCTAGCCCGCTTTGACGGCGTGCGCTACGGCTACCGCTCGGCAAACTCAGCCACGCTTTCCGGCATGTACTCACATTCCCGGGATGAAGGTTTCGGCGCCGAGGTCAAGCGCCGCATCTTCCTCGGCACCTACGCCCTTTCCGCCGGCTACTACGACGCTTACTACCTCAAGGCGCAGCAGGTTCGCCGCCTTCTGGCCGAGGAGTTCCTGCGTGCCTTTGTTGAAGTCGACGCGATCGTCACTCCCACCTCGCCCTTCCCCGCGTTCAAGCTCGGCGAGAAAACCGGCGATCCACTCGCCATGTATCTCGCCGACATCTACACCGTTACGGCCAGCCTGGCCGGCATCTGCGGTGTTTCGGTTCCATGCGGTGCGACCCGAACCGGCCTCCCTGTCGGCATGCAGGTGCTTGCCCGGCCTATGGGCGAGAGCACCGCATTTCGTGTGGCGCGCGCCGTGGAGGCTGCGGGAATTTGAGGAGTAAGGGCCATGAGCAAGACTGCCGTTTTTGCGGCTTTGGCACTGTTGGCAACATTGGGCGTCGGAACCTTGACGCACGCTGCGGAACGAAAAAAGCATACCGTCGTCCTCGGCGCGGTCAAAAGCGTGCCGTACTCCAAGGCCGGCGACCCTGCGAGTGCCGCTACAGGCGAGGATGTCCTAAAGATCCGCGCTCTTCTTGTTGACGGAGTCCTGAAAGAGTGGACGACCGGTGACGCGCACGACGTGACCGATCGCAGCTTCGTCGTGCGGCGCGTCATTCGGTTGAACGATGCATTGCCCACTGACAAGCCGGTCCCCGGCGACAAGGCGAGTCATTGGGTGTGGCAGCGCGGGCCTTGGCTGCTCGTCGACCGTGTTACAGGCAAAGAAACGGCGCTTCGCTTGCCCGACTACGACTCCGGCGTAAGCCAGGTGAGCTGGTTCCGTGACTACGCTGCTTATTGCGGCCTTACTCCCAGCCGCAAGAGCCTCTATGCCGTGGTCGCGCAAATCGCCGTTCGCAAGCCGGTCCTGGCAAAAAAGCTTGCCGCCTTCGATCCCGAAAATCACCCCGACCCGGTTTGCGCCCTGCCGGGGTGGCAGCGCGAACCGCTTCGCATCGCATTTCATCCCACGGGCACAGATGCGATAAGCTACGACTTTGTCCCCGGCTCTGCAGTTCTGGTTGAGGACACGGGCGACGAAGATGAAACGCCCACAGCGGCCCCCGGCGAAGTAGTACTTCGATCCACCGCGCAAGGGCGAATTGGCAGGTCGGCACAACAGCATGGAATCGCTCGACGAGCTTTTGAGGCAGGCTGAAGCTGCGCACGGTCATCTGTGCGCGGGCCAGGTTCTCGGTGTGCGTCTGGCGGTTCTGGGTCTCGCGCGCCTCGGCATCGCCGATCCGCGGGGTGCCGACCGCAAGCGCCTCGTCACCTACGTCGAAATCGACCGCTGCGCCACAGACGCCATTGCGCTCGTCACCGGATGCCGGCTGGGCAAGCGCACTCTCAAGTTCAGAGACTGGGGCAAGATGGCCGCGACCTTTGTCGATCTCGTCTCAGGCCGCGCGATTCGAATCGTGGCTCTCGAAAACACGCGCGAACTCGCGGAACAGCTTTTTCCGCACCTCGAGACAACGAAGCACCGGCAACTTCACGCCTATCGTGAATTGCCGGATGCGCAGCTCTTCCACGAACAGTGGGTGCGCGTCGCCATCGATGCGGCTGATTTGCCAGGCCGTTCAGGCGATCGCGTCGTGTGTCAACGCTGCGGCGAGGGCGTGAACTTCGGCCGGTTCTCTGTTATCAATGGCGAGTCGCTTTGTCTCACCTGCGCACGGCCGGAACTTCGATACTGGAACGCTTCTGCGCCGGAAGGATCGGTCTGACCCACGTGGCTCGGATGCCGCTCTTCACGCCACCAGTTCAAAAACACCCAGACCATGAAACTGACAGCAAGACCTACGGGAATCAACCACAGCGTTTGCTCATGAATTTCGAGAGTCATGGGACGATCCCTCTTTCCGTCCTCCGGCGCACCGTGTGGAATTCATCACACGCACCCCCGGAAAACCCCATGAACCCAGATGGCACCTTTTTCTGTAAGGAACAAGTAGCCAATTCGTAAGAGGTCTATAAAGAACGGTATGTGTGCTTGCCGTCACCCTCCTGCGCCTGTCGCCTTGACACCGAACC
Source organism: Occallatibacter sp. (assembly GCA_052145255.1). Classification (GTDB taxonomy): domain Bacteria; phylum Acidobacteriota; class Terriglobia; order Terriglobales; family Acidobacteriaceae; genus Telmatobacter. The sequence goes on from JBKQOX010000037.1 coordinate 48,203, forward strand.
CACCGCGCATTTCTTATCTTTATTAGGTATTCTTTCTGGCAATCCGGACGGGACCATTGCAGCGCGAGCCGCTTTCCTTGTGCCCGGATGCCCGTGGGAATGCTGTGTCGAACAGGAAGTATGCGGCGGTAGGGTTACGTTTTGCATGCGGGCAGGCCAAGAACGCGTTTCCGGCCCCCGGGATCGAACCCTCCTTCCAAAGCTTGGGCCGGAGAATACCGAGGCCTCAAGAACCTTTCCCGGAGACAAATCTGTTGTCAGGCGCCGGCAGCAATGGCCGGGCGAGCCTGCGCCCCAAGTCGGCGAACGACGGCCGCAAGGGCGAGTGAGGGACACGAGCCAACCATGAACGGATCGACAAGTTTCGCATTTTGGGCGGCTGCGCCCCCGACGGGAGCCGGCGGCCTGTCCATGCTGCTTCCCATCCTGCTTTTCATTCCGCTGCTCTACCTGATCATGATCCGCCCGCAGCAGAAACGGCAAAAGCAATGGCAGCAAATGCTCGCCGCCATCAAGTCAGGAGACCGGATTACAACGACCGGAGGGATTCGCGGCACCATTATCTCGATCAAGGACGATTCGTTCGTGATTCGGGTCGCCCCCGATAACCTCAAGCTTGAAATTGCCAAAAACGCGATTGCTTCAGTCACGCAAGACGACGCTTCGAAATCCTAGCCCTCCGGGCTTTCACTTTTTGGACTAGAGAAACGAACCAATGAAGAAGAATCTCAGAAACAAGATTGCCCTGATCATTGCCGTTTTTTTGATCTGCCTGTATGGCATCTTCGGAATCCCATCCGGAATCAGCGGGAAGGCGTTGCTGAGCGCCATTTCCAGCCGTATTCATATGGGCCTCGATTTGCAGGGCGGGGCGCACCTGATCCTGCAAGTGCAGGTGTCGGAAGCGGTGAACGCGGAAACCGATAACACTGTGCAAGAGATTCAGCAGGATCTGAAGAAGGCCAACCTAACGTTCTCCCAGGTGTTCAAACCTGATCCGAACAAGCCAGACGCGATTCGCATTGAGGGGACAAATCAGGCGCAATCCGATGCCGTCGACACTTTGCTTTCCGGCAATAAATATGCCAGCGAGTACGACGTCTCCGGCGGATCCGACAACATCTGGACGCTGACCATGAAGGCGCCCTTCGAGAACGATCTCGATAAGCGCACCGTGGACGAAGCTATCGAGACCATTCGCGACCGCGTGGACGCGCTGGGTGTGAGCGAGCCGCTGATTCAGGAGTACGGCCTGGGTGCCAACCAGATTCTGGTGGAGCTGCCCGGTATCAGCGATCTCGATCAGGTAAAGAACGTAATCAAGTCCACGGCCCGGCTTGAGATTCATGCCGTAGACGGCGGCCCGTTTCCAACCGAGGATGCGGCGCTCCAGAGCGTGAACAACGCCCTCCCGCCTGACCAGGAGATTCTGCAGAGCTCGGGGGATCTGGCCGGTTCAAATGGCGCCACCTACTACATTCTCGAGCGGTCCGCCATCGTCGCAGGCAGCGATTTCCGTTCCGCCGAGCCGGGCGTGAATTCGAATACCGGGCAAAGAACGGTGAACTTTACCCTCACCGATGAAGCTGGCGACAAGTTCTGGGACTACACCAGCGCCAATATCGGTAAGGACATGGCTGTGGTGATGGGCGGCTCGGTGCGCAGCGTCGCGGTCATCAAGGGCGCGATTCGCGATCAGGGCGAAATCGAGGGCACGTTCAGCCAGAACGAAGTGATGGAGCTTTCGAAGCTTCTGCGGACGGGCGCGCTGCCAGCCTCGCTCAACTACATTGAGGCCAGCACCGTCGGTGCCACACTGGGCGCCGACTCCATTCGCGAAGGCGTAACGGCAGCCGTCGTCGGCATCGTGCTCGTCATGGCCTTCATGCTCGTTTATTACAAAGGCTCCGGCATCAACGCCGATCTCGCATTGATCTTTAACCTGATCATTCTATTGGGGATCATGGGACTCTCTGCCGCGATCTCGAGCGCTTCGGGCGGCGGAGGCCTGGTGCTCACCCTCACCTTGCCCGGCATCGCGGGAGTCATCCTCACCATCGGCATGGGCGTGGACTCGAACGTGCTGATTTTCGAGCGCATCCGCGAGGAAATTCGCGCCGGCAAGGCGGCTTCGGCAGCCGTGGATCAGGGCTTTGCCCGGGCGTGGCTGACCATCGTCGATACCCACGTTACGACCATCGTATCGGCAGCGATTCTATTCATCTTTGGCACCGGTCCGGTGAAGGGCTTTGCCACCACACTGACCGTCGGTCTTGCGGCCAATCTTTTCACCGCCGTCTTTGTCTCGCGAGTCATCTTCGAGGCGCATTTGAACAAATTGAAAGCCGGCGAGATGGTTTCGATTTAGAGCCAGCGATTCGTCAGCAGGAGAAGACAAGAAGTGGAATTCTTTCGTAATCCGAATGTGAACTGGCTGGGGTGGAAGTGGTACTTCCTCGCCTTTTCCATGATCTTCAGCGTCGCAGGCATCGTGAAGATGAGCTGGAACTACTCGCACATCGGCAGCCCGGTTTCTCTGGGAGTGGATTTTAAAGGCGGCACGCAGGTGGATGTTCAGTTCGCCAATCCGCCGGACATCGATGCCATCCGGCACGCAATCGAAGCGGCGGGCGTGAAGGACGCGACCATTACGACCTTCGGACCGGCCGCCGATCACCGGGTGCTCATCAGCCTGCCCGTAGAATCCAACGAGGCTGCTCTTGACACCGGTCGCCAGGAGATCGAATCGGCGCTCCAGAATCACTACAACAATTACTTCAACCCCAACACGGGGGTGAAGGTGGACGTGGTGGGACCGACAGTGGGCCACCAATTGGAAAAGCAGGCCACGCTGGCCACGCTCTATTCCATGCTCGGCATGCTTATCTATCTCTGGTTCCGGTTCCAGCTGATTTACGGCGTGGCCGCGGTGGTGGCCTGCTTCCACGACACGCTCATTACTGTCGGCGCCTTCGCTCTGACCGGCCGAGAGATCAGCTTGACCGTCATCGCCGCCATCCTGACGCTGGTGGGCTATTCGATGAACGACACCATCGTCGTCTTCGACCGCATCCGCGAGAACCTTCGCATCAGCCGTCGCGAGAGCTTGACGGACTTAGTGAATCGCAGCATCAACCAGACCCTGAGCCGGACCGTGCTGACCTCGGGCCTCACTTTTCTTACCGTCCTGGCCCTGTTTATCTTTGGCGGCCCGGTGTTGAACGATTTCTCCTTCGCTTTGGTGGTGGGCATCCTCATCGGGACGTATTCATCCATCGCGATAGCAGCCCCGATGCTGGTGGCCTGGCAGGAAAGGCGGGCGGGAAAAGGCAAGGCCGCCTCGCTGCCGGCAGCCAGAAAGTCAAAAGGCTGAATCCAATGGCCGCGAACCTCGGTTTTTGCATCCATTCTCAAGGGGGAATCGCTCCTGAGCGGGATTTGCGTCGGCAGTTCAAGGGCCGGTTTGAGAGCAACTTTGGGCGATTGAAAGTTGCACAAGTTTTGCAGCACCCTTGGCAGTGGGAGCAAAGTTCTGATAAGGTTTACTCGCTCCTTTGTGTGGATTTTCCAGTCGGGAACAATTCCCCCTCCCGTGGTGTCTAAAATAGGAGTAACGATACCCGATCCAAGAGGCTGGCCATGTTTGAAGACTCCACATTCGAATCTGCGAAAAGGATCAAGACCAAGAGCGGTCGTTGGATGTTAGTGACCGGCGGCATCAATGGCGCGATCCTCATTCTGCTGATCCTGATTCCGCTCATCTATCCCGAGGCGCTTCCGAGCGCGCTGATGGCAACGATTTTGACCGTGCCGCCGCCGCCGCCTCCGCCGCCCCCTCCGCCGCCGCCTCCCGAAGTTCATGTCGTCCACGTGCAGTCGGAGATGATGAACAATCAACTCACTGCGCCCACCAAGATCCCGAAGAACATTGAGATGGTCTCGCAGAAGGAAGCGCCGCCATCGAACTTCGGCGTGGCGGGCATGGAAGGCATGGGAAACAGCAACGGCGTCATGGGAAGTTTGTTCGGCAGCGGCAATGGTCCGCAAGTAAAGGCTGCGCCGCCCAAGAAGGTCAACATCTCGGCCGGCGTGGCTGTTGGCTTCCTGCTGAACAAGACCACGCCGACGTATCCACCGATCGCCAAAGCCGCTCGCGTCCAGGGAACTGTGGTCCTGCAAGCGACCATCTCCAAGGCGGGGACGATTGAGGACCTGCGCGTCATCAGCGGGCCGGCAATGTTGCAGCAGGCGGCGCTGGATGCGGTAAGACAATGGCGCTACCGGCCCTACCTGCTCAACAATGAGCCGGTCGAGGTAGAAACCACGGTCAACGTGATCTTCACCCTGGGTGGATGATGGAATTTCCGGCGCCCTGCCGCTCCTTTGGCAGGGCGCATTGCTTTTGACCGGAATGCGCACTCCCGAAGGGCCGCATTCCATGGAACTCAGCCACCCGCCGCGTCGGGTTTAATTCAGTACAAAGAATCTCCTTAGGAGGAACGATTCAGTGATTCTCGCTCAGCTCGCACATTTCGCTTCGCACACGGTCAACAGTCTGGCCTTCCTTCAGGATGAAGGGCAGACCGTTGGCTTCAGCCCCATGCAACTGTGGGAACACATGGCATGGATGGCCCGCACCGTAGCCATCGTTCTGTTCATCGAGTCGGTCTGGTCCTTGGCCGTGATGATCGACCGCTACCTGTATTTCTCCGCTGCCCGCAAGCAGTCGCGGGAATTCGCGCCCAAGGTGGCTGGCGCGCTCAAGGAGAGCAAGCTCGAAGAAGCCATCAAGATCGCGGATCGGAACAAGAAATCGCATCTGGCTGAAGTGGTTACGGCCGGCTTGCAGGAGTTCCGCGCGTCGTCCGGTCAGGCGACCGAGGATACCATCGCCAGCGCTGGCCGCGCCCTAGATCGGGCAGAAGCCATCGTGCACGCCAAGCTCAAGAGGGGCTTGTCGGTTCTGGCCACCATCGGCTCTACGGCTCCGTTCGTCGGACTGTTCGGCACCGTCGTCGGCATTCTGCACGCATTCGACGCCATCGCCACCCAGAAAATCGCTGGCATCGGCGCGGTCGCGGGCGGTATTTCCGAGGCTCTGGTCACCACGGCGTTCGGCCTGCTCGTGGCCATTCCTGCCGTAATGGCCTTCAACTATTTCACCGGACGCGTCGAGGCTTTTGACGTGGAGATGGACAACTCCTCGAGCGAGTTGATCGACTACTTCATCAAGCAGAGCCATAAGCGCTAGGCGCAGTGGCTTGATTCGGGCGAGAATTTCGCCGGGCGGAGGATCTGAAGCTCTTCTGCCCGGCGGTTTGATGATCGCTTGAGGTTGCTTGAGTTCACGGTAGGCCGGAACGCATCCGGGAAGAAGAATTCTGACGTACGGAGTCCCGATTATGGCAGTAGCAATTCGCGACGAAGGCAAAAAGGTAAACTCCAACATCAATGTCACTCCTATGGTGGACGTGATGCTGGTGCTTCTCATCATCTTCATGGTCATCACTCCCATGCTGCAGAACAAGGTCGCGATCGACCTCGCCCGGGTGGAAAACCCCACCAACATGCCCGACGCCGACAAGGAAGACGCCATTGTCGTCGCTGTCACGCGGGATGGAGCGGTGTACCTCGGCCAGAACAAAGTTGATCCTTCGCAACTGGGCAGTCTGGTACGGGATAAGCTGGAAGACAAGACCGATAAGACGATTTACGTCCGCGCGGATGCGCGCGCGCAGTACAAGGTGGTAGAAGACGCCATCGACGATGTGCGCACGGCCGGCGTTGAAGAGGTCGGCCTGTTGACGCAAAGACGGGAAGGCAATCAGATCGGCGGCGAGTAACCGGCAACCGGATTGTCTGTTGAACGATATTCAGGAAGCGAGGAGTTTAAGCCATGGCATTTTCAATGGGTGGCGCCGGCAGCATGTCGGAGATTAATGTCACGCCGATGATCGACATTTTGCTTGTATTGTTGATCATCTTCATGGTCATCGTGCCGGTAACCCCCAAAGGTCTGGATGCGCTGGTGCCCCAGCCGCCCAAGAATCCGCAGCAGCAACAACCGCAGAACGACCGCACCATCGTGGTTCAGGTTCTTTATCGACCCGGCCAGACCCCGGCGTACAAGATTAACGACACCGACGTGAATCACGCCGATCTTCTGGCGAAGTTGACCGACATTTATGCCAATCGCGCCGAACGCGTGATGTTTGTAAGGGGCGACGACGATGTGAACTTTGCCTACATTGCCGATGTTATCGATATTGGCAAGGCCGCAAACGTCGACCACATCGGGCTGATGACGCCCAAGATCCAGGCTGGCCAGTGAGCTGGCTGTGTCCGGAGACACTTGATCCGGAGGCGTGGAAGAGTACAATTTTTTTGCCCTGGCAGCGGTAGGTTTTAGCCGCGTCTGGCTGCTAAGTTTCCAGGCACGGCCTGCCGGCCCAAGCCTGAAGGAGAAGGATACGAAAATGATTCGAACCGCACGTTTTTGGGCGCTCGCGGCGACCTTAACCGGCACGGTCATTGGCATGAGCGGCTGCAACCAGCTCATGGCCCGCGATCAGTTGAACAAGGGAGTCGATGCCTACAAGAACGGTCACTACGATGAGGCCATCGAGCACTTCCAAAAAGCCACGGAGCTCGATCCCAAGCTGCCCATGGCGAAGACCTACCTGGCCACTGCGCTTGAGCAGGACGTAGCTCCGGGGGTGACGACACCCGACAACCTGAAGATCGCCAACCAGGCTATCGACATGTTCAAGGAAGTTCTGAGTGAAAAGCCCAACGACGTCGACAGCATGAAGAAGATCGCTGGCATTTATTTCAGCATCAACCAGATGGACGACGCAGAGGCTTGGCAGAAAAAGGTTTTGGATGTCGATCCCAACGATCCTGAGGCCGCTTATACGATCGGCGTCATTGACTGGAAAAAAGCTCACCAGAACAAGCTGAATGCGCTGCAGGCAGTCGGCCTCAACGATGACGGCAAGGGGAATGTGAAGGCTCCAAAGAAGGTTATGGACCAACTGGCCCAGGAGAACGCGCCTCTGGTCGACGAGGGCCTGAAGTACTTGACTATGGCTGTTAACGATCGTCCAAATTACGACGATGCCATGCAATACCTGAACCTCATCTACCGCAACAAGGCGGACGTGGACTATGGCAACCCTTCGGCCGTGACTCAGGACCTTGCGATGGCAGACCAATGGACCTCGAAGGCGATGGACACGCGCAAGGCCAATGAGGCGAAGAAGAATGAGGGCCCCGGCGGCATCACCATTGATAACAGTGGCCAGATGCACTAGCCGTTGCGAAATCGTCCGGCATCGGAACCAAACGGCCTCTGCTTTGCGCGGAGGCCGTTTTTCTTGAAAAATCGAATCTCTTCTGCTCCGAGGTGTGCTCTTGAACGAAGCTTCCCGCATTGCGCGAATCGTTGTTCTCCTCTCTTCTTGCTTCGCCCTGGCCGCTATTCATTCACTCGCTCAACCTGCTCCTCAGCCTGCGCCAGGAGTAGCGCCGCATCCCTCCGCGATCCATGTCGCCCCGTCAGCCGGCGGCTTTGTCGCGGCCAATGAACGGGAAACGCTTGAGGTAACGGTTTGCGGGGATTCCCTGATCCACGTCACGGCGCGGCCGGCGGGCGCGCCCTCCGCGGCCGAAATTCAGCCGTGGATGCTCGCAACGGCTGAAGTCTGCCCCGGCGCGGCCTTTCAATTCAACGACTCCGGTAGTTCGGCCAGCCTGACCACGGCGCGCCTGGCGATTTCCTTTTCCGAGGCCAATGGCAACCTGAGCGTTCGAACGGCCCAGGGAGAGGAACTGCTCCATGAGCGGCCAAACCTGCCGCGCACCTATCGGCCCTCCGAAGCGCAGGGGCTATTCCATACCGAAGACCGCTTCGGTCCTGACTCCACGGAGGCTCTTTACGGGCTCGGCCAGCATCAAAGCGGGATGTTCAATTATCGCGGCAGCGTCGTTGAACTCGGTCAGAACAATACTGACGTCGCCATCCCGCTCGTCGTCTCCAGCAAGGGCTACGCCATTTTGTGGAATACCGCTTCGTTCAGCTACTTCGACAACCGTTTCCCGCTTGAGCTGAATCTCGAGTCAATGGCTGCGCCCCAGATCGACTACTACATCCTCTATGGCCCCCAGATGGACTCGATCATCCACCTTTACCGGTCCATGACCGGGCATGTGCCGCTCTTCCCCGAGTGGGCCTATGGCTTCTTCCAGTCCAAAGATCGCTACAAGACGCAGGCTGAGATTCTCTCCATCGCGGCCGAATACAGGTCCCGCCACATTCCCCTTGATGCCATCGTGCAGGATTGGTTCTGGTGGAACCCTGACCATAAAGGCGACCCAGTCTATAACTCTGGCTATACCGACATTCCCGCCGAACTGAAGACCCTCCACGACGAGCACATTCACGCCATGATCTCGGCCTGGGCATTGATGGATCCGGAGAGCGAAAACTTCAAGCAAATAGCCCAGAAGGGATTCGAGATCGACGACACCCAGGCTTACGATCCCACCAATCCCGCCGCCAGAGACTTTTTTTGGAACGAGTTTGTTGGCAAGCTCTTCGCTCAGGGGTGGGACGCCTTCTGGCTCGACAGTTCCGAGCCGGAGGAGGCTTGGCCGCATGTTGGCGACGCTGTTCTGCGCGACAAGCAGCTCCACATCGGGAGTGGCCTGGAGTACACCAACGTTTTCCCGCTTGAACATACGGCCGGAGTCGCGGCACATTGGAAGCAAGCCGACCCCGGGAAGCGCGTCTTTCTTCTAACCCGCTCCGCCTTCATGGGCCAGCAGCGCGTTGGTGCAACGGTCTGGTCGGGCGATGTCTATAGCAGTTGGTGGGCGTTGCGCCGCCAGGTCCCCGCCGGTCTTAATTTCGCGCTCTCTGGCTATCCGTACTGGACCACCGACATCGGTGGCTACCATCCGCTGAACTATGCACAAACCATACCGCCGGGCTACCAGGAGCTTTACGAACGCTGGTTCGAATACGGCGCTTTCTGCCCTGTCTTCCGCACACACGGTCATCGCGACCACAACGAGCTATGGGTTTACTACCAGGTCTTTCCAGCTCTCGTGGCTATCGACCGCCTGCGCTACCGGCTGCTGCCCTACGTCTATTCGCTGGCGTGGAAGGTAACCAGCGAGGATTACACCATTCAGCGGCCATTGGTGATGGATTTCCAAAGCGATCCTGCCACTTGGGAGATCGGCGACCAGTTCATGTTCGGTCCCGATTTACTGGTTAGTCCGGTCCTCACTGAGCACGCAACATCCCGTTCGCTTTATCTGCCGGCGGGAGCGGAGTGGTACGACTTCTGGAGCGGGGAGCGCAGATCGGGCGGCTCATCGATCACGGCGCCGGCTCTGCTTGATCGCATTCCGCTGGCTGTACGCGCGGGATCGATTCTCCCTCTTGGCCCGGTGATTGAATACGCGGGCCAGGCCACCGACCCCATCGAGCTGCGCATCTACCCTGGGGCCGATGGCGACTTTACGTTCTACGAAGACGAGGGCGACAGCTATCGCTACGAGAAGGGCGCCCACGCCACCATACCCATTCATTGGGACGACGCGTCACGCACTCTCGCGATCGGCGATCGCGAAGGTCGCTACCCCGGCATGCCCTCTGAACACACCTTCGATGTCGTGATTGTTTCTTCAGGTCACGGCGTTGGCCCGGATGCGACGGCAAACCCCGACAAGGTGGTCCACTTCACCGGATCGCGGATCGAGGCAAAATTCTAACGGATAGATGGGTGTCCGGGTTTTACTGCCCGCCCCGCTTGAGAATCTGCTCGGCGAGGTAGTTGCGCACCTTGGCGCCGTCCGTCAGCGTCTCGAGATATGCGGTCTGGAGAAGTTGCTTCTGGCTATCGTGGAGCGACCCGTGAATGGCCTGTTGCACGCGCGGATCGTTCAATTCCCGCTGTCCTGCAGGCTCGCGGGAAATCAGCTTGTAGATCGCATAACCAGCGATCTTGTGTCCCGGCGCTGAGTCGTCGTAGACAGGAAGAACCTCACTGAATTGATCCGGCTTGAGCTTGCTGATCGCGTCGTAAACCTCGGGATCGGCCTTAAGCTGCGATTCGCGCCACATCCCCATGTCGCCGCCGCTGGGTGCAGTGTTCGGATCCTCTGAGACGTTCATCGCCACGGTCGCGAAGTCCACGCCGCTATCGAGCTGGCTGAGCGCAGCATCGATTTTCCTCTTCGCGTCAGCGTCGCTCGAGGACTTCTCGCCTTGTAGATTCGGCGATTGCTGAGCGGACGTTGTCGTGACGACAATTCGCGCAAGATGATATTGCTCCTCAATCAGGTTGAAATCCGCCTTATGCGCCCCATAGAAAGCGGCAATCTGCGCATCGGTGATGTTGATCTTGGACTCGATCTCCTTGTTCATCAGCTTGGTTTCAGTCAAACCGCGCCGAATGTCGCGCTTGAAATCGTCCAGCGACACACTGCGCTGCTTCAGCATCTCGTTGAACTGCTCGTCCGTATACGGCGCCTTGATCTCCGCCAGCTTGGCGTTCACGTCTTCGTCGCTTGCAGTCAAGTTGAGCTTGGCGGCCTGCTGGTCCAGAATCTCCTCCTGGATCATTTGGTGCAACACGCTCATCCGCCGGATGTCGGCTTCTTCCAGCGTTGGTTTTTGCGGGCTATCCCCGATGCTGGCCTGGTAGTTTCTCTCGAGCTCGGCGCGCAAAATCTCCTTGCCGTTTACCGTGGCCACCACGTCGGCCGAAGGCGATCGGTGGCAGCCGGCTACGGCGGACAACACGGCGACGCCGATCAGAGCGGCCGCGGCAAAACTCCTGCGCCTTCCAATACTCGATGCGACTTGCAAATTGATCTCTCCCATGGGGTTTACTAAACCCCCCGGCCTTCTAGGATAAATCCCGCCTGTGGCGCGCGGATAGTCCCCGAAGGCGTCATCAGTTGGCCCCGGCCGGCGTTGGAGTCACCGCAGCCTGCGCCGGCGGTGGCTGCTCGCCCGCGGCGCGCACCGCGCGGTCAATCACCATCCAAAGCTCATTCTGGGGAACCGCGCCGCCATTCACGCGCTCTCCGTTCACGTACACCGCCGGCGTTCCATCGATTCCCAGGTCTTCGGCCAGCTTGACCGACGCCCGAATTTGCGTTTCATCCTTTTTGGCCAGGCAGGCATTGAGAATGGTCTCGTCGAGCTTGCCGAGTGTCGCCTCCTGATGGGCGATGCGATCCAACGCGGCAAAGCTCTTCTGCATATCTCGGTCACTTCCCGTGACCTCGTCTCCATGAGCGTGAAGGTAATCCACATAGGTCCAGTAAACATCGCCGCTCTGTGCCGCCAGGCAATTGGCGTCGACCGCCGCGTGCATTGCCCATGGGTGTATCTCGCTCAGTGGATCGTCCTTGTAGACGAACCGTACCAGGTCCTTGTAATGCTCCTGTGTGGCCGGAAACAGCTCCAGGTGCAGGCGCGTGCAATAGGGACACTCCAGGTCGTCGAAGTTGATCACCGTCACCTTGGCGTTGGGATTGCCCCGAATCGGGCGTCCCGCGATTGGAATGGCGTCGGCAGGATCCTTGGTCAGGTCAAACGTATCCATGTGGACGAGCTTTGTGTAGTCGTTGGATATCAGAAAGTTGACGACCTGGGATTTGGAATTTCGCGTGATGGTAACTGGCAATGTCTCATAGCCCGTAAATTGACTGGGAGTTCGGGCGCCAATGCTGATTGTCACGTCTGGAGGCATCTCATATTGAGAACGGACCAGAATCTCAATGCGCCGGTTAACGGCAGGGTCGGGCCCCGAAGGCGTCGGGCTCTGGGCTCTGCAACCGGCGGTCAGGGCTAAAACAAGCAGTCCTGCCAAAAAACGAAAACGTGACAATAGGTTTTCCTCTCAGGAAAGGATACTCCAGCAGGGCTCTCGGCAACCCTTTGTGCTCGATCACACAGCGGCAATAGAAAGACGCACTGCTTTGCAAAAAGCAACCGCGAACATGCAGGCAACGAACAGCTTTCGCGCCTGCCGCCGACAATTGGCCCATGGCCATCGACCGCTAGCCACTAACCGCTGTCTTTAATACGCCGGCGGCAGCGTCGAATCGCGGAAGACGGAGTTGGCGCGCCGGATGTCTCCCACTGCGCCGAAGTTGGCCAGCGTGAAGCTGTAAAGCCACTGCGTTTCGTCGCGGCTTGTTGATCCCACCGTGCCCAGCTCGTAGCGCCGGTAACCGGCGGTCAACCCGCAGCAGTTCCAGTTGTACACCGCCTGCACTCCGGCGTACTGCACTTCGTGCTGGACAAAATCGTAACCGCCGTTCACAGCCAGGTTGAATCCATTGCCGCTCTGTTTGCCGAACTCAAAAAAAGGCTGTAGCTGCTGGCTCTTGATGACTGAGGCAACGCTGCTGACACTGCTGGTTTGTTCGTCGGGTGCGTTGAGCAGCGCGTGGCCAATCCCCAGTGTTGTCCGGCCAAAGCTATACCCCGCAAAGAGGTTGTTTGCGGCGATACGCCCCGCGATCGAGTCGTAATCCAGATCCCATTCGACACGCAGGTTATCAATCGCTTCAAAACGCATGCGCGAAACCACAGGCGCAATGTTGCGCGTCGAAGTCAGAAAGGTTGGCGCCATCAGATCCAGCGTTGCATCGAAGACGTTTCGTCTCCCTGGGATCACCGCGCCGCCGAAGTTGGGATCGATAAAGTACTCCTGCGCGATTTGCCATGTCGCCCACTCACGGGGCGCATTCGGGCATGGCTGTCCCGTTCCGTCGCCTGTGGCATCATCGTCATTATCCGTCTTGCAGGGTCGCTCTTCGGTCCTCCGCAAGTAGAACCGCTGCGTCAGCGAGAAGCCCGCTTCGTTCACATCGGTGGCAATGTCGGTCGTGTCGAAGAGAAGCACGTTGCGGGCCTGTGCCCCAATTCCGCCGACATAACCGTATGTCAGCTCCGGCTCAATCACGTGGCGCAGCTCGCGGTGCCACATCGGAAGCTCAAAGTCGCGCTCCAGGGCGGGTGGCCGGATGTCAACTGATGCTTCAAGGTCGCCGCGATTAAGCGCGCTGTGATCAATCTGCGGAACCGTAGTAGGGCCGATTAGAGCTGGCGTTTGGCTGATGGTATACACGGTGTCGCGCAGGGCGACTTCGGGAACGAAGCTCCATCCTCCGGCTGTGAACGGCATGGAAAGATGAGGGTAGACGTCCAATCGGACCACGTTGCGTGAATGAAAGGATGGCTCCGAGCGGTTCAGATAGCCCAGAGAAGATTCCAATCCCCAGTAAAGAGGTGAATCTCCAAGCGGCCGGTCCAGCACATCGTAGCGGAGCAGCGGCAAGCGCAGAATCTTCACTTCATCTCCGTTTGCTGTGCCAGCGAAGGATTGGAAGCGGTCCAGCCAGGCAGTCGGTATTTCGCCATTGTGATTATGGGTCAGCACGACGTCGCTCGCGACCTCGGAGCTGGTCGCCTGCGAGTAGTTGTCGTTGAAGACCAGCCGGTAGACGTAGCTCGACAAATATTCGACGGTCCCCGCAACTCGAGTTGAAGGCGACAGGTCTTTTCGCCCCATCAGGCCCACATCGACTCCGCCCTCATTGACGAGCTGATTGCTGACCTGTCCGGTTTGCGGGTCGGTGGTTGGCTCTTCAATTCCCCGGTCGATGAGCGCACTCCAGCGGGCGGTCAAGTGGTCAAGCCCCGGTCCCTTGTAACGGAAGTCGCCATTCGGCGCCCATCCGCGCTTGCTGTAGTATTCGACGCCTACCGACGCGTCCATGCTGCGGTTCATTGCCCAGTACACCTGTTCGCCCAGCACGTAGCCCTTGATGGAAGAGTTGCCTACGAACGGGATCATAAACCCGCTCACGCGTCCCGTCTCGTTCGCTGGATGCTGCAGATACGGTATGTAGAAGATTGGGACGCCCAGAAACTCAAAAAACGCATTCGTGGTCGATGCTTTCTCGTTGTTCAGGGCGATGGTATGCGCAATGATTCGCCAATCGGGGTGGGGAAGCCGGCAATTCGTGATCGAGCCGTCGATCACTCTGAATTTGCCTTCGCCAGTCTCGAGCAGCACCCGGCCGGAAAACAGCAGCGGCGTCGGCGCAGAGTACACCACCGTGTGTCCCATCGTACGCACGCCCTGCGAGCCGCTCACGTCGTAGAAGCGCGCCGTATCCATATTCAGCCGCATGTCGCCGTGCGTGGCGTTGATGAGCACATCGTTGGGCCCGCCCGACAATTGCAGGTGGCCGTCCGCTTCAAGCTCGGTCGTTTTCCGGCTGTAGACCGCGCTGTCTGCGTGAAGGACGTAATCCTCGTAGTGGACGACCACATCGCCCGTCAACGTCAAGGTATCGCCGGCCCAATCCTGGCGCTTGGCTTCCCACTCAACCGGTGTTCCGGTTGCGGGAGCTGGCTCTGGGTTCGCCAAAGGTACCAGTTCCTGGCTCGGATCGTCCGGCAACACATCTGAAGAAGAAGACGCGGAGCTCAATGGTGCGCTGCTTGCCTCGCTTTGCGAGAAAGGTATTGCATTGGTCAACACTGAGGCGGCCTGCGCGCCCAGTCGCAGGTGACAGACGGCCAGCAGCGTGATACATACTAAGTTACGAGGGCACATCCAAGTCCATGACCGGTGCAAGGCTCAGCATAGCAAAACCGGCTGCGTGGATTGGAACTTGATCTACGTGGCTCTCGGAACTTAGAAGGACTCGGGTCGATCCCACGATGACGGGGCCAAATATCGCGGTGACGCCTGCATTTATCCGCAATTTTCTTCCTTGGTTCAAACGCAATCCCCCTTGCGGTTCCAGTCAGATCTCGCGCCCGCGTGCGAGTGAAGCCGGCAACGTGAACCAGCAGGCAATATGTGCCGCGGTGGAAGGGAATAGTCGGCGTTGAGTAAATCGGCCACTTCGGCAACTCTTTTTCCGGCTTGGAAGCAGGAGGTCAACCGGCGCGTCGCCGCCCACATGAGCCGCAAGACCCCATCGACGAACGAATCCGGAGCGGCCCAGGATGGCCGTCCGACTCGCGGCAGCCGTGCCGCACAGGCCGCCGCGCGAGTAGCCGAGCGGTATGCCCAGGCTCCCAGCTACAGCGAGCTCCTGGCCGATGAGGCGCGCAACGCAATGCGCGCTGCCGAAGCCGCGTCAGAAGCTGCCCAGCAGGCGCAAGCCGCCGTGCAGTACGTGCTCGACGGCCTCGAGGCCGCGGCCGCTCCTGAGTTGGTTCCGCATTCAGAATCTGAAGCAGCAAACGCCCCCGTTTCCCAGCTTCTCGATGAACGTTCACCGTTTTCTGCCGCGAAGCGGACGGAGCAGGCACGCCGGCTGGTTGAACGTGTCGATGACCCTCAAGCTCCTGCGCCGCTCGAGGCCTCTGCGGAGGCGTTCGAAGATTCTCGTGCAGACGAGGCTGGTGTGCCGATATATGCCAATCTCATTCAGTTCCCGCGACTCATGGTCGCTACGCGCAGAATGCGTCCCCGGCGCGCCGAAGGCCCATTGGCCGATGCGCCTGCTCAATCTCAGTTGAGCATCTTCGAAGTCGATCCCGCGAGCATCTCGACCGAGGCCGCGCCCGCGATCGACGAACCTGCCGCGCCGGTGTGGATGCGCGCAGAGGAGTCAAGCAGCGAATTCGAGCCGCAATCAGAGGAGCAAGCTCTTGAAGAATCCAGGCCTCGTGCGACGCAAGGTTCCATAGAAATCGCCCCTTTGAATCTTCGCCTGATGGCTCTTGTGATCGACGCCAGCTTGATCCTCGCGGTTTGTCTTTCGCTTGCTCTGCTGTTGGTTTCTCGCGCCGGTCACTTACCCGGCCCGCGCACAGTCGAGCTTGTCGCGGGCTTCACCGTGCTGGCCATCGGCGCCGCTTATCAGGCGCTATTTCTCGTCCTCGCCCGAGCAACACCGGGCATGAACTACGCGGGCATCGGGCTCAGCACCTTTGAAGGGCGACTCCCCGACCGCGCGCAACGATGTGTGCGTCTCGCCGCGCTCCTTCTCTCGATTTTGCCGCTGGGATTAGGCATGGTCTGGGCCCTTTTCGACGACGACCATCTTATGGGCCATGATCGCCTCTCGAAGACTTACTTGCGAAAACGCTGAAAGCTCACCCCGCCAGCGCTCGCAGTGCGCTCACTCCTGCACCGATCAGGGCCGTCTCGTCGTCAGGAGGTAGAACCTCCAGCGAGAAGCTTTGCAGCGGGCTCATCCGCACCATCGTTTCCAGGTGGCTGCGCAATCTTTCCAGATCGAGAAATCCCACGTTGCTCCCCGTAAAGTAGAAGCGCCCCGGTCCAGCCAGATGGATGAATGATGCAGTCGCCGCTGCCAGAGCGCGGTGCCACAGATCGACGAACTCACGGCAGCGAGCGTCCCCCTGCTTGGCGTTGGCGAAGACTTCTTCGGGCTCCAGGTCAAGGAAACGCAAGCGCATGGCGCGATGCCCCATGATGCCTTCCAGGTGACCGGCCCCGCCGCAGCCGCAGTAGCGCTCTTTGGGGTCGAGCGTCACGGTGATATGCCCGCCCTCCCAAACACCCTCCATATACGGCCAGCGGCCATAGCCGATGCCCTTGCCAATTGTCCATACCCGTGTGAGCTTGTCCAGCTTTCCGCGTGTGGCGGCGACGCCGGCGGCGATGGCGTCGGCATCGTTGCCAATGTGCACCGGTGCCGCAATCCCCCGCGCTGCCAGGGAGTTGGCCAGTTCGTCGGCCAGGCGCATGCCTTTCAACTGCTTGAGATTTGGCGACTCTTCAATGACTCCGGAGCGCACAATTCCCGGCACTGCCACGCCGATCGCAACGGCCTTTTCTGCTCCGCCCCCCGCTTTGTCGCCCGCGAGCGCGCTGATATGCTCAGCGAGGATCTCGACGAGTTCGCTTCCAGGAATTGCGTCAAGCTCATTCGTCAGTTCAGGGTTGTCGGGATAGTGGAGCAACTTGCCCGTCAGGCGTTGATCCTCCAGCCTGCCAGTCACGATGTGGCTGGTCATCACCACGCCGATTGCCGTGCTCATCGCACCCTCCTTGGGAAATGGAGAGAAGTTTCAGTTCTTGCAAAACCGCTTCTTATCGATCGGTGCCCGCCCGCTAGGACCAATGCTCTTCATGTCGCGAAAAAGAACCTAAGAGCCAATAGCTAGGAGCTGAAGGTTGATTGCTACTCCGACTGGTATTTGTGCAACCGGCCCAGGCCATTAAATGCTGCCACTTTGTAACACTCCGCAAGTGTAGGGTAGTTAAAGACGGTATCGATGAAGTAGTTCACAGTGCCGCCCAGCGTCATGACCGCCTGGCCGATGTGGACCAATTCGCTCGCCTCCTCGCCGATAATATGTACGCCCAGCACCTTCAGCGTATCGCGATGAAAGATGAGCTTGAGCCTGCCTGTTGTATCTCCGCGAATCTGCCCGCGAGCCACCTCGCGATAATAGGCCATGCCCACTTCGTACGGCACGTCCTCTCCGGTCAACTGCTCTTCCGTCTTACCGATGAAGCTGATCTCGGGGATGGTGTAAATCCCGTAGGGATAAAAACTCGGGTTCGAGCTCGCCGTTTTGTCACCGAAGGCGCGAACCGCAGCAATGCGTCCCTGTTCCATCGAAACAGACGCCAGCGAGGGAAAGCCCACCACGTCGCCCACGGCATAGATGTGATCGACTTTGGTCTGGTAGTGCTCGTCTACCGCGATGCGGCCGCGCTTGTCCGCTTCGAGGCCGGCTGCCGCCAGGTTCAGGTCGTCCACGTTGCCCTGCCGGCCTACGGCATAGAGCAGCGCGTCGCCTGAGACCTTCTTCTTGCTTTCAAGGTTGGCCACGACCGTACCTGGAGATGGTTCCTCCACGCTGTCCACTTCCTCGCCCAGTCGCATGGTTACCCGAGCGTCGCGCAGATGGTAACTGAGCGCCTCAATGATTTCCTGGTCGGCGAACTCAAGCAGCCGGTTGCGTTTCTCGATCAGAGTCACGCGCACGCCCAGCACCGCGAACATGCAGGTATACTCCACGCCGATGACGCCGCCGCCCACTACGACGAGAGTTTTCGGAAGCGCGTCCAGGCCCAGAATCTGGTCGCTGTTGACAATGGTCTTACCGTTCACCGGGACTTTGTCTGAGATCGCAGGCTTGGTGCCCACGGCGATGATGATCTGGCTCGCCGCCAGCGTTGAATCGCCCTGCGGTCCCTCGACGCGAACCTGATGTGGATCGAGAAAGTGCGCGATGCCGTGCACCACGTCGATGCCGTTGCGCGAGAGCTGCGCCTCGGTCACGTCCACTTCGGTCTTGATCACGGCCTGGACGCGAAAGGCCAGGTCCGCAATGGTGATCTTCTCTTTTACCCGGTAGTTCACGCCATAGATGGATCGGTAGTTGTATCCTGAGAGATGCAGCACTGCCTCGCGCATCGTTTTGGAAGGGATGGTGCCGGTGTTGACGCAGACTCCCCCAACCACCGAGCGAGCCTCAACAACAGCCACACGCTTGCTCATCTTGGCCGCGGCCACAGCGGCGCGCTGCCCCGCGGGGCCGGAACCGATGACGACCAGGTCATACTCTTGCGCGCTCATGCCGATTTCTCTCCACGTTCGGATGCTCGGTTACGGTTCATCGCATGGATTCGCCGTCGCTGCGCAGCCGCGCCGGTTGTCTTTCCAGAATAACTGTACAGGGGCGATCGCTAATGAAGATGAAAACTTCCTTATTTCATAACGATGGCAACGGGAAGGATGGATTCGTGATCATCCTGGATAGGCGGGGAGCCCCGGCGAGGAGCTTGCGCTCCCACGCCAGGGCCGCAGATTTGGGTTCCCGCCGGCTCAATCTTGGTTTCAACCTGGGCAATCGTCAGGACGTGTGTGCAGTTCCTAAGGCGCAAATCCACTCGCAAACGTGCCGCGAGATTCCAGTTCCGAACACCCGCATCTTTTCGAATGATCTCATTCACACTATCGGCGGAACTCGGCGCGGCTTGAGTGCCAAGCCGACGCGTAAGGGCTAGCGGAGTAATCCCACTGCGGCCAGAAAGCGGTTGATCTCTCGCACATCTTTACCGGTTATTCTGCCGGTCACTCCCCGGCCGGCCCAAAATGCTTTACGCTCATACCATGGAATTCAAAGTCGTAGAACTGGAGCGCGAGCCGGTCGAATTTGACCTGGAGCTTAAGCCCGGTTCGATCAATTTTGGCGAGGAAGCCGAGCAAATTGGCAATCTGGCCACCTCCGGCCAGGCCGAAGTGATTCATGAGCACCGCGGACCGAAGGAGATCGTCGCCGACATCCGCCTGAGAGGGCGCTTCGAAGGCAACTTTCAGGTTCCGTGCGCCCGATGCATTGAGCCCGTAGAGATCCCCCTTGCAGCCGAGTTTGACCTCATCTTCCGCCCCATTGGCGCCGATGGAGATGCGCCCGAGCG
This sequence comes from Occallatibacter sp., assembly GCA_052145255.1. GTDB lineage: Bacteria > Acidobacteriota > Terriglobia > Terriglobales > Acidobacteriaceae > Telmatobacter. Next base: position 67,660 of record JBKQOX010000037.1, read on the forward strand.
CTCCATAACTGCGTCGGAGACCGAAATCGGTTATTATCAAAAGGACAGTCTGTTGCTTGAAGATGTGCTGCGGGAGCAGGTGCTTTTGTCCCTGCCGGTCAGGACGCTGTGCAAGCCTGACTGCAAGGGACTTTGCCCGCACTGCGGAGCCAACCGCAACACCCAACCCTGCTCATGCGAAGAGGGTACGAACGATCCCCGCTGGGAGGGGTTGACTGGGTTGCGCAGCCGGATCAAGTCCTGAAAATTCAGGTATTTGGAACAGGGAGCGTTGCTTGTTGCCGTAAGCTGGCCCAAAGAAATCAGACGCTCACCCGTTCCGGTGCCCGCAAGAAGGCCAGTGGGCCAAATTTGAAAGGAATTGCATCATGCCGAATCCCAAGAGGCGCCATTCAACGCGCCGCACTGCCAACCGCCGGGCACACGACTTTCTTACCGCTACGGGGCTTTCTGAATGCCCTAACTGCCACGAAAAGAAGCTGCCCCATCAGGCCTGCGCCAAGTGCGGGGCATACAAAGGCCGCTCCGTACTCGAAGTGAAGGAAGCGAAGTAATCCCCAACCCAATGCTCACCGACATCGCGCTTGACGCCGTTGGTACCGATAAGGCTCCCGAGCCGGAGATAAAGGGGGCCATCCTCGCCTGCCGCACTCTTCCTGTGCGGGTCCATCTGATCGGTCCCGAGCCGGAGCTCCGCGACCTTCTCGATGAGTATCTTGAAGATGAAGACCTGCCCATCGTAATCCACCACGCTTCTGAGCGTATCGCGATGGACGAAAAGGCTGCCCATGCCGTGCGCTCCAAGCGAGACAGTTCGCTGCGCGTGGGCCTCAAGCTGGTGCGCGAGGGCAAAGCGGCTGGCTTTGTGACCGCCGGCAACACCGGCGCGGCCATGGCGACCGCCAAGATGGTTCTGGGCGCGCTGCCTGGCGTCGATCGCCCTGCGTTGGCTACCCCCATGCCGACCTCAAAGGGCAACCCCTGCGTCCTGCTCGACGTCGGCGCTAATGTCGACTGCAAAGCGCAAAACCTCGAGCAATTCGCTGTGATGGGCGAAGTGTATGCCCGCAGTGTCCTCAAGATCGCGCGTCCCCGCGTAGGCCTTCTCTCCATCGGAGAGGAAGAAAGCAAAGGCAACGAGCTCACCCGCGAGGCCTTTCCGCTCCTCAAAGCCCTGCCCTTCAACTTCATCGGCAATGTTGAGGGTCGCGACATCTTCAACGGCCAGGCCGATGTAATCGTCTGCGATGGCTTCGTGGGTAATGTGGCGCTCAAAGCCAGCGAAGGCATTGGCCGCTTTGTGCGCGATGTACTGCGCACCTCGCTCAACAAAACCGTCACCGCCCAGGTTGGCGCGCTGTTATCGCGCCGCGCTTTCAATGACTTTCGCCGCCGCCTCGACTACACCGAATATGGAGGCGCGCCGCTGCTCGGCGTGCGTGGCGTCTGCATCATCGGCCATGGATCGTCGAACGACGTCGCCATTTACAACGGCATTCGCGTGGCCCACGAGTTCTCGCGCTCCGGCGCCAACGAGCGCATCGAGCAGGCCTTCGCCGGCCGGCCCAAACCGCGTCCCGATCAGCGTGCCGACACCGATGCGACAATTCACTGATCAGTGAACAGTGGCTGCCATGGTTGACAAGCCAGCGCGTCCAACTACGTTCGATCCGGCGACACTTACGCAGTTGGCTTGTCCCACCTGTTATGGCGATCTGCGCTGCGAGATCTCCCGCTTGCTCTGCATCACCTGCGGTCGCTCCTACCCGCTGGTTGACGGCATTCCTGTCTTGATCGTCGAACGGACGGAGCGGCCGGGCGGGGAGCGCTGAGAGCCGGTTTCAGCGGGCATCTTAGTGCTGGTTGTGCCGCCAATCCCAGTAGGCCTTTTGATCGTTATTATTCCGCTTGTTGAAATCCTGGTGGTCGCGGTGAGTGTCGTGTTCCCACTGTGTGTAGTAGGGAGTCTCAGTCGCCCACACGTGATAGTCGTGGTAATAGGGATCGTAAACCCGCACAGTTCCCGTGCAGCCTGTGCAGAGCACCGGCAAGGCAATTGCTGCTGCCAGGACCATGGGAGCGAAGCGCTTCAAGAATGAGCGCGAGGGGTTGACTGCTGATCTCGTCATCTTTTTCCTCTCCTGTCGGTTTTGATGCGATGAACAATATCCCGCATCGTGTGATGCTACCCGTTTTGAAGGGGATGTGTGAAGGCGCCAAATTCTCTTTATCGGCGAAGATAAAACGGTCGCACAATCAGCGCTGCCAGCCCAATGGCGACAGCCAAAGCGAGAATGATCAGGCCATAGAGTAAAGTCAGGTTGGGTCCCTTGGTCGATTCGTCGTTCGAGCCGTCTTGCTCCTCGATCTCTGAACGCGGTTCGTCACTCATACTTCAATGACTCCACGGGATCCATCTGCGCGGCGCGTGTCGCGGGCACAGTTCCAAAAATCACTCCTACCAGCGTTGCCGCGGTCAGGGCGATCAGCACCGACAGCCACGAGATCGGAAAGTCGTAGCCGCTGAAGACGCGGATGGAAAGCGGAATCGCGAGGCCCACAAGGTTGCCCACAATACCCCCGGTAATCGAGATGAGCACAGCTTCGGTGAGAAACTGAAGCTTGATCTCGCGGTAGGTGGCGCCAAGCGCCTTGCGGATGCCGATCTCGCGAATGCGCGAACGCACATTGGCCAGCATGATGTTCATAATTCCCACGCCGCCCACGGCCAGTGTAACTGCCGCAACCATCACCAGCACGGCCGTAAGAGCGTCTGCGATCTTCGCCGCCGTCACCAGCAGTTCGCTGAGCGTTTGTGCCTTATAGATCGAACTCGGACGATGCCGGGGGCTGGACCTGATTACTTGCACAATCTCTCTCGCGGCCTCGGGAACTTCGTTCATGCTCTGCAGAGAAAAGTAGATCTGGTTCACATTCTCCGTTCCCGTAAAGTAGCGCGCCACCGAATAGGGGACGAGCACGGTCTCGTCCTGGATCTCCGATTGCCCGAAGTCGGACACGCTCTCTTTGAAGACTCCGATGATGGTGAAGGGAATGCCCAGAACCTGAAAGCTCTGGTCGATGGCCAGGTCATCGCCGCCATATTGTTCCTTGGCGAATTGCTGCGTCACCACCGCGCAATGGCAGTGAGTCGTGTCGTCCGTCTCATCGAAAAACCGGCCCTCGGTGACAATCAGATTGCGGATTTGCGGGTATTGCGGAGATACGCCCAATACGAGCGTGTCTCTCTGGATTCCGCCAGGAAAGCTGAGGCGGTTGTGCATCGTCAGCACCGGCGAGGAATACATCACGCCGGGCACCTGCTGGTCTACGGCCTTCTCGTCCTCACGGGTCAGGAAGTCGTTGTAGCGCACCCGCTCCCCCGGCGTGGCGCCTCCGCCCGCATACTCCACCTCTACGGTGTTGGTGCCAATCTTCTGGATTAACTCCTGGACGTATTGCTTACCCGTCAATCCAATGGTCACAACCAGAATCACCGATGCGGTGCCTATCACCATACCTAGCGCGGTCAGAGCGAAGCGCGTTTTACTGGCGCGAAAACTGTCTCCGGCCAGCTTCAGGATCTCGCTCATGAGCATGGTTCGGCGTGCGCTCAACAGAGTTTCCTGAAAAGTGTCCTCGCGCTCATGTTGGACGATCGGATTCATCGCTTTCTCGGTTAGACTCTCCCTGGTCCCTTGCGGGTTCCGGAATTTCGAAGCAAATCAAGGTTGAAACTGGACAGTTGTTGCTCCCTGTCTCATAGCTTACTCGCAGCTCCTCCGGCAGGAAACTCTCGTCGGGAAACCACCTGTCACTCCTCGTTCAATCTGCGCCAAAGCGCGGCAAGAGCCTCAACGGGCACAGCCTCGGCTCGGGCCAGTGGATCGATTCCTGCAGTAGCCAGAGCGCCGGTTACTGCTTCCGGCGCCACCCCGGCAGCGCGTAGGTTGTTGGCCAGCGTCTTCCGCTTCTGTGCAAAAATCTGGCGCAGAAACCGGAAGAATTCGATTTCTGCAACGCCCAACTCAGCGAATCGCGGGGCGAACCGCCAGCGAAAAACCGTGGAATGGACCTTCGGCGGTGGCGAAAAGGCTGACGGCGGCAGCGTGAAGAGCAGCTCCACCGGCCCGTACATCTGCATCGTCGCCGAAAGCAGGCCATAATCGCGAGTGCCCGGCGTGGCAGTGACTCGTTCGGCCACTTCGCGCTGCACCATCAGCACGGCAACGTCAAGCGCAGCGTGGCTTGCCGCCAGCTTCAAAAGGATCGGTGAAGTAATCGCGTACGGCAGATTTCCCGCCACGCGCAGCTGCGATCCAGTCCTCGCTGCTTCGGCGGCAAAGTTGAATCGCAGCACGTCGTCTTCGACGACAGTTACTCTTACCGAATCGAATTGCTCCCGAAGACCTGCTGCAAGCTCACGATCCAGCTCCACGGCCACAACGTGCCCGGCTTTTGAGGCTAAGGCTCCGGTAATCGCGCCCCTGCCGGGACCAATCTCAACGACGGTGCGGCCGGCAATCTCTCCTAATGCCGCCACAATCCTGTGCGCGGCCTGTATGTCCACGAGAAAGTTTTGACCGAGCTTTGGTTTTGTGCGCATCTGCTGCTCCGATGGTAGACGAGCCGACCACCTGCGACTGCTCGCCAGCACCTTGTTCCGCCCTCCACTTCTGCTGCACTAAACTAGTCCTTGCTGCCCCGAATCTCCCCATGCAGCCCATGAGGCGCCTTTGCTGATCGACTCTCACGCCCACCTGGACAGCCCGCGTTACGCGGACGATCGTGAGGCCATGCTTCTCCGTGCACGGGCTGCGGGCGTCGGCGTCGTCCTCTCCATCGGCATTGGCGAGGGGCCGGCCGAAATGCATCAGGCGCTTGACATTTGCCGCGAGTTCAACGCGGAGCGACAGAACGGCGCCAAACTTCCAAGGCTTTACGCCAGCGCAGGAATCTATCCCCATAACACCCCCGAAGCCGACGCTGGCGCCCTGGCCAAACTCGATTCCCTCCTGGCCGAGCCGGAAGTGATCGCCTGCGGCGAAATCGGACTCGACTACTATCACGAAGGTGCTCCGCGCAACGTGCAGCGGAATGGTCTCATCCGCCAACTTAAGATTGCCGCAGGGCGCAAGCGGCCCATCCTGATCCATTGCCGAGGCACGAATGAGTCCACCGACGCCTGGGATGATCTTTTCGTGGTTTTGGAGGAACATTGGCGGCCGACCGGACTCGGCGGCATCATGCACTGCTTTGGCGGCGGTTGGGAGCAGGCTCGCCGCTCGCTGGACCTTGGCTTCCTTGTCTCGTTTGCCGGCAATCTCACCTATCCCAAGGCGCAGCCGCTTCGCGATGTTGCCGCCCGCACGCCTCTCGACAGCATCCTCGTGGAAACGGACGCCCCCTGGCTCGCACCCGCACCGCGTCGCGGCCAGCGCAATGAGCCCGCGCTTGTCGTGCAAACGGCTCAGGTCCTGGCCGGTCTACTCAACGCCAAGCGCGATGAAATCGACGCCGCGACCACCACAAACTTCTTCCGGCTGTTTCATCTTCAGCCGGACGTGGGAAACTGATAGAGGCATAGTCGGCGGCAATTCGCCGGGCATTTTGAGGACGAGACAGCCATGGCACAAGAAAATTCATTCGACGTCGTGAGCAAGATCGATATGCAGGAGGCGCGCAACGCCATCGACCAGGCGATGAAGGAGATTCGCCAGCGTTTCGACTTGAAGGACACCCACTCCGAGGTCAACCTCGAAGGCCAGGACACAATCCAATTGGCTTCAAGCAACGAGTACAAGCTGGAGGCGGTCAAGGACATTCTCTGCCAGAAGTTGGTCAAGCGCGGAGTTTCGCTCAAGAACCTGACCTATGGCAAAATTGAGCCGGCGACGGGCCAGAGCGTCCGGCAGAAGATCAGCCTTCAGCAGGGCATCCCCGTCGAAAAAGCAAAAGAGATCGTGCGCCTTGTAAAAGATTCGAAAAAGAAGGCGCAGGCCAGCATCCAGGGCGATACCGTAAGAATCTCCAGTAAGGACCGGGACGAATTGCAGGCGATCATTGCCCTGCTGCGCGCTAAGGACCTCGGCCTGGAATTACAGTTCACGAACTATCGCACAAATTAACCGCGGTAGCCCGCTCGCATTGTTCTTGAACGGAGAGCACCATGGTAAGGGAGATCATTTGGACGCCGAACGCACCGTCTCCACCGCCAACTTACAGCCAGGCGGTACGGGCCGCGGGTCTGGTGTTCGTGTCAGGAACCGGGCCCCTTGACCCTTCAACCGGAAAGGTTGTTGGGGACACGATCCAGGAGCAGACCAGGCGGTGTCTCGAGAATGTGTCGGCCATCCTCAAGGCGGCGGGTACTTCGCTAGACCGGGTCGTGAGTGCCACCGTTATCCTTCTTGAAGAGGCAGACTTCGCCGGGATGAATGAAGAGTGGGTCAAGTGGTTTCCAGCAAATCCGCCCGCGCGCCAAGGGGCAAAGTTACCCGTTCGGATCCCCGGCATGAAAGTGTCAATTGCGGCCATTGCCGAGGCTTAGGTCTTCAATTCAAGTTCTAATCTTCAGAACAAATCGCCATTTCCCCTGTCGATGCATTAAAATCGGAGCACTTTGAGCACATCCTCCATAGTCTCGGCGCGGGAGGTCTTTGAACTGCTGAGGGAGGACCTCGTCGCAGTGGAGCAGGAACTCGGCCGCGACGCCGCATCCAGCGTCAGCACCATCACCGAAATTGCTGAATACCTTCGTGAAGGCGGCGGCAAGCGCATCCGGCCTTCGCTCCTTCTGCTGGCCGCCCATCAACTGGATTACTTTGGCCATAGTGCCATCCGCCTTGGCGCGGTCGTCGAGATGGTGCATACGGCCACCCTTGTGCACGACGACATCATTGACGGTGCCGACACCCGCCGCGGCCGCCCTTCCGCCAACACCACCTGGGGCAACGAAAAGTGTGTTCTGGCCGGCGACTGGCTCTACATGCAGGCCTTCAAAGTGGCGCTCGAAGAGCGCAACCTGCGCGTGCTCGACCTGCTCATCAACCTCACCCAGCAGATGGTCGAGGGCGAGCTCCTGCAGATTCAGAAGCTTGGCAAGATGGTCTCTGAAGCGGAGTACTACGACCTGATCTTTCGCAAGACCGCCTGCCTGTTCTCAGTCTCCATGCGCCTCGGAGCGGTTCTGGCCGGCGCCACCGAGGCCGAGGAATCTGGCCTGGGCTCCTTTGGCCGCGCCGTCGGCCTCGCCTTCCAGATTGTCGACGATGTCCTTGACCTTACGGCCACCGAAGAGGTTCTTGGCAAGCCCGTGGCAAGCGACCTGCGCGAAGGCAAGGCCACTCTGGCCGTCGTCCACGCGGCCGACCACGGTACCGCATCCGACCGTAAAGCCATTCGGCGCGTCCTCGACGACCGCAGCTTTGAGAATGTCAGCCGCCAGCAAATCCGTGAAATTCTGGTGCGCAACGGTTCGGTCGAATACGCAATGGCCGCCGCCGACCGCTATGCCGAGCAGTCGCGCCAGGCTCTTGCACCGCTCGCCGACAGCGACTTCAAGCGTGCTCTTCTCTGGGTGCCCGATTTTGTGGTGGCGCGGGAGAAGTAAATGCCGCGCAAACCCATCAGAGAACCGTTGTGGATCTCGGTCGACCGCTATTTTGGCGATCTGCTCGCTCCCTCCGACGACAAGCTCCAAGCCGCCGTCAAGGCCAACCGCAAGGCTCGCCTTCCAGCCATCGATGTTTCTCCGCTCCAGGGCAAGTTTCTCCAGGTGCTCATTCAGATAACGCAAGCAAAGCGCGTTCTGGAGATCGGCACGCTCGGCGGCTACTCCACAATCTGGATGGCCCGCGCATTGCCCAAAGGCGGGCGTATTATCTCGCTCGAATTCAGCGCCCGGCACGCTGAAGTGGCTCGCGCCAACATTCACTCAGCCGGCCTGCTCAGCCGCGTTGAGATTCGCGTCGGGCCCGCCCTCGAATGCCTTCCCAGGCTGAAAGCCTCCGGCGCCGGTCCCTTCGACCTGATCTTCATTGACGCCGACAAGGAGAACAACCCGCACTATCTTCGATGGGCGCTCAAACTCTCACATCGCGGAACAGTCATCGTCATCGATAACGTCGCTCGCCACGGCAGTGTCATCGAGGCCAAAAGCTCCGAGCCCGACGTTGTCGGCACGCGCCGCTGCCTCGAGATGATGGCGCGTGAGCCGCGCCTGAGCGCCGTTGCTCTGCAAACCGTAGGCATCAAGGGCCTCGACGGCTTCGCGATGGCAGTCGTGCTGCGCTGACCTGCTTCACGCGTCCTGCACAATTGTTCCCTGGTGGTACACGATCTTCCAGCCGTCCGCAGTTCGCTGCCAGATCGTTGCCCTTCGCGTCAACCGCTGCTTGTCCTGCAAGAGCGTATAGGTGAGCAGATAAGTCTCCGGCCCCAGCCTCCGGCAATAGAACTCGCTCGTTTCCCACACATCGTCATGTGGCACGGAGAAGCGTTCCCCCAGCCCGTCCAAAACAGCCTTCCTCGAATAGCGCCGGCCTGAGGCTCCCGTCTCCCAATAGTCCTCAACCGTCATTCGCTCAAAATCCGCCCGCGAAGTTCCGAATTCGGGACGGTGAAAGATCGGCTCGCGGGCCGAGAGTTCCGCAAGGACGTTGCACAACTCCGGCAAAGGGTCAAGAGTGGGGTCCATCTCCTTAATCCACGAATCCGGTCGGCTTTCCCGCAGCAGCTCGCCGGATCCGGCGCTTATCAACTCATCCTTGACCATGTGCAGGCGAATGCGGTCCGGGCGCGCGGACGCATTCTCAAAATGCTTGTCCGCCGCATTTCGCGCACGTTGCCGCAGCTCCGCCCAACTCGCGGCTTGGGCAATGATCGAGTGGCCTGGCGCACGCGCCACGTACCCGCCATCGTTTGATTCACGTACAACAAAGATAAGTTCCATGGCCAATAGCATAGATGCTCGCTCGCCGGAAACCCACCCGGGGCCGGGAAAAATGCCTCGAAAGCCTCGGCAATCCTGCCCATGCGGCGTAGAATTCTGTCCAACATGAATCAGCGAATCGAGAAAATACGCCAGCTCCTCAACGAGCTTGAGTCGGAGCCCGGAACGCAATCTGCGGGCGATCGCGATTTCTCCGCTTCGGAACTACCGCTCATCATTCAGCAAATCGTCGACGACTTGCAGCCGCAGCTCTCTCCTTACGACGCCGCGTTCTACTGGTTTCTCTTCCGCCACTCCATCGCCAAAGATGGCGATCCTCATCTTCGCGTGAGCGCGCGGCAATTGCAGACGGCCGTCGTCAAATCTTCCTACTCACAGCTCGATGACAACCCGGTCTCGCTCGGCAAGGTGCAGGACACCTTGCGCGCCCTCGAAACCATTGGCGCCATTCGCAAGGAAGGCGAACCCAATCGCGACGGCACGCTCTACCGCGTCATGATCCCGGATGAGATTGAAGCCTGCCGGAAATTCCGCGTGGAGCGCCTGGCCGATAACCAGCAACTGAAATTCCCGTCGTCGGGAATCGAGATTGGCTGAGTTTCAGCAGGATCTTGCAAGCCGAATTTCGCAGCGCAATTTAGATTGCGCCCTCTTTCATCAGCGTCCTCAAAGCTGCCTCATACTTCTCGGGCAGAGGTTTCCGCTGCAATTGGTCGTCGCAAACCACATGTACCGTCTCGCCTTCGGCCAGAAGCGTCTGCTCTTCGCCTTCGCGGGCTTTGCGCAGGATGCGGTATGAGAACTTGAGAACCGTGCCGCGCAGCATCGCAGGCCGCGTCTCAATCAGGATTTCGTCGTCATAGCGTGCCGGCGATTTATAGCGGCAGGAAACGTCGATCACCGGCAGAATGCATCCGTGATCGGTCTCCAGGCGGCTATAGGCAAGCCCGATTGACCGCAAAAGCTCCACGCGGCCAAGCTCAAACCAGACTAGGTAGTTGGCATAGTAAACAATGCCCATCTGATCGGTCTCGGCGTAACGCACTCGCACCTGCGTCGTTACTGGCATATCGTTGTGTCCCGTAGACCGTGAATCGCTAAGATGACCGGCAATCGGCCAACGTGGCACGTCGCCGTTCACGGTTCACGATACTCACCGTTCACGGCCTTCACGGCTTGACATGCATGAACACTTGCAGCTTGCTCACGTCGTTAAAAATCGTGAAGGCGACGAATGCCATCAGCACCACAAAAGCCGCCGTATAAATGCGCTCTTTGATAACCATGCTGATGTCGTGCCCCAGCACGCTCTCAATCAGAAGCAGCAGAATCATGCCCCCGTCAAGGATGGGGAAGGGAAGCAGGTTGAGCATTCCCAGTTGCAGGCTGATCTGCGCCGCCAGGCCAAACTTGGGATACCAGCCGTCCATCTGGGCTGCCTCGCCCGCCACCTGCGCAATCCCCACCGGCCCCATCATTTGTGTCACCGAGAGCCGGTGCGTAAACAGCCGGTCCAGCACCTCGCCCACAAGCAGCGCATTATCCCTGAAGAACCCCAAAGATTTGCCGGCCGCCGAAACGAGCGACAGGGGCTCGTCACGGATGGGAGTCGGCGTCGTTGAGAATCCCAGCATGTATCTCGTATCGAGCTTTTCCGGCGTGGCCACAAGCTGCAGCGTCGCGCCGCTGCGCAGCACGGTCAGGGCCATTGGCTTGCCCTTCTCCGTCTGCATATAAGTCAGCAGGGTACTCACCGAGTGGAATGCATTCCCGTCAACAGCCTCAATGGCATCACCGTTGTGCAGCCCCGCCTGTGCGGCTGGCAGACCCGGTTGCACCTCCGCCACTGCGATGGGACCGGGCAGGAACTGCGGCGAAATGCCCATATCGCTCAACTCAAAGCTGTCGCTCTTGGCGCTGGACGGAACAAACAAGCTCATCAGGATCGTCTTTCCACCACGATCCACCGCCACCGGTACCATCTGGTTGGCATTCAACCGAGAGTGGTCGTACACGTTCTCCCAGTCAGGATTCTTGATGTTGTCGAAGCTCACAATCACGTCGCCCGTCTCAAGGCCCGCCGTCGCTGCGTTCGAGCTCGGAGTAACCCACTCCACAGTGGTCGTTTTTACCGTGACTGACGGAACTTCGTTGATGAAGGCGAAGTAAAACCACATCAGGCCCAGCGTCAACAGAAAGTTGAAGAATGGACCGGCAAGGCCGATCAGCATCCGTTGCCAGCGGGGGCGGGCTGTGAATGCCCTGGGGTCGTTTGCCGCCCCATCGCCATCCATTTCTGATGGACTGCCGGTGAGCCCGGACTCGGTCTCTCCGGTCATCTTCACGAAGCCACCGAGAGGTAGTAGGCAGACTTTGTAATCCGTCTCACCGATCTTGAAGCCGAACAGGCGCGGTCCAAAGCCAAAAGAGAACGCCTCGACGCGCACATTGCAAAGCTTGGCGACGACGAAGTGCCCCAACTCGTGCACGACCACCATTACGCCGATCAGGACGATAAATGCTGCGGCAGAGACCAGAAAATTATGCATGGTTATGCGGTTAGTTCCTTCAGCAAAGCGCGGCCCGCCGGCTTCGGCTCATTAAGCTGACACAAGCAACGCTCGAGCCCGATCTCGAGCCTCCTGGTCGGCTGCGAGCACCTCCGCGATTGTGGCGGGGTGGGCCTCCGGGGTTGCTGCGAGTACTTTTTCAATTGTACCCGGGATGCCGGTAAAGGGAACACGTCGTTCGAGGAAGGCTCCAACGGCCACTTCGTCGGCAGCGTTCAGGGCAATGCAATGTGCGCCACCCTTTTCGGCCGCCTCAAAGGCCAGCCTCAGGCAAGGGAATCGCTCGAAATCCGGCTCCTCAAATTCGAGGTGCCTTAGCGCTGCAATGTCGAAGGTGAGTGTGGATTTGGGCCGTTCCGGCCATGCCAACGCATACAGGATGGGCAGCCGCATATCGGTCACTGAAATCTGCGCCAGGATCGACCCGTCCACATACTCCACCATCGAGTGCACCGTCGATTCGGGATGGATGGTCACCCGCACCTGGGAGGGCGTCACGTCGAACAGTCTGCAAGCCTCAATGACCTCGAGCCCTTTATTCAGCATCGTCGCCGAGTCGATCGTGATGCGCCGGCCCATCACCCACGTTGGATGCTTCAGTGCCTGCTCGGGCGTGATGCTCGCGAATTGCTCGAGCGGAAGCTGGCGGAACGGCCCTCCCGACGCAGTCAGCCAAATCGTCTTCACCTCGTCATGCGCGCCAACTCGCAGGCATTGGTGGACTGCGTTGTGCTCGCTGTCGATGGGCAGGATGGGTACCTTGCACTCGCGCGCAGCCGCGGTCAGGATCTCCCCGGCCGCCACCATGCACTCTTTGTTGGCCAGGCCCACTGGTTTTCCCGCCAGGATGGCAGCGTGCGTTGCTTCGAGCCCGGCCACGCCGACAATGGCCGACACCACAAAGTCGGCTTCGGGCAGTGTCGAGCAGGCAATCGTGCCCGCGGTCCCGTGAACCACCTCGACCCCATTCACACCGGCCTTGCGCAGCCGCCCCGCCAATTCGCTGGCCAGCTCGGCAGTGCCGAGCGACACCATGCGCGGCTTCCAGCGCACAACCTGCGCAAATGCCTCATCCACGTTGCGGCCCGCAGCCAGCGCGGCCACTTGGTAGCGCTCTGGAAACTGCTCAACGATGGAGAGGGTGCTCTGCCCGATGGAGCCGGTGGAACCGAGAATGGCGAGTCGCTTCAAGGTGCTTGCAATTATTTTAGAACCTCTGGTGAATCACCTGCGCGTACCACAGCACCGGGCCGGCAAGAAGGAGTGCGTCAATGCGGTCCAGCATCCCTCCGTGCCCCGGCAGCAAGGTACCTGAATCTTTCACGCCAGCCGATCGTTTGAGCGCCGACTCTGCCAGATCGCCTACCTGTCCAGCCACATTGATGATTGCGGCCAGTCCCACCCAGTACCACATCTCATCGGGATATGCGAGGACGGCGGAGGGAAATGCGCGCTCCAGCCAGGAAACAATTGCCGAGTTCGATGATTCCTGCATCATCGTCGCCAGGCTTACAAGCACGGCGGCAACAACTACACTGCCGGCCACTGATGCGATGGCTCCTTCCCAAGTCTTGCCTGGGCTCAGCGACGGTGCCATCTTGTGGTGTCCCCACGCGCGCCCTGCGTAGTAAGCCGCCGTGTCCCCTACCCACACCACGCAAAGCAGGAACACGACCAGAGAGGGACCGTTGGCCTGTTCGCGCAGCGAAGGCAGAGCGATCAAGGTAAGACCGGTGTAAAGCAGGCAAAAGATCGACGCCGACGCATCGGCAATGGTTTCCGCGACCGGCTTGAAGAAAGTGCAATAGACCAGCAGGCCAAGGCCGAGAATTCCAAACAGCGCCGGCGTCAGGTCGGGCCACTCAAAGTTCACCGCGAACAGCGCCAGCAGCGCCACCATGGTCGCAATGCGCGGCGGGTTCGCACCGCAGCGCCGGCTCAAGGCCATGTACTCCCATCCTGCCAGCGCCGCAACCGCCGCCACGGCCAGCGAGAACAGCCATTGCCATCGCGGACCGAGAAACACCAGAACAAGAACAATCGGAATCAAAACGAGAGCGGTAATAATGCGTTTCATTCAGCGTTGAGAATACACCGGCGGGGCGGAAAGCCCCGGTTACTGAAGATTTCCGGGCAGGATTGCGCCACCGCTTGGGATTCTGATTTGTGCGGAACAAAAGGTCTGGAATGCCAAAGGGCGGTTAGCTTACCGCAATCCTGATCTGGTCGGGATTCTCTTCCACCTCGCCACCATCTTCGCCGATCCCGCCATAGCGGCGTTCGCGCCGCTGAAAGTCCGCAATGGCCTCCAGCAGGTGGATTCCCCGGAAGTCCGGCCAATACCGTTCGGTGACGAAAATCTCGGTATAAGCGATCTGCCACAGCAGGAAGTTAGAGATCCGTTGCTCGCCCGAAGTGCGGATGAGCAGATCGGGATCCGGCATGTGTGCCGTGTAGAGATGGCGGTGAATGTCTTCTTCCGTGACACGATCCGGGCTAAGGTGCTTCTGTTTCAGCTCCGCCATTAGCCCGCGGAATGCATCCAACAGCTCCGATCGTCCGCCGTAGTTCAGCGCCAGCGTCAGCGTGGTGCCAGTGTTGTTGGCCGTCGCCTCCTCCACCCAGCGAATCTTGTCCTGGACGTCGGGCGCTAACTCATGTGTCCGCCCAATGGACCGGAAGCGAACGTTGTTGATTCCCATCCGCTCGACGTTGCTTTCCAGGTAGGTTTTCAGCAGGCGCATCAGGAAGCTGACTTCGGCGCGAGGCCGTCGCAGATTGTTTTCGAGAGAAAACGCATAGAGTGTCAGCCACGGCAAGCCGATGCGAGAGGCCGTTTCCGTCACCAGTTGCACTGACTTTGCCCCCTGCTGATGTCCCACAAAGCGCTTGAGCGAGCGCCGGCCGGCCCACCGGCCATTGCCATCCATGATGATGGCTACGTGCTGCGGTAGCCGCTCCGGCATCAGCGTCGCATAAACGGCGCGCTCCTCCGGGCTCAGCTCATCGATACGTAATGGGGGAATTGGAGGCAAGGAATCGACTGAAGATCGCATTTGCGCTTTCCACGCGGAGGCCCGGACTGCATCCCGAAGTGGCGCCTACGGAGTTCGCGCACGGTGGGTTAGATGCCGCTGACTGCGTGAGCGAAATTCCCGTCGGCATGCGAGACGCCTGTGGCCGAATCCGGGAGTCACACCATCGACCGTAAAGCATTTTAGGGAATTCTGCAACGCAGCGTTTTGGCGTCCTAAGCACGGGAACGCCAAAACAATCGAGACTCCCGCCGAAACGGGCCTCCGGCGGGAGATTCCGAAGATGTGGCAAGCCAGGCGTCGCCCAGGCCATGAGCCGCGCGCGAGCTTTCGAGCGCGACGGGGAGGTCTGCCTGGGTTCTGCTCTACGCCGTGCGGCGGCGGCCTGTTGACGCGTCTCTCACTGCGCCGAAGAACAGCGTCCGATGCAGCGAATCCAGATGCGGCAACAGCTCGGCAACTTCAGCCAGAAACGGGTCGCTCAGAATCGAAGTGACTTCTTCGTCACGGCGGCTCCTCTCATCGCGGACCAGTTGGCGTATCTCGACGCCCAGAGCCGTAGCCAGCCGTTCTAGCGATCCCAGCGTGGGAATCGCCTTGCCGTTCTCGATTTTCGAGATGTAGGTGCGCGGTACCTGCATCCTCCCCGCCAACTGCCGCTGGCTCAGGTGGCGCGCCCTGCGCAATTCGCGCACTTGCGCAGCCACCTGCATGCCGGCGCCGCCACTAACCGGCACGGGCTGGCTTGTCACCAGTCTTGGCGCCAGATAAACAGGCTCCTCGATATCAAGAGGCCTGTGGCATTTTCGGCATAAGGAGTTGCTAGTCCTATACTGCATCAGCCTGCAGTATTCACACCGCACCACTTCGCGTGATTCCACGCTAACGATTGAAGTTGCCATTTAGGGATGCGCGGAGTGCCAGAGCGTGGGACTCCAGATGCATCGCTGCACCTTGATTGGTGCTACTTTCTACGAATGAACCATAATTGTCAAGTAGAAATTCAGGGTCAAACCGACAAAAGCCTGATGAGACTCCCAAGAAACCCCACAAATCGCGAACCACATTGATCAACAGGAGATCTAAATGACAGCCAACTCGAGCTTTAGCCGACAGTGCGCTTGGCAGCTTCTTGAAGATTGGACCCAGAGCGAAAGTTTGCGCAAGCACGCGTTGGCCGTTGAAGCCTGCGTCGTCGCGTACGGTGCGCAGGAGGCAGACCGGCTCGCGCTCGAGGGCGACGAGCGCGCTACCCTCATCGAGGTCTATTCGACGACTGCTCTCCTTCACGACTTCGACTACGAGCGCCATTCCACTGCCGAGGAGCACCCTTTTGTCGGCGTCCGCGAGCTTGAGCGTCTGGGCTGGCCCGAGGAACTTCGCATCGCCTTCCTTGGCCACGCGCTCTACTCCGGCGTGCCGCGCACCACGCACCTCGCCAAAGTCCTCTTCGCCTGCGATGAGCTGGCCGGCTTCCTCACTGCCTGCGCCTTGGTCAAGCCCACCAAATCCATCGCCGACGTCGAGGTTTCGAGCGTGAAGAAAAAGATGAAAGACAAGGCCTTCGCCCGCGGCGTCCACCGCGAGGACATCGTGCAAGGCGCAGCCGAACTCGGCGTCGACCTCGACACCCACATTGCGTTCTGCATCGAGGCGATGAAAAAGCGGGCCAGCGAACTGGGGCTGTGAGCTCAGAGCAGTTTCATAAACGGATTTGACCCAACCTGGCCCTGTCTCAGCGTGCCAGTGGAAGCTCGAACCCAAACCGGACTCAAAAGGGGCTAACAGCTAATAGCAAATGGCTAAAGCTGCTTTATCTCCCCCACGCTCCGCTCTCGACCCGCGGCAGATCGCGCGGCTCCCGATTGTACCGATAAAACCAGCACTCCACCGTCCCGCCCGTTTTCAACTCCACAACCTGCCGCTCGCGAAGGTATTCGCTCGTCTTTGGCGCCTGCGGATCAAAGCCCTCGTACCGGTCGAGCTGTGCAAGAACGCCTTCATCCTCCGGCAGCTCCATCACTGTGCCCAAAATCTTTCCTAACGCATTTGCATCCGCCACGGCGCCGGGATAGCCGCCCAGGTCGTAGAGCACTCCACGGACGAACCCCTCGCCCACGGGCCGCAACTTCGCCGCCACGCGCGCAATCTTCGTCGGCGCGAGACCGGGCTGCAGCGTCCCGTACGCAAAGAGAAATTGGCTCATATTCGCGCTATGCTATTAGGCGATCCCCGCCCCCAGGAGGTCCCCCGCATGAAACTCCCCATTGCCCCCGCAGCTGTTCTCTGCGCTGTTGTACTCTCTACGTTCACCCACGCGCAGGACCTGATCACGCTCGATCATTGCTCCGGCGCGCCGTTGCCGGTCACGTTTCAGGTTGACTGTACCCACGTGGCCGACCCGCAAACCAAAGAGATGTGCCGGCCGTTTGCGGAGAACCAGGCGTGCAAGGTGTTTCAAGCGTATCGCAAGATTACAGGGATCCACCTTGAGCAGTACTGCCCCACATTCACCTATAAGCTTTACGACAAAGATCAGTGGCCGCAGGAGCCCGGCGATGCCGGAGGATTCGCGCGCCGTTGCGGCGCCGACCTGACAATGGACGGGATCATTCGATCGAGCATTGGGCCTTATGATGTACACGAGATATTGCACGTATACCAGGACAACGTACTCGGCGCCCTACCCGACGGACACATTCTGTTTGGTCCCGCCATGGCCGAAGCGCAGCGGCTGATCGGCGACGGCAAGAGCTATTGGAACACGATGGGTCGGATGAAGGCGGAACTGGCCCGCACGACGGACGCGCAGTATGCAGGCCTTGAGCCGGATCGCCAGTGCGTGAAGGCTGAGTTTTATATCGAAGACAGCCTCTACTTGAAGAGCATAAACAACGTAGTGCTGTTCTATTCGAACATCGAGCGCGGCGGCGCCAAAGACATGGCGAATCGTCTGGCGCGCTTCAATCGCATGTTCGATGCCGTTTCAGGAGGAACAGCGAGACAGTATCTGCTCGCGCATGGCTGCGCACCGTTCTAAACGCTCGCGAAACTCCAGAGTCTCGCGTCACGCCAGCGGGTTCTTCGCCCGTAGTTCCGCCACAATCTCCTTCGCCGCCGCCCGCGCCTCCACTTCCTTGTCCGGCGGAAAGCTGATCGCTCCCACGCGCGCGTGCCCGCCCCCGCCATAGCGCTCGCAAATCTGCGCCAGGTTCACCATCGTTTTCGGGTCAGCCTTGGTCCAGGGATTTGATCCCACGGCTACCTTCGTCCGGAAACTCGACTTCGATAGCCCGATCGAATACGTCGCCTGCGGGTAGAGGTAGTACGGGATGAACTTGTTGAATCCCTCCAGCGGGTGGTCGGTGATATCGAAGAAGATCGTTCCATCGCGGTATTCCGCGCGGCTGCGGATCAGTTCCAGCGCTTCCTCGTGTCGCTTCATCAGCGGCGGCAAAAGCGGCGCCACAAACGGCTGTTCCAGAATCTTGGCCAGAGGCATCTTTGTCAGCAGCGGGATCAGCCGCGGAATGAAACCCGGATCCTCCGTCGCCTCGATGATGAGCGTCAGCTTCATCGCGGGAGCCGCCATCTCCACAGCCGCTTCGGGGCTTTCATACTTCGCGCCATCCACAATATCGGCCCAATGAATCAGCTCCGCCACGGGAGCCGTATCGAATCCGTACTTCGTCTTGGCGATGTGCGCCAGAAAGCTCGTGCACGAGGTGTAGTTCGGATCGAAGAACTTCCGCGCCGCGCAACTCGGGTCGCGCTGGCACGCCAGAAAGTCTTCGTGGTCCTCCGGCGTCAGGAACGCCGATTGGTGGTGATCGAACCACCACGTGATGCGCGGTGAAGGAGAATACTTGAAGTCGACAATCGCATTCTCGTCGCCCGTGAACTCGCTCTCATCAAACAGCGCTCCAGCCCGGTGCACCAGCCCGTGATACTCGTAGCTCGCGTCCCGAGTAATGCACTCTTGATGAAAGCGCGTAAACAGCGAGGCTGAGCAAGCTCCATCGAAGCACTTGTCGTGATAAAAGACGCGAACCTGCATCACCAGGGGAATCCTCCTCGAGCCGTCGACTGAACAACCGGAACTGTTCAGCATCAAGGGCGGGGCCGATTGTGTCAAGCTGAGCCCGATCGCTCTGCCCACATTGCGAAGCGAACGTGAGCGCTGCCAGCCTCGCCGTGGTCCGCGTCACAAGCGGCAAACTCCGCCATCGTTTAACCTCAAAAGAGTCTCCCTGCATGACCACGGCCGCCGCTCAAGCTCGTTATCCGCTCACCCAGGGCGTTAACCCGTGGCTGGTCACCGTTTCGGTCATGCTTCCCACTTTCATGGAAGTACTCGATACCGCCATCGCCTCGGTGGCCCTGCCCTACATCGCCGGCTCGCTCTCAGCCTCCAACTCCGAAGCGACATGGGTGCTCACCAGCTACCTGGTGGCCAACGCGGTCATCCTTCCCGCCTCGAATTGGTTTGCTCGGCGCTTCGGCCGCAAGCGCTTCCTGCTCACCTGCGTCATCCTCTTCACCGTTGCCTCGTTCTTTTGTGGTGCGGCCCCGTCCCTGGCTGTCATTCTCCTCGCTCGCGTCCTCCAGGGCGCGGGCGGCGGCGCATTGCAGCCGCTTTCGCAATCCATCCTTCTCGAGAGCTTCTCCCTCAGGGATCGTTCCAAGGCCATGGCCGCGTATGGACTCGGAATCGTCTGTGCTCCGGTCCTCGGCCCCACACTGGGCGGCTGGCTCACCGACACCTTTAGTTGGCGCTACGCCTTCTACATCAACATTCCCGTCGGCATTCTTGCTGTCATCATGATCAGCCGCTTCGTCCACGATCCGCCTTACATCAAGCACGCCAAGGTCGGCCCCTTCGACAACATCGGCTTTGGCCTGTTGATTGTCTGGACCGGCTGCCTTCAAGTCGTTCTCGACAAGGGCCAGGAGGATGATTGGTTCGGCGCCATCTGGGTTCGCTGGGCGGTGGCGGCGCTCATCGTCGCGCTCCTCTTATGGATCTGGCACTCCTGGGCCCATCCCAAGGGCCTCGTCGATCTGCACATCCTCAAGGATCCCAACTTTCGAACCGGCTGCCTCATGATTGCCATGCTCGGCATGTGTATCTACATCACCATCGCCATTCTTCCGCTCTACTATCAGGAGATTCTCGGCTACACCGCATTCACAGCGGGCCTCGTCGTCTTTCCCCGTGGCGTGGGTTCCTTCATCGGCTCGCCCATCATCGGCATCCTCGGTTCGCGCATCGACAACCGGAAGCTGCTCTGCGCCGGGTTCCTCGGTTTCGCCGTCTGCGCCTTCATCTTTGGCGAGGTCAACCTCGACATCGGCCCCTACACGCTGCTCTTTCCCATCACACTCACTGGTTTCGCGCTCAGCTTCGTCTTCGTGCCCCTGGCCACTTTGTCCACCCGCACCATCTCCAGGAACGAGATGGGCAACGCCACCGGCCTCTTCAATATGCTGCGCAACATTGGTGGATCGATTGGCATCTCCATGGCCACCACCGCGATCATTCGCCGCGCCGCGTTGCACCAGACCGAACTGGGCGCGAATCTCTCACCCAGCTCCGCCGTGCTGCAGCAGAAGTCTGCCATCATCGCCGCGTACCTTGGCCATCGCCTCGGCCCCGCCGCAGCGCGCCCCGGCTCCTACGGACTGATTTACGGCCTCATGCAGCAGCAGGCTGCACAGCTTGCCTATGTCGATGTCTTCCGCTGGACCGCCGTGCTCGCCCTCATCTGCGCCGCCTGCGCCTGGCTCTTCGCAAAGCCGCCCGCGCACACTGAAGCCCCGCCCGGCGCGCACTAGGACCTACCTCGCCAACTCCACAAACCTCTTCTCCCCCTCGTCGTACTCCTCGATCTGCCCCGTCAATATGTCGTAGTACCACCCGTGCACAGTCAGCCGACCCTCTTCCATCGCGTTCCGCACCGGCATCTGTGCCTGCAGGTTCTTGAGCTGTGCCACCACGTTGCCCCGGATCAGCGCCGCCAACTCCGCGGTTTCGCCGTCGGCGGGATTCAGCGGTTGCAGGTACGCGAACGCCGCCTCCACATGCTCCAGCCAGCGCCGCGCCTTCGGCAGGTTTTCCAGGCTCTTCCGGTCGAGCGCCGCCTTCAGCGCTCCGCAGTCCGAATGCCCGCACACGATGATGTGCCGTACTTTCAGCACCTCCACCGCGTATTCGATCGTGGCCGTCACGCCGTCTACATCGTGGCTCGTCACTGGCACCACGTTGCCAATGCTGCGCGAGATAAACAGATCCCCTGGCTCCGTCCCCAGGATCAGATCGGGCAGCACGCGCGAATCCGCGCAGGTAATGAACAGCCACTCCGGCGTCTGTCCCTCCGCCAGCAAATGAAAGTGGCTCTTCCTCGCCGGAAACACCACCGTCAGAAACTTCTTGTGCCCTGCTATCAGCTTTTCCATCTTCGCCCCAGCGCTCCATTCGGCCTTAGGCAGGCGCGCTTCGATTCGTGACGCCCGCAAGCCGCACTAGCCCAGCCTATCGCACCGCCGCTACGATATAGTTGCTCAATGCTTCCCCACGGACGCCTCGCATTGGCATTTGTGCTCTGATCGCTGCCCGCGCCCACTCGCAGCCGCCCTCACTCTCGAAAGGATGGTTCCCGCATGATGACCGTTCTTCTTCTGGGTGCGGGAGTGCCGTTGATGCAGAAGCTATTCCCTCCGGTGCCGCCGATCGAACAGTTGCAGCACACTCCGATGCTGATCGTAGGCGTGCTGGGATGTTGTCTGGCGGCTGCTTTCCTGGCGCTGTGGCTGGCCGCGCCAGACTATCCCGTCTTTCGCAGCCTGGGCATTTTCTACGCCCTTGTTGCCGTGGAAATGCTTTGTCAGTACTTCGGAGGAACTGCCCTCTACTGGACCCTGGCAGCCCTCGCCACCCCAATGCTGGTGGAGGCGGCGGGCGAGGCCATGCAGGTGGCGCATCGGGGCTGGACGCGCCTGCTCTGGCCTATTTACCTTTTTGCCGCCATCGCCGGATGGTTCTCCTCCATGGCCTTTGTCCATGAGTGGCCGATTGTGGTCTCGGAGCCAGCCGTGGGGATCCTTATCGTCCAGGGCTTCCGCCGCGGCACTCGACGCGACCGGATGGTGGCTGCCGCGTTCTCCGTCGTTATTCTCGTGCGCATCACGGTTTCCAGCACCGTCCAGCAGCTGACCGGCTTGAGGAATTACGCCGTCATGGGGAGATGGGAGTGGCGCTTTCCATCCACTACGTTGATCCTGCTGGGAGCCGTGACGCTGGCCATCTTTGTTCTCGATCTCATCCGCGACCGCAGCGAGAAGCAGCGCATGGCCGCTGAACTGGCCGCCGCCCGCGCCATCCAGCATGTCCTGATCCCCGAGGACATTCCAACAATCCCGGGATTCAATATTCAATCCGCTTACAAACCTTATGGTGAAGTTGGCGGAGACTTCTTCCAAATTCTGCCGACTAAAGCCGGCGGAGTGCTGGTGATCATCGGCGATGTCAGCGGCAAAGGCATGCCCGCCGCCATGACCGTCTCTCTGCTGGTGGGCACGGTGCGCACCCTCGCCCACTACACGCAAAGCCCCGGCGAAATCCTGGCGGCCATGAACCAGCGCATGATGGCTCGCAGTCACGGCGGCTTCACCACCTGCCTGGTGCTGCGCGCCGACGCGAACGGCACACTGACCATCGCCAATGCAGGCCACATCGCGCCTTATCTTGGCGGTAAAGAGCTGCCGCTTGAAAACGGCCTGCCCCTCGGCCTCGCCTCTGAAACCGCATACGCCGAATCGACATTCGAACCTGGCCAAAGGCAGCAACTCACCCTTCTGACTGACGGCGTCGTCGAGGCCCGCGATAAATCCGGCGTGCTGTATGGCTTTGAACGCACCGCGGCGCTCAGCACCGAGCCTGCAGAATCCATCGCTCTCGCCGCCCAGGGTTTCGGCCAGTGCGACGACATCACCGTGCTGACCCTCGCATGCACTGCATGAAGGCAATCAATTACCATGCGGCTTGAGAGGAGTTTCACTGCAGCCATGCCGCGCAAACTGCTCCGCCTCGTTCTCGTCGCCCTGATCGCTTTTATACCGCTCGCCCTCCCCGCGCAAACCGTCGACTCCATAGATCCCGCTTTGCGCAGCCAGGTCGACCGCATCGCCACCCAAGTACTCGAACAGACCGGCGTCCCCTCGGCCTCCATCGCCGTCGTCCAACACGGCAAGCTCGTCTATTCGCACGCCTATGGTTTCGCGCGCCTCGCCTCGGGCTCCGATCCCGCCGTCCCCGCCACACCTGAAATGCGCTACTCCATCGGCTCCATCTCCAAACAATTCACGGCCGCTGCCATCCTCATGCTTCAGGAACAAGGCAAGCTTTCTGTCGACGACCCTGTTGGCAAATACATTCCCGGCCTCACGCGTGGCAACGACGTCACCATCCGCCAAGTTCTCTCCCACACCTCCGGCTACCAGGACTACTGGCCCGAGGACTACGTCATGACTCCTATGCTCCAGCCCGAAACCGCGCAGCAGATCCTCGACACCTGGGGCAAGAAGCCGCTCGACTTCGATCCCGGGACTCAGTGGCAATACTCGAACACCAACTATGTCATCGCCGGCCGTATCGTCGAGATCGTCTCCGGCGAGCCGCTCTTTCAATTTCTCACTGAGCGCACCTTCCGCCCGCTCGGGATGACTTCCGTCTGGAACTCCGACGCGAGCCAGCTCACGCCTCCCGACGCCACGGCATACTATCGCCATGCTTTGGGTCCACTTCGTCCCGCACCCAAAGAAGGCGCAGGGTGGATGTTCGCCGCCGGCGAGCTCGCTATGACAGCCCACGACCTTGCCCTTTGGGACGAAAGCCTCATCGCGCAATCGATCCTTAAACCCGAGAGCTACAAAGAAATGTTCACTGAGGTCAAGCTGAAAAATGGCAAAGGCACCGAATACGGCCTCGGTGTCGACGTTCGTGACCGCGATGGCCATCGCTCAATCGAGCACTCTGGCGAAGTCTCTGGCTTCGTCTCCGACAACGAAGTCCTCATCGATGACGGCGTGGCCGTGGCCGTCCTTACCAATCAGGACGCTGTTGGTGCAGCCTCCACCATCGCAAAACTCGCCGCTCCGCTCGTCGCCGGCTATCCGCTCAGTGCTCCCGAACAGCAAGCCCTCGATATCTATCGCTGCCTGCAGCAAGGCCGCATCGACCGCTCTCTCCTCGCGCCCAACCTCAGTGACTACTTCACGCCCCAGGCAATCTCAGACTTTCAGTCCAGCCTCGCGTCCCTCGGCGATCCGCTAAGCCTGCGCCAGACCAATGAAGAACTTCGCGGGGGCATGACCTTCCGCACATTCGACATCACCTATCCTGGTCGCCGCCTCCGGCTCACCACTTACACCTACCCCAACGGCAAGCTCGAACAGTACCTGATCGCGCCAACAGAGTGACAATAGGAGCGGAGAGACGCATGCCCCGCGTCAAATCACCGGCCCCTGAGACACTGGCCCCAAATTCACTGAACATCGACAAGCACGCCCCAAGCCGCGCGCATCGCACGTACTTTACTTTTGCGATCACCTGCATCAGCCAGTACATGATTCTCCGCGACCGGGTCTTCGGACTCTCAAAAAAAGGTCGTCTGCCGGTTGGCATCCACGAGCGCGCTTTGCGCCACTCCATCGCGAGCGCGGCCAGCCGGCTTGACGCAGTGTTTGTCGAGCCGGTCTCTTTTCCCGCGCATGCGGCGGTCCTGCTCTGCCACGGCATAGGCGAAACCGTCGAGCAGTGGTTCGGGGTGCAGCAGTTGCTCGCCGCAAATGGCGTCGCGTCATTGGTGTTTGATTACTCGGGATACGGCAAGAGCACCGGGCGCCCTGACTGGGATCAGTTTGAGCTGGACACGGTGGCAGCGTTTACGTCATTGCGCGATCTCGCTCCGGGTCTGCCGGCCTCTCTGCTGGGCTTTTCGCTCGGCAGCGGCGTGGCGACGGCGACAATCAACAGACTCGACGCTCACTGCCTGATTCTGTGCCAGGCCTTCACGTCGTTTCGCCGAGCTGCGACAGCAGCGTGGATTCCCAAAGGGCTCGCTCGGCTTGTGCCGCCCATTTGGCACGCGAAACAGCCGCTCGCCGATTGCCGCCTGCCTGTCCTCGTTGTGCACGGCGAAAAAGACCGGCTGTTTTCCCCGAAGATGGCGTCGGAACTCGCCGCGTTTTGCTCTCCGCCCGCGAAAGTTCTCCTGATCCCCGGGACGTCGCACAATCAACCGTTCCGCCGGCCGGACCTCAACTATTGGGGACCAATCATCGCGTCGATTAAACGTGAACCGTAGATCATACGGATCGTCCATGCGCCGTGTCCTGCGCAGATCGGCATGCCTGCGGCAACGCACTGGCAACGCGCTGCGCCTCTTCGAGATTCGCCACCCACTCGCTCTGCACCTGCCTGAATGCACTCTAGCGCGGATCGACCGATCGCGGGCCGCTCGCCGTCAGCAGGTCCGCAAACGGCCCGGCCACCCGGTCGCCATGGATCGTCTTGCCGAAGAAGTCCGCGTCGATCGCTTTATAGGGGGCCGCGGGTTTCACGTCGCCTTTCACCGTCATCGTCAGTTGCAGAGTGTCCGGGTCCAGAACGGCTGTAATATCGGCCATCGTTCCGTTCATGTCCCACCCTCGCTGTTCACGCCACGACTTCAAGTCGTCCCACTCTGGCGGCTCAGGCGTCTTCACGCGAAGAAACGGCGGCATAAACGGCCTCGGCCCTGCCGCATTGGCATACACATTGCCGTCCGCGTCGTTCTTGCCATTCGTAAACTCGATCGCCGAACGGCCCATGCCAAAGAACACATTGTCATGCACCATCAGGTTGTGCACATCGTTCGTGTGTCCCCCAATGGGCCGCGGCCCGTTGATTCCGGACACTGTGTCCACGCACACTTCCGCGCAATCGAGAAACAGGTTGTAGGCAATGATCACGTTGTTCGTGTCGCGGATCAGGATGCCGCCCGTCAGATGCGAAAAGATGTTGTTGTCAATCTGGTTCAGTTCATCGCTGCCTTCAATGTGTACCGCGTGCGGATTCACGTCGCCCGGAATATCCGCGAAGACATTGCCGGTAATCCGCACGTTGGCATTGGCGATATCCAGCCAGATGCCGTTCGCATGCCGGATGTGCCGCACCACGTTATTGCGGAACAAGAGATTCTTGGACTGATGCATCTTGGTGCCGCCCGATTCCGACATCATCGCTGCATTCTGCCATCCGATCCATTCGAACAGATTCTTCTCCACCAGCGTGGACTGCGGGCCGCCCGTGCCGCCCAGCCCCTCAATGCCGCAATAGCGAAAGGTGTTTCCACGCACCACGTCGAAGCCCACCGGCTGCGGCGGTCGCGACGCGCCCCAGTCCTCGTTTCCAATGTCGAGTCCCACGCTGTTGGCCCACTCGAAAGTGTCGTCCTCAAAAATGAAGTGATTGCCTCGATTCGTCGAGACCATGCCGCGCTGCGGCACCGGGAAACCGTTGCCCGCCTGCTCAAACGTGATTCCTTTCACGCGAATGTACGATTGATACCGCTGCGCCGGCGAAAAGATCTGCTCCTGCGTAGTAATTTCGATTATGTGCTTCGATGGATCGTCGTCGTTGGTCAGGCGGATGTGCAGCGTCAAGCCATTCATCTCGATCCACACCTTGCCCGCCACCGGCTGGAACTCATCGAACAGCGGCGTCCAATGGATGTTGGTGAAGTAGTTCATCGACCTCGTCGAGGGCCCAGCCAATTCGCTCGGAGTCTCCACCGGCTCCAATGGATGGCCATCGACAAACACCAACCCGCGGCGCCGGAAATACGTGATCATGTTGTCCTCGGCATAGCGTAGCCAGGTCTTGTTCCCCAGCACGTTGTCCACTTCGAATGGGTTGTAGGCGTCAGGGAACAGCGACGGATCGAGACGCAGTTCCCACGCCTTTGCTGGCTGATGCGTTTTCGGGTCGAAACCAAAATTCCAGCCCTCGCTCGGATGCCAGTCCGTCACCACGCGCGATCCCTTGATCACAACCTTGGCTCTCGGCGCAGCCTCGTAGCTGATCATCGCGTCCGGACCGGTCCCGCCGCGTGCCGGCCTCACGGACTCCCGATATACACCTTCGGCAATCACTACCCGCTCGCCCGGCTGCAACACTTGCGCCGCCCGGTTGATTGTGCGGAACGGGCGCTCCTGCGAGCCCGGCCCGCTGTCGTCCGCATTTTTCGCCGCGCAATCCACATAGTAAGTCTTTGTAAAATGCAGCGGAACTTCCCACATCGGAAACTCGGTGCCATCCGGCATCGTCGAATTCGAAGCCCACGCTGCTGCTGCAACCAACAACAAACTCGCGCAAATCAAGATTCGTTTCAAAACTGATCCTCCTGGCCCACCGCTGGTTTCTCTATCCGCCGATGGCAATTTATATCGCGCCGCCATCGTAATGCGCGTCTCTTCCATTGTCGAGCATCCCGGCTGAGACCGCGCGTATCCGTGAGACGTAACCTTTCGGTGATGCCATCTCGTGAACCACTGATCCGGTAGACTGGAACTGCACCCATGTTTGAGAACCTTACCGACAAACTACAGCGCGTCTTCAAAAACCTTCGCGGCCAGGGCACGCTCACTGAAGAGAACATCACCGAAGCTCTGCGCGAGATTCGCGTCGCCCTGCTCGAAGCCGACGTCAATCTCAAGGTCGTTACCGACCTTATTGAACACATCCGCGAAAAAGCCGTCGGCACTGAAGTCCTCACCGCGCTCTCGCCCTCTGAGCAAGTGATCAAAATCGTCCGCGACGAGCTGGTAGCCCTCCTTGGTCGCGACACCGCCCGCTTCAACTTCGCCTCCAAGCCGCCCACAGTCATTCTCATGGCCGGCCTCCAAGGCTCCGGCAAAACCACGACTTCCGGCAAGCTCGCCGCCTGGCTCAAAAAGGGTGGCCACCGTCCCATGCTCGTCTCGGTCGACGTCTACCGCCCCGCCGCGCGCGAGCAGCTCAAAATCGTCGCCAAACAAGTCGACTCGCGCCTCTATGAAGGCGACCTGAAGGGCGAGCCCGCCGGCACCGCACTCGTTGAGCGCCTTGCCAAAGAAGCCCGCCGCGAGGCCGTCATCATGGGATGCGACACGCTCATTGTCGACACTGCCGGCCGCCTCCACATCGACCAGGATCTGATGGCCGAGATGGAGAGCCTGAAAAAGCTTCTCTCGCCGCAGGAAATCCTCTTCGTCGCCGACTCCATGACCGGTCAGGACGCAGTCAACTCCGCGCAGGATTTTCACTCCCGCCTCTCGCTTACCGGCGTCGTTCTCACCAAGATGGACGGCGACGCCCGCGGCGGCGCGGCGCTCTCCATTCGCCACGTCACCGGCCAGCCCATCAAGTTCATCGGCGTGGGCGAAAAGCCCGACGCTTTCGAGCCATTCCATCCTGATCGCATCGTCGGCCGCATCCTCGGCATGGGCGACATGCTTTCGCTCATCGAGAAAGCCGAATCCACCCTCGACCGGAAAAAGTCAGAGGAGCTTGCAAAGAAAGCTCTCCTCGGCGACGGCTTCTCGCTCGAAGACTTCCGCGACCAGCTCCAGCAGATCAAGAAGCTCGGGTCAATGGAAAGTATTTTGAAGATGTTGCCTTCGGTCGGCCCCTTTGCCGGCATGCAACAGGCCGCCGGCCAGATCGACGAAAAGCAATTCGTCCGCCTCGAGGCCATCATCAACTCCATGACGCCCAAAGAGCGCCGCAATCATGACATCATTTCGGGCACGCGCCGCAAGCGCATCGCTGCTGGCTCGGGCACCAGCGTGCAGGAGGTCAACCAGCTCCTCCGCCAGTACGCGCAGATGGCCAAGATGTTCAAGCAGGTGGGCAAGGGCGGCCTCGCCAAGAGCATGATGCGCGGTGGCCTCAGCGGCATGGGTGTGGGCAGCAAGCAGCGCTTCGGGCGGTAGGTCCGCGCGATGGCAAGTGAGCCTTCTTAAATCTCCGCAGGAATCTATACCTGCGTTAACCTGAGACTTCCATGACCGTCCTCCAGGACCAGCTCGACGAGATCACCGCCAACACGCGCAACCTCGTCCAGCCTGAGCGCATGGCCGTCAGCGAGCGCGCCGTTGCCGAGCTCTTTGCTTCCGGGATCGAGGACCAAATCCTCCCCGTTGGCGCCATCGCGCCCGAATTCACCCTCCCTGATGCCTCCGGCCGTCCCGTTCGCTCGGCCGACCTCCTCGCCCTCGGGCCCCTCGTCCTCAACTTCTTTCGCGGCCGCTGGTGCGCCTACTGCGTCACTGAGCTGGAGGCCTGGCGCGATCTCTACCCAAGCCTCCGCGAGGCCGGCGCGCTTCTCGCCGCCATCGGCCCCCAGACCGCCCGCCAAAGCGATTTCATGGTCGGCCAGCACGGCCTGCCCTTTCCTGTCCTCACAGACCCCGGCTGCGCCCTGGCCGAGCAGTTCGGCCTCGCCTACACCATTCCCGAATACCACCGCGACTACTACCGCTCCATTCTCGTGAACATCCCGTTCGTGAACGGCGATCAGAGCTGGCGCCTAATCCTGCCCGCCACCTACGTCCTCGCCCGCGATCGTCGCGTCCTCTATGCGCGGGCCTACGCCGACTTCCGCGTCCGCCCCGAACCGGACGAGGTTCTCACCGCTGCCCTGGCCGCTGTCAAGCTGTAGCGCCAGCCGCTGCGCTCCGCCGCGATGGCGGATGAGGGTTTGTGCACCCGCGCTACCGGCCAGCCCGTTCAGCATTGAAAACCCGCCCAAAGTTGCATCCCGACTGAGGAAAATCGCATCATATAAGTTGACAACATTACACTCAATCTGAGATGCTATCCCGTCAGATTGACCCCAAAGGCAGGAACCCAAACATGGCTAAAATGATTGGAATCGATCTCGGTACCACCAACTCGTGCGTCGCTGTCATGGAGGGCGGCGAGCCAAAAGTCATTCCGAATGAGGAAGGTGCGCGCACCACGCCCTCCATTGTCGCCTTCACCAAAAGCGGCGAACGCCTCGTTGGCCAAGTCGCCAAACGCCAGGCCATCACCAACCCTGAAAACACCATTTTCTCCATCAAGCGCTTCATGGGCCGCCGCTACAACGAAGTGACTGACGAGATGAAGATGGTCCCCTTCAAGGTGGTCCAGCAGGGCGACCACGTCGGAGTCATCGCTCAGGGCAAGGAGTACACTCCGCCCGAAATCTCCGCCATGATCCTGCAGAAGCTCAAGAAGAGCGCCGAAGCTTACCTTGGCGAGACCATCAGTGAGGCCGTGATCACTGTTCCGGCCTATTTCAACGACGCGCAACGCCAGGCCACCAAGGATGCGGGCAGAATCGCCGGCCTTGACGTCAAGCGCATCGTCAACGAGCCCACCGCGGCCGCTCTGGCCTACGGCCTCGACAAAAAGAAGGACGAGACCATTGCCGTCTACGACTTTGGCGGCGGCACATTCGATATCTCCATCCTCGAAGTCGGCGAGGGCGTCATTGAGGTCAAGTCGACCAATGGCGACACCCACCTTGGCGGCGACAATCTCGATCAACGCATCGTCGAATGGCTCATTGCCGAATTCAAGACCGAGCATGGCCTCGACCTCACCTCAAAGGGAAATGAGATGGCCCTGCAGCGCCTGAAGGACGCGGCGGAAAAAGCCAAGATCGAGCTTTCGACCACGCTCGAGTCTGAGATCAACCTGCCCTTCATCACCGCGGACGCCGGCGGGCCCAAGCACCTGGTGCGGAAGCTGACGCGGGCCAAGCTGGAACAGCTCGTCCAGGATCTGCTGGAGAAGTCGATCGGCCCCTGCAAGCAGGCCATGTCCGATGCCGGGGTGAAGACCAGCGACATTGATGAAGTGGTCCTGGTGGGCGGCCAGACGCGCATGCCCAAGATCCAGGAACTGGTGAAGAACCTCTTCGGCAAGGAGCCGCATCGCGGCGTGAACCCTGACGAAGTGGTCGCGGTGGGCGCGGCGGTGCAGGCGGGCGTGCTGGCCGGCGAGGTGAAGGACCTGCTGCTTCTGGACGTGACGCCGCTGACCCTGTCCATCGAGACGCTGGGCGGCGTGGCGACGTCGATGATCCCGCGCAACACCACCATCCCCACCAAGAAGACTGAGACGTTTTCCACCGCGGCCGATTCGCAGACCGAAGTGGAGGTGCACGTGCTGCAAGGCGAGCGGCCCATGGCGGCGCAGAACCGCACCCTGGGCAAGTTCAAGCTGGGCGGGATTCCGCCGGCGCCGCGCGGCATTCCGCAGATCGAGGTCACCTTCGACATCGATGCCAACGGCATCCTGAACGTGACGGCCAAGGACAACGCCACCGGCAAGGACACCCGCATCACCATCACTTCCAGCTCCGGTCTGAGCAAGGAAGAAGTGGAGAAGATGGCCCGCGAAGCCGAGTCGCACGCCGCCGAGGACAAGGAGAAGCGCGAGGAAGTGGAAGCGCGCAACTCGCTGGACTCGCTGGTCTACAACATCGAGAAGATGCTCAAGGACGCGGGCGACAAGGTGCAGGGCTCGGACAAGGCCGACGTGGAATCGGCACTGGCCGAGGCCAAGAAGACGCTGGAAGGTTCGCCGAGCGTGAGTGAGCTGAAGGCCGCGCACGAGAACCTGACCAAGGCAAGCCACAAGCTGGCCGAGGCCATGTACAAGGCCAGCGCGGCGCAGGCGAGCCAGGGAGGGCCCGGCCAGACCGTTGCCGAGCCGCAGCCCGAAGCCAAGAAGGACGAAGGCGTGATCGACGCCGAGTACGTGGACGTGGACGAGAAGAAG
The DNA here is from genome assembly GCA_052145255.1 of Occallatibacter sp. Lineage (GTDB taxonomy): Bacteria > Acidobacteriota > Terriglobia > Terriglobales > Acidobacteriaceae > Telmatobacter. The sequence continues at coordinate 99,070 of JBKQOX010000037.1, forward strand.
TAACCGGAGTTAGCGGAGTTAGCGGCGTTAGCGGAGCTGGACAAACTTCGGGGTGGGCGACTTCAAG
>JBKQOX010000038.1:0-87590 GCA_052145255.1 Occallatibacter sp.
GCTGTCCTTAGTACGAGAGGACCGGGATGGACGAACCTCTTGTGTTCCAGTTGTCCTGCCAAGGGCACGGCTGGGTAGCGAAGTTCGGTTGTGATAACCGCTGAATGCATATAAGCGGGAAGCACGCCCCAAGATGAGATCTCCCTGAAGGGCCCAGGAAGACGACCTGGTTGATAGGCTGGGTGTGAAAGCGCAGTGATGCGTGAAGCTTACCAGTACTAATCGCCCGTTTGGCTTTACCATAGAATTAACTCCGCGCAGTAACACGCACGGATGCTCTTCTGATAAAGCCTTGTAGTCCAATCTATTTCGTTTTGATTTTGTTGGCGCCAGATTGCAGTCCGTGTTCCTGACCGTCCCGGGAGAAACCATCCGGGACGATCGAGCGGTCGAGCAATCGCCCTTTGCCGGAGTTGGTCAGGCGATGCGGATCTTTCCTCAAGAAGGAGCCGCCCTGCAGGACTCCGAGAGTGCATCAGATTGCTAGACCGCGCGTCAGATGTCGCGGCCTACTGCGGGTAACCACCCGCCAAGCGCCATCCAAGATAAAAGGCAAACCGCAGATCCCAAGTCCGTCACGGCGGACTTCGGATTTCGGCTGGAAGCTCCCGGCGCGATGCGCCTCACGCTTTCAAAGCGCCTCGGAATTAAAGGCGAACCACAGATCCTTCGCGCAAGAAAAAGTGCGCTCAGGATTTCGGCTCGGGGCTCAGACGCCCCGAAAACGCCTCAATTTGCCGGTGACCATACTGCGAGGGATCACCCGTTCCCATCCCGAACACGGAAGTTAAGCCTCGCTGGGCCGATGGTACTGCACGGGCGACCGTGTGGGAGATTAGGTGATCGCCGGCAATAATTCAAACGCAAAAAGCCATCCGCTACGGCGGATGGCTTTTTTGTTTCCGCTGAGTCTTCCTCGCTGCTCGGCTCCTCGGTCATGCTCTTCGCGCGATTGCGCGGGTGAACCATGTTGCACCCATACACCTTCATAGGCGCGTCGCGAATTACGTTCTTCGCTTTCTGAGCACCCAAGTCGTCATGCAACGATAATCCTGCACGATAGTGGTTTTCAGCGGATCAACGAGGATCGCATTCAACTCATCCGTTATCTGGAGCAGCATCTCCTCATCTACGAGAAACCACTCCGAGCCATCTCCCACTACAAAGATGTCCTCTCGGACCCGCTCAAAATCCATTCCGATTCTCGATCCCAATCGACAGAACAACATTCCGCCAGGCCGCAGCGATTGCCAAAGGCCGTTGAGCATCGCTCGAAACTGCTTTTCGTCCCGCGCAAAATGGAGTACCGAATTGCAAATCACGACATCGGCAAACTCGCGTGGGAAGGGCATTTCCTCAATGAAGCCCACTCTGAAATTCTCCGCCGGCAACCTGGCTCCGAGCGATGCTGCGAGTTGACGGACGTGCTCAACTCCCGCGGCATCCGCGTCCACTGCAAACACCTCGCAGCCTTCGCGAAGCAGGTGAACGAGATTCCGGCCATATCCGCACCCGGCGTCAAGCACGCGCATGCTCTTGTCGATGTTTCCGCGCAGGATCTGATCGAAGACGTAAATATCGATCTGGCCGAATTGTTCTTGTATATTCAGCGACGTGTCTCGACCTTCGGCTATTCGACCGTTACGGACTTTGCGAGATTGCGCGGCTGGTCGACGTCGCATCCGCGGCGAACGGCGATGTAATACGCAAGCAGCTGCAGCGGGACAATTTCGATGAGTGGCACCAGCAGCTCGGGGGCCGGGGGTATCGCAATGACGTGCTCGACCAGCCCGCCAATCGTCGTATCCCCTTCTGTCGCGATGGCGATGACGCGTCCGCTGCGGGCGGTAACTTCCTGGATATTTGAGAGTGTTTTCTCATAACGCAATTTTGACGCTGGGTCCCCTTCGTCACGTGTAGCGAGCACCACGACAGGCAGCGTCTCGTCAATGAGGGCGTTGGGGCCGTGCTTCATTTCGCCGGCTGGGTAGCCCTCGGCGTGAATGTAGGAGATCTCCTTGAGCTTCAGCGCGCCTTCGAGAGAAATGGGGAAGTGAATGCCACGGCCGAGGTAGAGGAAATCGCGCGCGGTGGAGAACTCCTTTGCCAGCGCCTCGCATTGCGCTGAGCAGCCGCGCAGCACTTCTTCAATCTTCACCGGGATGCGGCTCAGCTCCTCGATCAACTTGACCGACTGCGCCTTGTCGAGATGACCACGCAACTGGCCCAGCTTCATCGCGAGCAAAAATAGCGCGACCAGTTGCGAGGTGAACGCCTTGGTTGAGGCCACGCCTATCTCGGGACCGGCGTGAGTATAGATAGCGCCATGCGCTTCGCGGGCCACCATTGCGCCGACGACGTTGCAGATGGCCACGGTCTTCGAGCCGAGGGCTTTCATCTCGCGCTGCGCGGCAAGCGTGTCGGCCGTTTCACCGGACTGGGTGATGAGCAGGCCCAGCGTGTGCGGCCCCGCAATGGGATCACGATAGCGGTATTCGCTGGCGTAGTCGACGTCGACGGGCAAACGCGCCAGGCGCTCGATCATATATTTGCCGGTGAGGCCGGCGTGCCAACTGGTGCCGCAGGCGGCGATGCTGATGCCCGCGGCGTGCGCCAACTCTTCGTCGGCAATCTCCATTTCGCCAAGGAAGACTTTGCCGGAGTCGAGCGAAACGCGGCCGAGGGTCGTGTCAGTGACGGCACGTGGCTGCTCCCAGATTTCCTTGAGCATGAAGTGCTTGTAGCCGCCCTTTTCCGCCTGGATGGGATCCCACTGAATGTGTTGCAGCTCGCGCTCGATTGGATGACCATCGAAGTCAGTGAGCTTGACGCCGGCAGGAGTGAGAATGGCGAGGTCGCCATCGGCAAGAAAGTATACGTTGCGCGTGTGGTGCAGAATTCCAGGCACGTCGCTGGCGACAAACGACTCGCCTTCGCCCACGCCGATGATGACTGGAGGGCCGAGGCGTGCAGCGACGATCTTGTCGGGCTCGGCAGCGCTAAGCACGCCGAGAGCAAAAGCGCCCGTCAACCGCTTGACCGCCGAGCGCACAGCGGCTTCAAGCGGAACAGGCTTGCCGGCAGCTTCAGCGTCCTTCTGGACCTGTTCGATCAAGTGCGCGATGATCTCGGTGTCGGTTTCCGTGACGAACTTGTGACCCTGTGCGGTCAGCTCGCGTTTCAGCTCCAGATAATTTTCGACGATGCCATTGTGAACCACGACGATGCGGCCGGTGCAGTCGCGGTGCGGGTGGGCATTCTCTTCAGTCGGCCGGCCATGCGTGGCCCAGCGGGTGTGGCCGATGCCAAAGGTGCCGTCGAGCGGATGCTCGCGAAGAACTTCTTCCAGATTCGCGAGCTTGCCGGCCGCGCGCCGAAGCTCAAGCGTCTTGCTCCCGGGATGTCCCACGGCGATGCCTGCTGAGTCGTAACCCCGGTATTCGAGGCGCCTTAGCCCCTCGATGATCACTGGAACGACTTTCTTTTTGCCAACGTAGCCAACGATCCCACACATGATTCGATTCTAAGCGAACCACGGCGCGGGGGCTCTGGCACGAAGGGGGGAGAGGTAAAGCAGGTACAGAGATTACGGTGCGGAGCGGGCAAATTATCCGCTTACCGCGCGCCAACCAGCTTCAGGTAATCGGGCTCATCGGCGATCGTCCGATGGCGAAAGGCGCGCACGATCTCTCGATCCTTTAGAAAGAACACGCCCGGCATCTGGTCCGCATCTTCCTTGATCATGCCGATTCCATATTTGAACATCGCACCCTTGAGCCAACCTTTCCAAACCGTGAGATTGAAAAAGTGCAAATAGGGATTGGTGCGCGACAAGCGGAAGGCGGGGAGTTGATAAAGCGTTGCCTCGGGATTGCTGATCCTTTCGACATCGGAAAGGCGGTAATAGTCGAAGTAAGGTTTCGCCCGTTCCGGAGAGCCGAGATGCACAAAAACGGGCCGCACACCTCTAGCTTCAATTTGGGGACGGAGCTGCGAAACGCGGTCCAGCGTTTGCGCACAAAAGGCACATGCAAAGTGGCGAAGAAAGATGAGCAAAACCGGAGATTCATCCACCAGATCGAGCAGCGAACGGCCCGTCTCAGTATGAAACTTGCGCAAGGAGCCGGCGAGGTTCGATTGCTCCGTTGATGGGGGCATTTCGATGGCCATTCGCTTCACCCTTCTCCCGCGGGAAACGTCGATTATAGCCGTAATCGGATCTGTGCGAAGATAGTTGCACCGATTGCTCGTTCCCCTTCAAGAGGAGGCCGGTTTGCGCATTGGAAAAAATGGCACTGCACGAGAAATGCGGATGGTGGTGCTGTCGCTTGCAGTCCACGGATGCATGCTGGCGCTGGTGACGTGGATCGGAGTGGTCACGCGATCCAGAGTGGTGGACCGGCCCGAGAGCGTGACTGTGGCGGGGCTTGAAGACGCCGGCGGTGCGCATGCCGTGGAGATTCAGCTGCCAGCGAGGCTGATCGCAACGGACACGAACAAGCCGGAACGGTACGCGGACGCTGCGGTGCCGCCGACTCTGGTTATGAGGCAACTAAGGCCGCAAAACGATTCAGGAGGCGGTCGGCCGACTACGCCGCATGCGGGCGAAGGGCGAGGCCAAGCGGCAAATGGAAACGGGAGCGACAACGAAGATGCGCGGCCCGCGTTTCCAGTCTTCGCGCCGAAGCCTGCAGTGACCGACGGCGCGCTTTTGCCTGCGGCCGAAAAGAAGATTGTGGTGGATGTGAAGGTGGACGAAGACGGCGCCGTGGTGAGCGAGACGCTTGTGAAGGGATTGGGGAATCGGCTGGACCAGATTGTTCTGGATACGGTGAAGACGTGGCGTTTTCAGCCGGCGACGGTGAACGGCAAACCGGTCGAGACGGAGGCGGAGATCGTGTTCCCGTTCGATTCTCAGTATCCGGTAGATGGGTAAAGACGGGGGGCAGGGATGAGAAACACTGATGCCCCAGGGGCAGCAGTTGGGGGATGGGGACTGGCTAGCGAATATGCCAGAGATTCCAAGTGGCAATGATGGCCACTGCTGCCGCACCCTCAACGAGGAGCGCGACGCTGATGCCGGCGACGACATGCCTTAGGTTCGAGATGGCCTCGGCAGCCCATTCTGCCTGGGGCGCGCTGGGAGCCCCAGATCGAGCGGACTCAGCGTAGCTGCTTAGAGAGATCGAGGATGCGAGCAGGGAAGGCGAAGCAGCTGCCAGTTTTAGATTTACGAATTGCGGATTTGCCATATATCCCCCTGGGTGGCGCAGAGAGGGGGTGCGCCTGAAGTCCTCCCATCTGAAATCGTGAGAGAGGAATCCTGCCGGGAATGGAGCAATCGCTTTGCCATAAAAGCAAAGGAAGCGGCCAAATCTTTATATTGCTCATGAGGCTAATGTTATGGTGTGGAAAACGCAAAATTGTGGGAGAAGAAGGCTGTTTGCCAACGGGCGGTAGAGTGTAATTTCTGAACCAAGAAGGTAAACTTTACCGGAATTGCTGTCTGGATGGGCACCCGGGAATAGGTCGAGGATGGAGTCCAGCATGGAGGAGCCAGCAGGGAAGAGCCGCTCGGAACAACCAATGCAGGAAAAGCGGGCCTTCTGCTACTCCTCGATGCGGTAGGTGTATTCCTCAATGACGGGGTTGGTGAGGACCTCGCGGGCGATGCGCTCGACTTCAGCTCGGGCGGCGGCTGTATGGAGGCCGTCGGCGAGTGAGAGGGCGAAGTACTTGCCTTGGCGCACGGCGGTAACATCGGCAAAACCGATCTTGCGGAGAGCGTTGTGGATGGTCTGGCCCTGGGGGTCGAGGACCGATGTCTTCAGCGTGACATAGACATGCGCCTTCATGATCCCTGATTATAGAGGCAGGGACGCAGGGACATTGGGACTCGGAACAGTAGAGAGATAAGAAGAGATTGGGCAGGCCCAATTCCCCAAAGCCACGCGACTACCCAGGCAAATGCCGTTCCCCAAGGAGAGATAAAACGCAATGGTGAATTATCTGGAACTGCCCGTGGGCGACCGGGCGCCGGAGGTCTTTCGGGTGGTGATCGAGATTCCCCTGGATGGTACGCAGAAGTTTGAGTACGACAAGCAATTGCACGTGTTCAAGCTGGACAGGAACCTGCACTCGCCGGTGCACTATCCCGGCGACTACGGGTTTATTCCGTCGACGTTGAGCGACGACGGCGACCCGCTGGATGTGCTGGTGCTGGTGCCGGGACCGAGCTTCCCTGGGTGCGTGCAGGAGGTGCGACCGATTGGCCTGCTGGAGATGCTGGATCAGGGGATCCTGGACGAGAAAGTGCTGGCGGTGGGGAAGAACAATCCGCGCTTTGCGAATATCTGGAATTACACAGATATCTATCCACACATGCTGAAAGAGATTACGCATTTTTTTTCGATTTACAAAGATCTGGAAGGGAAGCGCGTGGAGATGAAGGGATGGCGCGACGCTTCTTACGCCCGTGACCGTGTGATGCACACGATCAAGCAGTTTGAGTTGAGCAAGGCCAAGCATCACGAGGCGAAGAAAAAGGTGGCAGTGTAAAAGGCAGGGATCGAGGGAACAAGGGACCGAGAAACACAGGGAATGGGGATTGGAAAAGCGGCGAGCACAAATTACGAGTCCCTGCTTCAAGCAACCGCGGCCTCCTACGTAACTGGCCTCGGACATATCATCAGTGAACCCACCCTGACTGATGCAGGAACGATGGATCAAAAGTGCGGATCGAATGTCTTGGGTTTGATTTCGTGCTTTCCGTATCCTTAGATCGAAGAAACATGAAAACGCGAATCTCAACAAAGGTCGTCGGCGCGCTGATGTTAATAATGACTGGAACAACTGCTGTTTCGCCGGCACAAGAGAAGGCCGTCTCCGTTCGTCCGAGCGGGCCATTGAGGGCCTTTTTACGGAGTTATCTGGAGTCTGAGGGTTCTGGAGCGGACAAAACAACGAGAATCACTATCGTCCGTGTAACGACATGTAGTGGAAAGAGCGAGGAAGACGTGGTTTACATTACAGGAGATCTGTGGTGTGGCAGCGGAGGGTGCACGCTACTGATCTTAGAACCCTTCGATTCATCCTTCAGGGTGGTCGGTGATGTGTCAATCGTTCAGCTCCCCATTAAACTTCTGGCCTCCAAGACAAAAGGGCACCCGGATATCGGTGTAGGAGTGCAAGGAGGGGGAATTCAGCCGGGCTACGAGGCAATACCTTCTTTTGACGGAAACACCTATCCTGGGAACCCGTCCGTGGCGCCTGCGAGGAAGGCTAGCGCCGTCCGCGGTAAAGTGATCATCGCTTCTGCTCAAGGCAGCGTGCCTTTGTATGACTGAGTAGGGGCGGGACCGGGATCTTGAGGATGCAAACTCAGACGGGTTCCCCCAAAAATATACCGGGCTATTTGGCTGCGGGCGCAGCAGCCAGAGCGCGGCGGCGCGCGAGCGGACGCGCAGTGAACCAGTAGAGCAGCGGCCCGAGCAGGGCAATCCCAGAAGCAAAAAGAAGAGATGAGACGTTGGCGAGGGCGGTGCCCGGATCGCCCAGCTTCTCGCTGCGCGAGACGTAGAGCGCGTAGGCGATGAGGAAGGTGGGGCCGACGGCGAGCGCGCAAGCGAAGGGGAAGCTGCCGGCACGGAAGGGGCGCGGAAGCAGGGGCTCGCGGAGCCGGAGAGCGATGAGGGCGAGGAACTCCAGGATGAGGCTGGTGCCGTAGAGAATAAGGTCGATGGAGATGAGCTTCTCGAAGGGCAGACTGAGGGCGAGCGCCCAGCCAAGCCCGCAAAAGAGCACGCTGATCCAGGGAACGCCGCGGCTGTTGCGACGCTCGAAGATGTGCGGCAACATGCCGTCGGCGGCCATGGCGATGGGCAGGCGGGTGTAGCTCATCATGAGCGCATTGAACATTCCGATGCCGCAGATAACTCCGCCGGCAACAACGGCCATCGACAGTAAGGAACCGCCAAGCTGGCCGCCAGCGATAGCCCACGAACCAGTGGTGAAGCCGTCAGGAGAGAGGCCGCCTACAGCCATTGCAGCAAGAGGCAGAACGTAAGTAATGGTGGTGATGATGGCGGCGCCGATGATGGCGCGCGGGTAGTTGCGCTGAGGATTTTGAACGTCGCGCGCGACGGTGGATGCGTTGTCCCAACCCATGTAGTTCCATAAGCCGACGAGGATCGCGGTGGAAAGGCCGGCATCTGCGCCTGGTGAAGGCGCGGGGCGACCCCACTGGATGGTGGGGTGAAGGGTGAGGCCGCGCCAGAAACCGAGACAAATAAAGACAACAAAAGGTGCGAGGAGCAGCACGGACATCCAGACGGAGTCGGTGCCGACGCGGGGCGCGCCGCGCAGGTTCCATGCACAGCAAAGAATAACCACGGCCAGCGACCACAGATAGTCGCGTGGAGGGGTGGTGAGCGGGGAGCTGAATCTTCCAAGGTAGAGGACGAAGATGCTGGGATAGAGCGCCATGTCGAAGATGCTGGCCGAAAGCGAGAGCCAGCCTTCCTGATAGCCCCAGAACGGCCCGAGACCGCGGCGAACCCAGACGTAGAAGCCGCCCTCATCGGGAATGGCGGCGGCGAGCTCGCCGATCATGAGCGCAGTAGGCAGGCTCCAGATGATGGGTAGAACGAGAAGGATGACGATGGCCCAGCCATAACCTGCGCCACCGAGGATGTCCTCCATGCCGTAAGGACCGCCGGACACCATGAAGAACGTGGCGGCAATCAGAGGCAGAAGGAGCAGCTTCCTGGGCGCAAAGTCAAAGATGGCACGCATACAGATGAATGTAACCGGGAGAGCAGGAAAGCGAAAGCGTGGAGAATGCGGGTTCCGGTATAATCCACTGAGGGCCGGAGAGATGGCCGAGTGGCTGAAGGCGGCGGTTTGCTAAACCGTTGTACGGTCAAAAGCTGTACCGGGGGTTCGAATCCCCCTCTCTCCGCCAGCGAGTCAATAGAATCAAAAACTTATAGAGAATTGTCGATAAATTCTCGAATTTACGGGCAAATCCGCGGGAATTTGGCTTGGAAAAGGACCGGAGAACATTTCTTTGCCGCTTTTGCTGAGTGAAAACTCGGCATATTCTCCAGCGGAGATTCCCGGGGTCCCCTTTCGATCGCATGCTCCCGATAGGCCATTTTTCTCAGCAGTTGGAATCGGCTGTATGCCGAGGCCGGCGGCCGCATTAAGTGTGAAAATCCGATTCGAATGTACTTCGCGAGCATGACCTATGACTTGTGCTCCATCTGGCTCGTGGGTGCCCGACCTCGGACCAACCTTCTGGCCGTCACGGAAATAGCAGGTACTGTACCCCCGTCAGTCCACCCGCCCCCGATGAATCGATGAAATCGACCTTAAGCAGCGGCCACGTGTGCGACGCGTGTGCCGCATTTTCGTTGGGGTTCCGCGTGCATGACCTCATCCGCGATTAAGATGCGACCGGCAGTAAGCCGGAAAGAATTAATGAAGATCGTCAGTTTACTCGAGGCGGATGACCTCAAGCAGATGAAGACCCGCGTCGAACGGGTCGGCGACATCAAGGATCTAAAGAAGCTTTCTGAGTATTTGAGGAAATTGTTGGGGAAGGATTAGGTTCAAGATTTTCGCTCGATCGTGAGTGTGAGTATTCTCTCCGAATAAACATCCAGTCTTCTCATTCTTGGGTCGTTTGGTGGCATATAGAAATTGACCGGCGACGGATCGAGAACATCTCCATCCTCATCCCGGTATACCCAATGAGCGTCTTCCCGAGTGTAGACGCCATGACCGACCAGGTGGGCGCACGGAACGACGTCATCCGGGCATTCCTGCCGCCTCGTGACGGCAAATCCCTTGCTTTCGAGCCACACCTGACCCTGCTATTTTTCACATCCACCAAAAACTGGAGTTTTCCGGCTTTGGTTCTGAATCTGCAGTGAGGATTCCAGTGAAGCCGAATGATGAATGAGCCCAGCCTGGCGAGGCACAAGGGTTTTGCCGAGGTTCCGGCGCAAACGTAAATGCATCAATTCCGCTCCATCGAATTGATATCGGGCCCAGCAGTGGAACTCCCTGCGAGAAGCCAATTTAGGGCCGCGACTGTGGCACTGCCAAGCGAACCACTCCGTGTTCTACGCATGGGCTCCCACCACATAGCTCGCCGGAAATGCCCACGCCTTCAGTGATCGTGTAGATGCGGTCCACCGCAGGCAGCTTGATAGTCTCCTTCGCGCTCGATGGCCAGTGAATCTCCGCTGTTCCAGCATCCGTGGCGCTGCCCAGTCCGAAGTGTACGCGCAGATCATTCGAAGACAGATAGCTGCCGCCGCTAAGAACGTCGCCGCGTTGGCGCATCGCATCCGCATTCAGATAAACGGTCGCTCCGACCGCATCCCGAGGGCTTTTTGGCCCACCAATAAGCTTCAGCTCGACCCAATGATTGTGATCGGCGTTCACGTTGCGGAGCAGCACCGGAACACCATCCATACTGTTAATGACTACGTCGATCTTGCCGTCGTTGAATATGTCTCCGAATGCCGCTCCGCGCCCTACCGTTACTACCGCAAGCCCGGTTCCCTCGACGGCGGGAACCAATTCAAACTTGCCGTTCTTCAAATTGTGATAGAGCAGCGTGCGCTGGGCATAGCTTTGTCCCCACTCGGGGTGCTGATCCACCTGGGGATAAACATGGCCGTTGACAATGAGCAGATCCTTCCATCCGTCATTGTCATAATCCAGGAATCCATCGCCAAATTTGACAAAGGGTATGGAGGTCTGGGCGATCCCGGCCTGATAACTGACGTCTGTGAAAAAGCCGGTGCCATCGTTCTGGAAAAGGACCGGGTAATCATCGGAGAAGGTTGTACTCATTATTGAGAGATGCCCGTTGTTCTGATAGTCTCCCGCGGCGATACCCATGTTGGCTACCTCGCGACCATCCTGATTGAGCGCAAATCCGTTCGCGTAACTCTGGTCATCGAACTCGCCATTCCCCCTATTGATATAGAGGTAGTTTGGCGTAGAGTCATTGCCTACAAGCAGGTCCGGTTTTCCATCGTTGTTGACGTCAGCAAACAGAACGCCGAGTCCGTAAAAGCCATTGGGATCATCGACGCCCAGCTTCTTGCTCACATCGGTAAAGGTTCCGTCTCCATTGTTGCGGAAAAGGTGGTCGTGCTCACCCGGCAGGCCGCGCGGGCCGCACATCACTGCGGCGCCACGATATTGACAATTCCCCGAACCAATGCCGTTCGATAGGGAAATCGGCGGGTTGGCGAGATCAATCTGAGCGTACCCGTCGACGAACAGGTCCAGACGCCCGTCACCGTCGTAATCGCCGAAGGTTGCGCCTGCGGACCAACTGCCGATCGTCACACCAGCTTTCTCACCCATGTCTGTGAAGGTTCCGTCTTGGTTGTTGTGATACAGCCGGTTCTTGCCGTAGTTGGTCACGTAGAGGTCCGGCCAGCCATCGTTGTCGTAATCCCCCACAGCGCAGCCGTATCCCCACCGGTCGTTGGCCACTCCTGCCTTCTCCGTGACGTTCGTGAAGGTTCCGTCGTGGTTGTTATGAAACAGAGCCGCATGCGGAGATGTCGCATTGCCAGCCAAAGCGTCATAAGTTGAGCCGTTGACCAGGTAGATGTCGAGCCAGCCGTCGTTGTCGTAGTCGATTAAACACACTCCGGGCCCCTTCGCTTCGAGAATAAGGCGCTTTTCCGGTGTGCCGGCGGTGTGATGCCAACTGGTCAACCCAGCAGCTTTGGCTACATCCTGGAAGATAATCGGGCCGGATTTGACGAAGCCTCCCGCAGTAATGGGGCGATGCTGGCTATCAAATTGGGCCGCCTGAGGCCCGGCGTTCGCCATTCCCCCGCCCGGGGACTGTTGCATTGCACCTTGCTGGCTAACTGCGCGGGCGTTTGCCGCGTTTTGCGCACCTTGGGCGCCAATGGTCGCGCTTGTCGCCAGAGAGAGCAAGCCGGTGGCGACGCCTAGTGCAGGTGCAATGCGACGCCAGCCGCACGCAGCGATTACTCTATGTGATGCGCGCAAACAATGTAGCTCGATCCGAGAAGAACTCACTGCTGATTCCCCCTCTCGTGATAGTCGCATCCTGAGTCTACACAGAAAGCAGAACCGCGTTGCCGCGATACGCCACGCATACAGGAACTTAGTGCCCCCCGGCAGGCTGTGCAGTTGGCGCTCCTTCCTCGACGAGTCGGAACCGCTTGCGATCGGTCTCATGTCGCAAAGATTCTTGATGCATCTCAGAAAGGCGCCTAACCAAAGGCTGCAGCTCATCGTTGCTCTGGCCGCTGTGACGCAGAGAGATGACGAGGTGATACATCGCAGTTTCGTTGGAAGGATCGTATTGCAGCGCAATCTGGCACTCCTTGATAGCCTGCTGGTACTCACTGAGACTCATATACATACTCGCCAACTGATCGTGTGCCTCGACAAGATCCGGTTTGGACTTCGCAGCGGCCAACGCGTCTTGCATTGCCTCATTGAATTCGGGACTCCGTGGATCGGGCGCCTTCGTCATAATCAACTGGGCCAGCAGAAGGCGGAAAAGGGGATTCGCAGGGTGAGCCTTCAATTGCTCGCGCACCTGTGTCAGGGCCCTCTCTGGATCGTTTCTCTGAAGGATCGCGAGGTCGCCAGCATAAGCACCAATGCTTTGGGTAGTGTCGAGTTGTTCTGCCAATTTGAAGTCCGCTTCCGCCTGGTCGAACTCTCCGAGCTGCGCGTTTAGCACACCGCGCGACAAATAGAGGGGAGATTTGTCGGAGACTCGGTTGAGCCCCGCGTTGAGCATATCAATTCCCACTTGGAAGGAATCGTGTGCCATACATAGGATGGCAAACTGGACGTAATTTGAAGGATCGGCCGGATTGAGAACTATGGCTTGACGCTGCAGCGCAACAGCCTTCGGCGTATTGCCGGTCGCTTCATACGCCTGCGAAGCCAGGCTAAGAATGTCGGGGTCGGTTTGGTCGGGAGTCAACAGCGGCTCAAGAACCTTTACAGCCTCCTCGTTGTTTTTCGAGGTAACAAGAAGGACCGCAAGATCGTAGCTCGGATATGCCTGCCCGGGAACAAGCGGGATGAGTTGGCGGAAGACAGGAATCGCATCGTTGGTCCGGTCCAGCTTGAACAAGCAATAGCCATAGGCTTCCAGCGAAGCGGGATGGTTGGCGATTGCATCTTTGCTCAGGAGGAATTGAGACACTGCAGCACGGCAGTCGCCAGCGCGTTGTTCGAATGTGCCGAGCATTTCATGGGCGGTCACATCGCGCGGATCGGAGGCGAGCACTCTCTTGAGCAGCGGAATGGAGCGTTTGTCCCCGGTTTTGTAGAGAATTTGTATCTCACCTTTGAGAGCCGGGGAGTAATCGGGCGAAATGCGAATCGCATGATCGAACGAAGCGAGAGCCTCTCGGTCGTTGCCCTGCAATGCAAGACAAATCCCCTCGAGCGTCCAGAGCTTGACGTCGCTTGGACTTCTGTGGATCGCAACGTTCAAAGTGTGCAGAGCTTCATCATATTGTTGCGAACGGATAAGAGACTCAATGGAAGAAATCGAAACGTTGACATCCTGGGCCAGCGCCGATAACGCACATGCCAAGGCGAAGCCCAAGATCAGGCTGAGGCGAAACATTCGAGGCGAACTCCAGCGCGGAATCTCACACGCAGATTCCGAGACCATGGTCTTGTTCCATAGTATGACTCCATCGCTTCCAGCGGTGAACTGTATGGATTCACCATCACGGGACCAAGCGGCTTCTGGTTTCTTTATTGTGCTCAAGAACATGGCTGCTTGGCGCACAACACACCTGTTATGCCTTGCCCCTCGGTGATGGTGAAGATGCGATCCACGGCCGGAAGCCTGACCTTTTCGACCTGGCCCGATGGCCAGTGAATCTCGGCGGTCCCGGCATCGGTCGCATCGCCCAGGCCGAAGTGTGGCCGTTGATCGTTAGACGAAATATAGCTGCCGCCGCTCATTACGTCTTCACGTTGGCGCATCCCATTCGCAGTTAGATAAACGGTTGCGCCGACGGCGTCGCACGGGCTCTTCCTGCCTGCCTTCAGGTCCCTGCCACCGATCAGCTTAAGCTCCACCCAATGGTGATGGTCGGGATTCACATTCTTGAGTAACACCGGCGGCCCATCGACTGGGTTGATCACCACATCGATCTTGCCGTTGTTGAACAGGTCTCCGAAGGCGGCGCCGCGCCCCGGAACCACCACCGCCAGCCCTGTTGCCTTCACGGGCAGCACATAGTCGAACCTGCCATGGTGGTTGTTGTGAAACAGCAGAGGACGCTCGGCATAGGTTGTGCCCCAATCGTGCTGGTCCACTTGGGGATAGACGTGGCCGTTGATCATCATGAGGTCTTTCCAGCCATCGTTGTCGTAATCGATCAGGCCGTCGCCCCAGCCCACAAAAGGAACAGCAGTCTGAACGAATCCCGCCTCGCGGCCAGCGTCGGTGAAGCTCGCGTTACCGTCGTTGCGGTAGAGCGCCTTGTAATCATCGGAGAAATCCGTAACTAACACGTCGACCAGGCCGTTGTTCAAGTAATCGCCCACTCCCAAACCCATCGAGGCAATTTCCTTGCCGTCGAAGTTGAAGGCAAAACCGGAAACATAGCTCTCGTCGTCGAATGTGCCGTCCCCTTTGTTGACGTAAAGATAGTTGCGTTCTGAATCGTTGGCCACGAGCAGATCCACTTTACCGTCGTTGTTCACGTCCACAAAGACCGCGGTGAATCCGTAGAAGCGGTCGGGGTCGGAGACTCCGGCCTTTACGCTGACGTCAGTGAAAGTGCCGTCGCCGTTGTTGTGGAAGAGGTGATCGGGCTCACCGGGAAGGCCTCGCGGGCCGCACATCACGGGCACGCCGCGCATCTGGCAATTTGCAGTTGAGGCCGTGCCGTCTTCGGCGCTAGGCTGATTGTTCAGATCGTAGTGCACATACCCTGAGACGAATAGATCGAGGCGGCCGTCGCCATCATAGTCGCCCCATGTTGCACCTTTCGACCAGTTGCCGAGGGTGACGCCTGCCTGCTCGGCCACGTCGGTAAACGTTCCGTCGTGGTTGTTGTGGTAGAGCCTGTTCTTGCCATAGTTGGCTACGAAAATGTCGGGCCATCCATCGTTATCAAAATCCCCAATCGCCACGCCGAAACCCCAGCGGTCGTTGGTGACTCCGGCCATTTCGGCAACATCGGTAAAGGTTCCGTCGTGGTTATTGTGGAAGAGCGCGGCGTGAGGCGGGGTGCTCTTGCCGCTGATTGCGTCGTAGGTTGAGCCGTTGACAAGGTAGATGTCGAGCCAGCCGTCGTTGTCGTAATCAATCAAACCGACGCCGGAGCCATCGGTCTCGAGGATGTACTTCTTCTGGGGCGTGCCCATCTCATGGCGCCAGCCGGAGAGCCCGGCGGCCTGGGTCACGTCCTCGAAGACTACGGTGCCTTTGTCAACAAATCCGCCAGCAGTGATGGGTCGCTTGTGTTCGTCATAAACGGGAGCGAACACGCCAGCCGAGGCTATGCCTCCGCCCATGCCGCCTTGTACTGGTTGCACAGGCTGCTGAGTCTGGCCCGACGCACACACCACAAGGCGGATCAACAATGCGCTACAGATTAAACCGCGAACATGCAAGAGAACTTCTCCATCCAGTTATTCCCACGTCTGTCTCTGAACCGCATCATAACGGCAGACAGATTCGTCAAAGTAGTTTTCTTCCGGCAGGTCACCAAGTATAGATTGCAATGACATGAGGCGGACCGGCCACCGAGTCGGTCACTGTGGTTTGCAGCAGCACTTCCAGATTGCGGTTTTGCCAGTCATCGGGAGTGCCGGCGAGCCCTTCTACCAGATAGCGCGACGAAGAAACGAACTCGCCAGCGGCTTGCGTTCCCCGAGGCCCGATCCCCGCCACCGTAACCGTAAACTCACCAGTTTTGGAGTCGATCAGGCGGCCGACAATCGCAAAATCTTCCACTGTCTCGCCATAAGGCCCTGGACGCGTGGTCCAGACTCTTCCGCCCGGAACCTGCTCCCGGATCATGTATTGCCCGTGGTCCCAATGGAAAGTGAAGTGCAAGTTCGAGACCAGTTGCATGGTCCGCCTGCTATCAAAACCGCCAATTACGACCGCCGGAAAATTGCGAAGATCTTCATATGTGGCGGCCGAGCCGATGCGCAATTGGCTCGGCCTGTCGAGCTTTCCAAAGAGGCCGGAAAGATCGACTGCAACAGAGGCATCGGCCGCAGGAACAATCTCGGGGGAGACAGGACGATCACCCCTGGTGAACTGATCATTTGGGTTAGGCTGAAGCGGAGTATTGACGCCTTTGTTCTCGGTTTGAGAAGTTCCTGAGTGACTTTGCGATGAAGGTTGGGAGATGTCTTCGGACGAGCGGTTTGAGGCGTTGGCAAGACAAATGAGGATGGGCTGGTGACTTGCGATGGCGGGGCCCCAGAACTGCTCGAGTGTAGTCTTCGGATCCGCACCGCGGTGAAACGGATTAAAGATAGTTCTCCCTGCGAGAGCAGCGAGAATCGCGACCCCTAACAGTGCAACCACCTTAAGGTGTGGCTTCCAACGCGAAGCGCGGGGCGCAGCCGGAGGCACCGGTCGAGTCTGCGTCTCCTGAACACTCGAGGCAAGTCCCCAGTGAAAGACCGGTGAATACGAACCCACGGGCAATTCGATGCGCAGCCGAGACGATTGCGGCATCTCTTGGTTGTACCGTTCGAGGCGTCGGCGGACTTCGCCAGCTTGAACCCGCACCACTGGATCCTCGCCCGTGGCATATCCGGGTGGACGCTTAAATACTTCCGTTCCGATGATGCGTTCTTTGAGCAGCTCGGTGTGACCGTCGAGCTTGCTTAGAACCACGTAGCGAAGAAACTGCTTGCAACGGTCAGCGCTTTTGAAGTGCCGGCTGTAAAGGATGCTGTCCAACTCCTCAAGCACACTCCGGCGGTCGCTTTGCCCTTTTTGAATCGGGTTCTGATCGGCCTCGCTGTCATTCAGCGATTTGAGAGCTGAATTCATGCAATCACCTGCGGCCACAAATTTCCGGCGTTTGCAACTATCAAGGTCGTTAACGGCCGAGCAACGAAGAGCGCACTCTCCACCGGAATATGACCGCGACAATCCAGCTTTGATTCCGCTGGGAGGGCTGTTGTAATCGTTTTCGAACGTCTCTAACTAAACAAACATGGAACCGCCTTGTCAAGGGACTGGAGCCACGTGAGATCCAGGGTGATTTTCTTCGCAACTTCAATTATGTTCTGACGGAATATGACTTGTTAAAAATCTCGACAAGCTGCTGAACGAATAAGTCTTCGACTTAGGTTTGACACAGAAAAGTTGACCTAACCGGAAGCAACTGACTTTGAAGAAACGTCTTGATTCCAGACCCCGCAGCCCTTTGTTCGCTTAGAAACCCTGCCTACGTGACGGGGTCATCCGATCACAAGTCATTGTTGCAAAGCGAGTTGCCGAACAACTATACCGTAAAGACACCGTGTGTTACTTGCGCGCCGCGTTAACAGGAATCAAACTCCCAGCCGATCCGGTACTCAACCTTTCGATGGAGTCGGAATGGGACTTATCGCGTTCGAGTTCTTGGCCTCAATGGAGGTTTGGAGACCGGGAAAAGGGGAGTTCAAGGCAAGGAGAAGCAAGTACTTCCCTCGAGAATGAGGGGGTAACCAACAGTTGGCGCGAGAAGGGTTCGCGACTGCACTGCACTCGGAAAGGTTTAGTTTGCCGCCGCCCCAAGGGGGCAAGGGCTAAAGGAGTTGGCTCTTCAGGCGGCCATCCGAGGTCGCCAAAGAGAGAAAAGGGGTTAAGGAGAAAGTTGCGTGCTAAGAACCTTCGTTTGTAGAGGTGCCGTTCTTGTCGTGTTGGCGTCTCTTGCGTTAGGGTGCCGGGCTGTTTGGAGCGCGGACACACAGATCGTGTTGTCACGCCAAGGCCGGATTGTGGTCCTGGAGCCCTACGCTCCCAATATTATTCGAATCACCTTGAGCTCGGAAAAGACTGCGGGCCTCGCAGCCGCCGGGTATGGATTTGTGGGCACGCCGTCGATTACTGGCTGGACCCACGAGGAGGATTCTCGTGGATACGACGTCATTCGCTCAGGGCGAATGGTCATCCGAGTTGCCCCGGAGAACCTGCCGCAACCACACGCGATGCCGCTCGACGAATTGAATCAGTCGCTGAGAGAACACTATTTCGGCGGCGGCTGGCGCAGGACGGGGCCATACGATGACACGATCTCGATCGCAACGGCGTCCGGCAAACCTCTCCTGACCATGCGTAGCTGGTCCATGTTACCCAACCGGCCGGAAGCGTCCTCCGGCAGCGCGGAGAGCGGGCAAAAAGCCGATCCCGGCTACCATGTTTCCGCGGTCTTCGACTCGCCGGCTGATGAGCACTACTACGGGCTGGGCCAACACCAACAGGGTTTTCTCGACCTCCACGACCAACGAGTTGAGTGCTGGCATGAGTACAACGCAATCGGTGGAGAGAGTGTTTGTGTTCCCTTCATGGTATCGAGCCGTGACTACGGCTTGATCTGGGACAATCCATCGAAAACTACTATCGACCTCGGTTTCAACCTGCAGAACGTGTGGTCATCCGCGGTTGGAGACCGTGTTTCCTTTTTTGTGGTCTCGGGCGACAACAGCGACGAGGTTTACGAGGGCTATCGCCAACTTACCGGCGTCACGCATATGTTGCCGAAGGCCACATACGGCTATATCCAGAGCAAGGCAATCTATCCCACGCAGGACCAACTGATGGCTGTTGCGAAGGGATATCGCGATCGCAACCTGCCGCTCGATGTGCTCGTGGTGGATTTCCTGAACATGACGAAACAGGGTGAGTTGGATCTCGACCCGACTCGATGGCCCGATCCAGCTGCAATGAACAAACAGCTTCATTCGATGGGCATCAAAACGTTGCTGAGCGTGTGGCCGCATTTCGCACCCGGCACGCGGTATTACGACATGTTGCGGGAAAAGGGTTGGCTCATCCACACCGCGGACGGCGCTCCGGACTTCGGCGGCTCTAAGGACGTAATCGGCCCCAATATCGACACAACCAACCCTGACGCCGCCCGTTGGTGGTGGGAGTCGATCAGGGATCGCTATGTGAAGCCGTATGGCTTTGATTACATTTGGCTCGATGAAACGGAACCAGACATCGATCCGGCCAAGGATGTTTTCTATGTCGGATCAGGAACCCGCTATTACAACGTCTATCCCTTGTTCCACACAGCTTCGGTCTACGAAGGCTTCCGGCGCGATTTCGGGGACAGCCGGCGGGTCATGATTCTCGCCCGTGCTGCGTATCTCGGAGCACAGCGAAACGGCACCGTTTTTTGGTCGAGTGATATCAGGTCTACCTGGGATATGTTGAAGCGTTCAATTCCGGCGGGATTGGACTTCACCGCCTCAGGCATGCCGTATTGGGACACGGATATTGCAGGTTTCTTCTCACCGATGATCCCCTCCACCTACCACGCGGCACATACACCGTTAGTTGACCCGTCAGACGCGCAGGGAAACGTCGACAATTACGAAGACTATCCTGAGCTTTTTGTGCGCTGGTTCGAATGGGGAGTCTTCCAGCCTGTAATGCGGGCCCACGGAGAGCGAGAACACAATGAAGTCTGGGCATATGGCAAACAGGCTGAGTCCATCCTCGACAAGTATCTGCGTTTGCGCTATCAGCTGATCCCGTACATCTACTCGCTTGGATATCACACCTACCAGACAGGCGCGCCATATACGCGCGCTCTATTCATGGATTATCCAGATGACCCGAATGTGGCGGGCATCGGCGACGAGTACATGTTTGGGCCCGCATTTCTTGTAGCACCAGTGACTGATCAAGGGGCGACGAGCCGAAAGGTTTATCTGCCCGCCGGAACCGACTGGTACAACTACTGGACAAATGAACGGTTGAAAGGCGGCCGGACCGTCGAAGTATCGGCGCCGATCGACACCATTCCGCTCTTTGTCCGTGCAGGATCGATCGTTCCGCTTGGAAGCGATGTCCTAAGCGCAGACGATCCACAAACAATTCTTCGTGTGCTTGTTTATCCGGGCTCGGATGGCGATTTCACCATTTTCAACGACGACGGAAAGACCTACGCATACGAGAACGGAAACTCTCAGATCACACACTTGCACTGGAATGATTCGGCCGGACAGCTGACGCACGAAGGGGCCGAGGCCTGGACCGGATCCGACGCGAGCATTGTCAAAATCATGGGGCGCTGAGCGGTCCCCATCGCTAAGCGCCCTGGCACTTAACACTGTCAAACGCAAACGGACCGAATGTTGAATAAGGAGACCAGCATGAAACTTTGGACACGCATCACGATCCTCCTATTGCTCATGTTCGGCTTGGGAGGAGCAAAGATTTTTGCTCAGTTCTCAAGCGGTATCGAGGGCATCGTGCACGACACGACAGGGGCTGTCGTCGCGAAAGCGAGAGTCACCGTTACCGACACGCGCCTGGGCGTTTCGAAAGTTGTCTACTCGGGACAAGACGGCTACTTTCGTGTCGACGGCATTGCTGCATCCACCTACACCGTAGAGATTCAAATGACCGGCTTCCAAACCTGGACGCAAAATGGGCTGACCCTGCAAATCGCTGAGATTCGCACCATCACACCCGACCTCAAGGTAGGTGCGGTTTCGACGAATGTTGAGGTTTCCGCAACGGCGGCGGCGATTGATCTTGTCACTCCAACCACAGGGTCGATTATCTCCAACGTGACTCTGGCGGAAACGCCATTGACCGGGCAGAACGTCTACGGTCTCGCGTCGCTTACGCCGGGCATGACCGGCGGCGGCGTCACTACGGCCGGCAACGACAACTACACCAACGAATACGCGATCAACCTCAACGCCGCGGGCCTCCGCCAGGAGGAGAACGGGTACCAGATCGACGACGGCTATACCAACACGCCCTCCCGCGGCGGCGGCACATCGATCTCTCCCAATCCCGAGATTGTCCAGTCGATGGACGTCCGCACCAACGACTTCGATGCCCAGAAGGGAAGGAACGGCGGCAGCACGGTCGACGTGTACACCATCTCCGGTTCCAACCAGTTCCACGGGAACATCGACTGGTACTTCACCAACAATTCTCTCGCCGCGACCACTCACTTTGAGAGTTCGGTTCCGTCGTTCACACGCAACGAGATGGGCGCGACCATGGGCGGGCCGATTTTCAGAAACAAGCTGTTCTGGTTCGGTGCTATCGACGTACTGCGCGAAAGCCAGCCCAGCAGCTACACGGCTACGGTGGAGACGCAGGACTTCGTCAACTGGGCCAAAACCTATGAATCCAGCACGGTAGGCTATAAGTTCCTAACCATGGCGCCGCCGGCGAAATACCCCACCACGGGCCTGGTTCCGTATAGCACCTATATTCTGCCCTCGAACCAGGGTGGCACCCCCGGCTATTTCCCGCCTCCGACAGGCGCGGCACTCACCGCTCTTCAGGGAATTAACATCATCGGCACCATCCCCGTGAGCTACAGCGCACCTAAAAACGGGTACCAGTGGAGCTTCCGTGTAGACGACTATCTCGGCAATAACGACCGGATCTATGTGGATGCAATCCGCACCTACTACTCGGGTCCCGGAGGAGGAACCCGTCCGGCAAGTGTTCAGGGCAACGGCAACAGCTCCGACTTCGTCAACATCAACTGGACCCATACCTTTAATTCGCACCTCTTCAATCAAACCGGGGCGAATCTTATCCGGCCCTACGGAGCGAACCTGACTCAGGTTGCGACAGAAGGGATTCCGTACGTCAACGTCAACAACCTGGCGGGATTCGGGTCATGGGCGCCGGGCAACTTCTCGCAGAGCACCTACAGTTGGCGCGATGTGATGACGGCAACCATCAAGACGCACACCTTGAAGTTCGGAGTCGACCTGTTCAACACACGCGAGGTGGACCACCAGCAAGGCGCCTTCACCCGTCCAACGTTCACATACTACAATCTCCTCGACCTTATCCAGGATGAACCGGTCAAACAAGTGGGTCCGAACGTGAACCTGCAAAACCACCTGCAGGCGCCTTACGACCGCATCTATCGCGATTTCATCGAGGGATATTACCTGCAGGATGATTGGAAGCTGACGCCGCGGCTGACCCTGAACCTGGGCGTCCGCCACGACACGATGGTCAACTTCTTCAGCATCTACAGTCCCACGTTGTCCAGATTCAACCTGGGTACCGGTTCGACGTGGAACGCTAAAGTCGCCTCCGGGACGGCCACTCTGGCAAACACCCACGACGTCCTCAACCACAATATCGGGGGATTCACACCGCGCCTCGGCTTCTCCTGGGATGTCTTTGGCACCGGTAAGACGGCGTTGCGCGGCGGCTTTGGCATGTTCGAGGACCAGCCGCCCTATCTGCACATCACCGACTCGACCGCTGGAAATCTGCCCAACTACTTCAGTCCAGTTGACGATGTCACCGCGGGCAATCCCGTGCCGATGCCCTTCATCTGCACTCCTTCCGGCGCCTGGGATGTGACCTGTCCGGTCTTAAACACCAGCAACGCGACGCTCAACTCCAGCGGGGGCCTCCTGATCAATGGGGTCATTTCGCGAGCAGGCATCGGCGGTTACGATCCAAACTTCAAGATGCAGCAAGTAGAAGCGTGGTCGCTGAGCGTGCAGCAGCAACTTCAGAGCAACCTAATTGTGGAATTGAACTACTCGGGCACCGAAGCCCACCACCTGCTGGTCTTCCAAAACGACGCCAACCGCTTTGCCGGAGACCTGATCCAAAACAACAACCAACTGACGAGGCTCAACCCCAACTTCGCCGGAACGGCGTGGGCTAGCTCCGACGGCAACTCAGAAGGACAGTTCGGTTCCGCGGAGGTTATACGGTCGTTTACCCACGGCCTGGCCTTCCGGGGAATCTACACATATGGCAAGGCGTTGGACGAGTTAAGCCAGGCCCAATCACTGGATGGCGGCTCCATTACTGCGGGAACCGACTTCTATGTCAACAATGCTCTCCATGCGCAGCGCGGACGCGCCGACTTCGATATCCGGCAGAATTTCCTGGCCGATGGCACCTGGGATGTTCCCAACAACTATTCAAATGCCATGGTCAAGAACATTCTGGGCGGATGGCAATTCGGCGGCAAGTGGGTCGGAGAGACCGGATTACCATTCACCGTCACCAACGGAGCGGGCTTTGCGCCAATCTGCAGTGGCGGCGCGGCACTCGTGAACAACCAATGCCCGGCGGGCACCACGATCATCGCCAATAGCGGCGGCGACTACAACGCCGACGGCTATAACACCAAGCTACCCAACGCGCCTTCCTTTGGTGCGCACTTGAGCGGCCAATCGAAGACCAAGTTCCTCAACGGAATCTTCACGGCCTCGCAGTTCCCGGCGCCGGCTCTGGGCGTGGAAGGTGACCTTGGCCGCAACACCTACGACCAGCCCGGATATAAGGACTTCGACCTCACCTTCGAGAAATACTTCAGTGTTCCGTGGTTCTTTGCGGAAAAGCTGAAGTTCGAGGCCAAGGGCGAAGTCTTTAACCTGTTTAACCGCTCCAACCTCTGGGGTGTCGACTCGGGCATGACCGACGGTACGTTCGGTAAGTCCACCAATCAGTTGCCGCCGCGCAGCTTGCAGCTCCACCTGCGCGCCAGCTTCTAACTATGCTGCGGAAGGGCCGGCGGACTGCCCGCCGGCCTTTCCGGCGCAACGAGTCCTAACAGCCATTGGCCACTCCCATCAAAGCAGTCTTGTGCGGGGGCCGTATGGCGAAAGTGGAAGCCACTCAAAGGCTTCTCCTCCTATCTGCCAGTTGTGCGAACGAACCACGCGCACAGCTGGCCTCTTTGTGTTTGGCGAGCGGTAGCTTATTGGTCGCGAGGGGAGTCGGCCCCTCGAGGCTTGTCAGAACCTGGACGAGACTTAAAGGAAAGCAGCGAGTGGCAGAGAATCGCTGGTAAGCGCCCTGTTGCCGCCGGTACGGCGACAATGCTACTGGAAGAACAGCGACATTCCGATGAAGACTCGTGCTTGGGAGAGTTCTACTCTCTGGCGTGAGGCCATGGTGGGTCAAGCATGAAGGATCCTGAAGTGACGAAGTACTCGCGGCGAAGGTTCCTCGCGCTCGGTCTCTCGGCATTGGCTACTCGTTCCGTAGCCGGTTCACAGAGCGGGGCTGGCCCACTACATTCCTATCCCGGCGAGTGGAAGTCGCGCGCCCCGGCGCCTTGTCCGATTCCGCGGTCACAGAGGTTTCGAGGCCTCTACTTTACAGGCCGTCATCAGGAGTATGTACACGCAGACACGTGGTATCCCTCATGGGCGAGTGACGATGAGCAATACTCTTCGTTCGCGGATGGCTACGTCCTCGACGCTGCCGGAAACAAGGTCGCGGCCGCCTGCGATCAGGGATTCAACGCCACAACCGGATTTGCGAAGATTGTCGGCGACGATCCGTTGCATCTCGAAGTGACAGCGCTGGGGAACTGGAAATCCTCAGGAATGCCCTATGGGGGCCGCTACCCATGCGCCAACATCGTGCATGACGGCATCTGGTACTACGGCACCTACTGCTGCGACATCAACTATCGCAAGGCCAGGGATGTCGTATACAACTGGGCATGGCTTGGTCCGTATCTCGGTTGCCGCTATTCCCGCGATTTCGGCAAGACCTGGGTTGAAAGCCCGTGCACGGCCTGGACACCGCTTTTCTCACAGGATATTCACGGCGCGGCGAAGAAGCTCCACGCTCTCGAGCACACAAAGAAGGAGTTCAACGGAGACAGTCCGGGCAGCGACATCGGCTCGCTGATTCCAAATGTCGGCCTTCCGCAGCTCGGGGTCATGCACTTTGTGGATTTCGGCAAGAACATGCAGCGCTCGCCCGACGGCAAAGCGTATCTTGTCGGGCACGGCGCAGCACCGGATGTTCCCCATCCACGTCTCGGAGCGGCAAGCTGGCTTTCGGGAGACGCGATCTACCTGACCAGAGTTGCATTAAGCCCTGAGACCGTCAATGACTCCAACCATTATGAGTTCTTCGCCGGCTATGATGCTGCCGGCGAGCCGCAGTGGTCGCGCCGCTTTGAAGACCTGAAACCCATGCTCGAATGGAGCGACCACCTAGGTAGCGTCACGATCACCTATAATCCCGCTCTGGACCGGTTTCTGATGTGTGTCGCCGATGGATGGCCAAGCACGCAGACCATCAGCACGCTGATTCTGGAAGCGGACAAAGTGGCCGGCCCGTGGCGCCTGGTTTGCTATCTCAAAGACTTTGGTGCCCAGGGTTATTTCGTCAATATTCCGAGCAAATTCGTCCAGGCGGATGGAAGAACAATGTGGTTGTGCTACAGCGCCAACTTCACAAACGACTGGCTACACACTCATTACCCAATCGATCCGCCGGGCAGCCGCTATGGCATGTGCTTGCAGGAGATCAAGTTGCTCTCATAACCCTGCTCGGGAAGACCAATCGCATGGAGATTAAAGATGAAATCAAAGCTCTCTCGCCGGAAGTTCCTCGCTGCCGCGGCGGCGTCTTGCGTTACACCAGCTGTGGCGCATCCTTTGCCCAAGGCCGGAGACCTGCTGGCTCTCCTTGCTCCCGCGCCGGACGCGAGCGCCGTATCGGGCAGAGCGGGGAATAATGCAGGCATCGCCGACTTTTCCAAATCGCCATTCGCCCTACTGAAGCCCGTTCCTGTCGGGGCTGTGTCGATTGAGGGCAGCTTCTGGTCGAAACGTCGTACGACCAATGTTCGTTCGAGTATCCCTACAATGCACGACCAATTGATTGCGCACGGGCGCATGGACAACTTTCTGCGTCTTGTTGGCAAATCGTCTGCACCGCAAAAAGGACCTGTTTACTCCGACTCCGATATCTACAAATGGCTGGAAGGGGCCGCGTTTGCACTTCAGTCTGACGAGCATCCGGAACTCAGGGCGACTGCCGATGCGATGATCCGCGATGTGATTGCTGTGCAGGAGCCGAGCGGCTATCTGAACACCTACTTTGTGGAAGATCGAAAGCCACTGCGGATGCAATATCCGACGCAAACCACGGGGCACGAGCTTTACAACATTGGCCACATGCTTCAAGGGGCTATTGCTTACTATCGCGCCACCGGTGACCGGGCTTTTCTCGATGCCGGTATTCGCTTCGTCGACAATTTCCTGATTCCCAACTATGGTCCAGGTGCAAATCAAATGGGCATTGTTGCCGGCCACCCCGAAATCGAGATGGCGCTCATCGAACTCTACCGCACCACCGGAAAACGGCAGTATCTCGACCTGGCTGGCTACATTCTCCACGGAGACGAGCGGATTCCTCTGCGGCCCGATCAAATCACCTACATGTTCTGCGGGATTCCGTTCACTTCGCGGACTAAGCTTGAAGGCCACGCGGTTCGAGCCATGTACGCCTGTTGCGGTGCAACGGACTACTATCTTGAAACCGGAGATCCGGCCTACTGGAAGACGCTGAACAGGCTCTGGGATGATCTGGCTTCGCATCAGCTTTACGTGACGGGCGGCGTCGGTGCCCGGCAGGAAGGCGAAGCTTTCGGTGATCCTTACGAATTGCCGAATGCGCGCGCCTATGGCGAGAGTTGCGCAGCAATCGGCAACATGATGTGGAACTGGCGCATGCTCGCGGCTTCAGGCGAAGCGAAGTTCGCAGACGTGATGGAGCGTGCTCTCTACAACGGCATCAACTCCGGAATGTCACTTGACGGAACAACTTACTGTTATCGCAACCCGTTGGCATTCGATCCATCCGGTGACTCCCGATACGTGGAGGATCCGGAAGGCAAGATTCGCAACCCCTGGTATTACACGACTTGCTGCCCGCCCAATTTGGAGCGGACCTTCGCCGAGCTGCCCGGCTATTTCTACTCGACCGCCGCCGACGGCGTCTATGTGCACCTCTACGATAATTCCCGAATGTCATGGCAATTGGAAGACGGAACCGGGTTGCGGATGGAGCAGAAGACGAATTATCCATGGGATGGCGAAGTGCATATCTTTGTCTCTCCTGAGGAGGCGCGCGATTTTACGGTCTATGTTCGGATTCCGGACTGGTCGTCGAAGAACTCGGTGACGGTAAACGGAACGCCGCTTTCAGGAATCGAGCCGGGCAAGTATCTCGCTATTCACCGACGCTGGTTGCCCGGTGACTCCGTCAACCTTCACTTCGATATGGCTGTGCAACTGCTCAAAGCAAATCCGGCAGTCGCTGAAGATCGTGGGCGCGTCGCATTTCAGCGCGGTCCGATTGTGTTCTGCATGGAAATGCTGGATCAGCCTGACGCTGTGCAGCAGAGCGGATTCAGTAATTGTGTCGCAGAGGTTGCCGCCAGCTCCGAAAGCCGCTTTGTTCCGGATCTTCTCGACGGAGTGATGGTACTTGAACATCCCGGGACCGTTTCGGGGCCCTCTGCGGGGACTTCGCTTTATTTCGCCGCAGGCGAAAGCCGCCCGCAGGGAGAGGCTCACACAACGCTCAAACTGGTCCCTTACTATGCATGGGCGAACCGTTCGCGTTCGGCAATGCAGGTCTGGATTCCGTACACCCGTGTTTAGCACTTCGACACGTAACAAGCTTGATCTGTGTAATTAGCGGCTCATCCCTACCTTCGTGAGGAAGGGAAGCGCCGCTGTCCTTTTTTGAGCAGGATTGAATGGGGTCAGCGCGATATTTTGCGCCAGCGTGAGTATTAGAGCGGATGTCGGAGATTTCACCATGCATAGGCTCGTCGCATCCAAACTATATTTAGAATTTAGAGGCAATTTGGCATCGGTAGTGTATTCAACTCCGAGGGTGGTTCCGTTCCACCGAACCGAAGGAGGAGAATAGGCCATGTTTCGCATAGTTATTCGGTCTTTTCTGGGCGCCCTGATCTGCGTTCCGGCGTGCGCCGAGGCGCAGACCACGCCTGTTGAGTCGGAGACCACCCTGCGCACTCGCACCGACCTTGTCGTCATCGACGTGACGGTGATCGACTCCCAGCGGAAGCCCGCGACGCATCTCGAGGCGCCCGACTTTTCGATTCTCGAAGACGGGCACCTTCAGACGATCAAAGTATTCGAGGAACACATGGCCAGCGCGCTCGCGCCTGTGCCGCCGGCGCCAAAAGCTCGACCCTGGAACGTTTACCAATGCCTCTTTCGTCCCTGCCGGCCAAGTCACACCGGAGCCTTCTCCTTGCTGACAAAAAACGATTAACGCAGCGCCTGGCTCTCGCTGTTCCCAGTACCAAGCCACGCGGCTTTTCGATTCGGCAATTGCGCTTTAGCGTCTTCGTTCCGATCACCGATATCAATAAGTTGCGACCGAGACCCGGAGCACCTCGGGGTCTGAACCGAAATTGAGCCCCCAGTCCGTTTGATCGCCATTCAAGATTCGCATGAACTTGAAGGTGCCGTTTTCGTACGCGCCTTCTTCAACGCGAAGAAATTGCCGATGCTGCCACCTGCCATTGATGAGAGCAGAGGGCGTCTGTCCGGCTCCTACGACGATATTTCCGGACTTCCGCTGCTGCTCGGTGCCGGCGGGCCGGAAATCAACGCGGCAAAAGTACCCAGCCACCAGAAACTGGTTGTCCTTGAGTTGAGCAACCAGCGCGCGCCCGATGGGCTCGGGGTTTTCTTTGGCGGGGCCCCTCCCCGAAGCTCCATAGGAAATTACCGCGTCCCAATCTCCAAAATGGAGAATTTGCTCTGCTTGACCTTCGACTTCCGCTACGGCTTGGAGCTTGCCCTCGAAATTGAGACGAGCAACATCGCGCATCATGGGACCAATTAGCCGGTAGTTCTGCGCCGTCGGCTCCAGGAACGCGTTTTGAGCAATCGGCTCGCCGGGTTGGACGAAATGAGTTCGCGTGTAATCCAGACCGAACGGCGAGTAGCCGATAGCCTGAAGTCCGAGAGCGGAGAAAAGGAAACGGGCTTCATGAACGGCACCGCTCGCTTCCGGGACGAACAAGGCGTTGTCCGGGAGATGATAAAGATCCAGCACCTTCAGATACGCCGCGGTGTTGGAGAGATAGA
The DNA here is from genome assembly GCA_052145255.1 of Occallatibacter sp. GTDB lineage: Bacteria > Acidobacteriota > Terriglobia > Terriglobales > Acidobacteriaceae > Telmatobacter. The sequence goes on from JBKQOX010000038.1 coordinate 29,134, forward strand.
TATCCGGCGCGAGGATATCGACTGCGGGCGCCTCGGCCTTCCAGATGGACAGCACGTTGTCGGTGGGACCTCCGCTCTCGTAGGTGCCGGGCGCTCCCGGTTTAAGCGGATCGCGCAATGCAGCATTGGCATAAAGTGGCAAAGGGTACACGGCCTTGCCCGCGGCCGCAACCTGTCCCACGTATTTGGCAACCGCCCAGGCATGGAAGTTCACTTCCGCCTCGGGGCCGAAGACCTGCTCCCAATTCTCGCTCGGCGTGACCGGCATCTGGCCCATTGCCTTCAGGACCTCGGCCGGGACTGGACCGTTAAAGAGCTTGTTCGCCTCCGGACAGTAATCGCGAAGAGTTCCCCATGTGCCGGTTTCGTTTTCAACCTGCACCATCAATACCGTTCTTTCTGGATCAGCGTCCTTCAGGTGCTGCATGAAGGCGGTGAATGCGCGCTTATCCCCTTCGAGAGATTCGGTAGCGAAGGGGGAGGGCGAGTCGACGAATTCTCCTTCTTTGTTGGTCACGTGGAAGTACCGCTGGGGATCGAGCTTCATCCATTCGGGCATATAGTGCTGGCTGCCATTCTTCCAAGTACCGAACCAGAGCAAGACTAAATGGACGTGATGCGCACGGGCCTGAACGAGTATCGAATCTACTTCCGAGTAGTCGAACTGGCCTGGTTTCGGTTCGAACTGTTCCCAATAGATCGGTGTTTCGAGAGTATTGGCATGCAGATATTCGATGGCGGGCCACACCTTGGGAAGTGTTGCCGGCCAGTCGCTGGAGTTGTTTGACTGCGCACTTAGCATCAGGTAAGGAGCACCGTCCACGAACAGGGCATAGCGCCCATCGTTCTTGCTGAGACTCGGAATCGGGTGTCCCTTCACCTGCGCCTGTGATGCCACCCCGACACTCAATACTGCCAAAATAGCTGCGATGATGAAGGTCTTCATCGTCTTCAATTCTCATTTCTCCCGCACTCTACACGCGGTGGTTCAGGAATTCGCTAACTGTACGGCTTGTCTCATACTCCTGTTGAATCTCTCGGATTGCACTTCATCACGCCGACGGCAGGCCGAGAAGCTGAAGCGCCGTCGTTGGGCAAGAAAGCTTTGTCAATCGACAAAAGGAACCTCTGAATCCGCCGGTGTTTTGAAAGGCCGCGGCTTGAGCTTCAGCGCGTATTCCGGCGACTGGCCTTCCTCGACCAACGCGCTGCTGATTTCAAAGCGTGGAAAGGTCATCACGCGCACCATATCCACCCAAGGCCGATCTGTTCAGCGGAGACTTCACTTTCTTTAAGAGCATCGATCCAATCGCGCGGGCACGATTTGACACCGCGCACATGAGATAGATTAAGCCGGCAATAGAGAAACCGCGAACTCATTGGAATCTTCAACCTATGGAGAGCGGTAGAGCAGCACCCGCTCTATCGTTCCCGGATTCAGCACCAGAATCTCTCCCTGCGCATCGTCATCGCCTTCGATCCAACGGGTAATTTCCCACTTTCCATCCACGAACCTGCCTGTCTGCACGATGCCGAGCCCCACATTGGGAGGTCCGGGCGTGTTCGGCGTGAAGTCGACGCGTACGCCTCCGCCGCCGAAGTAGTACTCATTGGGACCGGTGGAAATTGCAACTGCTGCCCCTTCCAGCGGCGGCATGGGTTCTTCCGGCTGCGCTCCGGGTTGCCTGGGTGGAGGAGGAGACGCCACGACTCCGCCTTTGGCCTGTGGGGCCAGGCGCGTGATGCGGCCCGTGTAGGTAAATGTAAGGGTGTAATCGCCCAGTTTGACCTGCTTGGGCGGGTCGCCCTGAACCATCCGGACCGCAGTCATGGTACCGGTCCCCTGGTGCGCCAGAATCATCGGCGCCATATTGTTGAGTATTTCGTAAGTGGCCGCAAGATCCGGGGGAATCGGTCTTCCGCCGTCAACGCCAAATGGAGAGAAGCCGATTGTATTGAACTTGCCGACGGCCATAATCACATTGGCCGCATCGGTTCCCGTCTCCGGGATAAATAGCGGATTACCGTTCCTGCTAAATCGCTCGCAAACTTCGTCAAAATACGGCAGGTAAAGATCCGGCGCAAGGATATCCACGTCCGGAGCTCCGGCACGCCAGATGTCGTGCACTTGAGGCAATGGTCCGCCGCTCGGATAAGTTCCCGGCCAAGCGTGATTCGGCTGCTGCAGCCACGCATTTACGTACATGGGGACGTTATAGCTCGCCTTGCCCGCTTGGACCACCTTTTCTACATAGCGCGCATAGTTCCACGCCGTAAAGATCTCGTCCGAAGGCCAGCGGAGTTGCCTCCAGCTGACTTCATGTTCATCGGCGCTCATGGGCGGGCTCGTCGTTTGAATCGGAATCTCCACGTCAGCCGGCTTGCCGGGACCGAAGACTTCTTCCCACGTGCCCGCGCTCTTGTAACCATTTGCTGCCCAGACCGAACGGAACTCAGGAATGAGCGTATCCCTGTGCGCTTCGAGGTAACTCATCAACTCTGCCGGCACCGGCCCGCCAAACGCGCCGTTCGCCGCAGGAGACCGGTCTCGCGAATCCCGCAGCACGCCTACCTCGTTCTCCACCTGCATCATGACTACCGTATGCTGGGCGCCATCGACTCCCTTGATATGCCGCATCAACGCCGCAAACGCGGCAGCGTCCGCATCCCGTGTGGCGTCGCTAAACGTGCTGAGCAGTTCCAGGGGACCCGAGATCGAAACGGTGCGACCATTACCGATCTGAATGCGCGGAAAGCGAGTGTAGTCCTTCTTCACCCAGTACGGCGCAAAACTGGAAGTGCCGTTCTTCCAGGAGCCGAACCAGAGAAAGATGATGTGCAGGTTGTTCTCTCTGGCCTTGGCGATCACGCCGTCCACCTGGGTGTAATTGAAGTGCCCTTCTTCTGGCTCAAACTGCGCCCAGGAGATACCCACGAGCACTGTGTTCAGGTTGCCGGCGACAAGCTTTGGCCAGATGGGCTCCATCAAGGGAAGACTGGTTGCTGCGTTGTTGGTGAGTTCTCCCGCGAGAGCCAGAAACGGCTTGCCATCCACGATCAGCTGCGTGGCAGTGCCCTGTAGTCGCAAATATGGCACGCCATTGTCTGTTTGTGCCGCGGCCGAAAGCGTCAAGGCAGCGCCACACACAATCAGGCTTAACGCGAATGTCACGGTCATTTTCATTCGCATTTATCGCTCCTGTTTGATTCTTCGACAAAGCCAGCTGTCATACGTGCCGCCTCCTGTTCGTCTTTATCTTGCCGATGTAACCCGCGGGTGCTGACGCTGCGGCCGGGAAAAGGGAATAGGAACCTTCTCGACCGCGCTAATAGGTGTCCAGCGTGACGCGCAGAAAAGTGGGTTCCTTACCAAAGCATAGGTCATAGACCGCCTGCTGGACCCGGGGCAGAGCTTGGCAGTCTCATTTAAATGTCTTCACAATTCCGCAGATGCCTCCGGAATTATGAATTCGCCCCCGAAAAGGAACCCGACCGAAACCTCGCTGCCGCATCTGCTTGCCACAGCAGAGAAACTGGCAGCCCGCCAAGAGCGTTCGGCCGGAACACTTTGCCGGGAATCAAATCAATGCAGGGTGGTACACCACCGACTGCGGCATCATGCAACGATCTGTCGTGGTGGAGGGCTTTTCAAGTAGAACACGGTGTAGTACAGTATGGTGGCGAGAAGCCGGTGCGTTGTGGAGTTAATGAACCCCTTCATATTCTGCAAGATAGGGCCGAGTGGAGCCATTTGAGAACGACCGCATGTTGGGCTGCGGTTACCCTGCCGGCGAAGCCGCAGAAAAACGTTTCTCATTCGCATCGGGAAGAGTAAGGTTGTCAAAAGGCCGCAGCATACTCAATCGCAGCGTGCTCAAACGGAAGCCGGTGAGTGCCATGGATTCGACAACGAGTCAGGTTTGGCGCGAAGAGGTTAATGGCGATACGCACGCGCTCGATGAACTTGAAAAGGCCTCCGTCCTTCACGAATTGTATGCGATCCTGAACAGTCCCGTTTTTCATCTAAGCAAGCGCTGCCAGCAGTTTCTGTCCTACGTAGTCCACCACCGCCTGGAGGGGAACCAAGAGCGACTCAAAGAACGCACCATAGGAGTGGACCTGTTCCAACGCCCTGCAGGGTACGCAACCGGAGATGATCCTGTAGTTCGGGTACAGGCTGGAGAAGTGCGCAGAAGGCTGGACCAGTATTACCAGGCGAACCCCAGCGCCTCGCCAGTCCGCATCGAACTTCATGTTGGGTCATACACTCCAGAATTCAAGTGGGCACACCCTGCGCCGGACCTGGAGCACCCCCCCACGCTTCAGTCCTTACCGGCACTTCAAGAGACACCTAAGCGAATGGGGCCCGGCCAGGAATCAACCCAGATCGCGTCGCCCCCCTTGGCAGAAACCAAGCCCGCTTCGAGGAAGCATAAGCGGCTTCTCTGGGTTTTGTCGGCAGGCGGCCTCGCCATCCTGACCGGTTTGGCACTGATCGGCACAACCATTTACCGCGCCAGAGCGCACCAATCGGTAATGCAGAAGTTCTGGGCTCCCGCGCTATCCTCTGCGGAACCTGTTCTGATCTGCCTGGCCAAACCTTCCGTCTGGCTGCCTTCAGTCAAGCTCTACCAAAGACATTCCAAGACTCCGGAGAAGTTCCTGAATCAGTTCGCAAGGCTCAGTCAGAGGCCTGATCTGCAGCCAGACGATAAGCTCGTGTGGAGTGATATGGTCGAGTACCCCGACTATGGGCTCGCCGGCGGGGATGTCTACGCGGCGGTTCGTCTTTCTGCTCTCTTTGGCCAGGTCGGAAAGAAGAATCAGGTCAGAATTGGAGGCAACTACTCATTCGAAGACCTGCGAAGCTCACCTGCTGTCATCGTTGGAGCTTTCAACAATCGCTGGACGATGCAAATGACATCTACTCTTCATTTTGCATTTGTTAATGAGGGCGACCAATCGCTCATCCGGGAAGCAGGCCTGTCGGGACGGCAATGGTACTCGAAGAATGACAGAACGAATGAAAGATCCCTGGAAGACTACGCTCTTGTTACCAGACTTCTGAACTCGAGGACCGGTCAATTCGTTGTAATCGTGGCCGGTATTCAGTCTTACGGCACACAGGCTGCTGGTGAGTTCGTTTCAAGTCCCGAGTACCTTCAGGCGGCCCTCCAGAAGGCCCCGCCGGACTGGGAAGGGAAGAACATGCAGATTCTTCTGCGGGCCCCAGTCACTGACGGATTGCCCGGTCCCCCAGAGGTTGTTGCTATCTACGTCTGGTAACGAACATCAGCCTCTCACGAGATGGAATTCCGCATCGGGAATACAGAACAAAGACTGTTCTGAGAGGATGAATCCGTCATCCCGTGTTGAGAAAAATCTCCATGAGACAATGATTGGAAGAATGCTCACAGAACGGCGTAAATTCCTTCATCTACCTTAAGGAAAGGATCGAGTTACAGCACGCATCGACCCGGTCGACGTCGCCCGGCAGCTGGGTCTCGAAGTCGAATACTGTCAATCCTCCGGATTTGAAGGCGCGCTTGTATGTTCCAAGGAAAAAGGAGTCGGAACGGTTCTGGTCAAGAATTCGATACGCCAAGACGGTAGAAGAAGGTTCACTATTGCCCACGAAACTGTCCATTACGTGCTTCTGCATCACGGAACAACCGGCAGCATTTGTCGGCCGAAGGATGTAGAGAACTGGGATGGGTCTCTCCCTGACCAGGAATCTGAAGCAAATATCTGGCCTGCCCGGTATTTTGTACCAGCGAGATTGTTAGTGTAGCGCGCTTCTTGCCACTCGAAAATCTACAAGGATTACATGTAAACTCCCCATGGACAGGCAGGTACTCTTCCCAGTCAACGTCCCGAGCTTCGGGACCTGCCTGCAGCAGGGACTACTATTTGCGAGCAGGATCCCAACCATTGCTTCCGTGTATTTCGTGAGAATGGCGAATACTATATGAGCGAGTTCGAGCTTGGCCCAAATGGCTCTGAACTCTCGAAGGAAACCGAAAAGATTGTCTTTGCTCTGGGAGAGCCGATGGCGGGTGTTGGATATGGTATACGAAGGGGGAATTACCTTTTTGAAGCGCCTCTCTCATATTACGCTGGCAGCCAGGATCAATACCCTAAAGGATGGGGACTTTCGCCGGGATACGAAAAGGACCCACTCGGTTTTGCCCGCCCGCTCGTGGGATCGTGCATGTATTGCCATGTGGGGCGTGAACTTGTAATCGACGATGCGAACAATCTCTACAAGAATCCTCCCATTGCCGAACTGAAGGTGGGTTGCGAGAACTGTCACGGGCCTGGAGGGCTCCGCGTCAATGAACAACTGAAGCATATGCCGGTCTCAGGCAAGATCGACACCTCCATCGTCAACCCCGGTTATCTCTCTCCGCGGCTAAGTGATGACATGTGCATGTACTGTCACGAGTTTGGCGAGGCAAGAATCCCTCAACCGGGAAAGAAATTTGAAGACTTTATTGCCGGGACTCCACTTCTCCATACGATGACGATCTTCAAATCACGCCCCATCATGGGGTGGAACATGATGGAGTGGTCTGATGAGATGGCAGAGAGCAAATGTTATCGCGCCTCGGGCGGGCGTCTGAATTGCGGTAGCTGTCATGATGGCCACTTTACGCCAACCGTGCAAGAAGCCCCAGCGTTTTATCGGAGTAAATGCCTGAACTGTCATCAAGAAGGAAGTTGCCGCGAGCCGCTTGACAAGCGCCGTGGTACAAATCCGCCCGACAACTGTGTTTCCTGCCACATGCCGAAACATGTTGCCCCACGATTTGTCATGTTGGGCACACAAGGTACATCGCACCGGATCGTAAAGTACGAAGGAGAACCTCTTCCCCCAGCCGCGGCGCTAGAGGAGTCACCTGACCCAGCGACGGGTCTGATTCTCGTGGACAGGATTCCAGGCTCGCCCAAGACCACACTCTCTCCCTTAGTGCTCTTGCAGGTGTATCAGTCTGTACTTGCTCGAAGCCCAAGCCGGACCGATATAAGCGCGCGCTATACTGCGCTGATCGACCGCTTGGCCAAATCCGATCCGGACAACGTCCTGGTATTGAGTGCACTCGCGAAACGGGAATTGGCAAAACAATCCCCTCAAGGAAACTCAGCCGCGATGAGTTACCTTTCGAGGGCGGTTGAAAGAGGCTCAAAATCTCCCCAAGACTATTTGGTCCTGGCTGAATTACTTTATCGCTCGGGTCAGCGCTTGCAAGCCATAACGACCTTGAAACGGGCTGTTTCCCTTTTCCCGTATATCCCCACTCCATATGAAGATCTCTCGATTTGCTACATGTCAATTGGAGATAACGCCAACGCGAAGGAGATCGTGAGAAACGGCCTCAGCAATTTCCCCAGCGATCCGAATCTGCAAGCCGTTCAGCACAAATTGGAAGGCCTTCCGTGAGCTTTGCCCTCCAAGGTTGGAATCCGTGCACGCCGCTCCCGTGCCTCGCTCTCTATGAGGAACTCCGGAAAGCAAAGGGAAAAGATTCCCTGGGAGGCGAGTTATCGTCTTGGCCTGCCCGACGTTTTCCATCAGTGGACAAAAGGGAAATTGGAATGGAAGGCGCCAGAGCGGTGCGAGTGAAGGGAGAGACGGTATCAGGGAAGTGCTATTCCGTGATAGGTGGGTGATATTTCCCTGTTCGGTGTGGCCGAAAAATTGGGTTTGTGCGGTGGGAACTTACGTGTATTCAGAGCAATAGAGAACTTTGCCGGCAGATTTTTTGGGCAAAACACACGAATTTCCCTGTATATTTCGCTGTTAGCAGGGAATTCGGTCCGGAGAACGGTTCGCTGGAGACTCAATCCACCGCCATAGAGTCGATATAATCAACGACTTATAGAGAATCCACGGAGTATCCCCGCGTTTTCGGGCAAACTCGCAGGTCTTTGGCTCTGATAGGGACCGGAGAGCCTTCTCCACCCATGCCTACAACTCGGAAATCCTCCGGCAACAGAATCGTCGTCACGCTTCGAGCTGGAGTTAGTGCACGACCACATAAACCACAGCATTGTGGGCAATGCCATTGGCCGTGCCGGTAACCACCACGTTGTACGTGCCCGTGGGCGTGTTTTCTACGGTCGTTTTACTCCCACCTCCCCCGCCGCCGCCGCCGTTCCCACTACTGCTCCCGCCGCCACCGCAACTCACCAGAAGAAATGCGGCCAGAAGCAGCGCCAGCCAGCTCATCCTGATCCATCGCGGCCTCCGCAACGGCAGAACAAGTGCGAAGCAAAATGCAAGCGCTGTTCCCGCGCCAAACCAGGCGCGCATTTGCGAGGGAGTGCGCGTGAGCTTCGCGGTTGTGCTGGTGAAGGTCGTCGTGATCGTCAGCGTGGCTGAGGCAACGCCGTTCAGAGTAGCTGACGCCGGAGTCACACTGCAAGAAAGGTTGGTCGAAGACGGTGTGCAGTTAAGGCTGAGCGTGCCGTTGAAATTATTCACTGAGGCCAAGTTCAGGGTGACCGTTCCGCTGCTGCCTCCCGACACCGTGATTTGCGGGACCACGGGAACGACCGCGAAGTCGCCCACTGTCTGGGTCACGGTCAGGCTTTCGGTGCTGCTGGTCGAGGATGCATAGTTGTTATCCCCGTAGTAGAGGGCGACAATTTGGTTGGCGCCGTTGTTCCAGAACGACGTGGGGCCCCCGCTGATTGAGACGGTGCTTGTAGCGCCCGTGGCAGAGGGATTCAAGTAGCGCTCGGTAAGCAAGACGCCGTAGTCGTAGAAATAGACCCATCCCGTTGGCGCGATGCCATTGCTGCCTGTCACCGTCGCAGTCAGTTGTGCTTGTTGCGCTCCCGAAATGCTGCTGGGCGAAATGCTGAGAGTGGTGGTCGAAGCAGTGTTTGAAGTGGCGCTCGTCTGCACCACGACCATATTCAGCTGATTCTCGCCCGCAGTTTCCCAGTTGGCGTCGCCGCTGTAAGCGAACTGCGGATAGTATTGGCCCGGCGCCAGATTCGAGAAGGTCGCCGTAGCTTGGGAGTACAGGCCGTAGATGCCGGTCGCGGAGGCCAAAGGAACAGTTTGCTGGTAGGGCGGATTGGTACAGGGCGGGAAAGTCAGGTTGGTTATGTTCAGGCAAATGGTCACGGTACCCGTGGGGCCGAACACACCCGGAGGTGCGACACTCCCCGACAGGATGCCCACACTCGGGCCCACTTCGGCGGAAATGCTGACGCTGCCACTGGGGCTGATTACCCATTCGTTTGAGGGGTACGCCAACGGCGCGAGAACGTTGATCAGTTGCACGGGATAGCCTTTGTTGACGGTGAAATGCAACGCAGCGGCAGATGAGGCCTGAAAGCTGGCGTCGCCGGAGTAGCTGGCGCTGGCCGTGTGCGAACCGACGGAGAGGGCCGGCGTGATCCATGAGGCAATTCCGCTCACATTGAGAGGAATCGCGGTGGTTGCGCCATCCAATGTGAACGCGATGCTGCCCGTAGCGGAGCCATCGCTTTGCCCGGCCAGTAATTTCGCGCCCACGGGCTGCGCGGTGAGGTACGCCGGATAGCCATATGACAAGCTCGAAATCGGGTTAGCGTTTGCGCTAACAGCTTTCAGTATGAGGGTCGACGCTTCCGGCGAAACAGTGAGCGTCTGCGGCTGCGAGATGCTGCTTGCGAACACGCCGTCTCCGCCGTAATGCGCAGCGAGCTCGTAGGTGCCGCCGGGCAAATCGTTCACTGATGCCGAGCCCTCGCCGCCGCTGAGCGCGATCGCAGTCTGGCTTCCGTTCGAGGGCAATGGGGAATTGGCGAGGATCGCTACCGTTCCTGTGGGCGTGCCGCTGCCCGATGTGGGCGTGACGCTCGCGTTGAGTGTCACGTTCTGGCCGTGCGTGACCGTGCTGGGAGATACCTGGAGCGATGTGGCCGTGGAACTGAATGCAATCGCATTCCAGTTGTTGACCAGGTTGGCGGCGTCAATGGAGCCCCATCCGCTGGCTAAATCGAAGCCCGCAGCAGCGGAGTAGACTGTCGATTCGCCTTCTCCGGATCCCGCGTTCAGCGCGCAATCAGCATCGCCTTGCACGCACACGTCCCAGTTTCCGCCCAGCGTGACGTCGTGAAACGCCGTCGGCTTCTGCTGGGCCAATGGATAGAGCACCGTGTCGGCCTGGCCCTGGCGCCCATACTTCTGGACGACGAGCGCCGTGATGGCGGCCATCGCTGGTGTGGATCCCGATGTGCCTCCCACCAGGTCGAAGTTGAAGTTGCCGCTTGCGTCGGGCGTGCAGTCACCCTCGGAATCGCAGGTGACATAGGCGGAATAGTTGGCGCCGTTCGAGGCGAAGAGCGAGACATCGGGAATATCGCGTACGCCATCGGCAGGCACGCCGGGTCCGGTTTGCCAGGCCGGCTTCGCGTAGCCGCTTACGCAGCCGCCGGTAATGGCGTTCACGTTGGTGCAATTGCTGGCCCCTCCACCGGCGGCGTAGTTTCCGCTTCGGAACGCGTCCAGACCGTAGGCATCGTTCCACACCTGCTCGGTAATTGGAGTTTTCAGCGATCCTTTCGTCACGGGATCGTTCGCGGCGTTCCAAAACGTTGAGGCGCTCGGCGCGCCAGTTGCATAGTCGGAATAATAGAAGTCCGTGCCGCCGACCGCGATGTTCCATGGCGTGGAGGCCAGTCCATTCACCGCGGGACCGGCCAGCGATCCTTGAGAGAGGTAGTTCTGATCCGGCGTCTGGCCGTAGTCTCCGGTGGCAACGAGCACGGTTTGACCTTGGGCCGCAGCCTGTTCCCATAGGGCGTTCCAAACCTGGTTGCCGCTGGTTCCCAGTTCTTGTTCGCCGGCGCCCCAGCTAATGCTCAATACATCCGCACGGTTGTCCTCAATGGCGCGCAGCGCTGCCAGTGCCAGTGGATCCTGATAGGGCGAGCCCGCGGAGAGGTAGAGGTTGACGGTCGCGGCGGGAGCGACGGCTCCGGCCATCTCCACGTCGAGATACGATTCGACATCGCTCGAGTTCGCGCCGGGATCGCCGCCATCCAAGACGACTTGAACCGCCTGGGAATTCAGGCCGAAGACGCTTCGGTAATCGTTCACCAGGCTGAGATCGATGTTTGACTCATCAATAATGCCGATAGTGACGCCGGCGCCGGTCACGCTCGATGAATACAGCGGGTTGAGGTCGTACTCCGCATAGAGGTCCGCCGGAGCAACCCCGTAACGTAGCGGCTGCGAGCTGGAAGGCAGGTTGAACTCGGGTATGAAGCGGCGCGAGCTCGCGTCGTAGTAGCCCTTCCCGGCAATTTGAAGCTGGGGTGCTGGGCGAAAGTCGTGCAAGGGCGACAGGCCTGCAACAATTTGGGCAAGCGCCTCGGGGATTTGTATTTCTGTTGCATTGGCATGGTGCACTTCGCCATTCACAAGGTAGTCGCGTATCTGCGTGTGAAATGCGGCGTTCACCTGGCCCACGGTGCCGGAGAATTCAACGAACCGGCGGCCTTTGGAAACGCGATTGACAGCAAAGCCGCAAGAGGTGAGCCAGCCGGTGACGGCATCCAGGTCCGCGTCGGTGGGCCCAAATCGGGTGCCCATCTCCTCCGAAGTAAGCCAATGGTGATAGCTCGATGAGCCCGGCGCATGCAAATCCCTGAGCAACTGCTGGAAGGCCGCATCGCGATCCGGAGGCCGATTCAGCACGAGCAGGAGCCGCTGCGCCGGCATGGATTCGTTCACCATCCCGATGTCGTATCGAGGCTGCGCCAGTGGGTGCACGGAACCGTGCAGCGTGACGAGCTTCGTGGTGTCGACAGGCTCGGTCACAAGCCGGGCCGCCGACAATTGAGCGGCCGCAGGAATCGAAAGGAAAGTTCCGAGAAGAAAGCAGAGACCTGGTTGCTTCACGTTGAGCTATGGCCTCCCTCTGGAATCCCTTTCCAGGAATTCGGCTCTAACGACTGCTGAACGGTTTTTCGCTTAGGGTCCGAGAGCATTATAGCGCCGGCGAGATGAGCCACGGGCGGCGCAGGATAATCGCGCCACAGCCAGCGCAGCGCGTCGGGCAGGATCGCTCTGCCCTGCTTTGTGCTGCGCCCGTCTCCAGCCTCGCGTCGTAGCCCGCGAACTCGAGTGCCTCGTACATCACCCGTTTTTTGATGGGCCTGCTGCCGGCAAACGAAGTTTCGTACGGCTCGCGCGGGGGAATATGATCTCGGGCCGAATTTTATGGTGTAGTGTTCGCTCATGGTAAATTGACTTCCGGTCTCACATGATGCTTTTCGAGGGAGGAGACATATGTCTTCTCATGAATGCGGCGCTTGTGATGGAACGGGCACCTGCCACAATAGTTTCCATGACGGAGGAGGGCCGTTCGAGGCACTTAATGCCATGATTCACGATGCCACCTAGGTCGATTGCCCTGCTTGCGGCGGGACCACCGGAGACCCCGGAAATTGTTCGGTTTGCGGCGGGACAGGAGTCCAGGACGACTGAACCGAATCGATAGCACCTGGGAAGCCGCTTTACCAATAGATGGGGCTTTCCTTCTGTTCTGCCCAACTGAGCGGGGCATCGTCGAGAAGCGCAGCGAGCGTCATCTCTGGCGCCTGCCGCCCCTTGACGATTGCCTTCACAATCTCAGGCGCCCGGAATGCGCTATTGATGATCCGGCAGACGAAGCGCTCATTAAGACCAGTTGATCGGGCGGAGAATCTTGCCATGAGTAACAATTCCTCGTGGAGAAGATCACATCTAATCTGAAGCAGGCCGAGGGAGGAGCACTGTTGGTCGAGGGGATCCAAAAGGTCGGTTTCAGGGAAATGCAATTCCCTGATATGCGAGTGATAATTCCCTGTTCAGTGCGACCAAAGAATCGCCATTAAATGGTTGAAACTCGCGTGGATTCAGTATCATAGAGAGCGACGCCGGCGAACTCATGGGGTAGACTTCGCATTCTTCCCTGTATTTTTCCCTGTTAGCAGGGAATTGGGCCCAGAGAACGGTTCGCTTGAGACTCCAACCACCGCCATTGCCTGGAGCAGCCGCTCGCAGGTCGCTCGCACGGGCACCTCGGTTCAGGATACCAATTCAGAAGTCCTTCGACTCCGCTCAGGACTTCACCAGCGGGCTCGGGCTTCGCTGACGCCCCCCAAAATCAGATCCCTCGCTGCGCTCAGGATTTCGCGTCAGGGCTCCCGTCGCTTGCGCTTCTCACGCCTTGAAGACGGCTCGAGTTCGAATCCCCTTTCTCCTCCATGACTGCATCGAGCAGCGGCTTGCTTGCCGCTCGCGCGAAAATTGTCTCCTCTATTGGCGACAGAAAACGAGATTCAAGGGTCAAACAAAGTCATTGGCTGCATGCGCCTGTGCGAATTCATCGATGATCCAGAACCGGGCGTGCCCACAATACTATGTGCAAAAGCGATACGCCCAGGGGTGCCAAATCCGGTTCATTGGTATAGAACACTGAATAGCCCCGTGCGCAATTTCGAGCAAAGCCGAGCGGAATTCCAGGAAATACTCGCTAAGCCCATTCGCGAGCTTGGGCTCAAGCTCGATGGATCTCCGCTGGAGCGATTCGTTCAGCAGCTTTATCGCGAGCTGGAAGCCAAGGGTATTCACAAATTTCGCCCGCAATGCTACCTCACTGACGAATGGGGATGCCCGTCGGGCGAGCCCGTCATCGGAATGCCGTTCTACCTGGCGAACCCTGACTTGGCTCAACTCGAGCGCGAGATGAACGACCTTGAAGACGCTCGCGAAATTATGATGTACATGCGCCATGAAGCGGGACACGCATTCAACTACGCGTACCAACTTTACAAGTCGGCAGAGTGGCGCGATCTCTTCGGGCCGTTCCGGCGCGCATACCGGGACAATTACCGCCCCATACCGTTTTCGCGGAAATTTGTTCGCCACATGGCCGGATGGTACGCGCAGAAGCATCCCGATGAGGATTTTGCAGAAACGTTTGCAGTGTGGCTGACGCCTCGATCGCAATGGCGCAAGCGCTATAAGGGCTGGGGCGCGCTGGCAAAGCTCCGATACGTCGATCGCATGGCACGAAAAGTCGGCGACGTTGAACCCATCCGGCGCCGCGGCCGCACCGACATCACCGTCGACGAGATGGAATCGACGGTCGGAGAGTTCTACCGGCTCAGTTTGCCAGAGGAAGTACCTGTCGAGGAGTTGGCGCTCGATGCCGACCTGGCGGACATCTTCAATACTTCCCGCCGGCGAAGCAAGGGGGTGCGGCTGGCACATGAAATGCTGCGCCAGCATCGCAAGGCCATTATCGACAAGGTTGCGTATTGGACCGGCGTGCAGCGTCCGATTGTGAAGCGGCTGGTGGAGGCGATCTGCAAGCGTGTTGAAGACCTTGGTCTGCGTGTGGACACTCGCAGGGAGCCAGAACATTTGACGGAATTTACCGCGTACACAACTGCATTGGCCATGAATTACCTGGTGCGCGGGAAATTCATTCACCCATGAGGCGCGCCGGCAGGCCGTCGCTCTGATTGGAGGTCGTATGACTGGAACGAAGTTGAAAGTCACTGTGCTTTACGATCTGTGGGAAGAAGAACCCACTGAGGTACAGGAAGAAGCTCCCGTGCCGCGCAGGCGCAAAGGGCAAAAGAAGCGCAAGAAAAAACCCATCAAGCATGACCGCGAAGAGATCTTCGAAGCCCTGGAGAAGCTGGGTCATGAGCCGTCGTATCACGTTCTCGACGGCCGCCCGCAGTCGCTGATTGCGCTCGCCAAGTGCAGTTCCGACCTCATCTTCAACCTCACCGAGTCCTATGCGGGCGACGACACCAAGGAGATGCACGTCGCGGCATTCCTCGATCTGCTCGAAATCCCCTACACCGGCGCGGGACCGCACGCGGTCATACTTGCCCAGGACAAATCCATCGCGAAGAAGATGTTTGCTTTTCACGGCATCAAATCGCCCTACTTCGCCACGTCGTATCGCGGCACCATCGACCACGCACACGACATCGCCTTTCCGCTTATCGTGAAGCCCACCTCTGAGGATGGGTCCATTGGAATCGGCGCGGACGCTGTCGTCAACAGCGTGAAAGAGCTGATGGAACGCGTCTCCTATATCCAAACCGAATTCGATTCTCCCGCGTTGATCGAGGAGTACATTGAAGGCCGCGAAATCTACGCAGCCATCCTTGGCAGTTATGAGAGCGCACATGCGCTACCGCTCGTGGAGCTCGATCTTTCAAAGCTTCCCAAGGGCGTGCCCAGGATCGCCAGCCAGGATGTGAAGTTCGAGAGAGAAACAGAAGCCTACAAGCTGACGAAATCGGCGATTGCCGAGGACCTGGATGAAGAGACTGAAGCCAGGTTGACCGAGACCGCGATCAAGGCTTATCGCGCCGTCAAGCTTCGCGATTACGGCCGCATTGACATGCGCCTATCGAGCAACGGCGACGTGTACGTGATCGAAGCGAATCCAAATCCGTGGCTCTCAAGCGGGCAGGAATTTGCCATGGCCGCGAGGAAATCAGGCCTCTCCTACACCCAAATGATCGGCGAGATCGTGGAACTTGCGATGGCTCGGCAGGCGTAAAGGACACTGCCGCATGTTGCGGTCATCTGCCAGAATGGTTATGGGAGCCGGCTCCAGCGTCAGATCGCACTGGCCGGTGCGATGGATGCTGCAGATGCTCGAGAGTGCCTTGTAATTCGAGCAAGAGCTCTTCGGACATTTTGCGCGTGAAGCCGTGACGGATGAGAGTTCGCTGAGTGACCAGGTCTTCGCGGTTGGGGGGCATGGAGTAGGCAGGAACCAGCCAGCCGTGCTCGCGCAACCGATCGGCTATGTCATAGAGCGTGAAGGGAGAGGAGGCGGGGTCCTTCAGCTTCCAGCAAAGGCCGGGGATGCCGCCGGCGCCGTCATAGATGATTTCAAAGGGACCGAGTGCAGCGATCTTGACCGCAAGTTCTCTTCCCATGGCGGAGCACTCCGACTGAATCTCGCGATATCCTTGCTTGCCGAGACGCAGGAAATTGTAGTACTGGCAGATGATTTCGCCGCCAGGCCGCGAGAAGTTGAGCGCAAAGGTGGGCATGTTGCCGCCAAGATAGTTGACGTCGAAGATCAGCTCTTCTGGGAGATCGTGCTTCTCGCGCCATAGCGCCCAGCCGACGCCGAGAGGCGCCAGGCCGAATTTGTGGCCTGAAGCATTGATAGATCTGACGCGCGGCAAACGAAAATCCCAGATGAGCTCCGGTTGGAGGAAGGGTGCGAGAAAGGCGCCGCTCGCGCCGTCGACGTGGATGGGAATGTCGAGGCCCGTCTCCGCCTGAAGCTTGTCGAGCGCCATGCCGATCTCGCGCACCGGCTCGAATTGCAAGGTGAATGTGACTCCCAGCGTGACAACAACCCCGATGGTACTTTCATCGCAACGCTTTAGCACTTCCTCTGGCGTCAGCAACAGGCGGTCGCCTTCCATAGGGACTTCGCGAATCTCGACGTCGAAGTAGCGGCAGAACTTGTGCCAGCAGACCTGAACCGGGCCCATGACGAGGTTGGGTGAATCGACGGGTTTCCCCTGGGCGCGCCTGCGCTTGCGCCAATTCCATTTCAGCGCCAAACCGCCGAGCATTGCCGCTTCGCTGGAGCCTGTTGTGGAGCAACCCATGGTGCTCGCTGCTTCGGGGGAGTTCCACAGATCGGCGAGCATATGAACGCAGCGCTCTTCGATGGCTGCGGTCTGCGGGTATTCATCTTTGTCGATCATGTTCTTGTCCGCAGACTCATCCATGAGGTGCTCGACTTCAGGCTCGATCCAGGTGGTGCAGAAAGTGGCCAGATTGTGCTGTGAGTTTCCGTCGAGGACGAGCTGATCGTGGATGGTCCGGTAGACGGCTTGCGAATCGCGCGAGACTTCAGGGAACACATACTTCTGACCGTTGCTATGCAAAGCGTCCGACTCGACTGTGCTGGTCGGCTTGGCATTCAGTTTGCGAGTGTTGTGCAGGGCCATTTGTTCTCCTGTTTGCGGGATCGCATTCGTAGCGTGGCGCCGATGGCTGGGCGTTATCTTGGCCGAATCAGTCTTGACTTTTTACTTTAACCGCGAAGAGCGCGTGGTGGGCGAGAATGAACAGCGTGCGGCGGTCAGCGCCACCAAAGACGATATCGATCGGACGCTCGGGGACATCGATCTGGCCAATTAATTTCCCCGCCGGGTTGTAGACGAAGATTTGTCCATTGGCAACGTAGATATTCCCTTGGCCATCGACTGCCACGCTCTCACCGCCGCGCTCCGCAAAAGGCTGGAGATCGGACAGCGTGCCGTCGGCACCGACGCGCGCGCAATAAGTCCGGTCTTCCGATGCGCTGCTGACGTAAACGCGTTGACCGGGAAGAGCGCTGATAAGGCCGTAGGTGTCAAGATTGTCGGAGAAGCGCCAGCCGGTGGAGTCGGACGGTCCCTGCTGGAAGACGCGCGCGGCGGGCAGGAAAACACTGCCGTCGGGCGAGACGTATTCTCTGGCCTTTGGAGTCGACACGTCGTCGGCAAACATTTCGGCCAGCGTTTTGTAGGTGAGAGTGTTGAAATCGAGCTGGTTTCGGAATTCGCCGTTATTCCAGTAGTTGACCGGGAGAATCGCGGCGGATCCCGGATGCGAGGCTGCGGGCTGCGGCGCGAGGATCGTGATTTGGTCCTCCGGCGCTCCGGGGCGGAATGAGTAAACGGTGCCTTCCGGGCCAGCGGAGGAGACCACGAGCAGGTCGCCCGCCTTGTCAAAAGCGAGATTGACTGGATCGAGAGGATTGTCGCGCTCAATGGTCAGCCCCTCGGCAGCCAACCATCCATAGATGCGTTGCTCGTGGTGATCGACGAAATAGAGCTTGCCGGAAACATCGACCGCAGCGCCGGAGATGGAGAAGAAACCGTCCTCGAGTTTTTCGACTTTCGCGCCTGGCATTAGGACGGCAGAGGCATCGTTGGGCGCGGGCATGGGCGGGTTTTCCGGAATGTCGAGCACGGCGAATTCACGCTCGCGGACTTCGAGATTGTGAGTGACGTCCTGGACGGCATTTTCGTAAGGGAATTTGCTGACGCGGAGAAATGTTCCGCAGCCGTTGTCATCACAAATTGGATAGCCACTTTCAGCGTTGATATGTACGTTGCGGAAATAAATATTTCCCGAATGATAAAGGCGAACGGCAGCGGGGAAAGGCGCGCGCGAACGCGTGACACGATAACCGTGATAGTTGGCGATGGTGATGTTGTGCGACCAGCTGATTTGGAGCGACAGCGAGTCGGGACTTTCGCCGGCCTCCTCTTCGGTTTGCGGCGCGTTGATGTCCCAATTCTCGACGTGGTCGAAGATGATTTCGTTGCGCACATGATGTTCGTTCGAAAGCTCGTAGACATGGCCGGGTGTCTTGGTATCCGAAACATAGAATCCCGCTTGTGCGAAGGTGTCCGGAGTCCAGATGTCCGCGAAAGTGCCGCCTCCACCGTGAGTCACCCAGAGGCTGGGATATTGACCGTCCCAGCGCTTGCTCAGAACGGAATCGGCGGTGTGGTTATTGTTGTAGGGATTAAAGCCTGTGCCGTGGCCGCCGAGAAAGCGGATGTCGTCAATGAGCGAGTCGGCGCCTGCCTGCCATAACACTCCGACGGCGTGCGGATTGATGCCTCCGGTATAGACTCCGAAGCCGCTGATGATATTGGCGCCGGCGACATTCGGGCCACTTGGGGGCGCGGAGATTACTGCCCTGGGCGAGCCAACGCCCTGAAATCCCGGCGTGGAATCTTCAAGGTCAAACTGGGTCAGCGTGGGATGCAGGCCGATCAAAACCGTGTCGGGCCTCAAGGAGAGTGTGTTGCTTACGCGGTAATGCCCGCTCGGAAAATAGAGCACGCGATTCGTGTCGATGGCCTTTTGGATCGCGGCGGTGTCGTCGGTTGTTCCGTCTCCCACGACGCCTAGCGTGTGCACGTTGACCCAGTCGGAAGTTGGTGGCAGCGGGGAAATTGCGGGCGGTAACGGGGCGGGCAACGTACTTAGAGAGGCGGCATCGTAGCGCTGGCCGATTGCGCCGGTCATTCCTTCACCGGGCACGATGAGACCATAGTTGAAATCTGCAACCTGATAGATCGCGCCTTTTCCGGGGACCGTCTTGCCGCTTTCGCGAAACAGGGCGAAGGTCGGCACATCGTTGAGCACTGCATTCTCGACGCCAATCTCGGTAAGAGGGCTTTTCTCATTGCTGATGATGACGGCGGCTTTCGAGACTTGCTCGAAGCGGCAGTCCTTGGCCCACATTTCGTCGGAGTAGTGCGGGTCGATGTCGATGGCAACGGGCACATTGCGGAAGGTGTCGCGGATGAGGGTAAGGCCTACCTCGTGTTCGCGCACTGCGGCATCTCGCTGGCCATCGAAGACCGAATCGATGAGTGTGAATTGCCAGGCGGGCGAAGTTTTGTCGGTGAGAATGCCGTATCGGCCGCCGTAGAAATGTAGATCCTCGGCCTCGTTGCCAACCTCAGTGAGCGCAGCCAAGCCCGAGCCGGTATGGAAGTCCATGTGGCTGAGGTAGGCATGCTGAGCGACGTGGAAGCGAATGGCGATCGCTGCCGGGTTGCCGGTGCCGATCTCAAAATCGATGTTGCTCATCGCCGAATAGAATGTGTCTTCGTCTGCGTCCGCTATGTTGTTATTCGGCGGCACGCTGCCAGGGGGCGGAAACGGGACGCGTTTGCCGGAACGGAGAATTGCGGCCGGACTTGCGCCCGTGAAAATGACCATGACACCAACGCCTGTTTGAAATCCCGGCGTGTTGTCAGCCAGGACGAAGACGGGGCGCGTTTCGCCATAGCCGATAAGACGGACGCCCGGCCAGAGATAGACGGTGTGCGTGAGGCGGTAGCGGCCCGAAGGAATGAAGACAATTCCCTCGCGAACGCCTCCTTCAGCTTTGTCGATGGCTGCCTGAATCGCCGCGGTGTCGTCGCCGACACCATCGCCGTGCACGCCAGATTCCTGCGTAATGAGATACACCGCTTTAGGATCGTCAAGCCGGTTGGTGAAAACGGATGAGGCCGAAGCATAGGAAGCGACGCCAAGCAGCACGACGCACAACAGGCACTTTTTCATAAGAGTGTTCCTTGCGATTTTCCTGAGCCGCGCGCAGCGCTAAGCGCGCTCGGCGGTATGGTACTCGCGGCGAATCTTTTCAATGTTGACCGTAGGCTTTGGATATTTCATGTGCAGCGCTTCCAGGTGCTCGACAACAATGCGCGCGATGGCCAGATTGCGAAACCATTTGTGATTGGATGGAATGACGAACCAGGGCGCATGAACCGTGCTACAGCGGGAGAGCGCTTCTTCGTAGGCGGCCCCGTAGTCCTTCCAGAAGGCGCGCTCCTTATAGTCGGCTTCGCTGATCTTCCAGCGCTTGGTGGGGTCGTCGAGGCGTTCCTTGAAGCGCTTCAGCTGTTCGTCTTTTGAGATGTGCAGGAAAAACTTGAGGATGTGGGTTTCGTGGGCGACGAGCTCCTTCTCGAAGTTGTTGATCTGATCGTAACGGCGGGACCATACATCTTTGGGAACGAGATTGTGAACGCGAACGACAAGGACATCCTCGTAGTGCGAACGGTTGAAGATGACGACTTCTCCGCAGGCGGGCGCAGCTTTGTGCGCGCGCCACAGAAAGTCGTGCGCCGCCTCTTCGGCGGAAGGCTGCTTGAACGCGGCCACGCGGCAGCCTTGCGGATTCATCGCGCCCAGAACGTGATTGATGACGCCGTCTTTGCCGCCGGTGTCGACTGCCTGAAGGCAGAGAAGGAGCGAATGCCGGTGCTCGGCGTAGAGCAGATCCTGCAACTCGCGAAGCTTCTTCTGGTAGTGCTCGATCTCATCGGCCGCGGACTTGGGGCTTTTATGACCGCCACTGAAAGACGGGTCGAATTTCTTGAGCCGGACTTTGCTTCCCGGCTCGACTTTGAATTTCTTCAGGTAACTCATTTCGATTCTCCGCTTAGCGAATCCAATTTTGATTGGACGAAACCGCAAACTCGCATGCGATGCAACTTCATTTCGGCGGACGCAAGAGCGCGAGGCACGCCCGTTGATGGCAACAGAAGAAATGCTATCAGGCCCGGCAGGAAAGCGGGATTTACCCGCTGGATTAAGAGGCAGCCCTTAACACGCGCAAAACAGAACTAGACTATAGTCATGGCGGATGGGCAGAACTCGGGCCGCCAATCGATTCGCATTCGCTGCGACGCGATCTCTGAGGGCGCAGGAAAGGGAGATGAATTATGGAAGCGACACTATCGCCAGACTTGTTGCGGAGAATGGATGCCTACTGGAGAGCCTCGAACTATCTCTCGGTTGGCCAGATTTATCTCTACGACAACCCGCTGCTCAAGCGCCCGCTTGAGATCGGGGACATAAAACATATGCTCCTCGGGCATTGGGGAACGACTCCGGGACAGAACTTTATTTATACGCACTTGAACCGGGTGATCAAGAAATACGATCTGGACATGATTTATGTATCCGGCCCCGGCCACGGAGGGCCGGCCGTGGTCAGCCACACCTACTTGGAGGGAACTTATACAGAGATTTATCCCAATATTACTCAGGACGAAGACGGACTTAGGAAGTTATTCATTCAGTTTTCATTTCCGGGCGGTATCCCGAGTCACGCGTCGCCGGAGACTCCAGGCTCAATTCACGAGGGCGGCGAGTTGGGCTATTCGCTCAGCCACTCGTTCGGGGCGGTGATGGATAATCCGGAGTTGATTGTAGCGTGCTGTGTGGGAGACGGAGAGGCGGAGACCGGGCCGCTGGCAACGGCATGGCACTCGAACAAGTTTATCGACGCGGCAACCGATGGCGCGGTACTGCCGATTCTGCATTTGAACGGTTACAAGATTGCCAATCCAACGGTGCTAGCGCGCATTCCGCATGAGGAGTTGGAGCAGCTGCTTCACGGCTGCGGTTGGCAGCCATATTTTGTGGAAGGGCACGAACCGGATCTGATGCATGAGGCCATGGCGGCCGCACTCGACCGTGCGGTGGAGGAGATCAAAGGGATTCAGATGGAAGCCCGTGTCCATGGGAACACGACACGTCCGTGCTGGCCAATGATCGTTCTCAACTCGCCCAAGGGTTGGACGGGGCCCAAGGTTGTCGATGGATTGCAGATAGAAGGCACGTTTCGCTCGCATCAAGTGCCGCTGTCCGATCCTCGAACAAATCCAGAGCACCTGAAGCAGCTGGAAGAATGGCTGAGGAGTTATCGTGCGGAGGAACTCTTCGACGAGAAAGGCCACCTGCGACCGGAACTAGCCGAGCTTGCGCCAGCGGGCACGCGGCGCATGGGTTCCAATCCGCACGCCAATGGCGGCATTTTTCTGCGCGACTTGAGGATGCCCGATTTCCGGGACTATGCCGCAGCAGTTCCTTCGCCTGGAGCGCCGGGTATCGGGGACACTCGCGTGCTGGGGCCGTTTCTGCGCGATGTAGTCAAGTTGAACGCGGAGCCGAGGAACTTCAGAATCTTCGGCCCTGACGAGACGATCTCCAACGGCCTCACCGCCGTATTCGAAACGACCAATCGGCAGTGGGATGCGGCGACAGTAACCAACGACGAGTTTCTTGCACCTGAGGGACGCGTGATGGAGATGCTGAGCGAGCATCAATGCGAAGGCTGGTTGGAAGGCTACCTGCTTACGGGACGGCACGGGCTGTTCAACTGCTATGAGGCGTTCATTCACATCGTCGATTCGATGTTCAACCAGCACGCCAAATGGTTGAAGGTCACAAACGGCCTGCCTTGGAGACGAAAGATCTCTTCGCTCAATTATTTGCTGGCATCGCACGTGTGGCGGCAGGATCACAACGGCTTTACGCATCAGGATCCGGGATTTATCGATCATGTGGTGAACAAGAAGGCCGAAGTTGTGCGTGTGTATCTTCCGCCAGATGCCAATTGTCTTCTTTCTGTAATTGACCACTGCCTGCGCAGCCGACAATATGTGAACGTTGTCGTAGCGGGCAAGCATCCGGCGCCGCAGTGGCTGACGATGGACGCGGCCATCAAGCACTGCACGGAGGGGATCGGCATCTGGCAATGGGCAAGCAACGACCAGGGCGGCGCGCCCGACGCGGTGATGGCGTGCTGCGGGGACGTGCCTACGCTGGAGACGCTGGCCGCGGTGAGCATTCTGCGCGAGCATTTGCCGGAGTTGAAACTGCGGGTAGTGAACGTTGTCGATCTGATGAAGCTGCAGCCGCAGACGGAGCATCCGCATGGGCTGAGCGACGCGGACTTCGACACGCTGTTTACGAAGGACAAGCCGGTCATTTTTGCCTTCCACGCGTATCCATGGCTGATCCATCGCCTCACTTACCGGCGAACCAACCACGACAATATTCATGTGCGCGGCTATAAAGAAGAGGGAACAATCACCACGCCGTTCGACATGACAGTGATGAATGACCTCGATCGCTTCCACCTGGCGATGGACACCATCGACCGGATTCCGCGTATTTGGGAGAAGGGCGCGTACCTGAAACAGACACTCAAAGACAAATTGGTCGAGCACGGCCAATACATCCGGAAAGAGGGAAGGGACCTGCCTGAGATTCGCGACTGGAAGTGGAAGGGCAACTAGGATCGGGCGCGGCGATGGGACGCGCAGCGCAAGCCGCCGCCGTTCCTCGGAGACAGCGTGATCGGATCTACACAGCCGACGATTCGACCATTTGTGTATCTGCCGGTTCATGCTGGTCGAAGCCGAAGCGCGCAAAGATGTGTGCGAACTCACGCACAATCTGCTCGCGTGTGAACCCCATAGCTTCGTAACTGTATTCATGCGAGCTGGAGTGAGACCGGGCTGTTTCGACGGCATCGCGCAATATCGTTTCGAGTGCTTCACTTCGTGGATAACCAAATCGGCTGTAGATGGAACGGAAGACGGCTTCCGGCGATTGCATCAGGTCGTCGTATCTGACGATCATGCACTGCTGCGGCGAAGTTCTGCCAATGACCTCGAGCGGATGATCGTACCAGTACTTTGTCCATGCCAGAGTCTCATCGCACTTAGGATACTTTTGCGGAGGATTGTTGAATAGGTGACCCACGTAGCTGAACAGCGAAATCGTGGAGGGCAGCATCTCCAGTGGATTCCGCACTAAATAGAGGATGCGCGCATCGGGAAATGTTTCGAGAATCGATTCGATTCTGGCGCTGAAGAGCGGATTCTTGGCCATGTAGTGACGGCCGCCGGTCGAGAAAAGGTGGCGCTTTATGCATCTCTGGTAGAACGACATGATGCGCTGCCGCTTGGCGCACGGTATCTCCGTGTCGAAATACTGGTATGGCGGCAGTTCATCGAGATAAGGAAACACGAAGCCGGCGAAAAATGTTGACCATATATAGAACAACAGGTGCTCGTCCTCTTCGGGATCAAACAAGCTGAAGGAGTGAATCTTCAATTGGCGGAGTGAGAGGGTGTCGAGCTTTCGCAGCATTTTTTCGCAGACGTGGCCGAACAGCGCGTCCACGCGGGAGAGCAGGCCAAAGATCCGCCGCTGCGTGATGGAAGGGGTCAGATAGATGTCGCCAGTCCGCAGGCATGTAAACGTAGATTCGTCGCGCGCCAGTGTCCGCTGCACAAAAGTCGAACCGCTGCGAAAGTTCGACACAATGAACAGCGGCTTCTCGACTCGCTGCTTCCGGTAGGCAGGGAAGAAGATTTCATCAACGATGAAGCCGATCCAGGCCAACAGCAGGATGCATCCCCAAATGGGATAAAACAGCAAAAGGAAAATGAACCGGTCGCGGTTGAGGGGGCCGTCGGTGCCAGCGCTCCGATAGAAGGAGCGGACCGTATGGCGCCAGAACAGGTGAAAGTCGAAAGTCATGGGACCGCGCGAACCTCTGACCTGCAGATGGAGTGACCGATCGGCAATTGCGTTCGGTTTATCGACCTCGGGGAGCCAATGCGCAACCCACACACCGCGGTTCTTCACAATGCCGTTTACCTCACGATCTGTGAGAGCGCGGCTGCTGTCAAGAGGAAGTTAGCGAATCAAGACCCGGCAAATGCAGTCAACACATTCATCGGGAGTCTGGAGCGTGGTTTGAAGATGAACTTCAGGTGAGACTGGCGGCTCGTACGGGCTATCAATTCCGGTGAAGTTCTTCAATTCGCCGCGTCTCGCTTTGGCGTAGAGTCCTTTTGGGTCGCGGCGTTCACACTCCGGCAGTGGCGTGTCGACAAAGATTTCAAAGAACTCGCCAGGTTCGAAGAGCGAGCGGGCGTGATCGCGCTGAGCACGGTAGGGACTGATGAAGGAGACGATCGCGATGAGGCCGGCATCGACAAGCAGGCGCGCGACCTCGGAAACCCGGCGAATGTTTTCGATGCGATCGGCCTCTGAGAAGCCGAGATCCTTATTCAGACCAAGACGAATTTCGTCACCGTCGAGCAAATACGTGTGCCGACCGGCAGAGTACAGGCGCTTTTCCAGCGCGTTCGCAATCGTAGATTTGCCCGCCGCAGGAAGGCCTGTGAGCCACAGGCGCAGCGGTTGCTGGAACTTGAGCTTGGCGCGGGCCTTCCGGTCAATGTCCATCGGCTTTCGAAAAAAATGCGAGGCTGGCCGCTCAACGAGTGAAACGAATGCAGAATGGCCCAGCGTTTGCTGGCGGTCACAGGCTTGATCCCCAGTATAAGGGTGAGGAGGGCGTGCAGCGCGCACTTCGCGGCCGGCGTGATAATCTTCCGCCAGCGCAATTTTCCTTGCCAAACCACTATGAAAATCCATTCGATTCTTCTTGCGACGTCCCTCGTTTTCAGCGCAACTTCGGCCGCATTACCGGCGCAACAATCCACAAATGAGAAACAGAATCCGTGCGGCTCGGAGGCGTGTCCGTACCTGAATCCTGCGTTGACGCCGGACGACCGCGCGAAGGACCTGGTGAGCCGTATGACGCTCGAAGAAAAGGTGAGCCAAATGCAGGATGTTGCGCCGGCGATCCCGAGGCTGGACATCCCCGCATACAACTGGTGGAACGAGGCGCTGCACGGAGTGGCGCGCAACGGATTTGCAACGAATTTTCCGCAGTCGATCGGCCTGGCTGCGACGTGGGATACAGCGTTGATGCACCGGATTGCGACGACGATCGCCGTGGAGGGGCGCGCCAAATACAACGAGGCGATTCGCAACGACGATCACAGCCGCTTTGCGGGACTTACGTTCTGGTCGCCAAATATCAACATCGATCGCGATCCGCGCTGGGGGCGAGGCATGGAAACGTTCGGTGAGGATCCGTTCCTTACCGCGAGCATGGGCGTTGAATTCGTCAAGGGACTCCAAGGCGACAACCCGAAATATCTGGAATTGGTGTCGACACCCAAACACTATGCAGTGCACAGCGGGCCTGAGCCGTTGCGGTACGGATTCAACGTGGATGTGTCGGAACACGATTTAGAGGACACATATCTGCCTGCATTCCGGGCCACGATCGTGGATGGACACGCCGACTCGATCATGTGCGCCTACAACGCGATCGACGGTGCGCCGGCATGCGCGAATACGATGCTGCTGCATCAGCATCTTCGCCAGGATTGGGGATTCAATGGATACACGGTCTCTGATTGTGATGCGGTGGGAGATATCGATCGCGGGCATCACTTTGCGGCGGGCCCGGAAGAGGCGGCTGCAAAGGCAGTGAAAGCGGGCACGGATCTGGACTGCGGTCGAACCTACGCAGCGCTTACCAAGGCGGTCCACGAAAACCTGTTGGCGGAGACCGACATCGACACACCCGTGGTGCGGCTATTCACGGCGCGCATGCGGCTCGGAATGTTTGATCCGCCAGCGGCAGTGCCGTTCAATGCGATCCCCTATTCCGAAGTGAATTCAGCAGCACATCGCGAACTGGCGCTCGAGGCGGCGCGCGAGTCGATCGTGCTCCTGAAGAATCGCGACAACACGCTTCCGTTGAAGCCGTCGATCCGGAAGATCGCGGTGGTGGGCCCGACCGCCGATTTGTTGGAGTCCATGGAGGGCAACTACAACGGAACTGCGCCCGATCCGGTTTCACCGCTCAATGGACTGCGGAAAGAATTCGGAAGTCAGAACGTGATTTTCGCTCCCGGATCGATTCTTGCGGACGGGTCTTCGGCACCGATTCCGTCAGCTTATCTGCGCACGGACACTTCGCTGAAAACTGCCGGGCTGAAGGGCGAATACTTCGACAATACTGATATGACAGGCACGCCGAAGTTGGTTCGCGTGGACGCGAAGATCAACTTCGACTGGAATCGCGTCGCTCCGGCGGCGGATTTCCCGAGCAAAACATTTGCAGTGCGCTGGACTGGCGAGCTGGTACCGCCCGCGCCAGGGGATTACGCGTTAAGTTTGCGCGGGCCGCGACCGTTCATGGCAAATGTGATGACCGGCGAGGCAGGTGCGGGACAAGCGCCGCCGACAAAGGCGCCGGACCGTGTCCGGCTTTATATTGACGACAAGCTGGTGATGGACAGCTCCAGCAACCCTGCCGAGGCGCGGCTGACTTTCGCCGATACAAATCCGCACGCGATTCGCGTGGAGTATATGCATCTTCCCAACGATCGCAACGTCGAGCTCGTTTGGACACCGCCGGCGGATAGCTTGCTCGGCCAGGCGATTGATGCCGCGAAGAAATCGGATGCGATTGTCGCTTTTGTGGGACTTTCTCCGAACCTTGAAGGCGAGGAGATGAACGTTCACGTGGCGGGATTCGAGGGCGGGGACCGGACCAGCATCGAGCTACCCGCGGCGCAGGAGCACTTGCTGGAGGCGATGGGCGCGACGGGAAAGCCGTTGATTGTGGTTCTGACTGCGGGCAGCGCGCTGGCGGTTCAGTGGGCCAAGGAGCATGCAGATGCGCTACTCGACGCATGGTACCCCGGCGAGGAAGGTGGAGACGCGATTGCGGAGACGCTGAAGGGAAAAAACAATCCCGCAGGACGGCTGCCTGTCACGTTTTATGCGTCGACAAGCGATTTGCCCGCGTTTACCGACTACTCGATGAAGAACAGGACTTATCGTTATTACAACGGCGAAGTTCTCTACCCGTTTGGATACGGCCTGAGTTACTCGCGATTCAGTTTTGGCGCGCCGCAGGTAAATGCCAAGGCAGTCGCGGCCGGCGCCTCGGTCGTCGTGACGGCGATGGTCCGCAACACGAGCGCACGCGATGGGGACGAAGTTGCCGAGCTTTATCTAAAGCCTCCACAGACGACAGTATCTCCCGCGCTTGAGCTGGAGGGATTCAAGAGAATCCATTTGCGCGCAGGCGAACAGAGGCGAGTGCAGTTCACACTTTCTCCGCGACAGTTGAGCGAGGTGGATGAGAAGGGAAACCGGGCGGTGACGGCGGGCGACTACGAGATTTACGTTTCGGGTGGGCAGCCGGAAGCCAAAACGCCCGCGGCGACGATCAGCATTTCGGGAACGATGGCGCTGCCGAAATAAAGTCGGGCGAAGAGGGCCCTGAATTCGCGGCCCTCAGCGCGTGAGGGCCTGGATTTGCGACGCAACAAAATCGTGGACAAACATCAGGCTGGTGGAAGACGCCACGACTGCTGCATTGGTTTGTCCCGCCGCATGAATGAGGAGGAAAGGACGAGGATCCCATTCCCCTCCGCGAGAAACGCGCTCGTCCTCATCGCTCCAACCCGGAGCTGTACGCCATATTCCGGTGCGCCAGGAGTGATCTCCCTGGATGACCAGGGTCGTTTTAGCCCAGCGCGGCTGCGACTCGAGGACGTCGAGTATTTGCCCAAGGAGGCGATCGGAATAATCCAGCGAGTCCAGATAGGATCCGCCCACTCCGTAGGTGTGCGAGCGGCGATCCCAAAAGGCCGGTGGATGGGGAGTGGGCAGGTGCAGGTAGATGACGTCTGCCTGGCTGTTGGCGAGCGCGGCGATAGCGTGCTGACTCATTTCCTTCACGGACGCCACGTGGCTTAGAGATTCCCAGTGGGCGACATCGGCTACAGCCACGCGAGGCGCAACGAGTTGTTCGGCCACGACGCGCAGAGGAAACCAGACGTCATCAACAAAATTGGCATTGATTGACGGAGGAGCGCCGTCTTCCGTGTCGTCGTTGCTCCAATAACACTCAGTGGCCGTGCCCGTAAAGATCGGACAATAAGGCAGGTACCAACCCACAATCGAAGTCGAGACGCCGCGCTGGCTGGCCATCCCGAACAACGAAGCGTGAGCGTCAAAAGGCTCCAAACGAGGATCGTCAGCCGTACGAACGATGAATTGATTCTTTGCGGTAAAGGTAGAACTCGTTACGATTTGGCCCAGGAGCAAACTGGGCACAACCAATCTGGTGTGGTAACCAATCGGTCTTACGTTGGTGTAGACCGTGCTTTGCAAGCGCAGGCGATCGAAATTGGGAAGATCGAGAGAGGGATCGCGAGCTTCAAATACCGGCTTATACGCCAACTCGTCGAAGATGATCCAAACCACGCGCGGTGTGGCTGCGGGCTGGGCGGGAATGGGGCTGCTAAATGCCTGTATGCCAGGACGCCAGAAGGCGGCGCTTACCAGTTGAGCGGTCATGACGAATGCAAACACTACAGAGCCGGTGAGCACGGCGGCGCCAAAGCCATAAAGTCTTGATGCGACCCATGGGGCGCGGAAAATCAGAAACGCGAGGGAAGCAATCCACGCGACTGCGACGATTGCAACGTAGACATAGGGAACTCGAAACGGGAAGATTCTGAGATTACAGACGAGCAGGTAGACGGGGAGCAAGGCAAGGGCGAACCATCGGATTTGCGCCCAGGCTTTCAAGCCGCGGAGGATCGCCAGTAGGGCTGCGAAAATTAAGCCCACAATCGCAAGATCGACAAGCTGCGCCAGAACCAGGCGTGTGAGGGGCCAGGGAACGTGCATGCGCTCATCGCCCAGCGAGGAAGTGAGGTCAACGTAGCCGGGCAGAAGGAGAATGGCGGCGAAGCCCCAGGCCTGGGCAATTCGTTTGATCATGCGGTGCTTTCTCCCATGCCTAGATCTTGAATTTGCGCGACTTCGTCTTACACGGGAATTCTATCGAATAGAAGAAGAACTCGCCCGTTGCCCAATTGGGCGCGGTCGACGACGGCGAAATGCGGTGCGAATGCGCGCTTGAGGTCGTCCTCGGTCAAATGGCCATAGAGATCGTCGCGGCCGCGCAGCCACTCCTGAAACATGGGGTCAGAAGGTGGCACCCACTCCAGCAGGAGCGAGCGCTGTGTGAGGGAGGCGCAAAGATCGGCGATGTGGGTGAGTGGCAGCTGATGGCGCAGGATCAGATGATGAACGACGGCGAGCATGAGCACCAGATCAAATCTGCCGGTGAGACGGTCGAGCAGAGACAGATGTTCGCGATTACGCCATCCTGCCGCGGGCGTGGGCCGGGCGATGTCTGCAACGAGGGCTGTGACGGGTTTGTCGCGATCCAGTGCAGCGCGCCAGAGTTGCTCGAGAGCGGCGGAGTCGCTGTCGAGGGCGACCACACGCGCACCGGCATCGGCAGCGAGCAACGAATAAGTGCCAGTGTTGGCGCCAATATCGAGCACATGTTCGGGCTGACATCGCGCTAGCACGCTCTTGACGAATTGCTGCTTTTCTTCAACGTCGGCAGCCTGATAGTGGCCGGCAGTTTGTTCGTAGCGGCTCCACTGGCTATGGCCGCGCTCGCCGGCGGCGTGACGAATCTGCCTGCCGAGCCGCGCGATGCGCTTTTGCAGGACGTGCCTGGCAAGAGCGGGATCGGTGGTGGATGGAGTCTTTTTCGAGCTGGCGCGCCGTTGTCCGGGCCGCTCAAGGACGGCAGCCAGTGTGACGACATCAAGGAGCTTCGGATTCATCCTGCGCCAGCGCGGCAGCGCCTCATAAATTTGGCGCGGCTCATAGCCATCGCGCGCAAACAGAGTTGCCTGGAGCGGCCAGCTCAGATATCTTGCCGCGAGCAAAGGTAGAAGGAAGGTGCGCACGAACTGGCCGTAGGCCAACCAGACACTGGAATGAGGATCGCGGCGCTCGAAGGATAGGACGTCTACGAGGATGGGGTGCGGGCCGGAAAAGAGGATGTTTAAAGGTGTGGCATCTTTCAGAGTCCACCCAGCGTCGATGGCCCGGCTGGCAACGCGCAGCGTGAGCTCGGCGGCCGCGCGCCACTGAGCGGTGCTCCATTCCCACGGGTAGCTGATGGGATCGATGCGTGGATGTTCAAGCCAGAATTCGCCGGGAGAGATGCAGGGATGGGAACCAGGCTCGGCGACGCGGCTGGGAATTAGGTCGCCACTCTGTTCGAGAGTTTTGCGTAGCGGGGATGCGAGAAATGCGCGGGTCTCTTCCTCGGCAAGGGGGCGAATCCGCCGCAAGGCGCGACCAT
Source organism: Occallatibacter sp. (assembly GCA_052145255.1). Lineage (GTDB taxonomy): Bacteria > Acidobacteriota > Terriglobia > Terriglobales > Acidobacteriaceae > Telmatobacter. The sequence goes on from JBKQOX010000038.1 coordinate 60,564, forward strand.
CTGCCAGCCGGAGCTCGCCGGACGGATCGCGAAAGGTCAATTCCAATTCAGTGTCTAAGGGGGGTAGGGCAGATTCTCGGTCAGAAAACTTTCGTGGTCCGTTCACGGATTTGGCGAGTCCTCGCCATCCGCGGCAACGGACTGCTCATCCGATTCGGTCCTGGGAGCATCGCCGGAGCGGAAGAGCGAATAGATCTTCCGGCGCAAGTACCAGCCTGTGGCAACGAGCGCTGACCCCGCAGCCTGGACGGCTAACAGGCCCGTGCCTGGATCGGCGTAAGCGTATGCAGGGCGCTCGAATACTAAGACGGCGCCCAAAAGGATCAAGACGACCGAAAAGATCTGAAGCATGTTCACGCGACTCACAGGCGACTCCAAACTAGGATGGCAATTTCGTTCGGAAGTGCAAACGGGATCCGAAGTCGAACTCGAGCGGCCATCTAATATTGAGTAGACGGAAGATCATCCGTCCACGTTTACAGAGTCGCAGAAATTCTACGCTGAATGAAATGTGACTTTGGAATTAGAGTACCTTCCAATTAAATACAACTCTCGTATCAAAGAATTTCGAGCAGAGGCAACCTAATTGGGGTCTGCCGCATCACAGGACTCGCGCAATCGGCAACTAAGCTTGCGCGGGTGCGGCGGAATCCGGCCGGGACTTGGGCGGTTCTTTGCGTCCGGGGGCGAGTATGGCGTGCAGGATGGTGCCTTCCATGCGGGGCATGAACTCGACCACGCCGGCAGCGCCGATGTCCTGGATCAGCCGATTAATGATGTTGTAGCCGAGGTCGCGGTGGGCCATCTGGCGTCCGCGGAAACGCAGGCTCGCCTTCACCTTGTCGCCTTCGGTAAGGAAGCGGATCGCCTGATTTTTCTTGGTTTGGTAATCGTGCTCGTCGACGGTCACCGAGAATTTGACTTCCTTGACGGTAATGACCTTCTGGCGCTTGCGCGCTGCACGCTCGCTCTTTTCCTTCTCGTAGAGAAAACGGCCGTAATCCTGAATCCGGCAAACGGGCGGAACGGCAGTGGGTGAAACTTCAACCAGGTCGAGGCCGCGCTCGCGGGCGATGCGGAGGGCCTCAAAGGGCTGGAGAATACCAAGCTGTTCGCCGTTTTCGTCGATGACGCGGATTTCGCGCGCGCGAATCCGATCGTTGATGCGAATGAAAGACTTTGCCGCTCGTTTATCGAATGCGATGGTACTCCTCCGAAGGCGTGCCGGACGGGCGGGGGCAGGGCGCCCCATTGGGCCGCAGAGCAGCGACGCAACCTGAGTATAGCATTGGCTCGGCCCTCAGAAAAAAGAGGTTAATGGCTGGGAATGCCGGCTAAGGAGCCGTCTGAATGAACGCCGGTGACGCGCACATCGAGAAGCTGATTAGCCAGGATATGGCCGCCGAGATTGATGGGCACGAAGTTCTCGGAAAGGGCAGCGGTGCAGCCAAGCTTGGCGACTGCTTCCGGCGTGTGGAGCGTGATGGCGGCGAGGTCTTGTCCGATGAAGCGGCTGCGGTGAGCCAGCGTCTTTTCTGCGGTGACGATCCGGAGCGCGGTCATTCGTTCTTCGACGGTGGCAGGCGGAACTGGCGACGCTTGGTGCAGGGCCCACCCTGGCGTGCCCGGCCGGGGCGAAAAGGGAAACAGGTGCAAGTAGCCGAAGGGCATTTCGCGCACAAAAGCGAACGTCTCATCGAATTCGCGATCGGACTCTCCGGGAAAGCCGACCATCACATCGGCGCCGAGGGTAAGGTCGGGGCCAGCTGCTGAAAACAGTGCGGAGACCTTGTCCGCGTAGTGCCAGGGGCGGTAGCGGCGGTGCATGCGGCGGAGCACGGCGTCGGAGCCCGATTGCAGCGGAAGGTGGGCGTGGCGGGCGAGACGGCTACCACCGAATTCGCTCAGCAGATCAATCAGATTGTTGTCCCAGTCCATCGGCTCGATGGAGCTGAGCCGGAGGCGAGGCAGCGAGGTCTGCTTGAGGAGGTCGCGGACCAAGCTCGCAAGATCCTCTCGTCGGTGGTCAGAAGAAATATCCCGTCCCCAGCGTCCGAGGTTAATTCCCGAGAGCACGAGTTCCTTGCCGCCGGCGGCGACGAAGTCCTCAACGTGGCGAACGACAGCTTCGTGGGTCAGGCTCCTGGAGGGTCCGCGGGTTAAAGGAATGACGCAAAAAGTGCAGCGATTGCCGCAGCCTTCCTGAATTTTCAGATTAGGGCGTGTCTGAGCGCCTGGCGTGAGTTGCAAATCCTCGAGGAAGGAATGGGCGAAACGGTCGTCAGCCCAGACGGGAACAGAATGCTCTGTTCTCGCGGAGAAGAGCGAGGCTACGGGAAGAAACGAGGGCGAAGGGGCTGTGACCGAACCGTGCGCCAGGTTGAAGATGATCTCAGGCGCGAGGGCCTTGTGGCTGTTGCCAACGACAGCGGAGACGCCGGGCAGCCCCGCGAGTTCCTGAGGCGCGCGCTGGGCGTAGCAGCCGGTGACGACGATTCTGGCCAGGGGATTCCCGCGGTGCGCTCGGCGGATAAAGGCACGGGCCGCGCGGTCGGCTTCGGCGGTCACGCTGCAAGTGTTAACGACGACGACGTCCGATGCGAGAGGCTGGCCCTCGGCAAGCACCCGCAGACGCCCGGCGATGGCCTCACCGTCAGCGCGTGCCGCGCGACAGCCGAAGTTCTCGATGGAAAAACCCGCCATTGTCCCAGTCTAGAGGGTTTTCTTGATACGGAGCGACTCGCGGGGAGCAGGGCCGGCGATTTAGGCTGGGAGCGGATTCCAGCCGAGGAGAATGCATGCACCTCTCTCTTCAATTCTCACGAATCGCCGGTCTCCGCGCTTGTCTTTTCGGGGCAATGAGCCTGCTTCCGTCTTTCGCGGCTCAGACCGCCCCGAAACCCCGCATCTTGGTTTACACGCGCAACTACACGCCAGATGGCAAGGGCTATGTGCACGACAATATTGCCGCGAGCGTGGCCGCGATCCGCAAGATGGGTGACGAGGCTGGATTCGCAGTAGATGAGGTGGATGCTCCGGGCGTCTTTACGGATGCGAACCTGCGCCAGTACGCCGCGCTGGTATTCTCAAACAGCAATAACGAGGCCTTCAGCGACGATGCGCAGCGGGACGCCTTCAAGCGCTACATTGAAGCCGGCGGTGGATTTGTGGGCATTCATTCGGCCTCGGGCTCCGAGCGAGATTGGCCTTACTTCTGGTCAGTACTGGGCGGCAAATTCGCAGCCCATCCTCACCAGCAAGCGTTCACCGTTCGGGTAACCGATCCAGACTTCGCTGCCGCCAAAGGATTGCCCGCGCAGTTCACATGGACCGACGAGTGCTACTTCCTCGACCATCTGAATCCGGACATCCATCCAGTCCTGGTGACAGACCGGACAAAGCTTGCCACGCTTGAACCGATGACGATTGATGTAGCGAAGTTTCCTGCCGACTTGCCGCTGGCGTGGTACCACGAATTTGACGGCGGGCGCGAGTTTTACCTGGCGCTTGGCCACAACAAAGAAGACTACGAGAATCCTCTTCTCTACGGGATCATCAAGAACGGGATTCTGTGGGCGATGAAGCCTGGCCGATAGGGTCGCCGGTGCCATCCTTCAGCGATCGGTAAAAGAAGGCGTCGTGCGCACTTGAAAGGAAGCACGGGTTAAGGCGCAGCCAAGCGAATCTCCGATATACTGAGAAGGAACAGACACTCTGCGTCGTTTTCGTTTCATCATATGTCGTACTCCTCGACTGCCTATGTTCCGGTTTCTGTCCGGTCTGCCGCGCGGGGCCGGACGTGGCGCCTCGCCGGTTACGTTTACTTCACCTTTATCTGCTATGTTTCCATAGGCTTGCCGCTCGCGGTTCTGCCGCCGTTCGTGCACCTGCGCATGGGCTACAGCGCGGTGCTTGCGGGGCTGGCCATCAGCATTCAGTACATTGCCACACTGCTGAGCCGGCCTTGGGCCGGACGCATCTCCGACCACATGGGCGCCAAGGTCTCGGTGATGTGGGGCATGGCCGGCTGCACGGCGAGCGGCGCATTGCTGATGGGCGCGGCGGCTCTGCATGGAGTGCACTGGCTCAGTTTTACCGTCCTGATCGGGAGCAGGCTGGCGCTGGGAGTGGGCGAGAGCCTGGGTTCGACAGGATCGACGTTGTGGGGTATCACCAGCGCAGGCCAGGAACACACAGCAAAGGTGATCGGGTTGAACGGCATCAGCACCTATGGCGGTATGGCGCTGGCTGCGCCGCTGGGAGTGATTCTCGATCAGCAGTGGGGCCTGGGGTCAATCGGCCTGCTGACGATTTTGATCGGCGCCATCAGCTTTATCATGGCGTGGCGCAAGGAACCGGTGGCTGTGGAACCAGGCGAGCATTTGCCATTCGCTCACGTGCTGGGGCGCGTCGCTCCGCACGGCATGGGACTCGCGCTGGGGGGCGTTGGCTACAGCGTGCTGGCGACGTTCGTCACACTGTTTTATGTCAGCCGTCATTGGAACGGAGCGGCGCTTTGCCTTACGGCTTTCGGGATCGGATTCATCGCCGTGCGCCTCCTGTTCATTAAGAGTATCAGCCATTTCGGCGGTTTTCCCGTGGCGATTGCCTCACTTGTGACCGAAGCCGTGGGGATGATTCTGTTGTGGCAATCCACGACGCCATGGATGGCAATGGCAGGCGCGGCAGTGGGCGGGTTAGGACTGTCGCTCATTTTTCCTGCAATCGGCGTGGAAGCTGTGAAGCGTGTTCCGGAGTTCAATCGCGGGACGGCGCTGGGTGTCTATACTGCATTCTCCGACGTGTCATTCTTTCTGGTAGGCCCAATCGCCGGGGCCATCATTGGATTTTCCGGCTACGCGAGCGTGTTCTTGTTCGCGCTGATCAGCGTTCTGGCGGCATTGGGGATTGTGATTGTGCTGCGCCAGATGCAGCGACGCGGAGATCCGTCGAGTTCGCTTACGACTGACTCCGGAGCCTAAAGACGTTGTTGTAGTTTCCGGCTCTTGGCCTCACGGTTCAAGGTCCCTAAATTCTCAATGCACGGCCATAGTCAGGCTTCTGAGTGCTCGGGGGCCGGTTGCGGTGTGCCTTTGAGAAGAGCCGAATGTGTGCGTCGCACACCCAGCGCGACGACGGCGAGCGCAAGGATCATAAAGAGCAAATGACTGGCGAGGGCGATGCCCTTGGTGCAGGGAACGATCGGGCCCTGCATGAAGGCATGCGCGCCGTACAAGAGTGCGCCGCCAGCGCCGATGCCGAGGGTGTGCAGAGGCGTCCATGCGCTGCGATAAGAGAACAGACCCAGCCCAACGAGAAAAACCAGATCGACGGCGAGCATGAAGGCCGGAGCGGCCCAATTCCATTTCCATAAGATTGGCGAGAGGAAGATGGCTGCGCCGAGAAGGAATGCGGCGACGCCGGTGATGAAAGCTGGGGGCGCGGGGAGGGGCTCGGGGGTTGAATCGGTCTGGTCACGAGAAGCAGGCGGGATGAGGAAGGCAGCGATGGCGAAAACGACGACGAAAAGAGCGGACACAATGAACTGCGCGGTCGAGGCGCGGAACGGGTCGTGATGGAACGTGTACCAGGTGTTGTAGACGACGCCGACTGCGAAGAGGGCGGCGGCAACAGAGAGGCCAACCTTGCCCAGCCAGGGCGTGAAGGGGCGCGCAGGAAAGAAGCCGGCGTGAGACGGGTAAAGCCCTTCAGTGAGCGCGATGGAGACTCCGATGCTCCAGAAGGCGTGGACGTTGAGCATGAAGAGGGTCCACCAAGCGCCGGTGCCGAGCGCGGGAATCCAGGCGTGGGAGAGGAGGTGCATGTGCAACCCATAGATATCGGGGTTGAAGAGCGTTTGGGTGGTGAAGGTCTCCTCAATGATTGCGTAGGCGACGCCGAGGAGAAGAATCGTAGGCCAGCCGCGGCCGGAACGGCGGGTGAGCTCGCGAATGAGGAGCGCGCCGCCTCCGTACATGGGCGCGAGGACGATGATCAGCGGGAGCCACGTGGCGGGAAAATCGCCGAGGAGGAATTCGGCGACGATGGGCGCGAGGAAAAAGAGCGTGACAGCGGCGAGGATAGAACGGTGCGGGTAGGACATTGGCGCCTCAGTGGAACGAGAGAAGTGTACGCCGGAAAGTCAGAAGTCAGCGGTCCGCCGCTCATCGTTCACCGACCATCGTCGGACATGACGCAGGGTCAGGGTCAAGAAGAGAATTAGCTTCTGCATTTGCCGGGAAAGCCTGGCGGGCGCCCCTGCTATTCTCTCCCCGAGGTTTTTGCCATGTCTGAGAGCGCAGCTTTCCCCTATGAAACACGACTCAATATCCTTTACAAGCCGCTTGAGCTGATCGATGTGCACGCGGTTCCGGGCGCGAACGAATACAAGTGGTTCAATCAAACCCTGTGCAAGGTGAACGATTCCGTCGTGCGCATGGCAGCCATTGAAGGCGAGTACCACTGGCATAAACACGACGAGGACGATGAGTTTTTCTACGTGGTGGATGGGGAACTGCTGATCGATCTCGAGGATCGCACCGTGGGGCTGAAACCTGGACACGGATTTGTGGTGCCGAAGAAGGTCGTGCATCGGACGCGTGCACCGAAACGGACGACGATTTTGATGGTCGAGAATGTGGGGATTATTCCGACGGGGAACTGAGGCTGCGCAATCGCGGCATCCCGTCTCCAAGCGCAAAACGGCCACCCCGGAGGGTGGCCGCTTTGGTTTTGCGTGTCGCGAAAGGTTTATCGTTCGCCCTTGCGCCAGTTGACCAGGTCACCGAGCGTGGTGGTTGAGCTGGAGACCGGCTGTTTGTGTGGTTGTTCCCGCCTTGGGCTGGAAGATTCAGCGGCGGAGTGGGCGGATTCGTGGCTGCTGCCCGTGCGCAGGCTCAAACCCACCTTCTTCTCTTCGACGTTGATCTTGATGATCTTGAAGTCGTTCTCCAAACCCTGCTCGAGCGGGGAGTGGCCATCGACGGGATCACCGGCCTCGGAGATGTGACAAAGGCCCTCGACGCCCTCGGCAATTTCGACGAACGCGCCGAACTGCGCAGTGCGCAGAATCTTGCCGTGAACAACGTCACCCACGCGGTGCGTGGCGAAGAAGCTCTCCCAGACATCGGGCTGCAACTGCTTGATGCCCAGTGAGAGGCGGCGGTTCTGCGGCTCGACGCCGAGAACGACAGCCTTGACCTTTTCGCCCTTCTTGACCACTTCAGACGGGTGCTTGACGCGCTTGGTCCAGCTCAGGTTTGAGACGTGGACGAGACCGTCAATGCCATCCTCGATTTCGACGAAGGCGCCGAAGTCGGTGAGGTTGCGCACGCGGCCTTCGACGATGGCGCCGACGGGGTACTTGTCCGTCAGGCTTTCCCAGGGGTTCTCGAGAAGCTGCTTCATGCCCAGGGAGATGCGGCGGTCCGCAGGGTTGACGCTGAGAACGACAGTGTCGACCTCGTCGCCGGGCTTGACCAGCTTGGAGGGGTGCTTGAGGCGCTTGGACCAGGTCATCTCAGAGAGGTGAACCAGGCCTTCAATGCCCTGCTCGAGTTCGACGAACGCGCCGTAATCCGTGACCGAAAGGACCCGGCCGTGAACCTTTGCGCCGACAGGATAACGCTCTGTTGCATCAAGCCAGGGGTCCGGCGTCAATTGCTTGAAGCCCAGCGAGACGCGCTGCTTTTCCTTGTCGAACTTGAGAACCTTGACCTGAATCTCGTCGCCGACGTTCACCAAATCGCGGGGATGGGTGAGGCGTCCCCAACTCATGTCGGTGATATGGAGAAGGCCGTCGATGCCGCCGAGGTCGACGAACGCACCGTAGTCGGTGAGATTCTTGACCGTGCCGGTGAGGATCGCGTCCTCTGCGAGGTGCTCCATGGTGGCAGAGCGCTTGGAATTCTGCTCTTCTTCCAGGATCTCCTTGCGGCTGACCACGACGTTGCCGCGCTTCTTGTTGAGCTTGATGACGCGGACTTCAATCTGCTGGCCGAGGTAGGTATCGAGATTACGCACGGGGCGAATCTCAAGCTGCGAGCCGGGCAGGAAAGCCTTCATGCCAATATCGACGGTGAGCCCGCCCTTGACGCGGCTCACTACTGTGCCGGTGACGGGCGTCTTGTCGTTGGCTGCTTTCTCAATCGTGTCCCAGACGCGGAGACGCTGGGCCTTCTCGTAGCTGACGAGGTAGCCGCCTTCTGGCTCCTCGCGCTCGATGACGACGTCAATCACGTCGCCGGGCTGGAACTTGACGGCGCCGGTATGGTCGAGAACCTGGTCGAGAGGTATGAGGCCCTCGGACTTGAGGCCGACATCGACGACCAAATATTTTTCAGTCTGCTTTTCGACCTTGCCGGAGACAATTTTGTCTCCATAAGCCTCGACGGCGGCCGCTTCAGCGGCCTGCTCGCGCTCGAAGGCGGCCAGGGCCTCGGAGAAATCGTCGGCTGGCTCGGTGTGCGTAACGGCGCGCACTTGTGCCTGCACGGCGGGCGAGACCGATGGGGCTGCTGGCGGCGTAACGGCTGCGGCGGGCGGCTCGGGAGTGGCAGCGATTGCCTCAGGCTCGGCCGCGGCTGCAGGTTCTGAAGGCGCGGGCTGGTCGAGTGTTGCGGCCTGAGCGACAGGCTCGGTTAGGGCATCGGCGTCCAGCGGGGCTCGATCGACAACAGAGGTGTTGTCAACATTCGACGTTGAAGGGTTGGACGTGGATTCGTACGACGTCTGTTCTAGCTCCGTCGCAGGGTCTAGCGTTGGGGTTTCCAATTCGGTGTTCAGGGTTATGCTCTCGGTTTCGGGATTGAGGACGTTTGCCATTACAGCCTGCTCCGGGACTGCGTGCTCCAGCAAAGGATTGCTCCAGCCGCTGGGTGGCTCCTACGCCGCAATTCCGCGTTCCGGTCGCCTTCGGTGCCTTGACTTGCCCTCGCGCCAAGTGACGCGCCGGTTCTGTCTTCCACAGGAAAGGCCGTCCCCAAGTTGTTGCACTGGGGTAAAAGACGGCGGGTTTCCTTGGGAAACGCCGGCAGGCAACGGCTTGCTGGGAGGGCGGCCGCAACTCACTGCTGGAATCCGCGCAGGAAGCTACGCCTTGAGTGTAGCAATCTCTGCAATCGAGCGTCAATCGAGTTGGTCAAAGCAAACGGGTTAGGAGCGGCGAGGCGCGCTGCCGCGGAGGCAAGTTTGCGCGGAAAGTCGCTTCGCTCTTGCCGGAGGCGTTGCGGAAAGTGCCGCAAAAAACCGAACGCAGAAGGCCTTCTATACTGGATCGGACAGATTGGACTCGGATGGATCATCTCTGGACTCCATGGCGTTATGCATACATCACCTCGTCGGAGAGCGGAGTGCGGCGTGGCGTGCCCGCGGCTCTGGATGCGTGGCCAGGCGACTCGGATTGCGTTTTCTGCAATCTGATGGCATCAATTGACTACGCCATTGCGAATGGAATGGATCGCGACAAGGCGGAAGCTGCTGGCGGGCTGATTCTGCGCGCGAAAAGCTGTTTCATCTGCCTGAACGCTTATCCGTACACATCGGGACACGTGATGGTGATGCCCTACGCGCACCTGGATCGGCTGGCGGTGCTGCCCAGGGAGACCGCGCATGAGCTGATGGATCTGGCGCAGCGGACCGAACGCGTTCTCGACCGCGTTTACTCGCCGCACGGCTTCAACTTCGGCATGAATATCGGCAAAGCGGCGGGCGCGGGCGTGGCCGGACATCTGCATCTGCATGCCATGCCGCGCTGGATTGGCGACACCAACTTCATCACAACGGTGGGGGAGACGCGCATTCTGCCGGAGGATCTGGAGACAACCTGGAAGCGGTTGCGGGAGGCGTTTGGAGAAGTGCAGTGACCGAGGGACCATGCAACCCCAGCGAAGAAAGACCGCTCGCCGGGGCCCCGGCATGGAACCAGGGACCGAGAAAACAAAGACCTGGGATCAGAGGGCTTGATTCGTGACCGACAGGCGGGCACCTGTTCACTTTTCACATTGCATCTGTATGATGGGTTTGCCGGGAAGAGGGCTCTAGAGGGACCGATGAGGAAATTGCTTACAATTTGTGCTGGATTGGCGATGATGTTGAGTGCCGCGACGGCCATGGCCGCCGATGTAACCGGAACCTGGACGGGTCAGTCGACTGGTCCGGATGGCAACGCGATGCAACTCACGTTTACGTTCAAGCAGGACGGCGCCACGCTGACCGGCACGGTGCAAGGGCCGATGGGCGATGCGATGGCGATCACCAACGGGAAGATCGACGGGGATAAGTTCTCGTTCGATGTGTCGTTCAACGGGATGACGATCAACCACGACTGCACGGTGGTCGGCGACACGATCAAGATGAAGGCGAAGACCGACTCTGCCGATTTCCCGGGTATGGAGTTGACGCTGACGCGGGTGAAGGATACGCCGGCAGCACCGGCTGCGCCAGCCGCGCCGGCGACACCGCCGCAAGCGCCGCAATAGGACAGGAATCACGCGAGAGTGAACTGAGCCGGCTGAGGTTACCCCTCGGGCTGGCCGGGCTCGCCGATATCGCCGGCTAGGGCGAGTTCGGGCTCATCGGCTGCCGCGTCAACGAGGTGTTGCGGCAGCGATTTTCCGGTCCTGATTCCGAGCTGCTTGAGCATTTCGACCTGACGGAGAAGATTACCGCGCCCCTCGCAAAGTTTTTTCATCGCTGTGAGATAGCTCTGGTCCGCAGCGCGCAGGTTCTTGCCGACGGCCTCCAAGTCGCTCACAAAGCCTACGAATTTCTCGTATAGATCGGCTCCGCGATTCATGACGTCGCGGACGCTGCGCGCCTGGAGTTCCTGCTGCCAAAGAACGTTGACGATGCGGATGATGTAGAGCAACGTAGTCGGGCCAACAAGCAAGATTCCCTGCTTATACGCGTCGGACCAGAGCTCAGCATCGTTCTGCAGGGCCACCAGAAAGGCTGGTTCGACGGGCACGAACATGACTACGAAGTCCGGCGTCTCGAGACCGGGAAGGCGAAGATAGCCAGACTTGGTCAGGCTGGCGACGTGACCGCGAACGCTGGCCAGATGAAGCTTCAGTGCGGCATTGCGTTCGGCGTCGGCTGCCGAACTCACGTAATCGGTGTAGGCCGTGAGAGAAACTTTGGAGTCGATGACCAGGTTGCGGCCGCCGGGCAAGAAAATAATGACGTCGGTGCGCGCTGATTTAGACTTTGTGCCGTCTTCGCCTTCGAGACCGGAAAAGTTTTGCTGGAAGCTGTACTGCTCGCCCTCGCGAAGGCCGGCTTTCTCCAGCAGATCGCGAAGAATGAATTCGCCCCAATCTCCCTGGGTTTTGGCGGAGCCGCGGAGGGCAGTCGCGAGATTCTCGGCTTTTTCGCCCATCTGTTTGCTCTGTTCGGCAAGCGCACCGATGAGACCGCGCAGTTCGGCAACACCGGTCTTGGAATCGGTCTGTGTCTGTTCGACTTTTTCGCGGAACTCTTTGATTTGCGTCTTGAGCGGGTCGAGCAGCGTGGCGAGCTCTTTCTGGCTGCCCTCGGAGAAGGTCTTCGAGTTTTCCTTCAGGATGTCGGAGGCAAGAAGTTTGAATTGCTGCGTGAGCCGCTCGCCGTTGGCCTTTTCGTTAGCAAGGTCGGACTCGAGTTTGCTGTTCTGCCGCGTGAGCTCGAGAACTTCACTGGCCCGATTCGCCGACTCGGCGCGTGCCGCGTTTAACGCGTCCGCAACGTCACGGTTGTTCTGCTCAAAGAGTACCTTTTGCGCGCTGGCCGAGGCGCTCCGCGCCCAGTAGCCGACGAGAATTCCTGCGACCGCCGCCAAGGCTCCAACGATCAAAAGCTGCATCATGGTCTCACTCGCCTCTTTCGCCTAATATACGCCCCAGGGTTGTGCATTTCGCGGTGCCACGTTGTCCGGGGGAGCCGCCGGTATTATTTCCTGTTTCTTCAATCGTTTCCCCCCAACTAGATGCCTTTACACCCCAGGGTCCTGCCAGTAGACTTGAAGATTCGGGGCCATGCGCAGATTTCTTGGCGCGGTGGTTGTCATTTCCCTCCGAGGGCCGGTATTGTAGGTTCGCGGGGTGGGCAGTTTTGTAAATCCCCGAAACGTTTTTCTAAGTTCCCAATACCACGAGGAGACGTACGCATGGCTGTTGAAGAAAAAGTGAAGCAGATCATCGTCGAGCAGTTGCAGGTGGATGAAGCCGAAGTCACACCCGGCGCCAGCTTCCAGGAAGACCTGGGCGCCGATTCGCTGGACGTGGTCGAACTGGTGATGCAGTTCGAAGAGGCGTTTGACATGGAGATTCCCGACGAGGACGCCGAGAAGATCAAGACCGTGAAGGACGCGATCGACTACATCGACAAGAACGCGAAAGGCGGCAAGTAAGCGTTGACCCTGGCAACCAACCGCAGAGTGGTAGTTACCGGCCTGGGGCTGATCTGCGGCGTCGGCAACACCGCTCCCGAGGTTTGGCGGCAAATTCTTGCCGGCGCCAGCGGTATGGCGCCGATCAAAGGATTTGACGCCACCGGATTCCCGGTTACCTTCGCCGCCGAGGTGAAGGACTTCGACCCTCTGAAATTTGTGGACAAGAAAGAAGCGCGCAAGATGGGGCGCTTCATCCACTACGCCTTTGGCGCAACGCAGGAGGCGATGGAACAGTCGGGGCTGAAGGTCACGCCGGAAAACGCCGAACGCGTAGGCGTCTTTATCGGCTCGGGGATTGGCGGATTCGAGGTCATCGAGCGCGAGCACAACAACATGCTGCAAGGCGGCCCGCGCAAGATGTCGCCTTTCTTTATTCCCGCGGCCATTGTGAATATGGCTGCGGGGCATATCAGCATCCGCTATGGTGCGCAAGGCCCGATATCGGCCACAGCCACAGCCTGCGCAACGAGCGCCAACGCTATCGGCGACTCCGTGCGCATGATTTTGCACGGCGATGCGGACGCGATGATCGCCGGCGGCACAGAGGCCGCGGTGACTTCCATGTCAGTGGGCGGATTTGCCGCCATGCGAGCGCTCTCGACCCGCAACGACGATCCGACACACGCCAGCCGCCCCTTCGATAAGGATCGCGATGGATTTGTCATCGGCGAGGGCGCCGGCATCCTGATTCTCGAAGAGCTGGAGTTTGCGCGGGCGCGCGGAGCGAAGATTCTGGCCGAGGTGATCGGCTACGGCATGAGCGCCGATGCCTATCACATGACGGGCATCGCACCGGAGGGTGCGGGCGCGCAACGCAGCATGAGAGCAGCAATTAAGGACGCAGGCATTCGCCCCGAAGAAGTTGGATACATCAACGCGCATGCAACGTCGACGCCCGCGGGCGATGGCAACGAGTCGCTGGCGATCGAGAGAGTGTTTGGCGAGCACGCGTTGAGCCACAAACTGAAGATCAGCGGGACGAAATCGATGACCGGCCACCTGCTGGGCGGCGCGGGCGGACTCGAGGCCGGCATTACGGTGCTGGCGCTAGTGAACCAGGAAATTCCGCCGACCATGAATCTCGAGAATGCGGATCCCGAGTGCCGGCTGAACTACGTGCCCAACAAGGCGATCAAGGATTCGTTCGACGTTGCCCTGTCGAATTCATTCGGATTCGGCGGCATCAACGCCACGCTGATCATGCGGCGGTGGACGTAAGGCAGGGACCGAGGGAACAAGGGACCAAGAGAACGAGAAAGCAGAAAACAGAAAGACTCCAGGGGCCTGGCGCGAGCCGGGCCTTTGCACGTTTGGCGGTAGATTGAGCGAGACGTGCCCTCGCTGCTTATCTCGATCAGCGGAGCGCGAGTGAAGGGTCGGCGGAGAGGCCGGGCGCGGCGAAATCCCGCGCGAGCAGGCGCGGCCACGCGGCAGCGGCGATCATCGCGGCATTGTCGGTGGAGAGCGCGAGCGTGGGAAACGCGACGTGCAGGCCGCGCCGATCGGCCTCGGCGGTGAAGCGGGTGCGAAGCTCGCGGTTGGCGGCCACTCCACCAGTGACGAGGATGCGCGCGGCGCCGAGCGACTCGGCCGCGGCGAAGGTTTTCTTCATCAGGTCGCCGATGACCGCGTGTTGAAAGCTGGCAATCAAATCGAGCGTAGGCTGCGGGCAGAGGGCGAGAGCCTCTTCGCGAGTTTGCGGCGGACGGAAGTCGGCCAGCACGCGATCGACGCGGGCCTTTGCTTCGTCGCGCAGGCCGTGGAGCTCAACATAGCGCAGCACAGCGGTTTTAATTCCTGAAAACGAAAAGAGAAAGTGCGGGTCGAGGCGCGCGATAGGCGCGGTCTTTGCGGCTTTTGTTCGTGCCGGTTTGCCGCCAAGATGAAGTTTAGTTTTGATCTGCGCGAACGAAAACGGTACTGCGCTCGGGTTTCCAAATTTCGCGAGCGCATCGATCCAGGGACCGCCCGGATAACCGAGCCCGAGAAGCTTGGCGACTTTGTCGAATGCTTCGCCGGCGGCGTCGTCGACGGTGCGGCCGATGAGGCTGTAGGTCCAGGCGCCGTTGGCGGGTCGCGCAAGAAAAAGGTGCGTGTGACCACCGGAGACGACGAGAGCGAGCGACTGGGCGTCGGGCGAATCGGACGGGCTGCCGCCCGTCCCGTTGAGTGACGATTGGGATGCCGACTGCTCGGACTCGCGCTCTTGAAGGAGGACCGCGTGGATGTGGCCTTCGAGATGGTTGACAGCGATGAGGGGAAGCTTGTTGGCGAAGGCGAGAGCTTTTGCGTAGGTGATGCCGACCAGAAGCGCTCCGGCGAGACCTGGCCCTGAAGTGACGGCAATGGCGTCGAGATCGGCGAGGGTCAAATGGGCTTCGGCGAGCGCGGCGCGGACGACGGGAACGATGGCGCGAAGATGCTCGCGGCTGGCGAGCTCGGGAACGACGCCGCCGTAGCGCGCGTGAGTGGCGATCTGCGAGGCCACGACGGAAGAAAGCGTGCGCGCTCCGCGCTCGACGACGGCCGCGGCGGTCTCGTCGCAAGAGGTTTCAATGCCGAGGATGAGGCCAGGGCCGGGCATGAATCTAGTTTAGTGGCTGAAGAGAGCGGAGTTAGCGGCGCTAGCGGGGTTAGCGGAGCAAAAAAAGCGGGTCCGCCAGCGGACTGGCTGTTTTATTGATGTTGGAGAGCGAGAATAGAAACACAGACGATGGCCGGATCGGAACAACTCGAAGCGGCACTGAGGATTTTGGAGACGCTGCGCGCGCGCGGGTATGAGGCGTACTTCGCGGGTGGCTGCGTTCGCGATTTGCTGCTGGGGCGCGAGCCGGCTGACTACGACGTAGCCACGAGCGCGACACCGGATGTAGTGCTGGATTTGTTTCCGCGGACCTTTGCCGTGGGCGCGCATTTTGGCGTGGTGCTCGTAGCGCCAGAATCCGAAGACGCGGGCTTTGTGACGGAGGTGGCGACTTTTCGATCCGACCTGTCGTACTCCGATGGTCGCCATCCCGATGGTGTGCACTACACAAAGACCGCCGAAGAGGATGTGCGGCGGCGCGACTTCACAATCAACGGGCTGCTGCTGGATCCACTGCGTGGAGGCGGAGTTTTGGACGAGATCGCCGGCGATCCGAAACATCTGCGCAGCGCGGTTCTCGATTACGTGGGCGGGCTTGCGGACCTGGATGCGGGCGTGGTGCGCGCGATCGGGCGAGCGGAGCAGCGGTTTGAAGAAGACCACCTGCGTATGCTGCGCGGCGTTCGGTTTGCTGCACGGTTTGAGTTCGAGCTGGAATCGGAGACAAAGCGCGCGATTCGATCGCTAGCTCCGAAGATTCATGCCGTGAGCCGCGAGCGCGTGCGCGACGAGCTGACGAAGATGCTGACCGAGGGCCATGCACGGCGAGCCTTCGAGTTGCTGGATGAGACTGGACTGCTGAAAGAAGTGCTGCCCGAAATTGCGCGCATGAAAGGCGTGGAACAGCCGCCGCAGTTCCATCCCGAGGGCGATGTGTGGGTCCACACGCTCATGCTCCTGGAGCAATTGGAGCCGGGATGCTCGGAGACGCTGGCGTGGGGAGCTCTGTTGCATGATGTGGGCAAGCCGCCGACATTCAAGCGTGCTCCAGATCGGATTCGTTTCGACGGGCACGTGGAGATGGGCGTGGCAATGGGCGCAGAGATCTGCCGGCGATTCCGATTCTCGAACGAAGAGACTCGGCAGGTGCTGGCGCTGATTGAGAATCACATGCGGTTCATGGACGCACAGCGGATGAAGGAATCGACACTGAAGCGATTCTTCCGGCTGGAGCGATTTGAGGAACACCTGGCTCTGCACCGGATGGATTGCCTGGCGGCGAGCGGCAATCTGGAGAACTGGGAGTTCGCACGCGAGCGTTTTTCCTCAATGCCAGAAGCGGTGGTGCGGCCGAAACCATTCATCACAGGACGAGAGCTGATCGCGGCGGGCTATCCGCCGGGAATGCGATTCCGCGAAATGCTGCGTGCAGCCGAAGATGCGCAGCTGGAAGGAACAGTCGCGACGGCGGAGGAAGCGCTGATGCTGGTGCGCGAGCGGTTTCCCCTGGAAAACGGTGAAAGAGTGAAGGAGTGAACAAGTGAAGGGTGGACTGTCCCAACTGCAGGCGTGGGCAGAATGAAGCAGCGAGGCTATTAAAAGCGCATACGCACGCCAATTTCGATCTGGCGCTCGCGGTAGAAGTCCTCGGCGTTAATGTCAAGCGGCTGCCCGAAGCCCGGGATGGGGAGGCCGGTTTTTGAACTGGTTTTGAGTCCCGTCAAAAAAACCAGCGTCGGAGGGATTCCTGGAGCGCCGAGCGTGCTCGGCGGGCTGCCGGGCTCGATGATATAGCCGGTGGTTTCAATTCTGGTCACGTTCTGATGGTTAAAAAGGTTGAAGCTCTCGGCGAGGATTTCCAATTGGCGCATTTCGCCGAAGTCAAAGCGCTTGGCGAGGCGCAGATCGGCCTTCCAGGTTTCGGGATATCGGTAAGTGTTGCGGCCAATGTTATAGATCCGATTGTCGCTGCCTAGCCCGTAGACGCGGTTGTCGCCGCCAGAGCCGTTCATGCTTGGCCCCAGGCCCACGATGGCGTAGCCGGCATTATTAAACTCCTTGGGCAGCGAGCCGGAAGTGCGCATGGTGAGTGGCAGGCCGCTCTGGAATTCCCCGATGCCGGAGAGCATCCAGCCATTCACGATGTGGCCGGCGAAGTTGCGCATCTTCCATGGCGCCTCGAAGACGACCATCGCTGCGGCCGAGTGACGCGCGTCGAGGTTGCTGGTTCCATACTCCTGGCTGAAGTCGTGGCTGGTGTCGACGGGGTTGAGCGGGCTCTCGTTCGGGTTCCAGTCCATTGCGTGCGCGTAGGTGTAGTGGGCGTGCAGGCTGAGGCCGCGACTGCCAAAGCGCGTGAGCTTGACCATGGCCGCCTCATAGGTGGAGTTCGCTTTGCTCTCCATGATGTTGACCTGTTGGTAGTCCGGATTAAGCCAGCCTGCAACCCCTGTGCTTGCGGTGGACGCGTAGAAAGGAACCGTGATTTGTTTGGCCTTGATGGGGCCTAGCCCGAGGTTGCCGCACGTACCATTGGTGTTGTTGGAACCCGAGGGAGTGAGAGGAGTCTCGTCACAAACGTTGAACGTGATGTTCTGTGGCTGCTGGGGCTGGGAACTGGTAAGCGGCGGGGTGAGATTCGAATCAATAAAGACAGGCAGGCGGCGGCCGAGGCTCAGCATCATGCCCGCCGTAACTTCCATCCGGCCAGGCAGCGGCTGTTCGATGGCGGCGACAGCTTGATGCACCTCCGGGTTGCGGAAGGTGGGCGCGAACTCGACCGCGCCCGGCTTTACGATGCTGGCGGGTGGTCCACTGAGCACGTAAGGAAATGGCGGTGCGGCGCCGGTGCCGCCGATGGACGTATAACCATCGGTGGGTCGAATGAAATAACTAAGGTCGCCTTTGAGTGAGCCGGTTTGGGTGAGCGCGGTCTCGGTCGTGGCGTTCGTGACGCGGCCGTAGTACATGCCATAGCCCAGACGCAGCACTGGCCAGCGGCTCCGTGCGCCGATGGCCAGGCTGAAGCGCGGACCCCAGTTATTGCTGAGATCCGGCATCTTTCCGGCTTGCGGCAGATCGGGATTGGCGAGCGTCGCGAGCGGCGGCGGCATCTGCTCGCGCTCCCAGCGCAGGCCGATAGAGAAGACGGCGAGCTTGTTCGGCTGCCACTGCGCCGTCCCGAAACCGGCCCAGTCATTGGTGCTCAAGTTCCAATTGGTAGGACCGATCATCTGCGAGTAGTTGGAGTAGCAGGGCTGGCTGCCCAGGGTCGCGTCTGTCGCGCCGCAACTGCGCTGAATGGAGTAGTTGTTTGGATTTTGAAGTCCGAATTGTTGAAACACCAATGCATCGGAGATGAAGTCCTCCACCTTGGAGTAGACATAAGTTCCGGACTGGTTGCGCAATTGGCTGATCGCATCGTCGTTGTGGTCGAGTTCGAAGCCGGCTTTAGCCAGCAGCTTGTTGCGGACCCAGTCGAGCATTTCCTGTCCATGGATGAGGCGTTCATCGGGATAATCGCCCTGGCCAAAGCGCGAGGGATTGCCGATCGTCAATCCGTAGCGCGAATCCACCACGATCTGGGGCAACTGTCCCCAGGAATTGACATTGAGCAACGAGTGCTCAAAAGCGGATGGAGTGTCGGGCTTTGCGCTGAGGACTGCGCGCCCCGCTGAGCCCTGCGTGACAGCCAGCAGGTTGGGGGTGAGATACGCTTCCCAGCGAGCGAGCAGCCACTGCTGGCTGGCTTGGCTGGAGCCGAAGCTGTGGTTTCCGTAGGTTTCCGAGACGCGAGTGAGACCGCCGCCGGGCGAGTTCCAGTCGGCGCTTATGCCTTCGAACGTGAAGTGATGACGCTCGGCCGCCTGCCAATCGATACGGCCAAAGCCAACCCACTGCGCCGCGGTGCGCGGCGCGGGCCCCAGCAGGCCAGACAGCGTTTCCAGCATTGCTGAATAAGCCGTCAGTCCCTGAACCAAGCCTGAGACGCAGCCGCTTGACTGCCCTCCCGAAAATCCCAGCCGTGCGCTCAGCGCTTCGAGTTGACAGTCGGTGGGCGTTTCAAAGAATCCGGCAGGGTAGGTGCATTGGCCATTGGCGTTGTAATTCCCGCAAAGGTCCAGGGGATGCTTCACCATTGCCAGACCTGGATCGTTGCGGTGATAGCTGTCCAGAGCCGCGAACCAGAAGAGCTTGTCGCGGCGGATACGGCTGCCCGCGCCAAGGCCCAACACCGTTTCATGGTCTGGTGGCGTATATGGCTCCGGCGTAAACACCGGGACGGAGCCGGTTGGATTAAATGTAAGCGTGGCCGGTGCGGTCTCCGTGACCCATTGCGCAAAGGGATTCCGTGCGCCCCAGGTGTTTTGGCGGTCGAAGAGAAATCCCTGGCCGTGGAGAGCATTGCTTCCGCTTTCGGTGCGAATGGTGGTGCGTCCGCCGGCGGCATGCATGCCTTCGGCCTCCACGTTGCCGGCGGCAGCGGTTACCTCGTGGATAGCGGCTTCACTTACGCCGAGCCCGCGACCTCCGATCCAGGCGTTGCCGCCTGATTGAGTTGTTGAGCTTTGCGGACCGGAGTCAGCGCCGGTGGAGATGGAGGAATGCGCGTCGGAGCCGGCGGAGACGCCGAAGGCAACGCCGATATTTGCGCCGTCGACTGAGACCTGGGCGGATTGCTGGGAGCCACGGTAGGAGGCCTGCGAAGAGTCGGCCGAGGCGCCGGCGGCAGGGGTGTCGAGCAGGAACTCCTGCCAGTGCCGCCCACTTGCCGGCAGGGCTTGCAGTTGTGAGGCTGAGACTGTGGTGGAGACAGCCGGCGTGACCGGGTCTGAAGGCTGAGTTGCGGCGAGCGTCGGCGTAACAGGAGGCGGAGTCAACATTGCCGCCTGCACGAGGCTGGGAGGTACCGCAGTTTCGGCAAGAGCGGGTGCGGCACCGGCCTTGAGTGGAAATATGTTTGGTTGCGCGACAGAGAGCGTGAGCTCAGTCGAGGCGGATCGCGTTTCCAACGCGGCGCGCGACGGCAAGTGGAGGATTTGAAACTGGGGTTGAGCCTGCTCGAGCGCGGGTGGCACAGGGAGTGAGGCGGAAGATGCGCCACCGGCGCCTGACCTTGCAGATTGCGAGCGCGCGGAGGAGGGAAGCGAAACGGGTGGCGGGGGGGACGTAGGAGTCGCGGGCGGTACGGAGGTTCTGATTGCGTCCGGCGTTACCGTAACCGTCGGCGGAAGGAGATTCAAAGATTCAGCCGCGATCGACGCGATGAGCCGTGGACTGGATGTGCTCAGTGCGGGGCGAAGCGGGGCAGTTGGAGCGGCGGTTACAACCGTTGCCACGCTCGGCGCAAGGGGTTGAGTAGGCGCGGGCAGTACAGAGGCATTCAACGGAAAGTGCGCCAAGGCGTTTGGAGGAGCAGGGATCTGAGCCTGCGCGGTGGCCTCAAGCAACTCTGGAGCGACAGGCTCGAAGTTGAGCGCGGCTTGAATGCGGGATTCGGTGCCTCCCGCGATGAGAATTCCTTCAAGGCGGCCGTGGCCGAGTTGGACGGCGTCGGCATCGAGCGTGTACTCGCCTGCATCGAGTGAGGCAAAGCGGAATGCCCCGTTCCTGGCCGTAGTCGCGCGAACTTCAGCGCCGGTGGCTTGATTGTGCAGAATGATGGATACGCCGGCCAGCGGGGCCGAGTGCAGGTCAGTGAGGCGGCCGGCGAGCGAGCCGGATTGCGGAGCTTGAACCTGGACGAAGTGCTCTGGCGGAGAATCGGCCGGATTTGATTGAGCGAGGAGCAGCGCGTGGGCGCTCAGGCACAGCGCGCCCAACACCAACCATCGAATCCAGTTCCACCTTGCCTCTGCCATTGACGGCGCTGCTCAGGCAAATCCTGGGAGAAAGGACAAACGAGCAAGCCGGTCCGCTCTTGAGGCGAGTCCGGTGTGAGGGCGAAAGCATCCGCTTTTCGCCGCACTCAGTGGATCGAGAAGAAGTTTGGCAGCGATTCTATGCCCGAAAGTCGCCACTGAAAAGCGGTCTGCGTCACATTTGGATGTTTTTTCGGTGCGACCGCCGGATTTCAAGTCTGCACGCGAGGGCAGAATCGTTCGTTAGACTGAAGAGACGGCGGTTGGAAGACCATCGCGCAAGAGCGACCCAGCGAGCGACAGCCAGATTGGCCCCTGAGAATCATGTTTATCGATGAAGCCAAAATTCGTGTAAAGGCCGGGGACGGCGGCAACGGTTGCATGGCGTTCCGGCGGGAGAAGTTCGTGCCGCGTGGGGGGCCATCAGGCGGCGACGGCGGCCGTGGCGGTGACGTCGTTATGGAGTCGAGCCAGCGGCATAATACCCTGATTCACTTCCGCTACAACCCGGAGCACAAGGGGCAGCGTGGCGAGCACGGGATGGGCTCGAACTGCACCGGTCTGGATGGCCGATCGGTGACGCTGCAGGTTCCGGTGGGCACCGCTCTCTACGACATGGAGACGGGCGAGCTGGTGCATGATTTCAAGGAGCCGGACGAGCGCATTGTGATCGCGAAAGGCGGGCGCGGCGGGCGCGGCAACCAGCATTTCGCGACCAGTACACACCAGGCTCCACGCGAGCATGAGCTGGGTCGCGCGGGCGAGGAGCGCAGCTACCGGCTGGAGTTAAAGCTTCTGGCGGACGTGGGCCTGGTGGGTCTTCCGAATGCGGGCAAGTCGACGCTCATCTCGCGCATCTCTGCGGCGCGGCCAAAGATTGCCGATTATCCGTTCACGACGCTAGAGCCGAACTTGGGTGTCCTGACAGTGGGCGAGGAGCCGGATCTCGAATCCTTCGTCGTCGCGGATATGCCGGGGCTCATCGAGGGCGCGCATCTGGGCTCGGGGCTGGGCGTGCAGTTCCTGCGGCACATTGAGCGCACGCGGCTGCTGGTTCACCTGGTGGATGTGTCGGACGCGTCGGGGAGGCCCGATCCAGTGGAAGACTTCAAGCTAGTCAACAACGAGCTGGCGAGCTTTAGTTCGAAGGGGCAAGGGGTGGACGAGCATCCGCTGGCCGGGAAGCCGATGATCGTAGTGGCGACGAAGATCGACGCGGCGAACCCGGAGAAGCTGAAGAAGCTTGCTGCGCATGCGAAGCGGAAGAAGCTCGAGTTTCACGCCATTTCGGCGGTAACGGGCGAGGGCGTCGAGGAGCTGAAGTGGGCGCTGGCCAAGCGCCTGCGGCCGGCTGTCGAGGGCTGAAGTCGAAGCCAACCTTTTATCGCCACGCAGGTTTTACTCAGGCGAGCAGTTTTTCCTCCTTATTGGCGAACAGTTTTTACGCTCGGGCTTTGCGAGCCGGGGCGGAATTCCCTGTGCCTTCAAGAGCTTCGGCTGAAGCTGCAATCGGTTGCAGTTTGGACCTCGGGATGCAACGAGTTACACGCTTGGGCCGAAACGAGAATGGGCTCAGGTAAATCCAACCCCCGGAGGTTCTCGTTATGCGTTCCATCAAGCGCGATCTTATTGACTTCAGTGCACTTTGTGCGGTGGTACTGGCTTTTGCGCTGGTTCTGGGAAGCCCGTTTGTCACCGCCGGCTCTGCATTTGCGCAGGATCAGGCACAGCCGCAACAGCAACCAGATCAGAACCAGGCCAAGTCTGGGACCTTCACTGGAACTGTGGTCAAGAACGGCGATCAATACGCTTTGCGCGATTCATCGGGCTCGGTATTCACGCTGGATGACACGGAGCGCGCCAAACCGTTCGAAGGCAAGACGGTGAAGGTGACGGGCCAACTCGATGAGCAGGCAAAGGTCATCCACGTAGAGAGCATCGAAACTGCTGAGGGGTGAGTAGGCGACGATTACCGATCTTTGCGCAAAGATAAACTATAGATAGGAATCAAGCCGGGCGGAGTGGGGGGAGAATGTGCCCTTCATTTCGTCCGGTGATTTTTTGGGCGGGCCTAAGTGAAGAAGTTGCCGGTCGCAGGGCTGCCAGGCCCAGATTTGGTTCGAATCGTGTGTTTGTTCGGTGGCACCCCGACTCCCCCCTATCTTTGAAGCCAAGTACTTCATACGAAAGGGGTTGCGAGACGTGTGTTGCTGTAAGTTCCTCATTTTAAAGGGTCTGTTTTCGTAAAGACTTCATTTATTTGGAGTTACCTCATTTCCCGAGCTGTTTGAAGCGTTCAGTGGCGACTCGGGATGAGAAATGGAGCCCCGAGAGCCTGGAATTGGATTCATGAAAGGATTGTGCGCCGAAAGGGGGAAATTATCGGCAAATGCAAGTGGCTGACCGGTAAGGGGTTAGCAAATTTATGACTTGACAGGGGCCGCGGAGCGCCGGACTCGCCTCAATGTTTGCCCCGTCTCGTAGACAGCGGCGGGTATGACCGATCTTTCGCGTTACACGGCTCTGGATAAATCGCCGGAATTCAGATCGCGGGTGCGGCGGCGCCAGATGGCGCGGAGAAAGCTGATGGGGCCGATGAGCAGGCCGGCGAGAGCCAGAAATAGGAGCGAAGTTCCCAAAGAGTTTTGGTGCTCGAGCGTGAGCCCAAGCAGGCCGAGCGTGATCGAAAGGATGAGGAGAAACGCGAGAAAGCCAAAGGACAGGAACCAGAACCACCAGAGCATTGGAGGCATTCCCGATACGAATTGCGCAACGGGATTTGCAGCCCGCACGCGAGCGATCAATGCGCTGACAAATGGATAGAAAGCCGGTGAGCGGTCTTCAAAGTTGCCAAAGCTGAGATAGTGCTGGCTGGTGAGCTCGATCGGGACGCCGGAATCGAGGGTGACTGCACAACGACGCGATCCAAATGCGACCTTGCCTGCGCCGAACAGCCACATCCCGGGGACAGAGTAGATTCTGACCGTTTTGATCTGGGCGAACGGCGCGGTGCCGCCGGGCCAGAGGATTGCGGTGTCGGTCAAGGAGTACTCTTCGGTTTTTGCCGCAAGCGATCGCCGGACTTGGTATGTGAGGTTGGGCAAGGGGTAGGGGTCTCCTCAAGATGGAGGATAGCTGGTTTTGGCGGCGGTTTCTTACGGGAAGCGAACAGGGTCAGTTGAGTTTGTGGGGGCGTGCTCGGGGTGAGAGGGTGTTTTGATTGATGAAGAGGTGCGGAATCCCAGCTCCGAAATTCCGGATCTGGGGCACCCGGCAGCAGATTCAGGCCGCCTTGACGGCGATGCGAGCTGAGCGAGAAGCAGGCTTGGTTCGAATGACGATTTCGACGTCCTTGCCGAGGACAACCAGGAACCGCATCAGGCGCTCCACACTGAAGCCTTCGAGCTTGTAATGCAATAATGCGGAGACTTTGGGCTGGTTGACTCCGAGGGCTGCGGCAATCTGGGCCTGGGTGAGGCGGCGCCGCTCCACGATGCGGCAAATGGCAGCTCCGAGACGGACCTTGGTGTCGAGTTCTTCGGCATCGGGCAAACCCAGATCGGCGAAGACGTTGCCGCTGCTGGGGATGATGCGCTCTCGAGCCTTCTCAGCCATATCTCTCCTCGTAATCCTGCTGCGCCATCTTCAGCCGCACACGTACCAAGGCAATATCGGACTGCCGTGTTTCGATCCCACGCGGCGATTTCTTCTGAAACGCATGAAGGACGTAGACAGCGCGTTCGAAGCGAACCGTGTAGATCGCCCTGTAAGTGTCGCCGTCAAAGTCCTTAACGACCTCCAAAACTCCCGGCCCTTCGCCCTTCCACGGCTTGGTGGAAAGGTGCTTGCCACCGTGTTGCGCTGCCCCGAGGGCAAATCCGATGTTTCGCTGGACCTTGGGCGGAAACTCCTTGAGTTGCTTCAGTGCAGAGCCCATCCAGTGGAGCGGCTTTTCACCCTGTACATTCAGCCGTGTCATAATTATCCCACTTCTGGGATACGGTGTCGAGAGTGAAGTGTGATTCAGGATCGGGGTGGGCTCTAGGTCTGAGAATCAGGGCCTGGAACCCACATTTGTTCCGGGTTGCGCTTGGCTCCGTTATTCTTCCTCTTCGTCCACAGGCCGTTTGGCGTTGGCGAGGATTTTGTCGGCGACGAGTTGCGGGACGATGTCGTAGTGGTCGACTTCCATGCGGTAGCTGCCTTTGCCCTGGGTCATGGAGGTGAGCTGCGTGCCGTAAGAGAGCATCTCGGCCATGGGGACTTGGGCGTTGATGACCGTAGTGCGGCCCTTGGACTCCATTCCGCCTACGCGGCCGCGACGGCCGTTGAGGTCGCCCATGAGCGCGCCGGCGAATTCGTCGGGTGCCTCGATTTCGACCTTCATGATGGGCTCGAGCAGGCAGGGCTTGCACTGCTCCATGGCATTCTTGAAGGCGAGGCGGCCTGCGGTTTTGAACGAGAGCTCGTTGGAATCGACGTCGTGGTAGGAGCCATCGAAGACGGTGACCTTGAAGTCGACGACGGGGTAGCCGGCGAGGTAGCCACGCGCGGCCGTCTCGACGATGCCTTTTTCGATGGCCGGGATGAAATTGCGCGGAATTGCGCCGCCGAAAACTTCGTTGGCAAATTCGAATCCGGCTCCGCGAGGCTGAGGCTCCATGCGGATTTTGCAGTCGCCGAACTGGCCGTGGCCGCCGGACTGTTTTTTGTGGCGGCCGTGGGCCTCGGCCTTGGCGCGAATGGTTTCGAGGTAGGGGACCTTGGGCGCCTTGAGCGTAACTTCAGCGTGATAGCGCTTTTTGAGGCGACTGACGATGGCCTCGATGTGGGGCTGGCCTGCGCCGGCGATGAGGAATTCGTTGGTCTGCGGGTCGCGGTAAAAGCGGATGAGCAGGTCTTCTTCCATGAGCTTGTGGATGGCGGGCGCGAGCTTATCCTCGTCGGCGCGTGACTTGGGCTCGATGGCGTAGGTCATGGCGGGCTCGGGAGGCTTCGCCATATCCACCTGGAAGTCGGCGCCCTTTTGGCCGAGTGTGTCGCCGGTGAGGGTGTCGCGGAGCTTGCCCACTGCGCCGAGATCGCCAGCGTGCAGCTCGGCAACTTCAACGGGCTTGCGGCCCTGCATGATGCTCAAGTGCGCGAGTTTTTCCTGGCCGCGGCGCGTGTAGTTCTCAAGCGTGGCGTCGTTCTTGACGACGCCGCTGATGACCTTGAAGAAGGTGATGCGGCCGGCGAAGGGATCGGACATGGTTTTGAAGACGACGGCGCCCGTTGGCCCAGCGTCGTCGATTTTGCGGACGACGGGGGGAGCATCGGCGGCTGCGCCGGGCGTTTTGCCGGCGAGGGGCTCGCGCTCGGTTGGCGCAGGCGTATAGGCCTTGAGGAAGTCGAGAAGATGATCGAGGGCCATGTTGGAGAGGCCGCTCGAAAACAGCACGGGGAAGATGCGATCTTCGCGGATCGCCTCGTGGAGCGCGGCGATCAGGTGGTCTTCGGGGATGGTGCCCTTTTCGAAGTACTCTTCCATCAGCTCGTCTTTGCCTTCGGCAACGAGCTCGACGAGAGCTTCGTGGCGCACCTTGGCATCGGCTGCGAGCGAGGCGGGAATTTCAGCGGAGACTTTGCCGCGGCCATCGCCGCCGGGCGTGTAAGTGTAAGCCTCCATGGTGACGAGGTCGACGACGCCGTGAAAGCCCTGCGCGTCAGAGATGGGTAACTGGACGGGAACACAGTTGCGGCCCCAACGGTCGTTGAGGTCGTCCATGAGCGCGCTCAGGCCACCACCGCCGCCGGCCTTGGGGTGGTCCATTTGATTGACGAGAACGATGCGGGGCACATTGGCCTCTTCAGCAAAGCGCCACACGCGCTCAGTGACGGGCTCGACGCCGGATTGGGCGTTGATGACGACGATGGCGGATTCGACGGGGAAGAGCGCGGCGCGAGCTTCGTGGGTGAACATGTGGAAGCCGGGCGTGTCGACGAGGTTGATCTTCGTGCCCTGCCACTCGGCAAAGGCCACGGCGTTCTGCATGGTGACGCCGCGGGCGACCTCTTCTTCGTCGTAGGCGGTTACGGCCGAGCCGTCTTCGACGCGGCCCTGCGTGGGAGTCATTTTGGCGGCATGCAGCATGGCGGCGATAAGCGTGGTTTTG